>JAJQFE010000065.1 GCA_021201295.1 Tannerellaceae bacterium | reverse complement strand
TGCCAGGGTGTAGAGGGTAGCGATAGTTTCTCTGCACCGGCTGACTGGTAGTTGCAGGCTCATTTTCAAGGATACCCCGAAGAAAAGACAAGGATTTGTCGGATACACTCCCTCTGTGAGAGATGTATCCGGCAGTAGCCAGAAACTTTATTAAACCATTAAACAGTTGAAAATTAGAGCGCTTGTCTCCCCTCTCCGGAGGGGAAGAAATACATTGGAATTCAAATATTTAACAACATAGTGAATCTTCCGGCCATGACTGGATATATATCCTTTGGTTAGCCACAGGCAATTTCTGTGGAATAAAAGATAAGTACAAACTATGCATATCCAAACTTTAAAACGCATACGGTATGCATAAATATGAATACCTTAAATTCTTGGGTATGCATAGTTTATTTATTGATATTCAGTCATCTATCAAAATTATGCATACATGAATACCTAAAAATAAATGGTAGGGAGGAATGTTTTATTTGTTATCAGTGGAGATCACATTTCCTATAGATGATAAGGAGCCTGTAGAAAGTAAAAAAATAGGGGGTCGGGAACTTAATAGGCGGAAATGCGGAAGCCTTTGCCCTGGTAGAAAACCGGATACATCAGATATTGACGCTCCCATCTTCCCCGCAATGGATTGAATTCGTGTTGCAGTCCTACTCCTACCCCTACTTTTTCACTGATTTTGAATTCCATGGAGCCTCCTACACTGGTGTGGTGCTGGTAGGAATTCAGGTATAGGTGCAGGTTGTCTTTTCCTTTTTTATCATAGGCGGCATATTGTCCCCACATATTTATTTTCAGCCAGTCTGTTGCCTGGTAGCTGGCACTTCCGCCTACTCCTCCTACCAAACCGGGACTGTGGTCATACGGGGTGGCATACCGTGCGGCAAAAGCTGAGCCTCTGAGTGTCCACTGGTCATTTTCTCACATCAGCATGGGAGTAATGGTCGTCAGGTTTCCAGCTCCGGGCCAGGTCATTTGCCTGCCATTGATCAGAAAAGTGACCTGTTCATTGATGGGCTGAAAATAACTTTCTTCAAAATCCAATGCCATGGGAATACGCTCATCAGTATAGGAGTAAAGGCATTGAAAAACGGACGGTAGGCTCCGGATAACACCTGCATATCCATCGGCCGCTCATCTAACTGCATATGGGTTTCCGGATTGAAGTCCGGCATGTTCATATCTAATTTGGCAGTAGAAGCCGGTGTGTAGGTATTATAGAAAAAAGCAGGGATGTGCAGTTCATAGGTCACATACTTTGGGATCACGGTTAGTCTTCCTTCCCGGTTTAACCGGACACGAGATCTCCCTGAGCAAATCCATAGATAGTTCCCAGGGTCAGAATAAATGTAAGATATATTGCCCTCATCACTATGCCGTATTTAGATGATGGCAAGGTAGTCATTTTCGGGCAGATTGGAAAAGAGAAATTCATTTTATTTTTCTCCTGGTTTCCGTCTGTCTGCCTGGGGAACAGCAGGAGCCGGCTGGATTAATAGCCTGACTCAAACTCCTGGTCCACTGCCGGAACTCCCTGTTCCATCCACCGGGGCATCGGCTGGTTATGCAGGTAATGTTCAAAGAACTGGAACATTCTTTTCTGGAAATCCACCTTGTTGGGTAGTTTGGTCGGCCAGTGCGGTTCTCCTGTGTAATTCAGCATCCAGACCGGTTTTTGTAACCGTTTCAGGGCTATGAAATATTCGATTCCCTGATACCAGGGAACATGGCCGTTCGCATCATTATGCATGATCAGGATAGGGGTCTGTACTTTATCCATGGTGAAAAGCGGAGAGTTTTCTTCATACCGGTACGGTTTTTCCCAGATAGTTGCGCCGATCCGGCTTTGTCCGTGTTCATACTAAAAAGACCGGTTCAGACCGGTTTCCCAGCGTATGCCCCCATAGGCACTGAACATATTGACGACGGGCGCTCCGGATTCGATAGCTGCGAACAGGTGGGTCCGGGTGGCCAGATAGGCTACCTGGTAGCCTCCCCAACTATGGCCCTGTGCGCCGATGGCTTTTTCATCGATGTATCCTTTTGCAACCACGGCGGCAATCCCGGGCATGACGCTGTTAAAACAGCTCTCTCCCGGATACCCTTCTTTGTAACGGATGTCGGGGTTAAACACTACATATCCGTTGCTGGTATAGAAATGGTAATCAATGGTGGAGCGGTGAGGTTCCGGCATCCGGTAGTCATACAGGGTTTCCGAATTCCTTTCGTAGAAGTTGACTAATAAAGGGTATTTCCCGGCCGGGTCAAAATTTTCCGGTTTATACAGTACGCCTTCCAGTGGGATCCCATCTAACGAAAGCCAGGTGATCCATTCGGCCGTGCCCCAGTTTATTTTTTCCTGCTGACGAAATCCGTCGATTACAGGGATGGACTTACTGAACCGGATGTTGGTTAGCAGCAGATCCGGATAGGTTTCAAACGTCTCTATGGAATAAATGACGGCATCTGCATTTTTCGCTTTGACAGGTGGGCGTAATTTATAAGCTCCGGCAATCAGGGTCTGCGGGACCCTGGGAGCTGCCAGGTTAGTCTGATAATATCCATAGCCTTTGGACTCCTCATGAAATCCTATAAGCAATTGTTCCTGTGTCAGGTCGATATATTTTTCTTCTTTATCTAAAGAGACCCTGCGATAGGTAATCCTTTCCGTTCTTCCGTTCCGGGTCAGGTTAACCGGCCAGGATTTTCCTTCCGGGTCTACTTTCCAGAGGTCATACCGGTCATATACTAAGAGTTCTTTATCTTCTTTAGTCCAGCCGGCAGCACCGTGTGGATAGGGGAAATCCGGTACATCCTGCTCTTCATTCCAGGCAATAAACTGGTCGGGAGTGGTCAGCCGGAATTCTTTTTTATGTTGGGTGGAATAGGTATACCAGCAACTATCTTCTGGATGATACCAGTACGCATATGCCCCGGTGGGAGATAATTCTATTCTGGCCTGTACTCCTGTTCGGATCTTTTCTTTTGCTCCGGTTTCCAGGTTCAGGAGATATATATCTGCCCGCTCTTTACCTCTCCACATCCGTTCGGTTCCGTAGGGTTTCGTCACCTTTCCCAGGGCAAAAGGGGCCTCCATGTCTTTTGTGAATTCTATTACCGGCATCTTCTCGGTGGCTAACCGGATTACCTGTTGGTTCTTTAATTGGTAGAGAGTGGTATAGGCCTTTTTCAGGTCTTTCTTTTTATTCACTGTTTGCTGGGTATATTGGACCTCTTCATTTCAGTTCCAGATCTGGACTACCGGACGGTTCTCATCCAATTGGGTCGTATCTTTCTGTTTGGGTGGGGGAGCTATGCCGAACAGGAGATAGTCGGAATGGCCGGAAAAGCGCAGGTTTGCATGCGGACTGATCATTCAGCCGGCAGGGAGGGAAGAGAGACTGTGGTCGGGAATCCGGTCAGGGGCCTGGCCGTTCTCTGAAATATAGAGGGAGAACCGGACAGAGGTGGAATCTTTTTCCGGAGAATATAAAAATGCCAGTCGAGTGCCTTCTTTATTAAAAGTAGGTTGTGCAAAACTTCCTGTACCTGCGTGGATCAGGGAATCGTGTTCTTTTTCGGGAGTATAGACATATAATCCGGTGGTTCCCTCCTGCTTCTTTTCTTCTGCCTGGTAATACAGCAGGTTACTTTCCTTCGCGAAATCATAGGCACTTACCCGGGGAAAAGAAGTGGTCCGGTTTCCGCTCAGATCCCGGACGTATAACGTGGAATCCTGTGGATTCCCCCGCTGGTAAGCGAGCCAGTCACCGCTGCCGGAGAGTTTATAGTTTTTCAGCGAGTCAATAATTTCTTCCTTTCCGTTTACCGAATAGAGCAATAAACGGTTCATCGGCATATCTTCTTTTTTGGTTTTTTTCAATTTCAGTGCTTCGACTTCTTCTAAAGCCGGTTTCAGGGTAACGAGGAGGTATCCGGAGGAGTGGCTGAACTCACATTTGTCTGCCGGAGCGAATTGCCGGACCTCTTCTCCTTGCCGGTTATAGAGGATTGCCCGGGCATTGCCCCGCCAGGGTTCCATCCGGTAAAAAATCCATTTTCCGTCGTCGGAAATGAGTTTGTTTGTGATCCGTTCCCAGGAAAGCAGATCTTCCCAGTCCATCGCTTTTTTACCGGTTTGTCCATAGGCGGACCCTGTAAATCCTGCCAAAAGAAACAGGATAAGTAGTTTTAATTGATTCATATAAGATTGGTCTGTTTACTGTAAGTGGAGTACAATATTACAGTTTTTTTACCAATCTGTTTTTCTGTTTGGTTAAAAAGCAAGTCTCCGGCCTGAAAATCCGGAAATTCTTACTAAAAACCACCAGGAACCTACAAAATCTTATGGTATAGGTAGAAGATCCTGATCATTTGTAATTCCTGGTGGGTCCGGATAGTCTGTACAGCCATTCAGTCAATTATTCTTATTTCTAATAACCGGACTAAGTCCAGGGCCTGTGCAGAAGTAACCAGACAGCCTTTTACCTCGGGTCCATTCACCCGGATTCCTTCAATCCAGCAACCGGATAAGTCTATCCCTTTTAAATAAGTCTGATAGAACTCTGCTTCCTGCAGATTGGAATGATCGAACCGGGTATCATCCAGCTTACACTCATCGAATGCACTGCCTCGTAACTGGGAGTTCCGGAACAGGACATGGTCAAACCGGGAATCGGAAAAGATGGCATAACGCGCCTGTACCTGGGAAAAAGCAGTTGACTAAACCTACTTCCGGTAAAGTTGGTACCGGTAAGTTTACAATCTATATATTCCACACGGGAAAAGCTGCATCCGGTTAACTGCATATTGGACAGGTCACAATTCATGAAAATAACATCACAGAATCGGGAGTGGGTGAACTGGCAATCTGTGAATATACAATTTTCAAAACGGAAGGAGGAAAAAGCTATCTGTGGTTTGCAGATTCCCTCCAGGGTCTGGTTGGAGAATAGGATGTCTTCTATTTCTTCCTGTGCTTGTGTAATTGTTTTTTCCTGGTCTCTGGTTTCCCGGATCTGTTTAGATAGCTGGGGTTTTGCGATTTTCATATCATAGTTTTTAAATGGTGAACCTAACAAAGATAGCTAAATAAAAACACCGGCAAGCGAAAAACCTGCCGGTGTAAAGAAAAAAATATACCGTATTTACAAAGGTCTGATTTCCATTGCACATCCGCCATCTGAGGCTAACGAGACCCGGATACGGTCTTTGGCAGTCAGGGTATGCACCTCTTTTACCAGGTGATTCGGGTACTTATCTACGTCGGAAGCATCTTTATAAATGGTAACCGTGTAGGTCCCTTTCTCCAGAAAATGCAAAGGGATCTCAATCGTGCGGGCTGTGCTGTTGTTGATGGTACCGACATACCATTCGTTCTCCTTTTTACGGGCAATGGTTACATATTCATTCACTTCCGCACAGGGAACGACTGTCCGGTCCCATGTCACAGGCACAGCCTGTAAAAACTCAAATCCCGGTTGCCCTTCGTAAGAGGGCGGAGTGTCGCAGATCATTCCTAAGTAACTTTCCAATACGACATACATGGCTAACATGTGGCAGCGGGTGCTGGTCACTAACAGATTACTTTGCTGCACTTTGAATTCCTCTTTGGGAACGGCACGGAAACCTCCTAAATGGTAATCTGCTGCTCCGGCTAACAAACGGGTGAACGGGATAGAGATATCGTGGTCGGCTACGGTCACCATGCCTCCCTTGAAGTTTTCATAATTGAGCGTGCCTTCCCGGGTAAATTCATTCGGATAGGTCCGGTGCAGTCCGCTGGGTTTGCAGGATCCGTGGAACTGAACAAATAATTTGTGTCTGGCTGCTTTTGCCAGCATCTCTTCCTGGATCCGGATCATTTCCTGATCATCCCGGTCCATAAAGTCGATCATCATTCCTACTACACCCCATTTCTCAAACTGGGCAAATGCTTCATCTATTTTCTCATACAGCGGGATCCAGTTTACCCATAAATGAATATCGATTCCCTGGCTTCTCGCATAGTCACAGATCTCCTGCATATCCAGACTACCCACTACTTTCATAATATCTGCATTCGGACCGGGAAAACCGAACCAGGAACCATCATCCCAGTACCAGGGTTGTTCTGCATATCCGTACACAGAGTGGAAGTCCAGCCCGTTGCGGGCAGCAAAATCAATGTAATATTTATTGGTTTCGAAATTATTCCCTCCCAGGAAGGTAGTATCCGGAACCACATTCCCGTTCCACCAGGTAAAAGTTGTCTTGCCGGGTTTGATCCAGGAAGTATCTTCAATTTTACAGGGTTCATTCAGGTTGGTGAGGATATCCGATTCGATCAGGGCGCCTACCCGGTCACTGATCATCAGCACACGCCAGGGAGATTGATGGGGCAGGTCTGCGACTACCTTAATCTGCTCATTTTGCAGGTTCGGGGATAGCTTGCCGGTCAGTTGTCCGGACTCTTTCCACAGATACATGCCTGCATAATCCCGTACGGCTGCTTCCATAATGGACATAAACACCTGGTTGGGAAATTCAAACAGGGCGGGCATATCCATCAGGTTCTTTTCTTTCAGTGCACTGAAGGGAGCATGCGTGTAAGTTTCTTCGTAGGAAGTTAGGTAGGAAGGGAGATACATGGTCAATGCTTTCAGATCTCCTTTCAGGTGAAAAGTGGTATGTTCATCATACATCACATAGGAATCCCATCCTTTCTGTTCCGGAAATTCATACCGGAAAGCCACTCCGTCATTAAAGGCACGTACCACCAGATTGATTTTCCGGAAAGGAGTTACGGTCTCTTCCAAAGGAATGATCACCTCTTTACTGACACTATGGACAGTTTTGGATTTACTCACGATCAATTCATAGGTCTCCTCCTTCGTACTGTAAACAGGCTTATTGATTTTCAGTTGTTTTCCGAAATGTCCGTTGTCAAACGTAATACTTAACGGGGAGTTTCCGATCAGTTCCTGGTTTTTATAAGTGACCTGATAAGCAGGCACTTCTCCTTCCAGGGAAAGAGCAAAGCGGATCCGGCCGTCCGGAGAAGCTACCTGTACGCTCTTCCGGGCGTACAGGGTTTGTGTGAGCATCAGGATAAGTCCGAGAATAAAATAATGTTTTCTTTTCATATGGATCATTTTTTCTTTTTATTCTACATAGTCCGGATTCTGTTCCAGGTTCGGATTGGAATCGACCGTCTTCTGTGGGATGGGGAACACACTCCGGTGGTCTCCGTTGGGTTTGTGGGACAGCCATTCGGCTTTCGTAAAATGTCCGAAACGGATCATATCCCGGCGGCGGAACATTTCGCCTACAAACTCCCATCCTAATTCATCGTACATCCGTCCGTATTGTTCCGGAAATTGTTTTCCCTGCGGAGTCAGCACATAGTTTTCTACCGTGCCATACACATACCGGGAAGGCTCCTGTAGCTGGCTACCTGTCACCCGTGCTTTTTCCGGATGGTTCCGGAAAGCACGCTGCCGGACAAAGGTAACTAATTCTGCCGCACCATCGGCATTTCCGGTACGGAGCAGGCATTCGGCTTTCATCATATAGGCTTGTGCCAGCCGGAACACCACAAAATCGTTGTTCATAAAGGTCCGGGAACCGACTTCAATTTCATATTTTACCATCCGGTACCCGTCTGCCTCTCCGGTAAATATTCCATCCGGCATACTGTTCACAAAGACTAACGGTTCTCCCATCATATCATAGAATCCGGTCAGGATGGAACCATCTGCTCCATATTGTTGTCCTTTCAACCAGGTAACATCCAGCCGTTCATCCTCTTCATCATAGGTGTCTATAAACTGAGGCACTGCTTTGTAGGAGCCGGGTCCCCAGGGACCGTCCTGTAACTGGTACGTGTCCTGGTTTGCCGCATACAGACAGGCTTTATAGATCTCAAATCCCGGAGCATAGACATGATCAAAAGGAATAACGAAAATATTTTCCAGGGAGTTTTCGTTATAAACTTTGAACGGGTCCAGATAATGGTTGTCCAACTGGTACTGGTTGCTGTTGATGATGTCGTTGCACTGAGCGATACAAGCCTCCCATTGGGGGGGGGTACCGGTATATACTTCCGCATTCAGGTACACATTTGCCAGTAAAGCTTTGGCTGCCCATTTGGTGAACCAGCCATAGTTGGCCGTACTCTTCACTTCCGGCAGGTCATTCATACATTCCAGTAGCTCTTTTACCACAAAATCGTACACCTCTTTCCGGCTTGTTTTGTCCGGAAATTTATCAGTGAGTTCCGTCACTAAAGCCACATCCCCGTAATTATCCAATGCATTCCAGTAGTAATAGGCACGCAGGGCACGGGTCTCGGCAAGCATACTTTCTTTGTTTTCAGTAGGGCTGAAAGGGAAACCTTCTTCCGACAGTAAGTGGATGGCACGGTTGGCAAGTAATATGCCGGTGTAGGTGGTTGCCCAGTGGTCAATCACATGCGTTTGTTCTGCATTCCAGGTGTGCAAATGCATCCGGCGATATACTCCTCCGTCATCCCATCCGGCAGCATTGGCAGGCTGTACCATTTCATCGGTGCAGATCTCCTGTATATAATAGGTATAAAATCCTATATAATACCGCAGGTCTGCATAGACAGAAGCAAGGAGTCTCGAGGCATCTCCCGGGCTATATTCATAGGTATCTTCCGTAATTTCTGAAAAGACCTCTTCGTTCAGGTCTGTACAGGAGGTCACATAGACCAGTATAGCTAAGCTGCATAGGATCGAGCAGCTATATTTCCATATATGTTTCATATCTTTCATCGTATTTATAGGTTATACATTAAAAAGTGACCATGGCCCCGAAGGTATAGGAACGGGTGGAAGGATAATGGTTGATGGCGTCCACGCCCGGATCTAACGTCGAAACATTTACTTCCGGATCAATACCGCTATAGCCGGTAATCGTGATTAGGTTACTTCCGGAAGCATACAGCCGCAGGCGTTTGATATACTTGTTATTGAACGTGAAATTATAGCCTAACGTAATGTTATCTATTTTCCAGAAGTCCCCTTTTTCTATAAAGTAACTTACATACTGTAATTCCTGCTGGTCACTTAACGGCTGTTTGCCGAATACCGGATCATAGGCTGTTGATAATAAATTCCCGTGGGTCAGATTTACCGGGCAGTCGTAGTACAGCCGGGGGAGATTCAATATATCATAGCCGAAGGTTCCCCGCATGGTGATGTTCAGGTCAAAGTTTTTATAGACAAAACTGTTGTCCCAGCTCAGGAAATGTTTGGGCAGCCCGTTTCCGATCACTGTTTTATCGTCCGGTTGCTGTTCACCGATGGGTTTGGGATTGCCATCTTTCCCTTCGATAATCCATTTACCCTCTTCGTCTATATCTACCACTTTGAATCCTCAGAAGTTGCCGGCTTTTCCTCCTTCATGCAACTGGTGGGTCTTCTGTTTAATGGTAGTCCCGATATAACCGGCGTCAATGTACCCGGATTCGACTTTGAACCGGTTGTCGGACAGGGACACGATCTTATTTTTATTCGTGGAATAGTTGGCCGTAGTGATCCATTGGAAGTCTTTGGTCCGGACAGGAATCACACTTACACTGATCTCTATCCCTTTGTTATTTATGGTACCTGCGTTTGCCAGTATTTCCGAATAAAGATAAGGAGGCGTAGGTACCTGGTAATTCCATAAGAGGTCTTTGGTTGTCCAGTTATAGAGATCGATGCTTCCGTAAATACGCCCTTCCAGTAACCCGAAATCTACTCCCAGGTTCCATTCTTCTTTCTTTTCCTAGCGCAGGTCCGGATTGGCGTTTTCATACGGTTTCAGGTTGGTTAACCAATTGTTGCCATCGACCAGAAAATTCATATTGGAAGTCAACCGGCTTAACGAGGCATATTCACTTCCGGCAATGGTTCCGGTCACCCCAAATCCTGCTCTTAGTTTCAGGTTGGATATGGCCTGAATCCCTTCCATAAATTTTTCGTTGGACAGGTTCCAGCCGATGGATGCCGCCGGGAAATTACCCCATTTATTGTTTGCTCTGAATTTGGAAGAACCTTCATGACGGATACTGACGGAGGCCAGATACCTGTTCTGGTAGTTGTAGTTGGCTCGGGCAAAAAAACCGATCAGGACAGACTTGGATTTTGCCGAGTACATATCTGCTTCTCCACGCATCAGTCCGGCTCCGGCTCCCATATTGTGATAGGTGTACTGGTCGGAGGCAAAGTCCCGGTTCCGCATGTAGTTCATCTCCCAGATATTATCCTGGTAGGAATAGCCTAACAATCCGGTCAGGTGGTGTTCGCCAAAGGATTCTTTGTACTAAGCGGTTAGTTCCAGCAGGTTTTCCTGGGTAAAGATATTTCCTTTATAGGCACGGCCGTTCCGGTTGTCCCGTATGTTGGAAATATGGTTATGGGATTCGGAATACCCCTGTGTTTCATGGTACCGGGTATGGGATACCAGGGCTTTCAGGTTTAACTGTTCAATCGGGGTCAACGTGGCTGAACCGAAGGTCCGTAACTGGCTACTTTTATTTTCTCCTTCACTTTCTTCGATCAGGGCACGGGTATTGGCATATTCATACATGGCGGGTCTTTCCTGCCAGTTTCCGGCATCATCCTTTACCCGGTCCGTAGGAATGTTGGCTAATGCATTCCGGTAGATCTCCTGGTTGAAACTGGAACCCTCTGCAAAGGCATGGTATTTTGTTCACGGCCCATAATATTCAGGTTTAGCTTTAACAGGTTATCCTACATCGAATGGTTTACTTCCAGACGGGTGGTCAGGACCTCATTGTTGGACCGGCGGATAATTCCCTGTCCGGAACGATAGTTCACATTGGCGATGTAGTTAGACTGTCCGGAACCTCCCTTGATACTGGCATTTGTCACCCAGGAAAAGGTGTCTGCATGATTTCATCCAGCCAGTTGGTGTCGTATTCGTAATCTACCGCGCCTGGTTTTCCCTGGTTGACTAATTCCCGGTACTGGGTAGCATTCATCATATCCAGTCTTTTTTTGATGGTCTGGGTAGTGATGTAGCTATGGACATCGATCGTCATGGGAACTTCTCCCCGGACCTTTTTGGTGGTAACAAAGATCACTCCGTTATTCCCCCGGGTTCCGTAGATTGCTGCTGCCGAACCATCTTTTACCACATCTATACTTTCTATATCTTCCGGGGCCACCGTATTCAGGTCACCGGGAACTCCGTCAATGATCACTAAGGGAGAAATAGAAGAGTTAAGGGCTCCCACTCCACGCAACATGATCTGGGTTGTTGCTGTCGGGTCGTCGTTCGGAAGGATTACTCCCAGACCTGCTACTTTTCCCTGTAAAAGCTGGGCCGCATCCTGTATGGTTCCCTGGATGAAGGACTCACTTTTTACGCTGGCAATAGAGGAGGTGAGTTCTCCTTTCCGTTGGGTGCCGTATCCTACTACTACCACTTCATCTAACTTCTGTGTATCTTCCTGAAGCCGGATCTGGATCACGCTTTGATTATTTACCGGGATTTCCTGGGTATGGTAACCGATGTAGGAGATCACTAATGTCGCGGATGCTTCGGGTATCTCTAACGTAAAGTTTCCGTCCAGGTCCGTGATGGTTCCGTTCGTAGTTCCTTTCACCACGATATTGGCTCCGATCACTGCTTCTCCTGTCTGGTCCACTACGGTTCCGGATACTTTTTTCCGGGTTTGTTGCATGGCGGGTAGAACTGTTTTCTTTGATAGAATAATATAATTATTTTCAAATTCATAGTTCAGCACTCCGTCACTGAACACTTCCGCTAGATAATCAGATACACTGGCGGAACGATTCTGTAGGTTGACTGTATGTTCCACATCTATTTCACTGTTGCTATAGATGACCAAATAATCAGTCTGATGTTCTATTTCATCAATCAATTCTCCTACGGTTAGCTGTGGAGAAGGGAGATGAATGATCGCATTTTGTGCTCCGCTATCTATCGCCAATAACTGAAAAACACAAACGAATAATAAGACGAAGGATATTTTCATGATGCGGATGAATTCTTTGGTTTTTTTGTGCATACTTTATGCATTAACAAAGGGTCTCTTTTCATATCTTTGTTTCATTAAGTGAATATTAAGGTGTTTTCAATCACATGGTATTTGCTTTTCCGAACCGGCAGATGTGAGGGCATTTGCCGGTTTTTCCTTTAAGGTGTTTGCTTCATAGGCTCTTTGTTTGAGGGTGAATACTGTTTATTTACTTAAGGTTATTTCTTTACTGTCTTCCTGTACGGAAATCGTATACGGGTGAATTTTTTGTATCAGCCGTAAAATCTCCATTACTCCATCCTGCTGCCGGAATTTTCCGGTATATACATATTGGAATATATCGGGATGAGCCACCTGGATGGTGACATCATAATATAATTCCAGTTTTTTTATGATTTCAGCCAATGTCTCTTTCTTAAAACTATAGATCCCGTCTTTCCATAAGAGTTGGTCCTTGTCTGCTGAAAGTACCAGCCGAAACGTCCCTTGTTCATAGAATAGCTGCTGATTGGGAGAAAGGGTCTTTCCGCTTTCTTCCGCATCCGGTTCATATACCCGGATGGCTCCGGATACTAAAGTGGTATGTGTGTATCCGCTATGGGAATAACTATGCACATTAAACTGGGTCCCCAGCGCTTTGATATGGACGTGCTCTGTGGAAACAATAAACGGTTTATCTGGATTTTGTGCCACATCAAAATAGGCTTCCCCTTTCAGGTGAATCTTTCTTTCCTTTCCGAAAGCAGAAGGATAGGAGAGAGTAGAGCCGGCATTTAGCCAGACTGTCGAACCGTCCGGCAACGTGATCCGGGCCCGTTGTCCGGCAGGAACGAACAATTCCTGTTGAGCCACCTGCAAGGTTTCGGGGGTAAGGTTCTGTTGGGCAATCAACCAGGTCATTCCCACCAGCAGACAGATCGCTGCTGCATATCCTATGGAAATAAGAATAAATTTCCGGGTTTTCCTGTTTCTCTGGTTACGGATAAATATCTGGTAACTCCGTTGACCGGCCTGCCTGTTCATGTTATCTTTGGTCAGTGTAACCAGGGCAAGCAGATTCTGGTAAGTAGAAATTTCATGTTTCAACTTATCATCTTCCAGAGTTTCTTTCAATAGTTCAATCCGTTCTTTTTCGGACAACTCGTTTTGAAAATATTTAGAGATTCTCTCATCCATAGATCCGGGTTATTTATAAATTAAACGAATACAGAATAAAAATCCCTCAAATGAAAACAATCTTTTTTCATTTTTAACCTACAAAAAACGATAATAAGGATAAAAAGGGAGTCCGGCAATAAAGGTTAGTAATAATTAGAATTTGTTTAGAAAAGATGTTAAAGTAACGAGGGATCAGGAAAGCAGGAAAATAAGTAGCGGAAGATAGTTTTTTAGTTCCCGGCGAAGTTTCTGGTAGGCAATACCGATCTGGTTTTCTACTGTTTTGGGGGTCAGGTTAAGTTCCCGGGCTATTTCCTGTTATTTTTTCCTTCTATTTTATGTTTGATAAAGATTAGGCGGCAACGTTCCGGCAGTGTGTTCAAGGCTTTTTCGATCACCTCTTCCAACTGGTTTTCTTTAAACAATTCATTATCTAAAATGTCCAGGGAATTGAATTTCATACGGAGAGTGAGCAGATACTCTTCCTGGATACGTCTGGCAGATTCCTGTTCAATGATCCGACGTCTTAACAGATCAATACAACGGTTCCGGATAGTCGTAAAAATATAGGCGACCAGATTGGTATGATGAGTAAGTGTATCATATTTTTCATACAGATCTGTAAATACCTCCTGGACGATATCTTCCGCATCGTCTTCCGAAAGTACATATTCACGGGCAAAACTTTTTAACCGGGAATACCAGAGTATATAAAATTCATTGAACTGCATACATATTTACTTATATAACAAATGTAGGAAAAAGAGTTCATACAATTATATAATCCGTTAAAGAACAATAGAGTCCTTTAATATCAATAGACTTTCAGGTCCCATATTGAATAAGAGATCGATCATACTTAAATTGGGTAGAAAGCCGTGTTTCTGTCTGAAGACCTGATAGTAAGGAACAGGAGAAAAAGCAGGATCCTCTCCCGGATGTTTGGGGCGGATCCTCTCCCGGAAATCATGGGCAACCTCCGGTCGGTAATCTGCTGTGTATATAACCGAAGGCTGGATGTCGGTCAGTTCACAGATCAATCGCCTCAGCTCTTCATTGAAATCAAACAGGAAGTGATATTTTTTTTCGTAGAAAGGAGCAAAATCATCTTCATAGTATTCAAAAAACGGACTCATATGATAAGCAGAGACCATCGCATGCCAGTGTAAATGTCTCCAGTTCCCATGGTCGGAAATACGGATATCTTTAGTCAGGCATTTGACTGTATCCGGTTTTTCAATAGGAACAGATAAAGATAACGGTCCGTTTGCTCCGGCGATCGTACAACGGTTCCGGTAGGTCTGTTTGATATAGTTCTCGGCAGTTTCCATATAGATTTCAGGAAACTGCACCAGTTTGCAGTATTGCTGTACCGGTCCCAGATAGGTAGTGGATAGATAGGCAGATGACATTTACTGTATAAGCTTGAAAATACGTTCACGATCTTTACTCAGCCAGCGAAACCAGACATTTCCGATTATATGGTCTGCCGGGATAAATCCCAAGTAACGGGAATCTACGGCCTCTTCCGGATTATCGGAGAGTACCCAGTAATAATCCTGGGAGAAATGGAAAAAAGAGGTTTCCCTCCCGTCTATAAACAGGGTATGCTCCCGGATCACCGCCTGTCCGTCTGTCTCTGCCAGGATGGCTTCCCGGGCAGCCGGTAAGGTTTGTGAGTCTAACCGGTAGGTATAGCCTTTTTTAGGGATCACTAATTGATAGGCGGGAAATTCTTTCATCTGTATCCGGCTGTTTTTTTCTGCCGGTAGTTCTTCCTGAAGCTGGTATACCTCAAAAGGGGTCAGGGTCCATTCGATCTCCTGATCAGCTATCACCCTGTTCCTGGAAGGAATTCCCAGTTTTTTAAGAATAGTTTCTACTTCCGGAGTCAACTCCCGATCTATGGTATATACTAATAACGCATACGGAGAAAGCGGAATCCGTGTCTGATTGATCCGGTAGCCTTCCCGGCTCACTTCTATGGTATCTCCTGGCATACCGATGCAACGACTAACCAAAATAGGGGTATCCGGTGTATCTTTTCGTAAAGGACTTTGAAAAAGAATGATCCGGTTACGTCCGGGATTTCCTTTCACCGGGAGCTTGTTCACCAGTACATAGTCTCCCGGATAGAGGGCACTCTCCATCGCATGGGTCGATATCAGATAGGATTGTACGCAAACATATCGTATCCCCATAATCACGGCTGATACGAACAAAAAGGTAAACAGCCAGTTCAGGGTAGACGATATTCCATTTTTATATTGCATGTGTTTTTACCGGGGAAAGCCATTAATCCGTATGTACCATCCGGAAGATACGGTTCCAGCGGATACCACCATCAAACAGGCTGCGGTCTTTATTCAGTGATAACCAGATCAGGATGGGTTTACCTACCACATGATCTTCCGGCACAAATCCCCAGGCACGGCTGTCGGCACTGTTATGACGGTTGTCACCCATCATGAAGTAGTAGTCATATTTAAAAGTGTAGTTAGTTTCTTCCTGTCCGTTAATAAGTACTTTTCCATTCTCAATTTCCAGTGTGTTATTTTCATAATTCTTTATACACCGGTGATAAAGTGCCAGATTCTTTTCATCCAGCGTAATCGTTTCTCCTTTTTTCGGAATCCATAACGGACCATAATTATCCCGTGTCCATTCAGTTTCATAGTCTACCGGATAGGTAGGCCCTCCGAGGACTTCCGGCTCAATAATCATATTTTTTACTACGGATAGCTTCCGGGCGATTTCCCGGGCTTTTTCAGTAAGCGGTAAGCGGTAGACCATATTATATTGTCCGGACGTATTGGAACTGAATCCCAGGAATGGCAACAGGCTTCTGTAATAACTATCATTGGATGCCAGGACCCTGTCTTCCTTGCTGACATTCAGTAACCGGAATTGATCTTCTGTCAGCGGACCATCTGTTTCCACATAGTAGTTAAACTGCATATGCTCGGGGTTTTTCCCGGGTTTGCCATTTATATAGACCTGGTTGTCACGGATCTCAAACACATCTCCCGGCATACCGATGCACCGTTTGACATAATTTTCCCGCTTGTCCACCGGACGGTAGATAATATCTCCGTACACGGCTTTATTCAGGCGGAGACGGTCGTATCCATACATGGCAACCTGGGTGTAATAATCCGGGTTCTGGCTTTTGAGTGCTACCGTATCACCGGCCGGGAAGTTAAATACAACGATGTCATTCCGTTTAACGGTTCCTAAACCTTTCACCCGTTTATATCCCCACTCCGGCCATTCCAGATAGGATTTAGTATCAAAGACCGGCAATGTGTTCTGTACCAAAGGGAAAGAGAGTGGTGTGTTGGGAATACGGGGCCCGTAACTGAGTTTACTTACAAATAAATAGTCTCCGGTAAGTAAGGATTTCTCCAGCGAAGAACTGGGAATCTGGTAATTCTGGAAAATAAAGATATTGATCAGATAGACGGCAACTAAAGCGAATAGAATATCGTCTACCCATTCCAGTACATTTCTGACTTTCGGATTTTTGGATTTTTTCCAGGCACCCCAGGGAATATAATGAGTCAGGAAAATATCTGCTATCACGATCAGACCCAATAAAAGCCAACCATTCTGCATCCAGATGGTAAAAAGGATATATAAGACAGCCGCAATACTAAATTTGATCCATTGTTTGGATGTAAATTGCTTCATGTATTCTTTATTCAGATTATTAAAATTTAAAAAGATCTTCCATACCCAGAAAACCGGTCTTTCCGGCAGTGAATTCGGCGGCCACTACTGCTCCTAAAGCAAAACCTGCCCGGCTCTTTGCATCATGTTTGATGCTGATATAGTCGACCTCAGATTCATATACTATTTCATGAATACCAGGAACTTCCCCTTCCCGGATTGCATGAATCGGGAATTCCGCAGGCTGGTCCACTCTTCCTAACTTCCAGTTGTTTTTCCGGTCTATCTGTTCAATAATCCCTTCTGCCAGGGTAATAGCCGTACCACTGGGAGCATCCAGTTTATGTATATGATGGGTCTCTGTCATCTTTACATCATAATCGGGGAAATTGTTCATAAGTCCGGCTAAATATTTATTTACAGCAAAGAAAATATTGACCCCTATGCTGAAATTAGAAGCATAAAAAAAGGTTTTTCCTTCTTCTGTACATTTCTTTTTTATTTCCTCCAGATGGTTTAACCAACCTGTCGTACCGGAAACTACCGGAACATTTGCTTCAAAACACTGCAGGTAATTATCATACGCTGTTGCCGGAGTAGTGAATTCAATGGCAACGTCTGCTTTTTTAAAGTTCTCGGAATAAAAATCCTTCCGGTTATCAATATCTATAATGGAGACTATCTGGTGGCCTCTGTTCAGGGCGATCTGTTCGATCGTTTTTCCCATTTTCCCATAGCCAATCAGTGCAATGTTCATAATTATATGTTGTATAAAATAAATATTCAGCTTATTACATACGATTTCACCACCGCAAATATAAAGAAAATTAATTAGATTTGTAGTATAAATCTTAACTCTGAAAAAACATGGAACGATTATTACACTATGTCTGGAAGTACAGGCTATACCCAGGCATGACCTTATTGACGACTGATGAGAAACCAGTGACTATTCTTGATCCGGGAATTCATAATACGGATGCCGGCCCGGATTTTTTTAATGCCAAATTGAAAATAGAGGATACGGTATGGGTAGGGAATGTGGAGATACATTCCAAAGCTTCCGACTGGCACCAGCATAAGCACAGTCTGGACAAGCGTTATGATTCCATCATTTTGCATGTGGTCGGAGTGGATGACAGGCAGATTACCCGTATGAATGGAGAGATCATCCCACAAGTCGTCATAGAGATTCTGGAGGAAGTCCGAAAAAGTGCAGCCTGGTTAAACACCCGGGATCTTTCCGTTCCCTGTCTGGCACAACTCAGTTCACTGGAAGCGGTTCATTTATATACCTGGCTGAATGCATTGCTCAGTGAACGCTTACAAAGGAAAATCGGGGACATACTTTATCTCTTGGATGAATACGAAAATGACTGAAATGAGGTTTTCTATATTACGCTGACCCGTAATTTCAGATTAGGCGTAAATAGTGATGCGTTTGAACGGTTGGCCAGAAGCCTGCCTCTGAAATATATCCGCAAACAACGGGGAGCCTCGTCCCAGATAGAAGCTATGTTTTTTGGCCAGGCAGGTATGCTGGAAGAAACACTGGATTGTCACTATTACCGTTTCATGCAACAGGAATACCGCTTTCTGAAACATAAGTTCGATCTGCTACCCTTAGACTACCTGTTATATAAAAACCTGCGGATCCGTCCTTCTAATTTCCCCATGTAAAGATTGCTCAGTTAGCTGCTATATGGAAACAGTATGATACGCTTTTCTCGATTGTACTGGAAGCGGGAAATCTGCGGCAGATCAAAAAAATATTCCGGGTGGCTCCTTCCGAGTACTGGGAAACCCACTATCACTTTCAACAGGTTTCTGAAAAGAGGGAGAAGCTATTGGGAGAACAGACCTTAAATATATTACTGATCAATACTGTAGTGCCCATGTTGTTTGCGTATGGTTACCAGAACCATCTTTCTGAATATACGGACCGGGTCATTGAGATTCTGGAACGGCTACCTGCTGAGAAAAACAGGATTGTTTCTTTGTTTGTTAAGGCAGGGATTTCGGCCAGGCATGCCGGGGATACGCAATCGATTATTCAATTAAAACGGGAATATTGTGAAAAAAGAAAATGTCTGTTTTGCCGGATTGGTTTCCAATTGTTAAAACGAAGCTGCCAAAATGGAGAAAATCCTTGATAATCATATAAAACAATAGAACTATTTAGATAGGAATCCCCGGATTTTCTATATTTTTACTTTCTCATTCCTCCACGTATGGATGGGGTGATAATAAGTATTGTGCTGAAAATAAGATTTGAACATCTTAGATAGACTAAGTGTTGTAAAAGGAAGATTGGATGGAATGTAACTATATGAGAAGGATTTTAGGGGTCGGTATGGTAATATCCTTATTGCTGTTGGTACATGCATGTGCTAATATGGCAACACCCAACGGAGGACCTTATGATGAAGATCCCCCTAAATTTATTAGTAGTACTCCGGCTCCGAATGAGACCCATTTTACCGGTAAAAAGATCGAGATCCTGTTTGATGAATTGATCCAGATCGATAGTCCGAATGAAAATGTGATTATTACTCCTCCTCAGTTACAGCTTCCGGTTATTCGTGCAGTAGGGAAGAAAGTGGTGGTTGAATTGAAAGATACGTTAATGGATAATACTACCTATACCATTGATTTTACAAATTCTATTGCTGATAATAATGAGAAAAACGTATTAAAGAATTTCTCATTTGCGTTTGCTACAGGGGAGGTGATCGATTCGCTGGAAATATCCGGAATATTGCTGAATGCGGAAAATCTGGAACCTATGCCTTCCATTACGATTGGATTGCATCAGAACCTGGAGAATTCCGCATTTGTGAAAGATCTCTTTGTCCGTACTTCACGAACGAATGAAAGAGGACAATTTACCATCCGGAATATTGCCCCCGGAATCTACCGGATCTATGCGTTGAATGACCTTAACTGGGATTATAAATTTGACCAGCCCGGAGAGGACATTGCCTTCGGAGATTCATTGATCGTGCCTGCTTTTGAGTTTACCAGCAGGAATGATACGATCTGGCAGGATTCTCTGACGGTGGATACAGTATATACGATTGAATATACCCGGTTTATGCCGGATGATATATTGTTACGATTGTTTAAAGAAAAGTTTCAGCGGCAGTATATGCTCCGGCCGGAAAGGACACAGCCCAATCGTTTTACCCTGCGTTTTAATGCAGACCTGGAATCGATTCCGGACCCTGTTCCTTTGAACTTTACGCCTCCGGATAGTGTTTGGTATTTTTCCCAGTTGACCGAAGAAGGCAAATCCGTTCATTACTGGATTATGGATTCAACTGTCTGGAAGCAGGATACTTTACAACTTGAGGTCAACTATCTGAAAAGTGATTCTCTGAATATCCTGCGTCCACAGACAGATACCGTACAGGCGGTTATGCGGCAGAGACCGGTGAATAACAGGAGGAAGAAAAAAGAAGTGGAGGAGCCGTTGATCCTGCTGGGAATGAATATAGATGCTTCGGGAACCAAAGAGATGACGGATACGATCTCTATTGTCTTTGATGAACCGGTGCCGAATCTGACTTCCGATCCTTTTTATTTAAATATCCGGAAAGATACCCTCTGGGTACCTGTGGAGTTTGAGTTTTTCCGGAATGAAGCGGATCCAATGACCTTCCATATTCTCAGGAAATGGAAATACGGTGAGGCCTATAAACTGGAAGTGGATTCTGCGACCATATTTAGCTTGTATGGCAAGTGGAACGACGCATATGATAGTGAGTTTAAGATCCGGAATGAAGATGAATACGGGCATCTGTATATTAATATTACCGGAGTAGAACCTCCTGCATTTGTGGAATTACTCAATTCCAGTGATGTACCTGTACGGAAAGCGTTCCTTAAAGACGGAGGGGTTCTTTTTATGGACCTGAAGCCTGCTAAATATTACGCCCGGATCATTCTTGACCTGAATGAAAACGGGGTGTGGGATACAGGGAATTATGCTGAAAAGCTTCAGCCGGAAGAGGTATTCTATTATCCTAAGGAGTTTGATATCAAACAGAACTGGCAGGTAGAAGAATACTGGAATGTCAATGAAACACCGTTACCTAAACAAAAACCGTTGGATATAACAAAAAATAAACCGAAAGAGGTGACACAGAAAAATAGGGATTACAGGAATGAAGGTAGAAGATAGTCATCCGGATGCTCTTTTAAAAAAGAGAAACCGTTTTAAAATATATGTATGTATATGTATGGTCTGGTTGCCGCTGTTGGTAACGCAGCTACATGCTCAGTGTGCGTTGAATAAAACCGTTTTTCATGCCGGAGAGGAAATCAGTTATGATATTTATTTCAAATGGAGACTACTGATGCTTAAAGCCGGACAGGCAAATTTTGTGATGAAACGTACTCCCTATAAGCAGCAAAGCTCATGGAATTATAATCTTATCTTCCAGACCAATGGTGTTTTTGATAAGATATATAAAATGCGGGATACACTGGAATGTTTCTTTTCTCCTAACCATCAGCTCCTGTTTAGTTCGAAACGAACCACAGAAGGAGGGCGCTACCAGGTGGAAAATATTACTTTTACCAATCAGGGGAGTAAAACCCGGACACATACCCACTGGTATAATCCGAAATCCACCCGGATTGATACTACCATTGTGTCGGATGGATGTGTCTATGATATGATGGCCGGGGTAATGTTTCTGCGTAATATCAACTGGAAAAATATTCAGCAGGGCAAGGAATTTGCCACTAAAGTCGCTATCGGGCGGGATATTGTAAATATGAGTTTCCGGTATGTAGGACAGGCCATTGTGGAAAGGAATGAGAACCTGAAATACCGAACCCGGCATTTTTATATTGATATTTATGATGATGCATTTACCCAGAGTAAAGAGGCCGCAGAAGTCTGGATCGGGGATGATGAAAATCATATTCCCGTCAAGATAAAGGCTAAATTAAAGATCGGGGCTGCAGAAGTATATTATAATTCTTCGGCGAATCTCCAATATCCCTTAACTTCAAGAATTGAGATTCCCAAACGTTAGGACGAAACCTGTTTACTCCAGTGGTTCAAAAGGCAGGATCTTCTCTTTCCTGTAGCCGGTTCCGGTAAATGTTGCCACCAATTCTCCAGCATTGTTTGTAATTACTACTTCACAATGGGAAAGCCGTTTGTGGTCCAATATCTCTTTCGCTTCAGCATATAAAAACCCTGGCTTTCCGCTTTAAAAAAGTGGATTGTAGACGTGACAGACAAAGTCATTTTACCATGGCTGTTAGTCGCAGCAGCAAAGGCCAGGTCTGCCAGTGTAAAGATCGCACCTCCCTGGCAGACTCTTCCTCCATTCAGGTGCATAGGTTGAATCTTCATCCTGGCTTTGGCATACCCTTTGGTGGCTTCTACCAACTCTATTCCGGCAAAAAGGGCGAATGAATCGCCCTTTAAGAAATCCTGTATAGTCATAGGAATTTATTTATTCAGTTTCCATTCTGCACCCTCTTTGGTGTCCTTAATCTCAAAACCTAACGTGGTCAGTTCATTCCGGATCTGGTCGGAAGTCGCCCAGTCCTTATTTGCTTTTGCCTGTTGTCGGATAGCAAGTAACAGGTCTATTGCTTTCCCAAATGCTTCATAACTGTTTCCACCGGCAGCAGTTGCTGCATCCTGTATTCCTAACAGGTCAAACAGGAACAGGTCAAATACCTGTTGCAATTCTTCCAGATCTTCCCGGGAAATTGTCTCTTTTCCGTCTTTCACAGAATTGATTGAACGGGTAGCGTCAAACAGATGGGAAATGACAACCGGAGAATTCAGGTCATCATTGAGTGCTTCATAACATTTTTCCCGTATTCCTTTCACATGGACTGACGAAGTGTCTGAAGCGTTCAGCTTTTTCAGGTTACCGTAGGCTTCCAGTAACCGGGATAACCCTTTTTCTGAGGCTTGTAGGGCCTCATTGCTGAAGTCTACTGTACTACGATAGTGAGCCTGTAAAATAAAGAAACGGATGGTCATAGGAGAATAGGCCTGCTCCAGCATCGGATGGCTTCCGGTAAAGAACTCCTCCAGTGTAATGAAATTACCTAATGATTTTCCCATTTTCTGGCCGTTTACGGTGATCATGTTATTATGCATCCAGTATTTCACCATATCATCTCCCTGGGAAGCAACAGCCTGTGCTATTTCACATTCATGGTGGGGGAAAATAAGGTCCATTCCTCCTCCGTGAATATCAAAATGTTTCCCAAGATACTTTTTTCCCATAGCTGTACACTCACAGTGCCAACCCGGGAAGCCATCACTCCAGGGGGACGGCCAGCGCATGATATGTTCCGGCTGGGCACATTTCCAAAGGGCAAAATCAACCGGATTCCGTTTTTCATCCTGTCCGTCCAGGGCCCGGGTTGTATTTAACATATCCTCGATATGACGGCCAGACAGAATCCCATACCGGTGATCCTTATTGTATTTTTCTACATCAAAGTAAACAGAACCTTCACTTTCATATGCATATCCATTATCTAAGATATTCTTTACCAGTTCGATCTGTTCGATAATATGTCCGGAAGCGTGCGGCTCAATACTGGGAGGTAATACATGCATGGCATCCATCGCTTTATGGTAGCGGTTCAGATAATACTGGACCACCTCCATAGGCTCTACCTGTTCCAGCCGGGCTTTTTTAGCTATCTTGTCTTCTCCTGCATCCGCATCGTGTTCCAGATGGCCTACATCTGTGATATTACGGACATACCGTACTTTATATCCCAAATGAGTTAAATAACAGAATAAGATATCAAACGTAATGGCCGGCCGGGCATGTCCCAGATGGGCATCTCCATATACGGTAGGTCCACAGACATACATGCCTACATGAGGAGCATGCAAAGGTATAAATGGTTCTTTCTTTCTCGAAAGTGTATTATATATGTTTAACGGATGTTCCATAACTACAATTGCAGAGTTTACTGTCCTGCGCCGGACCTTTTTAGGAGGACAAAGATAAAAATAATCCGGTAAAGAATCGATAGTCTGTGTAAGATACCTTTACGCGGAACAGAAATCAATATAAACTACTCCTTTAACATTCCGGTGGCAGCGAAAAAAGAAATTAAATTGTTTCTTTGTTATATGGAAAGAAAAAGTATAGGGATATGTTTTTATCTGGTGATGCTCTTATGGATAATCTATATGCCTGTAAAGGGAGAAGAACTGCATCCGGACACAGCCGCTTTTTCTTCCGGACTTTCCATAGTCAGGACCGGAAATACCTTTAATCCCAGGCACCTCATCCTGCCGGCCTCTCTGATTACAGCCGGTGCTATTGGAACAGCCATGAATGGGATGAATGATTTTCACCTGTTCTCCAGAAAAGATTCAGTCCGGGGCATCCATGCGGATGATTATCTGGAATGGGGCATGTTAGGCTGGGTCTTTGTCTGTGATCTGCTGGGAAATGAAAAACATACCCTGGCAGACCAGTTCTTTTTATTAGCTTTAGCGGAAGGGATGAATGCCGGAATCGTGCATGGACTTAAAAACACAATCCGTCAGGAACGGCCCGACGGAGGACCCCGTTCTTTCCCTTCCGGGCATACTGTCAATTCGTTTCTGGGAGCCCATCTGGCTTATAAAGAATTTAAAGACAGCCATCCGGTCCTTGCCTGGTCAGGGTATGCCATAGCCACTTTTGTCGGGGTCTCCCGGATATATAATAACAGGCATTGGGTCGCAGACGTATTGGCAGGAGCCGGAATTGGTATTTTGTCAGTGGAATTATCCTATCTGATCTATTCCCCGGTCCGGGATGCCCTGCTGGGAAATACAAAAACAAAATATGCCGGTAATCTGGTATTCACCCCTTCTGTTACACCGGAAGGAGGAGGGATTTATATATCTTTACGGTTCTAAGGGATTAAACAGGTATGGCTCCTCAATCTCCGGAAAGTATTTCAGATCAGGAAAGTAAGAACAGGTAATTAATTTAAAGCCAATAATTCTTCTATATAGGTCCGGTCATTACTCAGCCGGGGAATTTTATGTTGCCCTCCTAATTTTCCTTTCCCTTTTAACCAGTCATAGAAAACTCCCCGGCGGGCGATAGTGATCCGGGGAAGTTGTAAGGAGATATTTTTATACCGTTTGGCCTCGTAGTCGGAATTTAAATTAATTAAGGCTTCATCCAATATAAGGGCAAAGTTTGGGATATCTCCCGGCATTTTCTCAAATTCTATGAACCATTCATGATAGCCTTGTCCTTTCTCCAGGAGGAACACCGGAGCGGCTGTATATTCTTTTACTTTTGCCCCTGCCTGTCTGCAGGCAATCTGGATGGCTTTGTCTGCATTATCCACCATCAATTCCTCTCCAAACGCATTAATATAGTGTTTTGTGCGGCCGGAAATGATAAATTTGTGTGGAAAAAGAGAAGTAAAACGGATGGTATCCCCAATCTGGTAACGCCATAAACCCCCGGAAGTTGTGATCACGACCGCATAGTTTTTCCCTGTCTCAACCGACTCTAAAGGTAGGACCGCCGGATAGGAGGTACCTACTTCATTCATAGGAATAAATTCATAAAATATTCCGTAATCCGGCATAAGGAGCAGGGTGGGATCAGCCGGGTCATCCTGAATTCCAAAAAAGCCTTCCGATGCGTTATAGGTTTCCATATAATGCATTTTATCCGAAGGAATTAATGTTTTATATTGATCCCGGTAAGGTTCAAAGCTGATACCCCCATGGAAAAAGATTTCCAGGTTAGGCCATACGTCTGTCAGGTATTCTTTTCCTGTTTTCTTCAGGATCTCCTGAATAAGTACCAGCATCCAGGAAGGTACACCGGACAGGCTGTTCACATCCTTATTCCAGGTGTTTTCTACAATGGCCTGGATTTTACTTTCCCATTCTCCCATCAGGATAATCTTTTTGTCAGGTACCCGGACCAGATTAACTAAGGGATTCAGATTCTGGAGCAGGACAGCGGACAGGTCACCACAGTGGGCACGGTTATTAAGATTGGAAGGACTGTGACTTCCTCCTAAGATCAATCCTTTTTTAGAAAAGAACGGGCTGGATGGATTGTGCCGTAAATACAGGGCGACACAATCAAATCCTCCTTTATAGTGGCATCCCTTCAGAATATCAGGAGTCACAGGTAGGTATTTACTCTTGTCATGGGTCGTTCCACTACTTTTGGCATACCATTTTATCTCAGCAGGCCAGAGGATATTCTTTTCCCCGTTGATCATCCGGTGTACGTCTGCTTTGATGTCTTCATAGGATTGAAGGGGAATCTGCCGGCAGAAATCCGTATATGTACGGATATCTGTAAACCTGTATTTTTGTCCCCACTCCGTGTTCCGGGCAGTTTGTAGGAGAGCTTGCAACTGTTTTTGTTGTATAGTATCAATTCGTTGCGCGAAATTTTCAATTTCCAGTTGTCTCTTCCGAAAGATAAGTGAAACTGTTTTGGTAAAAATATTCATGCTCTCTTTAATTGAATTGATAGCAAATGTAGGCATTCTCTTTTTATTTATATCTTTGTTCTGTATATAATTAACATTCATATGAAAATAGGAGTTCTTTCATCGGGAGGAGACTGTCCTGGAATTAATGCTGCGATCCGTGGTATAGGGAAGTCTGCGATTATGCACTACGGTATGGAGGTCATAGGGATCCATAACGGTTTTATGGGACTTTTGAACAAAGAGGTAGAACCATTGGATGAGAGAAGCCTTTCCGGTATACTGAATTTGGGAGGGACCATATTAGGGACTTCCAGAGAGAAACCTTTTCGTAAATTATTGTCTGCCGGGGATGCGGACAAACCGGAGATAATCAAACAGAATTATGAAGAACTGGGATTGGATTGCCTGGTTTGTATCGGAGGAAATGGGACACAAAAACAGCCTATTTGCTTGCGAAGTACGGCCTGAATGTGATCGGAGTCCCTAAAACGATAGATAATGATATCTGGGGGACAGATATTACCTTTGGATTTGATACAGCAGTGAATATTGCTACGGAATCGATAGACCGATTACATTCAACCGCCAGTTCACACCGGCGGGTAATGGTTGTAGAAGTGATGGGACACCATGCCGGTTGGATTGCCTTATATGCCGGGATGGCCGGTGGAGCTGATGTGATCCTGTTACCGAAATTAGGATATGATATGAAACAGGTTAATGCCTGCATTCTGGAACGTTCCCGTAGGGGAAAGCCCTATTCTATTGTAGTAGTAGCGGAAGGAGTAGAAGTCGAAACAAAAAATCGTCCGGCAGATTATATAGCCCGGGCTATAGAAGAAGCTACCGGGATCGAATCCCGGGAAACTGTATTAGGTCATACCCAGCGGGGAGGAAATCCTTCTCCTTTTGACCGTAACCTGGCGACTCGATTGGGGGGCATGCCTCGAAACTGATTGCTAACAGAAAATTTGGAAGAATGGTCTGTATGAAAGGGGAAAAAGTAACCTCTATTCCTTTGATGGATACTGCCGGATGGCTGAAATTAGTGACTCCGGAACATGACCTGATTAAGCACGGAAAACGGATGGGAATCTCTTTCGGAGGCAAATAACCGGAAACTTATTCCTTATCCGGGGATTTTTTTGGTTCAGCCACCTCCAATTCGGCTGTAATCTCTTCAGGAAGCACTTTAAAATCTCTTACTTCCGTAGTATCCGGAAATTGTTTTTGTTTTAGGGTTTCAATAAATTGCTGGAATTCTTTGTCTGTACGCAATTTTTTGATTGCCATTTTAGCTGCATTCTGTTGGGATTCTTTCTTGGAATAACCGATGCCGATTCCGATCTGATGTTTTCCTAACAAAATAGCTGTTTGGAACACGGGGTTTCCTTCGGGATCAATAAAGGATTCAATCAGGTCAAAAGTAATCTCTAATTTATTTTTCTGGCTCCATTCGATCAGGCTGGACTTGAAATTTACTTCTTTCCGGGCAATGTTATCCAGGTCCAGGTGGGCTTTGATCAATTTATTTTTCACGAATTGATAACATCCTTTATATCCCTGGTCCAGATAGATTGCTCCGATCAGCGCTTCTAAGGCATTTCCATACATATGGTTATTATGGGAATGTTGCTTGGTGGAAGATACCACTTTTTCGTTTAGCCCTAATTTCATAGCAATGCGGTTCAGGTTGTCCCGCTGGACGATCTTCGAACGGGTATTGGTCAGGAAACCTTCCCTGCCATTCTGAAAATGTGTGTAGACAATATCCGCAACCACTGCGTCTAAGATCGCATCTCCTAAAAATTCGAGCCGTTCGTTGTTAAGCCATTTTCCATCCCCGGCTTCTATGGAAGAGGATTTATGCAGAAAGGCCTGTTCATATAAGTGAATGTTATCAGGATAAAATCCCAGTAACTTATATAAAGACGAATAAGGCTCCTTACTTCTGTTCGAAAGGAGCCTTATTTTCTTATATAATTTTGTAAACACGCTGATAGTCCGGTTTATTTCACAAATTTCTTCACAATTGCACAGGCATTATGTCCTCCAAAACCAAAGGTGTTAGACAGAGCAGCATTAATTTCTCTTTTCTGCGCTTTATTGAATGTGAAGTTCATCTTGTAATCAATATCAGGATCATCATCGCCTTCTTCATGGTTGATGGTCGGAGGAATAATTCCCTCTTGGATAGCCATCACACAGGCGATCATTTCTAATGCTCCGGCAGCTCCTAACAGATGGCCGGTCATGGATTTGGTAGAACTGATATTTAAATTGTAAGCATGTTCTCCAAAGACCTCTTTGATTGCTTTTACTTCTGATGGATCACCGACAGGGGTAGAAGTTCCGTGAACATTGATATAATCAATTTCTTCCGGTTTCATGCCGGCATCTTCCAACGCATTTCTCATCACCAACTTGGCTCCTAAACCGTCTGGATGGGAAGCAGTCAGGTGATACGCATCAGCAGACATACCTGTACCTGCTACTTCTGCATAGATTTTAGCGCCTCTTGCGAGAGCATGATCCATTTCTTCCAAAACCAGACAGGCACCTCCTTCACCCATCACAAATCCGTCGCGACTTGCACTGAACGGGCGTGAAGCAGTTTCAGGAGAATCATTTCTTATGGACAATGCATTCATGGCATTAAATCCGCCCACACCAACAATGGCAATGGCAGCTTCTGAACCGCCGGTTATGATGGCATCAGCTTTTCCTAAACGGATATAATTGAATGCATCTGATATTGCGTTTGTAGACGAAGCACAAGCGGACACAGTGGTAAAGTTGGGACCTCTGTAACCATACATCATAGAGATATGGCCTGCGGCTATATCTGATATCATTTTAGGAATAAAGAATGGATTGAAACGTGGTCCACGTTCTTCGTTATAACCTCTTGCTTCATCTTCAAAGGTTTGAATGCCTCCGATACCGGAAGCAAAGATCACACCGACTCTGTCTTTATTTACAGTACTATTTTCAATGTTGGAATCAGCAATCGCCTCTTTGGCAGCAGTAATTCCAAGCAGGGTATAACGGTCACATTTGCGGGCCTCTTTACGGTCCATAATCTCTTTCGGATCAAAGCCTTTCACTTCACACGCAAACTGTGTTTTAAAGTTAGATGCATCAAAATGAGTAATAGGCCCGGCTCCACTTTTCCCATTAATAAGGCCCTCCCATGTTTCTGAGAGGGTGTTACCAAGAGGAGTAATAGCACCAAGACCTGTTACTACAACTCTTTTTAATTCCATACCTTTTCTTAAAAGGGATTACTTCGCGTTTGCTTCAATATAAGTGATTGCATCGCCTACTGTTGTAATTTTTTCTGCTTGATCGTCAGGAATTAAGATACCGAATTCTTTTTCAAATTCCATAATCAACTCTACAGTGTCAAGAGAGTCTGCTCCTAAATCATTAGTAAAGCTCGCTTCGTTAGTAACTTCTGTTTCTTCAATACTTAATTTATCAACGATAATAGCTTTTACTCTAGATGCAACTTCAGACATAACTTTTTTAATTTAGATTAATAAATAGAATATACTTTTTAAATTTGCAGTGCAAAGAAAAGAATTTTTTATCTTATAAAGCAAATTTAATCAGCTAAAAATGCGCAAAACTGCGCATTTTTTCTTTTCCTGTGCAAAATAAAAGATTTTAAGAATGAAGAACATTGCTATTTTTGCTTCCGGTTCCGGTACCAACGCCGAAAATATTATCCGGTACTTTTCTGACAGTGAAACGATTAAGGTTGCTGTTGTACTTTCTAATAACAGACATGTAAAGGTCCATGAGCGGGTCAATAATCTGGGAGTACCTTCTTTTGTCTTTTCCCGGGAGGAATTTGTAGCTGGTACACCTATCATAAACAAACTGGCGGAGTTCCGGGTGGATTTTATTATTCTGGCCGGTTTTATGAATAAAATAGCAGCTCCTTTACTGAAAGCCTTCCCTGATAAAATCATTAATATCCATCCTGCTCTGCTTCCTAAACATGGAGGAAAAGGGATGTTTGGTATGCATGTTTATAATGCCGTAGTAGCTGCCGGAGACCGGGAGTCAGGAATAACCATCCATTATATTAATGAAAATTATGACGAGGGAGATATTATTTTCCAGGCTACCTGTCCCGTCCTGTCAACGGACACACCAGACGATGTCGCTACGAAAGTTCATGCGTTAGAATATGCGCATTATCCGAAAATAATAGAGAAAGTAGTGAATCACCCGAATATACATCCGGAAGATGTGTAATCAGCTTGTACGTAAAAAATTTACAAGCCGGATCGGTAGCTTCTGACCCATTTTATTGTTGTTCAAACATCCAGCTAATGAAATCCGGTTCGGCGAAAGCATGGTTCCAGCTATCGTGGTTTACTCCCGGATATTCTTTGTAGTAAACTTCTTTTCCTGAATTTTTCAGTGTTTCATAGGCATCCCGTGACCAGATCACATCTACCGTATCATCTGCTGACCCATGATAAATACGAAAAATGGTTTTCCCTTTAAAGTTTTTCAGCCTGTCTAAGTTTGCACCTCCACAGATCGGTGTGGCTGTTCTGAAAAAATTCGGGTAACGGCAGACTAAATCAAAGGAACCGATTGCTCCCATAGATAGTCCGGCAATATGGATCTGATCCGTATCCACAATCCCTTTTTGAATGTAACTATCCAGTAATTCTTTTACTGCGTTCAACGCAGGTGTGATCGGCACTGCATAGGGAAATTCCCGTTTTTGTCCGGAAGCCGAAGGGCGGGTATAGGTGGACCAGTAGTATTCCGAAGGACATTGTGGAGCAATAATGATAGCCGGATGAGAAGACTGTGTTTCATAGGAAGCAAACAGGTCACCTCCGTGTGTCAACTGTTTTTCATTATCTTCTCCCCGTTCTCCTGCGCCATGCAGGAACAGGATCACCGGATAAGATTTATCGGGTGAATAATGTAACGGATATAGTACGCGGTAGTTTAATTGATAGCCATCTTTCGCTGTGAATTGTTTTTTCAGGAAGCTTACTTTATCACCGGCAAACGCCTGCATAGTCAAAGAAAGACAGAAGAAAAAAGTGATCAGTTTGTTCATGGTTCAGTAGTTCTGTTAATAATTGGATGTCCAAAGATAATAATTTAAACTACTCCTGGCAATACACTCTTTGCTCTGCTATATAAATGAGTTGTATCACCGGAAAGAAAAAGATATTACAATCCTTTGTTATCCTGTAAGTGGATAAGCGAGGAATAAATGACAAGGGAAGTTTTCTTTCCGGAGGAAAGTTCAACTTTTTGTAATATATAATACCTTTGTGTTAAAGATACATTCAAAGAGTAATCCGTTCAATTTTTGTATATTTTTTCTTTTTTGTCTGTTATTATAAGGGTTCCGGAGTATAAAAAGATTTTTTTGCAGGTAATGTTAAATAAACCCAATGGAAGTTCACTGTTTTTATCCGGTTTTTTTCCTCTATCAGATGAAAAAATCTTTTGTCTTAACAGGAATGCAATAGGTATGAAATAAAAAAATAATGATTACTTAGCTTTTTCTTAATGATTTACTATAGGGTTTCACTCTACATTTGTCCGCAAGAATTTTAATTGGACTGAGAGAAACATTAACAAGCAAATTATTAATCCTAAGATGAAAGCAAAATTACTATTTTTAGGTTTGGCATCCATCTGTTTTTCAACTGTATCCCTCCATGCGCAGGAGTTGGAATTAACGGAAATGGAAGAACTGCAACAAAAGACGGAACTCCTGGAGGATGCTATTATTTCCCTGAAAAAACTTAAAGTATCAGGTTATATTCAGACACAATATCAGTATGGCCAGAAAGATGCTTCTTTAAAAGTAGGTAGTGCAAACGAAAATATGGAGGATGCCTTTAATCGTATCGGGATCCGCCGGGGAAGAATAAAATTTACATATGAAGAAGGTATTGCTTCCGGAGTATTCCAGTTGGACATTACAGAAAAGGGGGTGAGTTTTAAAGATGCTTACCTGAATGTGAAAGACCCATGGGTAGGGACGAATGCCTTACGGGCAGGGGTATTTGACCGTCCTTTCGGATATGAGATCAGTTATTCTTCTTCCCGCCGTGAGTCTCCGGAATGTTCTACCGTGTTCCAGACACTTTTTCCAGATGAACGTGACCTGGGAGCTATGTTGATCCTGCAGCCGGCCAAATTCTCCATTAAACTTTATCAAATTAGAAGCCGGACTATTTACAGGAAATGGTATTAAACAGGAAACGGATAACCGGAAAGATTTCATCGGACATTTTTCTCTTGCCAATCCTATTAGTGATAATACAAAATATGGTGTAGGAGTTTCTTATTATCATGGTAGTGTCTACCAGGGTGATTCCAGCGTATATACCATGCATGATAAGAGATTTGTACAGAATAAGAGTGGAGATAACCTGGGTAGTTATGCGAAACGGCAATATGTAGGTTTTGATGCACAGATCTCCCATATGAGCCTGGTAGGTTTGACTCAGCTTCGTGCTGAATATTTATTTGGTCAGCAGCCGGGTACTGCCAGTTCCAGTAAAAGCCCCAATTCCTCTACCTTACCAGACCATGCAACGTATATCCGTAATTTTACCGGTGGATATGTGATGTTAGTGCAGGATCTGGGCCTTTCTCCTTTCTCAGTAGTACTTAAATATGACTGGTATGATCCGAATATCAAAGTATCCAAAAATGAGGTAGGGCTAAATGGTACAGGTAAAGCAGACGCCCTGCAAACCACTGTGGGTGTGGGAGCCTTATGGAGAATAAACAACAGTCTCAGATTACAGGCATATTATGAATTTAACGATTATCAGTCATCGGATAATTTAGCCAGTCTGGATGCTATTGAAAGCAATGTCTTCACGATGCGCTTACAATATAAATTCTAATTCCATTTTTATTCAAACATAGATTGACACATGAAAAAGATTATAATAAGTTTTGCGACTCTGGTAATCGCATTCAGCACAGTAAGTGCTCAGAGAATTAAAGGATCAGACACCGTTTTACCTCTTTCCCAAAGAGAAGCTGAAGTATATATGAAAGAAAACCTGGGATTGAGTGTAACCGTGACCGGAGGGGGTAGCGGTGTAGGGATTGCCGCATTGGTAGAAGGTACCACTGATATTGCCCAGTCTTCCCGTAAGATCAAATTTGATGAAAAAGTAAAGATGCAGGAAGCCGGTAAAACCGTGAAAGAGGTGATCATTGCTTATGATGCCTTAGCCGTAGTGGTGAATCCGAATAATAAAGTTTCCAATCTGACCCGGGAACAATTAGAAGGTATTTTTACCGGAAAGATCCGGAACTGGAAAGAAGTGGGAGGAGACGATTTGCAGATTGTTGCTTATTCCCGTGAAACTTCGTCCGGTACGTATGAGTTTTTCAAGGAAAGTGTATTGAAAAACAAAAATTATATGAACGGTATATTGAGTTTGCCTGCAACCGGTGCTATCGTACAATCTGTCAGCCAGACGCCGGGTGATATCGGATATATCGGACTGGCTTATCTGAATGATCATGTAAAAGCGTTAAATGTTTCTTATGATAAAGGAGCCAATTATATCACTCCATCCGTAGAAACTGCTAAAAATAAAACGTATCCGATAGTCCGTCCTTTGTTCTATTATTATGAAGGCAGATCTGAAAAATTAGTGCAACCTTTTATCAGTTATGTCCTTTCAGATGCCGGACAGAAGATTGTTGAAAATATTGGATATATTACTTTGGATTAATCCATTTATTCATAGTGTAAAAAAGCCGGGGTATCTTTTCCTTTAAGATATCCCGGCTTTTATGGTATAAATTCAGCAGTTCTATTAGTTTATAAGGTTTTAGGAGGGTATAAGGCATCCCACCATTCTGGCTGGTCTTTCAGCCATTTGTAGAACCAGGCATAGATGGTGTTGTTCCAGCGGATACGTTTGTCATAATCCAGAATATGGTGATCCTCCCCTTCTACTTTTACAAAGGCAGTAGGTTTTCCCAATAATTTCAGGGCCGTAAACATCTGGATACTTTCTCCCACCGGTACATTGGTATCTGCTTCACCATGCAGGAACAGGATAGGCGTATTGATCTTGTCTGCACTGAACAGCGGGCTTTGTAGCGTATACATATCTCTGGCATTCTAGGGATAGCTGTCCGCACTGGCCAGTGCACTGTAGGAGTAACCCCAGTAGCCTTCACCCCAGTAACTGGTAATATCACTGATCCCGGCATGTGACATGGCGGCTGCGAAGATATCGGTTTTAGTCTGCAGATACATGGTCATAAAGCCTCCGTAGGAAGCTCCCATACAGCCTATTTTCTCTTTATTAATAAAAGAATGTGCTTCGCAGAATTGAAGGGTTCCTTCAATAATTTCCTCTGCTGTTTGTTTTCCCCGGGCATTTACATGGCGAGCAGAAAACTCCTGCCCGAATTCGGTAGCTCCGCTGGGCTGTACAATATATACCACAAATCCCATCCCGGCGTATACATGGGACGGATAACGGCTTTCCAGTACTCGTGCGGTGGGTGTTGTTCCACCATAATAGTTTACGATCAACGGATATTTCTTTGCCGGATCAAAATGGGGCGGCAGATAGTAACGGCCATAAATCGTATCTCCGGCTTCGGAAACAAAGTTCCAGTCCCGGGTGTCTCCCAGTTGAACATCTTTCAGGATCTCTTTCGAAAGGTCGGCTAAGCAGGTGGAAGTCTCTTTTTTCAGGTTTAATCCGTATAGGCGTTCTGAGTTGGAAATACTTAATCCGTAATATACCATTTCAGGAGCAGCAGTGGCCAGATCAAAACCAGAAACGATCTCTTCCTGAACGGGAATCGAATGGATCGTTTCTTTTTCCGGTTGCAGGCTGTATAAACGGACATAGTCCCTGTCTTTAGCGGCGATATAGATACGGTTATCCTGTTTATTCTAGACGGCTCTGTCAACCGAAGGATTAAATTCAGTGGTTAGTGGAGTAACTTGCCGGTCAGTCAGGTTATACAGGAAGAGCCGTCCATCACTGGTGTTAGAAGTTTGTCCTTCGTTAATTCGCAATCCGATACCGTCAAAAGCATCCCCTGACCCGGAGATTAACAGTTGTTTTCCATCCGGTGAGAAAAGTGCCCGGTTGACAAACTTTGCCTGTGCCAGGATCGTATCCGTCTGCAGTGTTTGCAGATCCATTTGATAGAGGGATAGTCTCCGGAAAGGACGTGCTGTCAGGAACGGTTCACTACTACTGAACAACAGATAACGTCCGTCCTGTGAGATGTCGTTAACGAAAGCAGAATGATAGCCATACGTAAGCCGTTGAAGCATGCCTGTAGAAAGGTCATACTTATGGATAAACATGCGGTTACGCCAGTTGGGCTGGCGATCATCGGGCACTAATACTTCCTGAATGTCTTTCCGTTCGGCAGGCCCTTTTTCCTGTATGGTAAATAACAGGTAATCTTCTGTAGGGCTAACCCGGAAAGAACCTTCCGGAAGGTTATAAGCCAGCGTCTTTTCTGACCGGGTTACCGGGTCAATTGTTATCAGATCCCGTCCCTTCATACCCCGTTTGGTGTAGTAAAGGTGGGACGATTTCGGCATCCACCGGGCTCCTCCGGCATTTCCTTCCAGTTCTGACAGAACCTGTCCGGTGTTCCGGTCCAGTATCTGGCTGTAATTATGCTTATCACCACCTGGAAAAGTCTCAGCAAATTGAACTGATATATATTTCCCGTCCGGAGAAATGGAGGCGGATTGAATGCGTTTCCCGTCTGTCACATCATCTAACATATAAGGTCGTTTAGGGCTGGTAGAGGTGGTAAGCACTGCACCGTATTTCATATCCATAGCTACCCGGATCGTATCCGGATGGTTTTTCCGGGCCAGTGATTTGATGGTTACCTGATAGCTTTTCGGCTCCAGTGTTAAAGAAATCTTTTGGTTACCGGTTTTCTCTAACCGCCCATTCACATATATCTCCATCTGTTCGGGACCTTTTACGGATAATTCCCCTTCCGTATAGCGGTTGCTATGAACATAGAAAGAAAGAAGATTCAATGCATAGTCTGTTTCCGGAGCAGACAATAGTATCTCTCTGGAAGAAGAAGTCTGTAAGGTCTGTCCGTGGGTTTCCAGGTTACAAAAAGAGAGGGGTGTTTCCAGCAGTTCCTGTTCTGTAAACTTTTTACTGTTTACATTTACACTGTCGATCAGGAAGGGTTTTTTACTTCATAAGGTCCCGCATAGAGATACTCCCGGATGGTAATTTCATCAGCAAACAGGGAGATAAAAAGAGAGGCCGCTAAAAAGGTTAGTATACTTTTTCTTGTCATATGTATAGAATATTATAATGGTTAATCCGGACTGCAATAGTAGTTAAATCTTTATATAACAGCAAAGAAGATGGGATCATTTATCTCATCCTCCTGCAGATTTTGTTTAATTAGCTAAATTAAAACGACTAACGTGTTCAGGATAAATATATAGAAATCTATCATTTTACCTGCTTCCCAAAGCCCACCATACCGGCTCACTATACACATAAGTCCCGTCACCATATGCATCTGCTACGTTCGGATTAGTAGTGGTATCTCCTGAGCCGTAGACATACCGTAAAGGAAACATCCCTTTTGGGTGAATAGCTGTTGCTGCATTTCTAGGATTTTCCAGTTCAATATAATTTTCTCCTGCAGCAAGTAATCTCCGGTAATCATTATATGCTTCCAGAGCCTCTCCGGAAGCACCCCAGAATGCTAAATATTTTTGTGTCATGATTTCTTTTACAGGATTTTGGTCATACAATGGCTTTGCATCATTCGTAAAATAATCTGCTACATCTGCAGCCGAAAGTGTACATACGCCATTTGCCTTTTTACTAAAAGTGGAGTTAATGGCAGATTTGACTGATATTGCCAGATTTTTAAATGCTGCCTCTATCGCACGCTGAAGAATTTCAGAAGCATCCTGTCCTAAGCGGGCTTGCGCTTCAGCTTTCAGAAATAAGAGTTCATGATAACTCAAAAATTGTGTAGGAGCTGTTTCTGACCAGTTACAAGCAAATTGGTTGTAAGTGTATTGCAATTTGTTTGCAGTCCCATTTGGAGCAGGATAGAAATCTGCATCATCTGCAGTGATCAGGGTTTGGGTATTATCTATAAATGTTTGTGTAGCTCTTGGATCGTTCCTGCTCAATAGTTTGTTTACCATACTTTCGCTTAGTGCATAATAGTCACGACTACGGCAGAAGGCATAATAAGGATTATATATGTTAGCAGCATCATAATGATCAAATTTCATTTCTTCATCAGCGGAAGTAAAAGACTTAGATATATATTCCAATACTTTATCGAGATCTCTGTTCCGGTCCGAACTTCTGTTTAACAGACGCATAGTATATCTGGCTTTTAGACCATATACAGCTTTGATCCACAAGTCCGCATTACCTGCATAAATCATATCTGCATTACCGATATTTACATCGTCTCCTTTGGGTAAGTCTTCTAAGGCCTCATCCAGATATTTAAATACATCTGTATAGATGGATTCCTGTGTATCCAGTTTCGGTTGCATATATTCGGTGAAGTTACCTGTTTGTGACCATGGAGTATCACTAAAAAGGTCTGTTAATAATGCAAGATTATAAGCCAGCATAACTTTAGCAATTCCTCTAGTAGTAGGATATGCTTCGTATCCTCCGTCTGTACATAAGTTGATTACATCCAAACAGTTAAAAATAGTATTATAAGTGGCTGTCCACACATTATTATAAGAACTTGGGTCTTCCGGTCCTGTTATGCGCTGATCGTAGTCATACATTTGTCCAAATATACCTGTTTCATATTCTATTGCTACAGAACCATATGTATTAAAGTCTCCACCCACAATGGAGAAGGCTCCACGGGTATGTATATCTGTAATAATAAAACTGGGTGCTACTTCTGTTACATGGTTTACATCCTGATTGATTCTATCTAAGATCGCATCCGTACAACTGATGGTTGAAGATAATAATAGGACAGATAGAATAGTGTATAGTAATGCTTTGTATGATTTTTTTCATCATTGTATAATTTTATCTGATTAAAATTTCAAATTAAATCCAAATCCATAGCTGGATGTCTGGGGCAAAGAATAGCGTTCAAAAGCTCCACTCATATTACTATTTCCCTGTGAAGTTTCCGGATCAATATGATCAATTTCTGACCATATTAAAATGTTTCGTGCGAAAGCATTGACTGATAATTCAATATTCCTTTTTTTCAGAACCGGATAACTTAAAGAGATTTCACGTAATTTGATAAAAGAGTTATCATAACACATACCTTCATTAATCCCATATTTATTGTCATAGTATTCCTGAATGTTTTCTATCTGGATATCGCGTACTTCACTGTAAATGGGTGTACCATCTGCTTGGGTATCGATCTGTTGTACTCCTGTAGAAATGATATAACCTCTGTCCCGGTCTATCCCTGATTGTTTACTAATACCGTTTTGATCCAGGATGGCAACTGTTCCTGCATACATTTGACCTTCCTGTTTCCAGTCAAAGGTTGCAGATAGCCTGAATTTAAATAACTCTAATGTGGTATTAAGCCCCAATTGGAAATCGGGTGAAACACGGGCAATTACTCCCGACCCACCGGCTTGTGGCATTCCATCTTCATCTAAAATTAGATTCCCATTATCATCTCTTAGATACATGGTACCATAGACAACTGGATATTTTTCTCCCATCATTGCCCGTACATTCGGAGAGGTAAAGCCACCTAAAAATATGTTTTCAACTCCTTCCGCCAATTCTTTTACATAATTATCTATTTTAGAGAAGTTAAATGCAAAACTCCAGTCTACATTTTTAGTGCGGATGGGATTTACAGATAAAGTGATCTCATGTGCATTGGTATATAGTTCACCTCCATTAGTGAAATAATAGCTGATACCTGTAGATGATGGTAAAGGAATGCTAAATATTTGATCTTTTACATCCTGGCGGGAATAAGTATAATTCAGTCTGACTAAACCGTTCAGAAAAGTCAGGTCTGTTCCTATTTCATAGGAACGGGTATTTTGCGGTTTGAGATTGGGATCATATGCTGTAGTGGATTTTTTATTCCTACCTGTCCGTTTACCGGATAACCAATCGTAATCCCTGAAAGGAAACCTCCGCTAAATGTCCCCTTTGTATAGTAATCTGCAAAGTATTCTTCTGCAGCCATTCCAATTTCTGCATAGGATGCTCTTACTTTGGCAAAAGTAAGGATATCATTTTGCAAGGATTCCAATTCTGTTAAAATGAATCCTACAGAAAGAGAAGGGTAAAAGAATGAGTGATTTCCTGTCGGCATGGTTGAAATATAATCATTGCGTCCTGTTACATTTAAATAAAGCATATTTCTATAAGCTAAAGAAGCACTACCAAAAAATCCCACTGTACGATTTCGGGTTCTTTCTTCCGTATTTACATAGGTTAGGATATTATTCATGTGATTAAATCCGGAAAAACTGAAATCAGTCCCTTGTTGTCTGTAATATTTTTTGTAATTATCCACAAATTCATTTCCCAGTAAAGCATCGAAAATCAGATCTTCATTGATTCTCCATTCATAAGTTGCTGTTAATAATGAATTAAAAGAGGTCACAGTGTATCCTCTGAGATTAATTGAACCTTGCCCATCCTGATGGCCGTAACTTTGCATATTAGTATAGTTAATCTGATAAGTATCTGTACCTAACATATATTTTACATTGAGCGTATGTGCCTCTGATCCAAAGTTTGTTTTATAGTTTACATGAGCATTTCCGAAAAAACGTTGGTTCTTCTCTGAAAATTCATTATATTGTGCTTGCCAAAGGGGATTTCCGAAACCAGAGGATCCACGGTAGTTCGTTTGTGTATACGGATCTCCATACGCATGAATGGGTATTCCCATCAGGTCATAAGATGGAGGTGCAAGAAACACAGTTGCGATCAATCCATCATTGGCTCCAGGCATTTTAGTGATTTTGGATTGGGTAAAATTACCGCTGAAACCTGTTGTCCAGTTGGAATGTAATTGAGTTTCAGCACTTAATTTTGCATTATACCGGTTAGAACCTGTTTACGGTATAATACCATTTTGATATGAATTACCCAGTGAAAAAGAATAATGTCCTTTATCATTAGCTTGTTGTACATTCAGAGAGTTATTAAAAGTATGACCTACCTGGAAAAACCACCAATATTATCATATACCTGAGGAGTTACCCATGCATCCGGATCATCCATTGTCACCCCTAAGCCGGCAGCTAACTGTGGAACATAATATTCCCCGGGATATCCATGGTTATTTCCTCCATATGTGGGGTCGTCCGGAAGATCGGCAATTTTAGGTCCCCAGGTAGTAGAGGCTGATGGACCAAATATTCCGTTTGATCCCTGAGCATATGTAGTTTGTACCTGAGGTTTTTGGGCAAGTTTATCAAAAGAAACATTTGAGGAATAGGATATCTGAGGCTTCCCTTTTTGTGCTCCTTTACCGCTTCTGGTAGTAATGATAATCACTCCATTAGATGCACGCATTCCATATAAGGCAGATGCTGCCTGACCTTTTAAAATATTTACACTTTCGATATCATTTGGATCAATATCAAAAGCTCTATTGGCATTATCTGTTCCGGAGACAGAGCTTTCTGTGGACCAGTCTGAGGTTGAATTAATAGGCATACCATCTATTACATAAAGGGGAGTATTGTCACCGGTAAAAGAACGGGAACCACGGATGACCATTTTTGCAGATGCTCCTGGCATACCACTGGAAGGAGTGATTTCTACTCCTGATACTTTTCCCTGGAGTGCTCCTGTCAAAGAATTACTGTTTGCCTGGGTCAGAAGTTCGGATTTTACATCCTGTACTGCATAACCCAACGCCTTTTTCTCTTTGGTAATACCTATTGCTGTAACTACGACTTCACTGATATTTTGTGAATCAGTGTCCATTGTTATATGGGGTATGGATTTAGCTTCTACTTCAGTAGTTCTCATCCCTATATAAGAAATAATCAAAGTATTAGAACCATCAGGAACCGTTAATGCAAAAGCCCCGTCAAAGTTTGTTACCGTTCCGGTAGTAGTTCCTTTCACTATGACAGAAGCTCCGATAATAGGCTCTCTGTCTTCTGTAGAAATAACAGTTCCTGTCACCTGGGTAGATTGAGCCCGAATACTTCCTATGCTCCCTAATAAGCATAATAAAAAATAATTTGCCTTTTCATAAACACCTTTTTTATATTAGTAGAAGAGTTCCTATTTGTAAAGTCCTGTCAGGACTGCCTTTAACTAAAAATATTTTTTAGGATTAGTGGCTATAATAATCTATTCCTATAAGTGACACCTATTGTTAAAAGATGCTATTTAAAGGCAAAAGTATGCATTTTATTTTATTATGCAAATAATATATGTCTTTTTGATAATTATAATTGTGTTTTATGATTATAATGTTTTTGTTTGTGGATTGGATTGTATTGGACAAATTATTGCTTTCATAGAGGTTGTAATGTAAAAATGATTTTGATATATAGGTGGAAACAGAGAAGAATAAAAACTGAAAATAGAGAATTATTTACTTTTTAGAAAAGCATAATAAAAAAGCTATCCATTAGCTTGTCATGTATATTCTGGTCAGATAACCTATATATCTGTTTTTAATATAGTCTATCAGCCCTAAAGTTAAAAGAACAGAGTAAAGTTAAGGGATTACTTTTTATGTTCCAGTTGTAGTAAAAACTCTTTCATCTCACTGCCGTACGCAAACCCTCCTACCTGGCCGGTTGACCGGACTACCCGGTGGCAGGGAACAAGAATGAAAATATTATTTTCCCCGTTGGCTGATCCTACGGCACGGCAGGCTTTCAGATTTCCTATCCGGCAGGCAAGTTCCTGATAGGATATTTTTTCTCCATACGGGATTTTTTGTAATTCCTGCCAGACTTTTTGTTGGAAAGGAGTGCCGGATTGCTGTAAAGGAAGATCGAACTGTTGACGTTCTCCTGCGAAATATGCTTTTAGCTGGCAGACTGCTTCCTTTAAAATAGGAGAGGTCGGTTCGTGGACTTCTTCTTCTGAAGGAGGAGCCATTGCTTTCGTACTGCACAGATGGCTGGCTGTTGCCTGTAACCGGATCCATCCGACAGCACTATGGTAGTAAGTGGTTTCTATGGGATTCATGGGAGGTCTTTTAATAATTCGGTTAATTGTTTTACTCCTTCAGAAGCTCCTGCCCGTATAAAATGTATATCTGTCCGGTAAGTATTGACCTCTTTAGGATCTATAAGATAGATTGGTTGTCCCCGGCGAACGTAGTTTAATAAGCCGGCTGCCGGATACACATTCAGGGAAGTACCTATGACTACTACAATATCCGACTCTTCCACTAAGCGGATGGCCTGGTCGATCATAGGAACAGCTTCGCCGAACCAAACAATAAAAGGACGTAACTGATTTCCTTTACTGTCTGTATCCCCTATATGAATGTCCGGATGTTCCGGAGGGATATCAAAAGGAGTCCCGGTATCTTTGACGGAACAGGATTTCATTAGTTCTCCATGTAGGTGTAGCACGTTGGAACTCCCGGCTCTTTCATGGAGATCATCCACATTCTGTGTAATGATCTCTACATCGAAATCCTTTTCCAGCGCTGCTAATCCGTAATGTCCCAGATTAGGTTCGCAGGTAAGTAATTGCCGGCGACGTTGATTATAAAAATCCAGGACTACCTGCGGATGCCTGGTAAAGGCCTCCGGAGTAGCTACCTCTTCTACCCGATAGTTTTCCCACAATCCATCTGAATCACGGAAGGTAGAAATTCCACTTTCTGCGCTCATGCCTGCTCCGGTTAACACCACTAATTTCTTCATACTCTTTTTTGATTTTCCTGGGGACAAACGTACTAAAATTCCATGAAATTCTTTATACCGGAATCCCTGTTTTAAGAGGTAAATCACGGGATACTTACGGAGGAGGTCACAACTGTTTGACCGGATAATTGTTATTATGAAAAGAGATGAATAAAGAAGTACTATGATCTATCAGCCAACAATATAATGGAATTGCTTATCTTTGTGATATGAAACAAGCATATAAGCGAAAGGCTATGTGGAGGAAAAACAGAGAAATAGCCTGGGTGACATTTACTATCTGCGGGTTCCATACTACCTTTAATAAAGAATTATTTGTATGAAAGAATTTGTAATATCTGAAGCTCAGACTGAGAAGGCTGTGTTGGTTGGTCTGATCACTCCGCAACAGAATGAGCAGAAAGTAAAAGAATATTTGGATGAATTGGAATTTCTGGCGGATACGGCAGGTGCACAGACGGTTAAAAAATTTCCCCAACATCTGGATCATCCCCATCCGGTTACTTTTGTCGGCAAAGGGAAACTTCAGGAGATCAAGGAATATGTCGTGGAGAATGAGATCGGACTGGTGATCTTTGATGATGAACTTTCTCCTAAACAATTGAGGAATATAGAAAAAGAGCTACAGGTAAAGATACTGGACCGGACCAACCTGATCCTGGATATCTTTGCCAAACGTGCCCAGACTGCCCATGCAAAAACGCAGGTAGAGCTGGCACAATATAAGTATATGCTTCCCCGCCTGACCCGTTTGTGGACTCACCTGGAGAGGCAGCGGGGGGGTGTTGGTATGCGTGGTCCGGGGGAAACCCAGTTAGAAACAGACCGCCGTATTATCCTGGATAAGATTGCTAAACTGAAAGAAGATCTGGTAGAGATCGATAAACAGAAAAGCGTTCAGCGGAAAAACCGGGGTAAGATGGTTCGCGTAGCATTAGTCGGATATACCAATGTCGGCAAATCTACGCTGATGAACCTGTTGAGTAAAAGTAAAGTCTTTGCAGAAAATAAACTTTTTGCCACGCTGGATACCACAGTCCGGAAGGTAATTATCGAGAATCTTCCGTTCCTGTTGTCTGATACAGTAGGTTTTATCCGTAAGTTACCTACGGAACTGGTGGAATCTTTTAAATCCACTTTAGATGAAGTAAGGGAAGCCAACTTGTTAGTACATGTGGTGGATATTTCACATTCGACTTTTGAAGAACAGATCGAAGTGGTCAATAAAACCCTGGCAGAGATCGATCACACGGAAAAACCCATGATGATGGTTTTCAATAAAATAGATGCATTTACGTTTATACCTAAAGAAGAGGATGATCTGACTCTCCGGACCCGTGAGAATGTGGATCTGGAAGAGTTGAAAAGGACCTGGATGAGTAAAATGCAGGATAACTGTATTTTTATTTCAGCCAAAGACCGTACCAATATAGATGCCTTAAAGGAAATGCTGTATGAACGGGTGAAACAGATCCATGTGACCCGCTTCCTGTATAATGATTTCCTTTTTCAGCAATATGACACAGAAGAATAAAAAATAACACATGGCAAAAAGAAATTTACGTTCGGAAGAGATTGCACAGTTGCAGTCTCAACTATGTTGTGCGGATGATTGGAATCAGGTGTGGGTTCCTGAAACATTTGATGCGAAACATGTGCAGGAAGTCTGTTTTTCAGGAACAGTGGAACTGGGAATTTTTCGGAAAGTATTTGAATTACCGGGAGGATTGAAAAAACATAGTGGTATCAGGCGGGCAACCCTTCATAATTGTGTGGTGGGAGATAATGTCCTGATTGAAAACGTGCAGAACTATATTGCTAATTACCGGATTGGAAAGAATAGTTTTATCCAGCATGTCAATAAAATAGTAACCGAGGGAAAAGCTACATTTGGAAATAATGTGCAGGTCTCCGTACTGAATGAAACAGGAGGTAGGGAAGTACCTATATATGATGGCCTGTCGGCTTCCCTGGCTTATATTATTGCCCTGTATCGCCATCGTCCGAAGTTGATTGGTCGCCTCCAGGAATTAATCAGTGAGTATACCGGACGGATCTCTGCTGAGTATGGGATGATCGGAGAAGAGGTAAAAATAATCAATGCCGGAACCATTCGGAATGTAAGAATCGGCGACTATGCAGTGATTGAAAACAGTACCCGTTTGGAGAATGGTTCTGTGAATAGTCATCAGGAAGCTCCGGTTTTTATCGGAGACAGTGTGATTGCACAGGATTTTATTATTTCTTCCGGAGCGGTGGTTTCAGATGCGGCTAAGATCATACGCTGTTTTATTGGCCAGGCCTGCCATGTTACTCATAATTTTTCCGCCCATGATTCACTACTTTTCAGTAATTGTGCTTTTGAGAACGGGGAGGCGTGTGCTATTTTTGCCGGCCCTTTCACCGTTTCGATGCATAAAAGCAGTTTACTGATTGCCGGAATGTATTCGTTCCTGAATGCCGGCAGCGGTTCGAACCAGAGTAACCATATGTACAAATTAGGGCCGATCCACCAGGGGATTGTGGAAAGAGGTTCCAAAATGACCAGTGACTCCTATATTCTCTGGCCGGCACGGATCGGAGCTTTTTCTCTGGTGATGAATCGCCACCATCATCACAGTAATACGTCGGATATCCCTTTTTCTTATCTGATAGGAAAAGATGATGAAACCTATTTGGTTCCGGGAGTCAATCTGCGGAGTGCGGGAACCATCCGGGATGCCCAGAAATGGCCGAAGCGGGATAAACGTACGGATGCTGTTCTTTTAGATAAGATCAATTATAACTTGTTAAGCCCTTATACAATCCGGAAAATGATGAAGGCAGTAGAGATCCTGGAAGAGTTGCAGGCATTAGTGGGGGAAACCTCAGAGATCTATTACTACCAGAATACCCGGATCAAAGGAACTTCTTTGCGGAACGGTCTGAAACTATACCGGATGGCAATCGATAAGTTTCTGGGAAATTCATTGATCAAACGGCTGGAGCATACTCCCTTTCAGTCCATCCGGGAGGTCCGACAGCAATTGGCTACTGAAGAGACAAACGGATCCGGTGAATGGCTGGACCTGTCCGGACTGATCATCCCTAAAAATACACTGGAAATCCTGTTAAACCGGATAGAGGAGGGAATGATCGTCTCTTTACAGGAGATAGAAGACTTTTTTGAACAGGAGTATCAGAAATATTATTTCCGGGAATGGACCTGGGCCTATGAGAAAATAGAATCTTATTATGGAGTAGATCTGCAGACCATTACTCCGGAGGAGATTATACGTTTGGTTAAACAGTGGCAACAGTCAGTAATCGGCTTAGATGAATTATTATATGAAGATGCCCGGAAAGAGTTTTCCCTGACTTCCATGACGGGTTTTGGCGTAGATGGTTCCCGTGAAGAAAAACAAAAGGATTTTGAAGGAGTAAGGGGTGATTTTGAAAATAATCCGTTTGTGATAGCCGTAAAAGAACATATTGAGAAAAAACAGGCATTAGGCGATGAATTAATTAGCAGGATCGTACCTCTGATCAAACATCAGGAACTTTTTTCTTAAAAGGAGGCTACACTTTTCCGGGGGAGGGGGAACCATGTAAGGCATGGTAAATTTTACTTCTTTTCTTCCTCTCCCCTGTATTTTTTATAATTCTGCTTTTTAGCAGACAACATGGGTATGACATGTAACCTCTTTTGATAGTTTTGATATTCCGGACAGGGTGGATGGGTAACTGGCTGACGGGAATCATGGTTTTCTTTCTATCCAACCTGCTATTTACTCTTCTACTTTAAAAATAAAATATACCTGAAAAGTAGTTTACATAGATTGATGCTTATTAGTTTCTGCTTTGCTTCCATCAAAAAGTTGGGCCCGCGGTGGCGGGCTGTTGGGCCCTCCGCGGGGTGCTGTTCGTCCCTTCGCCGTGGGCTGTCGGTCCCCTGGCGGAAGGCCGGAGAATAGAGGGTGAAGAGCTTGTATCTTTTCCTTAAGGAAGCCGTATCCGGGAAGGGCTGTTTGTGGGTTTGGTTGAAGTTTTTCTATGGAGCCGGAAAGACCGGTTCAACTGCTTGAGATAAAAAAGTGCAAAAGATAAAAAACTGCCATCTCAAGCGCTCCAAACCCTTATGCAGAAAGGAATAGAGAAGGTTTGCAAGAGATAAAAGCTGATTTATGTAAAATCCCAGGAGGGGAGAAAGAAAAAACTTCCTGAATTTTTTTAACTCAAAGAGTATCTCCGGAGGCACTCGCTACTTTCCTCGATTCTAATAGAACTATATATGGTAGTCGGGTACGGAAACCTGTTTACACCTTCCTTTAGTCAGGATTTCTTTTTATTCCTGGGATGGTGTTCCAGGATTTCTCTTCGCAGGAATTCACGGTCTATATGGGTATATATTTCCGTAGTGGTGATTTTTTCGTGTCCTAACATTTCCTGGATTGCCCGTAGGTTGGCTCCTCCTTCCAGCAGATGGGTAGCAAATGAATGGCGAAACGTATGGGGACTGATATTTTTTTTTATACCCGCCATCCCGGTGTATTGTTTGATCATATGAAAGATCATAATCCGGGAGAGACTGGTTCCCCTGCGGCTTAGGAACAGAATATCTTCAAACCCTTTTTTTACCTGGATCCTGTTCCGGTCATAAAGATAGTTTTTTATTTCATGAAGGGCGACGGGGGAAATCGGTACTAATCTTTGTTTACTGCCTTTTCCTTCCACTTTGATAAATCCTTCTTCAAAATAGACATCGGAAAAACGTAAAGCGGTTAATTCCGATACCCGTAACCCACAACTGTAGAGTACCTCCAGGATGGCTCTGTTCCTTTGTCCTTCCGGTAGGGAAAGATCAATACATTCTATCATTTTATTGATCTCATTCACCGTCAGGATTTCCGGTAGTTTTAACCCGATTTTGGGTGATTCGAGTAATTCTGTGGGGTCACTCTGGATATAGTCTTCCAACAACAGGAACCGGTAAAAGGATTTAATTCCTGAAATGATCCTGGCCTGGGAACGGGGATGGATTCCTATATCGTGTAGTTGAGCCACAAATTGCTGCAAATGGGCATAGGTGACTTCAGTCACCGGGATCTGTTCACTGAGAATAAATCGGAGCAGTTTCTGCAGATCGGTCAGGTAGGCTTCTACGGAGTTAGGAGAAAGGGATTTCTCAAGGCGTAGGTAAATTTGGTATTTATTAACAATATCTTTCCCCTGTTGCATTGTTCTTTGTCTATTAATATATGTGTAAAATAAAATGCTTACCTTTGCCGGATGGTTCCGGGATACGGAGCAAAGGTAATTAAAGTTACAGGAAAATGAAGAAGATCCAGATTATCAATGGCCCCAATCTTAATTTACTGGGAAAGCGTGAACCTACTGTATATGGGAATACTTCCTTTGAAAACTACCTGGAAGAATTACGTGCTGGATGTCCGCAATGTGAGATTATCTATTATCAAAGTAATGTAGAGGGTGAACTGATCAATAAGATCCATGAGGTGGGCTTTGAATATGATGGAATCATTCTGAATGCCGGTGCGTATACGCATACTTCCATTGCGCTTCATGATGCCATTAAAGCGGTAGAAACTCCGGTGGTGGAAGTACATATCTCCAATGTGCATACCCGTGAATCTTTCCGGCATATATCTATGATCTCGGCCGCCTGCAAAGGAGTGATCCTGGGATTTGGCCTGGATTCGTATCGTCTTGCCATAGAATCCTTTTTGTAAGTGAGGGTGTTTATATAATTAGGTTAGAAGTTTATAAAGGTTTTAATAGTTTATTGAATTATGATTAAGCATACTAAAATTGTTGCTACTATTTCCGATCAGCGTTGTGATGTGGATTTTATACAGGCTTTATATAAAGCGGGAATGAATGTGGTTCGTTTGAATTCGGCACATATGAATGAAGACGGGTTTAACCGGGTGGTCGGGAACGTACGCCAGGTTTCTGACCGGATTGCTATCCTGATGGATACCAAAGGGTCGGAAGTGAGAACCACGATCGCTAAGAATCCGATTAAATTTAAAACCGGTGATCATGTCAAGGTGATGGGAAATCTGGAAGGAGAAACCACACATGATTGTATCTGTGTCTCTTATCCGAATTTCGTCAATGATATGGAGATCGGCGGAGATATGTTGATCGATGACGGAGAACTTGAAATGCGTGTGATTGAAAAACATGCGGATTATCTGGTATGTGAAATTGGTAATGATGCTACCTTAGGAAGCCGTAAAAGTGTGAATGTTCCGGGTGTCCGGATCAATCTGCCTTCTTTGACAGAAAGAGACAGGAATAATATCCAGTACTGTATAAAAAATAATCTCGATTTCATTGCCCATTCTTTTGTCCGTAGCAAACAGGACGTTCTGGATATTCAGCGGATCCTGGATGAGCATAACAGCCCTATCAAGATCATTGCAAAAATAGAGAATCAGGAAGGGGCGAATAATATTGATGAGATCCTGGAAGTCGCTTATGGAATTATGATTGCCCGTGGTGATCTGAGTATTGAGGTTCCCGCAGAAAAGATACCGGGTATTTAGCGGGTACTGATCCGTAAATGTGTAGAAGTGAAGAAACCTGTGATCGTGGCCACTCAGATGTTGCATTCAATGATCACTAATCCACGGCCTACCCGTGCGGAGATTACAGATATAGCCAATGCCATTTATTATCGTACGGATGCTATTATGCTGAGTGGTAAGACGGCTTACGGGAAATATCCGGTAGAAGCTGTGGCAACGATGGCGAAAGTGGCCCGTGAGGCAGAAAAGACCAAACTGGCGGCAAATGACATTCGTGTTCCAATTAATGGAAATGACCTGGATATTACCTCTTTTTTAGCTAAACAAGCCGTGAAGTCGTCTGCTAAATTACATGTAAGGGCCATTATTACGGATAGCCATACCGGAAGAACGGCCCGTTACCTGGCCGCTTTTCGTGGGACTGCTACCGTATATGCTATTTGTTATAACCAGGTAGTGATGCGTCAGTTAGGATTATCTTATGGCGTGTGGGCAGACTATCAGCCCTGGAACGACAGCCGCCGGGGTTATTTTATGGATGCCCTGAATGAATTAATCCATAGTGGGCACATCAACCGTAACAATATGGTTGCCTATCTGAGCGGTAGCTTCGGGGAAGGCGGAGGAACCACTTTCCTGGAGATCAATAACGTAGGGAAAGTGCTGGATGCCGGAGAAAAGTATTCGCTGCCTACTTTTAAGGAGTTGTAATGATAACGGAAGCGTTAGACGACTATATTCTTTCACATATAGATGAAGAGGGGGAACTGTTATCAGCCCTGAACCGGGATGCGAATGTGAACCTGCTTCGTCCGCGTATGTTGTCCGGCCATTTACAGGGACGGTTCTTGAAGATGATTTGCCGGATGCTTCGTCCGAAACGTATTTTGGAGATCGGTACCTATACGGCCTATGCTACTCTCTGCATGGCGGAAGGGATGGTAGAAGAAGGGCTGATCCATACACTGGAGATTAACGATGAGATGGAGGATTTCATAATGAAATATCTCTCCTGTTCTCCTTATAAAGAGAACATACAGGTTCATTTCGGGGATGCGATGGAGATTATTCCCACATTGGAAGAAACGTTTGACCTGGTATTTATTGATGCGGATAAACGACTGTATTCCAAGTATTATGACCTGGTATTCCCAAAGGTTCGTTCCGGAGGGGTGATCCTGGCAGACAATATCTTATGGGATGGGAAAGTCGTGGAAAAGCCACATCCGTCAGATAAACAAACCCTTGGGATCCTGGCGTTCAATGAAAAGATTAAAGAAGATACCCGGATAGAAAAAGTGATTCTGCCGTTACGGGACGGATTGACAATGATCTGGAAAAAATAAAGTAGAGATATGAAAAGTACAAGACTAAAGAAAATAGGCCGCTTATTGCAAAAGGAGCTGGGAGATATATTTTTGAAACAAACCAAAGGAATGCCGGGCACACTGATCTCTGTATCAGCAGTACGGGTAAGCCCAGATCTGGGACTGGCTAAAGTGTATGTAAGCATTTTTCCTTCCGAAAAGGAACCGGAAATACTGGAGGCTATCCGCGCCAATACGAAAGCGATCCGTTTTGACCTGGGACAACGGGTACACCTGCAATTACGTAAAATCCCCGAATTGAGTTTTTATATTGATGACTCTCTGGATTATATAGAGAATATTGATAATCTGTTAAAAAAGTAACTCCACATTGAATCTCCCGTTTTATATTGCGCGACGTTACCTCTTCTCTAAAAAATCACATAATGCCATTAATATTATTTCTATGGTATCTGTGTGTGGGGTGGTGGTGGCTACCATTGCACTAATATGTACGTTGTCAGTATATAACGGTTTCAGCGACCTGGTTTTTTCCCTGTTCAGTGATTTTGATCCTGAACTGAAAATCACTCCCCGTACGGGAAAGGTTTTTGATCCCGGAACGAACGCTTTCCAACAAGTCCGGGAATTACCAGAAGTTTGGGTGGTGGGAGAAGTATTGGAAGATAATGCGCTGGTCCGCTATAAGGAACGTCAGGATATTGTGGTGGTCAAAGGGGTGGATGAACAGTTTGACCGGTTGACCCATATTGACCGTGTGCTGCTGGACGGAGAATTTCTTTTACAGGATGAGGTAGTGAATTATGCCATGTTAGGAATCGGACTGGCCTATTCCCTGGGGATCAATGTCGGTTTTGTTTCACCGTTAGAGATCTATGCTCCGAAACGGGATGAACGGGTAAATATGACGAATCCGGCGACCTCATTCAATCTGGAATATGCCTATATCAGCGCCGTGTTCCGGGTCAATCAGCAGATATATGATGAAAACTATATGCTTGTCCCTCTTTCCTTAGCCCGGGAACTCTTTCGGTATGAAACAGAGGTAAGTGCATTGGAATTGAAATTAGCTGATAAAACGGATGTGGAAGCGGTCAAAAAGCAGATCCGTTCTATTCTGGGAGAAGAGTATCTCGTACAGGACCGGTATGAACAGCAGGAAGCCTCTTTCCGGATGATGCAGATCGAAAAATGGATGACTTTCCTGATCCTGAGCTTTATCCTGGCGATTGCCCTGTTTAATGTAGTCGGGTCTCTTTGTATGCTGATGATCGAAAAACAGGGAGATGTCCGTACCTTAAAAAATATGGGAGCCGATCATTCCCTTATCCGCCGGATCTTCCTGTTTGAAGGTTGGATGATCTCCGGTTTCGGAGCCGTGATAGGTATAGGGATCGGGGTTATTTTATGTTTTCTACAGCAGGAATTTGGCTGGCTTCAACTGGGCCAGACTACGGATGCGTTTATTATCAATGCTTATCCGGTGCGGGTGGAATTAAGTGATATCATCGCTGTATTTGTTACGGTGATCTCCATAGGCTTTTTGTCTGCCTGGTATCCGGTACGGTATTTATGGAAAAGGTTGCTTCAGTAACAGGAAAAAGGAATAAAAGAAAAAGCTGCCTCCGATAGATGAGACAGCTTAGTTTGTTTAAAAGTATATCGTATTGATTAATCAGATAAATTCCTTCTCATATTTCAACTGGGCATCTGCTACAAATTCCTTGATCCGCGCTTCATCCTCTTTCTTACAGATCAATAAAACATTTCCGGACTCAGCAATAATAAAATCGTCCAATCCCTGCACTACGACCAAACGGTTGGGATCATTAAGGGCAATAATATTTCCTGAACATTCATACAGCATGGCATTTGTTTTCAGGATCGCATTCCGGTTGAGATCTTTTTTGTAAAGATCGTGTAAGGATCCCCAGGTCCCTAAGTCCGCCCATCTGAAGTCTACACATAACATATAGACATTGTCCGCTTTTTCCATGATACCGTAATCAATGGATATATTCAGGCAGCAAGGAAAGTTTTCCTGGATGAAATCTTTTTCTTCTGGTGTATTAAATTTATCCATGCCTAAATTAAAACGGGCAGTAATATCCGGGAGGAATTTTTCAAAGGCATCCAGAATGCTATTTACATTCCAGAGGAATAGTCCTGAGTTCCAGAAGAATTCACCACTTTCCTGGAAGATCTTTGCCAGTTCCAGGTTTGGTTTTTCCGTAAATGTTTTCACTTTAGTGAAATCTCCTAACATGGTGTCACTACTCTGGATATATCCATAGCCTGTTTTCGGACGGCTGGGACGTATTCCTAAGGTGACTAAAGCCTTGTTTTCCTTGACGAATTCCAACCCTTTCTGCACATCTCTCAGGAAGGCATCTTCTTTCAATATCAGGTGGTCAGAAGGAGCCACTACAATATTGGCATTCGGATTACAGGCTTTTATATGGTAAGATGCGTATGCAATACAGGGAGCCGTATTTCTGCGGCAGGGTTCCAGCAGGATCTGGCTTTCGTTGATTTCCGGCAGTTGTTCTGCAATCAGTTTGGCATATGCCTCATTGGTAACGATGTATATATTCTCAACAGGAATAATTTTGGCGAAACGGTCAAAGGTCATCTGTAGTAAAGAACGTCCGCTACCAAAAAAGTCAAGGAACTGTTTGGGGTAACTCTCTCTGCTGAAAGGCCAGAACCGGCTACCGATTCCACCTCCCATAATAACGCAGTAATTATCTTTCATATGATAGCTCTCTTTTAGTTAAACACAGTATATACAAAGAAACGAAATATTCAGGGAATTATTCTACTGTAATCTGCAATAAATGAAAAAATAGAAGTAAGATTTGTCAGGTAAAAAAAAACTACTATCTTTGCAACGCATTAAAGGAAAATGCCCAGATGGCGGAATTGGTAGACGCGCTGGTCTCAAACACCAGTGGGGTAATTCTCATGCTGGTTCGATCCCAGCTCTGGGTACAAAAAACAAAAGCGTAGCTGAAAATCATCAGTTGTGCTTTTTCTTTTCATCTTTTGTTCCCAAATTGTTCCCAAACAAGATTAATAGTTTATTATAGACTATAAATTCTTTAATTAATCCAATTCTATAATATTTTCTTTTCCAAACCAACTTTCAATAGTATTAAGAGCAGCAGGAGATAATATTTGAGTGAATAATATTGCTAATCTCATTTTAGGTCGTGAACAGGCTACATAAAATAAATTTCGACTTCTTTCAAATGTTTCTTCTTTTCCTTTAGGTATACCATTACAAACCCATTCTAACATTTGACTCCAATTGTATTGATTCCATCCTCTTCCACAAATTATCAATACATTTTCAAACTGTGCTCCTTTTACACCATGTTTAGTAGAAAATGGTGTTTTATCATTTATGTATCCTGAAAGAGCAATAATCTCTTTATATTTTATATTTTTTAGGCTATTAATTATATCATAAAATCTTTGTTCTTCTTCAGGAATCTCTTCTAATTTTGACAATTTGATAAATTTATGTTCCCTCTCCTCTAATTTATGAGATAATCTCGGATGATGAGTAACACTAAGATGATTTATTACATCTCCTATAGTTCCTTCCTCTCTTAGTTCTATTAATTTATCAAAATCATTTTTCCATTTTATTTTATCCTCAAGAGTTCTAAATATTGGGGCATAACTACCTAGCATTTCAGACATAGCTCCATATCTCTTTTGTTCGTAATTTTCAACTGCAGTTTCAATAACATCTATAAAAAACTCGATATAAGGATTATTTTTTTCAAATAATCATCTGAATCTTGAAATATACTTGCAATCGAAGAATAATACTGCTCTTCGGCTAGTATGTTGTTCGTAAGCATTAAAATCTTTGTTTGTGAAGGAGTAAACTCCCACCCTTTATTTTTTAATAAATCAATAATCTGTTCTAAATATATATGAGCTATTTCTGCTGGTAAATCCCCTAACCAATGACTCCCGGTACGTCTTTCTCCTTTCCAATTATTTGTATGATATATATTAATCTGTCCTTCTGAATCTGGATCTTTAGGTTGTTGCGGCAATTCTGGTCGTATTTTATTTAATACCTCAACAATATTGGCTTTTGATCTGAAATTAGCATTTTTCCTATTACAATTATTTTATCTGATTTTATCAAACCACAGGAAGCCGTTCCATAAATCTTTTGCCAATGATCGCCAAACCAGCTAATTAAGATATGTGAATTATTTTCTATAAGATTATCAATTATATGTGCCGCTAATTTTGCATTTGTATCTTGATATTCATCAATAAGCAAAATTGGATACAAACTTATTAAAAGCAATTAAAATTTTTTATGTGTCAAAAAATGACACATTAATTGTATTACGTCATTATGATGAAGTGTGACTTCTTCTTCCGTTACTTTGGGATATCCTAAATCATAGCTTACTTTTTGATTTGTCAATCCACCAATTTCATCTATGCGCTCTTTCCGTCTCTCATTTAAATCAGGAATATAAGAGATCATTTCTTTTTGAAATCCTTTTAATAAATTCCATGAAAAAGCATGAATAGTTTCGGAAAATACAGCAGGATGATTATCTATCCGAGCATTTATCTCATTTTTAGCAACATTTGTAAATGTAATACAAGCTATGCGTTGATTCCGTTTTAGAAGCTGTTTTGCTTTATTTTTAATCAAATATTTGAGAGCTTCTATGAGTGAATATGTTTTACCAGCTCCAGCACCAGCCTCCAAACAAAAACTTCTATTCTGATTTATTGCGGCAAACATCTCAGCTAGCGCTTGTTTAGATGCTTGTTCTGCAGGATTTAATAATTCCATTGGTTATTTATATTAATTATTTTCTCCCAACCAATATAATCCTTCTTTAATATACTGAGGTACATTCTAAACAACATTATTGATAGCATATTTAAGGGCAAAATCTGATTTATTATCACTATATTCTGCAGCTTTATCATAAACCCTTTTTTCTAATACACAACCTCTCCCAGAAATACTAAAAAGGGATTTATTTGCTAAAATAAATGCTTCCTCAAAACTTCTACCACATGGAATAGTATTGGTTACTTCAGGAATCTGATAAGCAATGCGCCTTTTATTAATAATTTTCTGAAGAGGTGTTTTATTTTTAATTACTAAAAGACTTTCTTCAGTCGGATTATTAAACCAGCGTGTAATCCCAGAATTACTTGTAAATTCTCCCTGTGATACTTGACAAGCCGCTCTTACAAATCTCCCTTTCCGTTTAACTCTTTTTACAGAATCTAAATCAGTAATTATAAGAGTCTTCACTTGAAGAAAATCCAAAAATTTGTAAAAGTAATGTGCATATGCACCTCCTACTTCAACGTAAGAAATATATTGTATTGCTAAATTTGTATCATATTCTTTATCTACTTTTGCTAACATTTGTGGCATCATAATCCGTTCAGATGCACCTTCAATAAGAATCGCTTTATCAGCAAAAAATAGATTACATTTAGTCAAAGTAAGATATTTATGTATAAAATCTCGATCTTCTTTATTTTCCTCTGCTTTAAATTCAGTTTTTAAATCTCGGACTAAAGTTTTTTTATGTTCCGGGTCTGTAAAAAAATATCTAATACAATCAAAACCTGCTTTATTTGCAATATGAGTAGAGTGAGTGCTTATAAGAAATTGTACAGGCCATCCCTCATTATTATTCAGTTCACTAAATTTAATAACTATATCGTTGACTTGTTGTATGAATACCTCTTACATTTGAGGATGTAAATGAGCTTCAGGTTCTTCTATAAATATTAAATGGCAAGCTGATATTACTGGCTGAGCTTGTAAATTACGGAAGTAAGTATATAATTGAAATAATATATATATCAAATTTCTAGATCCCAACCCATTATATGACTCAGGTAATACAAGCATATCCTCACATTTATAAACTATTTTTGTGTGTCCATCTAAAATGGATTGTGCATTAAAAGTAGTCATTGTACTTATGTTAGGGTCAGATAAGCCAGGATATCCAAATAAAGATAATGCCGGTAGAAAATTACCTATCCGTTCAGTTAATTCAACATTAACATCACTTTGAATTTGTTTAATAGTTTCACCTATCTGCTCATAATACACCTTCATATCTTCAGGTGCAGATTCCAAAGAAGAAGTTTTAAAAAGATTACTTAAAATTTTACCAAGAACATCTCTTTCACTTGCTGTATTATCATCAAGTCCCCGCTGGGCATAAATAAAATCAACTCTGATTAATTTAGATAAAGATTTATATTCTACATTTTTTGTATTTGAAGAATCTGTCGGGTCGATCGCTAAAACAGAAATATGAAATAAAGAAGGTATCCTTTCTCCTAAAACTAAACAAAAATCTTCACCTTCAGGAACTAAGTTTTCAAATAGGCGACTTATTTCTCCTCGTTTTATTTCATAACTTAATTTTATTAAGGTATTAGTTGTATCTGCGTCAAAATCTATAATAAAATCGCTTATAAGACTAAAATCAGCAGGATTATCTTTATAATCAACAGTCAAAAGAAGATCAATAGATGGTATAAGGGATCTTATAATTTCAGGAGATTCCCCGTCAATATAAGCTTGGCATGCTCTCCTAAAATCCTGTATTGAGTTTAAATTGAAATCTTCTAACCGAAAAGTTTTAGATTCAAAAAATCTTTTAAATATCTCTGCTAAAGAAGTTTTTCCTGAATTATTTCTACCAACTACAACTGTTGTAGAGTCTTCTAGAGAGAGGTGGACATTGGTTAAAAGCCTAAAATTCTTTATTTCGGTTTTTTCTATCTTCATTGCGAAAATTAGTTTTTATCCAATTCTTTATACTCCTCAATTCTCTTTTCACATATTTTTTTACCAAATCAAAAAGCTGACTCACAATCGGAAAAAGAGAATCAATATCATTTTTAGTCACTACAAATTCAGGACTATAACGTTCCTCTACATACACAGACTTAATAAGATTGAATAAACGTTTTTCTTCTTGTGAACCACATGAAAAAATTTTCACATGCTTAATAAAGAAAATTGTGTTTATTAAGCAAAGAAACTGATATTAGAGATACACAAAAAAGTATTAGGATATTATCAACTTTGTATACTAAAATATTAATTTCTCTCTTTTAATAACTTCTCCAATAACTCAATCTTTTCCTGTTCTCTTTCTAATAAAGTTTGAAAAAGTTCAATCGCTTTTTCTATTGGATCATAATTATTGGTGCTATTATCTACTCCTACATAACCTCTGCCATTATTTGTATCAATTTTGTTGTTCTCAATAATGACTGTTACAGGATCTTCTTCCAAATCTTTAATCAATTGCGGAGCAACGCCTAAAGCTTTAGCAAACTTTTCAATTATATCATTCTCGATGACTTTTTTAGATTCATAATTAGATACCATTGCTTGGGTAATTCCTAATGCAATAGCTAAAGTATCCTGTTTCATGCCCAAAGTATGGCGGAAGCGTTTTACAGCATGACCATGATGTGTATTTTTTTCTTTCTTGTCCAATGTTTCCATATTTTTATTATTTGTTCATTTTAACAAAAGTAAGAAACTTCCTTCATCATCTTATAATTATAATCTGAATATTTATAAGTATAATTCCATTTCATTCATCTTACCTCATTCTCTATCTTTTTCTTTGTATTATGGAAACTATATAAGAATCAGCAATGAAAAATCTATTAGATGTTCTTTATTATCAACTTCAAAGACAATATTTATTAGGGAACTTATCAATTTCCGGATTACTCTTAATGTTATTTACTTTATGGTATTCCGGTATAGAATAACCGGAAGTTAAAAGCGGACAAGTATGAGCGAAATACAACAATTTCTCACAGGAAAAGAGGTAATTGAACTTCATAAGAAAGTATATAATCTTATTTCAAAGAGATGGCACGAAACAATATATGGAGTTGGAGATTATGAACCTCTTGAAGATCCTGCACCCGAATATGTAGGTGTACAGATAAAAGATATACTCATCCGGTTTCCGGATTGTGAATATGAGAAGTCAGATATCGACCCTACTAAAGGAAGTGCTGAAATCGTATTAGACAAAGGTGTCCTTATGCTAGATTTTGAAAATGATGTTTGTATAAAAAGTTATATTTTATGTAATTCAGAACTGGATAAAATGTCAGATGATAAAATTACTTCTACCCATACATTAAAAGAGTTAGAAAAAATATTTGTTCTTCTCTATAATCAGTATAAAGATTCTTCATTTAAACTGTCTTTGATAACCTACCACCGTTCCACCAGAAAAAATATAAGGAAATTTAACAGGAACTACTGGGCGGTAACTGGAAATTTAGATTAAAATATCTACCTCCGGAAGAATCAGATAAATTGCAAAAACTATTCAAAAAGAACGAACCAGGCAGTTAATGCTTGAAAATGGTTTGGCAGCATTGTACCGGCATGCTGCCAGACCTTAGTTATCTATCTTTGTTTTAACTCTTCCGCTTCTCTTCTCAATCGTTCAGCTTCCAGTTCTTTCAATCTGGCTTTTTCTAAACGTTTAGCATCTTCACGTAAAGCCTCTTCATATTGATTCACTTGTTTACGTATGATTTTTATACTATCCCGGTTATTCTCAAATAGGTTTTCAAGTCGGGATATATCATTTGCTGTTATATTCCCTACTATTTTAATATAATGATACTTGAGGTCATTATTTTTATAAATAGTTTTCTCTTTCCATTGAGAATAAATTCCAAACAGAGAGAAAAGAAAAGCAGCAGAGATTATTATCATAGCAGTTAAGACTTTCTTAGAAGCAATACTAAAAATATAATGATGCTCTTTTATCACTGGTTTACGAGATTCTTCGATTACTTCATTCAGTTTATCTGTTAGGTCATTTATAACAGATAAATCAGGAAGTTCTATCTTTGGCTGAATAACAGGAGCCTTATTACTCCCTTTCTTTATAAGCTCTTTGATCTCTTCAAAAAGTGTATAGACTTCACTAATATCAATATTTCCCATGATTATTTATTTAGTTATTATTTATATCTGTCTACCGAATTTCGGTTTTTTCTTCTTCTTCCGCATTAAACGTTGGAACTCAGTTTCGTTCTCATCATAACCGACTCCGGATGGAATATTAAAAAATCCTCCTAAACCAGATCCCATAGATTCCCCTGTTGATGGAGTCGGCTTATTCACAGAATGAGATTGACTTATAGTTTGTGCTTTTACATTCATGTTTAACTGATAATTAATCTTCGAGTAGCTAAACATCCTATCCACTTTTGAGCCATTAAAGAAATAGTCGTTTTTCTTAAACCGGATTCCCTGTATTTCCTTTGAATTACCTTTTGTTTTGAATTCAGTTTCTATCCCTGCCTTCTTTAGTTCGGTTGTTAATTGTTTCCAACTTTGACATTTGGGTACGTATGTTTTAAGACTATTATAAATCTCATATTTGGTTTTGTCGGGTTCCCCAAGTCGATGTTCTTTCACATTCTCTTTACCCGTAGCAAAATACAATCCATAACTTTGCGTTAGCTCCTTGCATATTTTTTCACTCCAGAAACGGTCATTACTATCGGTAATTGTTTTCCCATTATTATCAATCCGGTTATATACCAGATGGATATGGGGATGATCTTTATCAAAGTGTCTGGCTATAATATACTGTGTATTTACTATACCCATTTTCTGCATATAGTTACGTGCGATCTTTACCATTACAGCATTCAATAGCTTATCCTTATCCTGCGTGGAAAAATCCAGTGAAATATGACATACTGATTTTGAAACACGAGTATTAAGAGAGGCTTGTGTGACGAAGCTCCGGATTATAGAGGCTTTACTTTTCATCCGAAGTCCATCCACATCTAGAATTTCAGTATTCTTTTCTTTATCGAGTATATAATTAACCACTCCTTTAAAAGCTTTACCCTTTACTATCTTTGCCATCATCTTCAATCAGGTCTATTACATTATCAATCCTTTCTGCTAAATCCAGATATTCACTACGGATATGTGAATACCCCTCGATGTTGGCTTTCTTTGCAATCTGGTTTAGGTTATTTCCCATACTGGAGAGTTGGCGGATGTATTTATTCAATTCTGGTGTCAGTCGTTCTTTTATAATGCTCCCAGCTATACACCCACGTAAATATTCGCTCCGGCTAACACCTGCTTTTCTTGCCTTGGATTTAAGTGAAAAATATTCACCTGTGTTCATCTTCACACTAACCATATAGGTTCTTTTTTACCTAATTCTTTAGTGGGTCTTCCACCTGGTTTTATACTGCTCATACGAATTAATTTTACATCCATGATTTTTATTTTGCAGACCAACGGGATGCCCAGCCTCGCAGAGCAAGTGAGTTTTGGTCATACCAAAACATAAACTTGCTCCGCTAAAAAACGACCTGACACCTTTAAGGCTGCTCATATCCCAAACCCTCCTTTTTTCTTTTTCACCGGAATCAACTTTTGTTGTTTCCGGGTAGACTTCTCGCATAAAAATTCATTCAAATCTTTATGATTCCGGTAGAAAAAAGATTGGTCAACAATGTCAGATTGAGTGACTAAATTCCATAACTCTTCAAGAGCCTTTTTACCGGATAAGTCATTATCCAGAACTGCATGAATCGTTTGATAGGATTTCAGATAAGGAACTGCTTTGTGCAGATTACTTACAGAGTTTAGTACCATAATATCACTTACCGGATCAGGATTATTTTCAGGGATAGATAAGAGAGGTAATCTATAAATCCTTCAAATACCAGGCATGAACTATTTCCGGATTTTAAATAGGATATATCTTTAGAGTTACATCCTTTGAAATACTTATTTCGTAGTTCATACCCTGCAGAATTATTCTTAAAGCCTATAGCATAATAAGATTTACCCTTTACAGAATAATGTACTTCAGAACAGAATTTCTTGGCTATTTCTGTATTTATACAACGTTCATTCAGATAATCCATTAAAGCCGGATGAGTAAGAGGTTTTACCTGTAGAATCGCAATAGACTGTTTTTTATTATTGGGTATTTCTGGGGTAACAAAAGTATTCCAATGAAAAGAAAAACTATATGTTTCCAACTTCCGGATAGCTTCACCTTCCTGACAATTGTACATAACCATAACTAAATCAATAATACTTCTATAAAAAGTATAGTCACTGTTACGATTAGATTGTAATCCCCAACTGTCCCGAAGTATATTTCTAACATGGTTGATGTCAGCTTTTAACCCGGATTCACGTATTACCTCCCACAAATCTTTTACACAGCATATAAACTGGTCCTGATTAAGGCACTCCATAACTTCACTACAATAAGTCGCGAGTTCTATTTCAATCTTGTTAGTATTATACTTTTTAATTTTGTATAGTGCAGGGGTTTCCAGATCAGCAGGGTTAAACCACATCCGGGATACTTTTGAGTGGATAGTTTCCTGTGATGTAAGAAATAAAGAAAATGGGGAATCTCTTTTTCCATTTGATCCCGTAAAGAAGTATTATCTTTCGTGATGGGTTTTATTTTTCTTACCCAAAAACGAATCTCTTCTTTAGGAATAGTAATCGGATTCTTTTCATTATTGGAACACAGTACAAACTTGGCAAAGAATTCTATTTCACGTCTATCTTTATTCTTTGCCTCCACTTTATAGTCTCCTGCAGTAGATAAATTCTTTATCTTTTCTGTATCCTCTATCTTATTTAATAAAAGTTCATCAACGAGTACTAACAACCGGCTAGCCCAATCAGCATTAAACTGACTACGAAAATCTTCATTAGTATTGAACGTTGCATTCTTTCCAAAGATCATCTTTAGAAACCGTAGGAAAGTGGTTTTGCCTGTTCCCCGTTTATTCGATACCAATAACAAAATAGGAAGCATTTGAGTAGGATAGAGATAAAGTATCTGAAGGTAATCTAAACCTAATTCAAGCTGCTCATCAAAGATATGCTCCAGAAACAACCGTATATATGGAAACTCACCCTCACTGGGTATATGATGGATTGGCTTATACTGATTCAGATAAGTACCGTGTACCTGCTTATAATTAATATGGTTGGGAATCATACAAAAACCATCATACTTTTCTATTTCCGGAAGATTATTCTTCCCATAGTCCTGACGTAAGGTTTCATAACTCCATGTTATTTTCTCTTCCACATAATCCCCACTTATTAGAGGACGCTGTACAATCTTATATAAAGTTGTTCCTACCCGGATAAATTCTTTCTGAATGTCCTTTTTTTCTTTCATAGTATTTATTTTGATTATTGGTTGAACCTTCTAAAATCTTTCGTACATCAGACATCCGGTATCGTACTTTATTGCCAACCTTAATAGTTTTCGGGTAATTCTTCCTGTTCCAATGCCATAAAGTAGCATCACAGACACCACACATTTCTTTTACCTCTTCTTTGGTAAGATACTTTTCTTTTCGTGCTTCAGCGATTTTCACAGACAACTCATGTTTAGCGCGATTAATTAAGTCGTTTGAGAAGTTGAGAAGATCTTCTCCGGAGATTTCCAGTTTTATACTGGCTTTCTCGTCCTGAATAATAGATAAAATATTTTTCATAAAATATAATCCCACATCTGTAAAAACTTTCTTTTCCGGTGGGATTATAAAAAGAAAGCTGCTATCCGACTAATGGATAACAGCTACAAAAATATACTGAAATTTAGGAGATTAACAAAGTATTCAGTATTGAAAAATATCGGATATTAAAGAATATTTATTCCAGTTCATTCCTATTTACTCTTATAACTTTTGATAATTCTTTTGCCTCTTCTTCTATGTCAAAAGTTGATGTATGACGTAGGTATTGATCTTTACTGGCTCTTGTTCCCGTATCATAATCTACCAACTTGTCTATGGCACTATATAATGATATTCGTTTATCTGACTCCAGCAGATAACTATTTATTTGAAGTGCTTTTATCAAGATTGCAATTGCTTTTCCTTTTCTTTTTTTCTGATGCAGATAATTATTGATTTTCTCTAATAAGATATTTTTCTCCTGCTCATTTAAATTGATAAGTAAATCTTTCAATATAACATTCTCTCCTTTCTCTTTTTCCTCTATTCTTTCTTCATATTTCTGTTTGTATTCAAGAAATCTCACCATAGCTCCTTCTTGTTCTCCCAGGTCTAAAAGATAATCCCGAAATAATGCTCCCTTCCCTGTTTCTTGTGTAGGGCAATTATTTCTATCTTCTAACTCTTCTATATACTCATCAATAGCTGCTCTACATTCTTTTATAGATGGAAATATAAGTTTATCTGTTGAATATCTTATTTTCTTATCAAAGTTCTTATATCCTTCTGTAAAGCCATTACAGTACAATCTAAAAAGAAATGAGCTTTCCAGTTCTTTATCTTTACCTCTCCTTTCATAAAAAGTCTACTGAAGCGGGAAAAATAATCCTTCCTTTTGATTGAATAATGGGATAAGCTTATTAATTATCTCAATATTTATCTCTGTTATCAATCCTGAAGCAATCCCTTCCACATATGTAGATTTAATATATTGGTAGCCTTCAATAGAGAGGTAAGAAAAATCTATATATCCATCCCACCACTTCTTTATTTTTTACGCTGCCATTTAAGCTTTCCCATAATGAATTATTCCTGGTCATCTAATTCTTTCTTTAACTCTTGAAGTAACTCTTTCTCACTTGGCAAATAGAGTTGATATTTACTCGCCATAATAGTCTTATTATTCTCCGGGAGTGAATATTTAACCAAAGTATTATTCTTATCTGCGCATAATAAAATTCCTATTGTTGGATTTTCCTCCGGTAGTTTTTCTTCCCGATCATAATAATTGACATACATTTGAAGCTGTCCGAGATCTTCATAGGTAATCTTATGAGTCTTTATTTCGATAACAACAAAACATCGAAGTAGTCTATTATAAAAAACCAGATCCGCAAAAAACTCATCATCTTCCAAAAGAATTCTTTTCTGTCGAGCCACAAACGAAAAACCATTCCCCAATTCTAATAAAAAACTCTGTAAATGAGTTATCAAAGCACTTTCTAAATCCTTTTCATAATAAGAAGCATCCCGTTTCAATCCAAGAAATTCTAATACCATTAGATCTTTTATTATTTCAGAGGGTTGTTCCGGCATTCTTTCTTTACGGGCAACCGCTAAAACAGCTTTCTTATCATTGCTTAATAAAAGTCTTTCATACAATCCAGAATTAATCTGACGCTCCAACTTCTCTCCCAGTCCAATTGTTGTTTAAAGTTTCCAGCTCATAATATTCACGCTTGCCTTTATTATCTATCTGAATAAGAAGACGATATTGAAACCAGTTAAATTGCGAACGCAATGCGTTCGTAATTGGATAGGTTCTATAAAATTGACGGCATTGCTCCAATGTCCTCACAGAAAAGCCACTGCCAAATTCAGCTTCAATCTTATAAGCTAAATTTTTTAATAAATAGGTACCATATTCGGCTCTTTCTTCCCCGTGTTGCTCTTCAAGTATGATACGCTCACCTATTTTCCAATACATTCTTACCCTCTCCCAATCAACACTTCTAATTGCTGCATTTCTGGATGAAAGAATAATATTCCTTATATCAGAAATAAACTCATCTCTTATATCTCTATTTGTTAACTTCATATTATTATCTTCTTATATCAATTACGAACGCAGTGCGTTCGTAATTTGAATTCATTTATTCTTAATAACTTAACTCAACAAATCTACTACTTCTTTTTTTATTTCATCATCTATTTCCCGATATCTATTGAAAGCTTTACTACCTTCTTTATGACCGCTTAAAGCTCCAATCAGGTTAGGATCTTTTACTCTCTTATAGAGATTTCCAATAAATGTTTTGCGGGCCATATGGCTACTGGCAACTTTATACAGTGGCTTTTTACCTCTTCATTAGTTAGTGGGTCAAGTACAGTAACTGTCCGGTCCAACTCTGCAAGTTCAAATGCCTTCTTTATTGCTTTATTATATATGATTATCCGCATAATGTCCTATTATAAATTCTGGATTTGAAGTCGGAGTTA
>JAJQFE010000028.1 GCA_021201295.1 Tannerellaceae bacterium | reverse complement strand
GGTTATTTATATTCAAGCCCTTTGGGCTTACAAGCTGTAACTTGGTCAAAGAGCAGATGCATTTTTGGGACACCTTCTTTGTGTATATATGGTTCGAAATATCTTCCTTAAAATTGACTGGTAATAATTTCTATCTCTAAATTTTCCGTACTTTTTCGTAAAGCTGCCCCTGACATCTTAGTGCCATGGGTTGCTTTATAAGTGGATCCCGTATAATAATCGTAAAAAGTTTCTATTTCTACCGGTATGACATACAGGATGAGATTTTCATCCAGTGCGTATTGTAATTGATAATTTAACAGGTTAGAAAGATTACTGAACTGGTAGGTACACCTGTCGGAATCTGATATGGTGGATGAAGAAGACGTCGTAGTCGGAGAAATATAACTGGCATAATAGGTCGTTATATTATCAATGCTTTTATTATTCTCAAAGAAGTTGTCTACGGAGTCTTTAGGAATCAATAGCACCGTGGCCGGTGGGTCCAGAGCATACTCCCATTCTTCGGATGGCAACGCTCTCAGGGTAAGGGCAAAATTATTTACCCTTCTGCCTTCTATCTTGGGGGTGATCTCTGTCATCGGGATTTCCAACTGAGTAAATACCCCTGCCGAAGATTTTAAATAGGTATATTCATCATCCGGTTTCAGTAACTGGTCTAATTGTGAATTCTGAAAACGGTTTAACTGAATGACTTCTTTGGTTACATTAAATATGGTGACTCCTTTGTCAATATAGGTGGAATCATTTCCTTCGGAATCTTCTGTCACATACTCTGTCTGGTAGTAAATGTGCATAGCTGAGCGATAGACATTCAGGATATTCCCGCTACCATAGGTCGTAGTGACATATAATCCCGGAAAGAACTCATTAAAGGCTTCCTGGCTGGCAAAAACAGGCCGGTCATTTATGGAGGCATCATATATTTTTTGTCCTAGTTCCAGTGGCATCCGAATCCGTACATGCGGATCATAATAATTCTCATCTGTACTGCTCAAAGCTCGTATAGAATCCGAAATACTGGTATCATAGGCGGTATAGGTTTGCCTGCCTAAGGATATCTGCATATTGGAATAATCTTCCGGATTGATATTACTGTAATAATGGCGTTCCAGGGGACTGGTGACCTGGAAGATCTCGGCCTGTAAGGCCACTAAAGAATCTCCGGTCCAGCTAGTATAGTAAAGGCAAAATTCTATGGAGTCGATCTTGCCGTCGATAGGGGTGCGTGCAAACCTGAAGTCTTCCGGGCAATAGAATTCGCATAGATAATCAGCTTTCAACATACCATATAGCGGATCATAGATCTCTCCTAAAGCTGCATTGGGGGTCTTGGCATACATGGAGTCTACTTTGATTGTATTGGCTTTTATCAGGAATGTATCCGTTTTAACAGAAACCCTGTCATCATCCGGTCCCATCCCTATCCCTAAAAGGTCACCATTGGTGCAACTGGTCAGCGTTATTATTCCTAACCCTATAATAAATGTGAGAAGCCTGATTTTCATATTCACTCTTTACTAAATTCAGCATTAATTACCTGCCCAGTACCACATCATAGAACTCGTTGAACTTATCCATATAGACATCCGGCGACTGGTAGGGCAGAAAAGGAGTATCACTTTTAGAAATAACATAATTCAGTACGTCCTGGTTTATGGTTTCACTTCCCTGGATCACTCCGTCTGCAAAGTCTACGGCTAATTTGGAAAGTCCTGCAAAGCTGGTATCTCCTTCTATAGATGCCAGATCACTGTCTGATGCTCCATCCATTTTCAGTTTTTTAGGAAAATCGGCACGGAAAGGAGTCTTGAAATCATCGTCATAGATCGAATAAACGATTTTGACATCTTTCAGGCAGGGATCGTCTGCATACATTCTTTTAATGTACAATCCTGTCAGGGCGGACATCCAGCCATGGCAATGGATCAGGTCCGGTATCCAACGGAGTTTTTTTACGGTTTCCATCACGCCGCGAACGTAGAAAATCGAACGGTCATCGTTATCTGCGAAATCGTTACCTGCTGCATCGGTGGTCGTAAATTTCCGCTGGAAGAAATCTTCATTGTCAATAAAATAAACCTGCATTCTGGCAGATTGAATGGATGCAACTTTAATGATCAGCGGATGATCCGTGTCATCAATAATCAGGTTCATCCCGGACAGGCGGATCACTTCATGTAACTGTTTACGTCGTTCATTGATGATTCCGAACTTAGGCATGAACGTCCGGATCTCATGACCGCGCTCCTGTATGCCTTGTGGTAGATTTCTGCAAATAGTAGCAATTTCTGATTCGGGAAGATAAGGGGTGATTTCTTGAGTTATAAACAAGATTCTTTTTGCATCCATTCTGTAAATTTGTTTTTAAAGACGGTACAAAGATAATAAATTTCTTTCATTTACCGTAATTATTTCTTTGCTTTGCAGCTCCAATTAAGTGTATTACGTGATGAAGATCATTAATAGTATAAAAGAATTGAAACAATCTCTTAAAACGGAGAGGGAAAAAGGGAAAGAAACCGGCTTTGTTCCGACTATGGGGGCTTTGCATGCAGGTCATCTGAGCCTGATGAAACGGAGTGTGGAGGAGAATGACATTTCTGTAGCCAGTATTTTTGTCAATCCGACTCAATTCAATGATAAGAACGATCTGGCCACCTATCCCCGTACGCTGGAAAAGGACTGTGAGCTTCTCGAAGCCGTGGGTTGTGACTATGTGTTTGTACCGGAAGAATCTGAAATGTATCCCGAACCTGACACCCGTGTGTTCCGGTTGGGACGGGTGGCTGAGGTGATGGAAGGTGCTCACCATCCCGGGCATTTCAATGGGTTGCACAGATCGTCAGTAAACTGTTTGAGATGGTGAAACCGGAAAGGGCCTATTTCGGGGAGAAGGATTTCCAACAGATTGCCGTGATCTGGGAGATGACCCGCCAGTTAGAATTGCCGGTGGAGATTATGGCCTGTCCTATTTTACGGGAACCGGATGGCCTGGCGATGAGTAGCCGGAATGTACGTTTAACCGGCGAACAGCGTCAAAAAGCTCCTTTAATAGCGCGTATCTTAAAAGAAAGTACTACCTTTGTACCCGGAAAAAGCGTGCAGGAGGTGAAAGAGTATGTGATTCGTACCATTAACCAGGATCCTGTGATGCGCGTAGAGTATTATGAGATAGTGGACGGAAAGACCCTGGAATCGATCCGGGAATGGTCGGATACAACCGAGCCGGTAGGTTGCCTTACGATATTCTGTGGTAAAGTCCGTTTGATTGATAATATAAAATATGGATTGCATTCAATTTAAAAAACTATGTTTATAGAGGTCGTTAAATCCAAGATTCACCGGGTTACGGTAACAGAAACCAATCTGAACTACATCGGTAATATTACGATCGATGAGGATCTGTTGGATGCTGCCAACCTGATTCCTAATGAAAAGGTGTCTGTTGTGAATAATAACAACGGTGAACGGTTTGAAACCTATATCATTAAAGGGGAGCGTGGTTCCGGAGTGGTGTGCCTGAATGGTGCCGCTGCCCGGCGGGTACAGCCGGGCGACATCCTTATCATTATTTCGTATGCAATAATGGATTTTGAAGAAGCTAAATCTTTTACTCCTTCTATCATCTTCCCTGACACTGCTACTAACAAACTGATACCAGACCGGTAGCTGAACGTATATATATCAGTATATAGTGAAGCCCACCGGTTATGATTTGGTGGGCTTTTTAGTTTTGAAAGAAGTAGTTGAAAGAAGTAGTGAAAGGAGTCAGGGAGTTAGAGAATATAAAAAATCTACCGGACTCCCTGACTCCTAAGGAGCGAAGCGACTGCTGACTCCTTTCATTCCTTTCTTCTCTAACTCCTAAATAAAAAAAGAATATGAATTTACTTTATTCCAATAAAAAAATCTGGCAGGTAAGTTATTCGATTTTACTCAGCCTGTTTGCTCAGAATATCATCAATGTTACGGATACTGCCTTTCTGGGAAGGGTAGGTGAAGTGGAGCTGGGAGCGTCTGCTTTGGGGGGACTTTATTATATCTGTGCCTTTACGATTGCTTTTGGTTTCAGTACGGGGTCGCAGATCATTATTGCCCGTCGTAACGGGGAAAAGAGATATACGGAGGTAGGTCCGGTGATGATACAGGGTGTTTTCTTCCTGTTGGGACTGGCGGCTTTCCTGTTTTTGTTTTCCCGTTTGTTCTCGGAACCCATTATGCGGGTGCTCATCTCGTCGGATGTGATCCTGGAGAGTACCCAGGAATTTATTTACTGGCGTGTGTTCGGGTTCTTTTTCTCGTTTGTCAGTGTGATGTTCCGGGCGTTATATATTGGTATTACCCGGACGAAGGTGCTGACGCTGAATGCGGTTTTTATGGCCATCACCAATATCCTGTTGGATTACCTGTTGATCTTCGGACATGCCGGGTTCCCGGAATTAGGACTGCAGGGGGCTGCTATTGCGTCAGTTGCAGCGGAAGCGGTGTCTATCCTCTTTTTAGTGGTCTATACCCGTTTAATGGTAGATATAAAGAAATATGCCCTGAATACGTTTGGGTCGTTTGATGTGGCTCTTTTAAAACGAGTGCTGAGTATTTCTATCTTTACTATGTTCCAGTACTTTATTTCGATGAGCACTTTCTTTCTGTTCTTTATCGCTGTGGAACGGTTGGGACAACGGGAACTGGCCATTGCCAATATCGTGCGGAGTATTTATATCGTGATGTTTATTCCGGTAAATTCACTTTCTGCGACCACTAATTCGTTTGTCAGTAATGCCATCGGGGCAGGACATAAAGACCAGGTCCTGGCTATCATCCATAAAATTGCTACGTTTTCCTTTCTGATTATGATTGTTTTTTCAGCGCTTGTCGTCCTGTTTCCCCGGGCGATTATCTCTGTCTATACGAACGATCCTTCTCTGATTGACAGCTCCGTTCCTTCGCTGTATGTGATTTCCGTGGCTATGCTGATCAGTTCTGTGAGCCATATCTTCTTTAGTGGCGTATCGGGTACGGGAAATACGCGGACCACGTTGTGGCTGGAATTGGTTACTTTATCTTTTTATTGTGTATATCTCTATATTGTTGCTTTCCGGTTACGTATGCCTGTGGAAATCTGTTTCACTACGGAACTGGTTTACTTTTCTTTCCTGTTGCTATTGAGTGCGGTGTATCTCCGGAAGGGAAACTGGCAAAAGAAACAGATCTGATCCGGAATTATGCATAAGGATAGTCTGAATAATCAGGCAGCCCACAGAACAGGAAAAGTTCTGTGGGCTGTTTCAGCTTTTCAGGGTAACATCCTGATGATTATTTATATTCGGTTATATAACCAGCTATCTGGACATAATAGTCTACTAATGTCAGCAAGTGTTCCGTAACTGGATTGGTATATAAATCCGGTGTTCCACCCAAATCTTCCATGCGGTCGATAAAATCGGTGATGTTTTCATAGTAAACCGCTTCATCAATTAATCCGTGTATGAATTTTACGGGAACATTGTTAACCCACGGATCAATGCTGTTTACAGCCACCAGGCTATCTAACATAGCAACACTGGCATTATCCTGGTTATCTAATAGGAAATCATCTGTAAACAGACCCAGATTGTCTAACGGGAAATAGGTCAGTACCTGGGTGACACTATATTGGCCGTTAAGGTATTCATAGCACCCTTCGTCATAAGGAGAATTGATCAGGTCTGAAACTTCCAGGTCTGGATTACCATTTTCCTTATATCCTAATATAGCATATGGGTAAACGAATGATAAAGGAAGAGAATAAAATTGTGGAATGGATAAAATCTGGTCTCCCCGGGCAATATTCTTGACTATTGTAATATTGGCAGGTGTACCTCCTGACACTAACAGGTTAATAGGCAGGCCATAAGAATCTCCGTTCAGATCCAGTTCCCGACCAGTGGCAGTAGCTACGAAACCACCCTGTGAATATCCGGTTATCAGGTTTTCTTTTTTGAGAAGATAGCCGTTTTCAGCCAGTCCTTCACGGGCAACCTGTGCCAAAGCGATGGTTGAATTAACTAAAGCTTCTTTCACTAAATAAGGGTGGAAACATTGCTGGTAAGAGTCTCCGTAACCAGGATAATCCGGTATGAATATGGCACAACCCTGTGCAGCATTGATGGCAAAGAAGTACTGGTAGTTTAAGAAATCTTCATAGAACAGGGGAAGTTCACCGGAGAAAATGTTGGAAGGAGCCGACGTGTTTTCCGTATAAGTCGGAGGAGTGGAGATAATAAAGCGTAGTGAGTCAGTTGCGTCAACCGGAACGATCAATACGCCCGAAATATCAATCATGGTTCCTGATCCGTCCGGATTGGGAAAAGGAGTGGACACTTTAAAGGTACGTAAAAAAGTGGATGCTACATCTCCCGGTACATCCAGTGCTTCCAGGATGGGAGAAATAACAGTAATCACATCATTCCCGAAAGTCGCCAGTATTTCCAGGACAGACTCATAACTGATACCGGGCAACTCGGTCAGGCCGGATGTCGTATCACTAAGGGTAGTGGCAGCTCCGGCTGCCAGCGGGTTTTCCTGATCTAATACCAGGTCTTGTTCATTACATGCGGTAAAGGTGAATACTAAAATAGCGGTTAGCGCTACTTTGCTTGTCAGGGACAGGCAATTTCTCACCATGCTTCTTTTGCTAAAAAATCTTTTCATTAAATAAAAAATTAAATATTAATAACGACGTAAATGTCGGTGTATTAATTAAAATAAACTCAATTAATTCTATTAAATAAAGTTATATATTTGATATAATGTAGTTTATAATTTATATAATTAATAATTATTCAATTATATTTAATTAAAATATGTTATATATTAAATTATGTTATTTTTTATGATTGAATAGGAACCCATGCAAAAAGCCACTTCCGGTGGAGGAAGTGGCCTCATGCAGAAAAGGTGTTTAGGTGAGGATATCCTGTTCAGGACTTCAGCTTTTATTTCTTTTCCTGTGCTTTTAACAGGTCCCGGATTTCAGTCAGTAATTTCACATCATCCGGTACTGCAGCCGGTTCCTGGGGTTTTTCTGCGTTCTTCCGGTGTAGGGAATTAATGCCTTTTACCATCAGGAAGATAGCAAATGCAATGATAATAAAATTCAGGGTAACTTGTATAAAATTCCCATAGTTGATGGAGACTTCAGGGGAAACGACCTGGCTGCCATTCATAACCGCATGTTTTAATATGATCTTTAAATCGGTGAAGTTAATACCACCGACCAATAAGCCTACGACCGGCATAATGATATCTGCGACTAAGGAAGAAACGATTTACCCGAAAGCTCCGCCGATCACTACACCGACTGCCAGATCGACGACATTTCCACGCATGGCAAATGCTTTGAATTCATCCAGAAACTTACTCATGTGAATCTATAATTTGTTTTATATATAACTGTAAAAGCCGTTTTTTGTTGTATCCACTACTCATTTTATTATTCCGAAAGGAAATAACTTGTATCTTTGCGCCCAAAATAAAAAATGACTCAGGAAACAGCCCATTCCCAGCTTAGCGGAACTACTTTCCGTATATTGATCGCTTTAAGTATGATCCACTGCATGAATGATGCGTTACAATCGGTAATATCCGCTGTCTATCCTATTTTTAAAGATGACCTGATGCTGAGCTTTGGCCAGATTGGTTTGATTACGCTGGTGTACCAGTCTTCCGCTTCCGTCTTTCAGCCGCTTACCGGCCTTTATTTTGATAAACGGCCTACTCCCTGGTCATTACCAATGGGAATGCTCTTTACGCTTATAGGCATGCTCACCCTGGCGTTTGCTTTGACGTTACCGCTGGTGCTGGTGTCTGTGTTTCTGGCAGGGATTGGTTCCTCTATCCTGCATCCGGAAGCTTCCCGGCTGACTTTTCTTGCCTCTGGTGGTAAAAGAGGATTGGCCCAATCCCTGTTTCAGGTCGGAGGAAACCTGGGTGGCTCCTTAGGTCCTTTGTTAGTGGCGCTGATCGTGGCTCCTTATGGCCGGCAGAATATCGCTCTTTTCTCTGTTATGGCCTTCCTGGCTATGCTGGTGATGGTACCCGTTTGCCGCTGGTATAAGAGAAGGCTCTAGGTAATGACCCGGCAGGCAGTGTCCGGGAAAGTGAGTATGGAATCCCCGTTGCCTGTCAGACAGACTGTCTTTTCCCTGTTGATCCTGTTAGTCCTGATCTTCTCTAAATATATCTATATGGCCAGTCTGACCAGCTATTATACTTTTTACCTGATCGAAAAGTTTGGGGTGACTGTGCAGACCTCCCAGTATCTCTTATTTATCTTTCTGGTGGCTACTGCGATCGGTACATTAGCAGGAGGACCGATCGGAGACAGGATAGGGCGTAAATATGTCATCTGGGGATCTATCCTCGGGTCCGCTCCCTTTGCTCTACTGATGCCGCATGTGGGGCTGGTCTGGACGGTGGTGATGAGTTTTTGTGTGGGACTTATTCTTTCTTCTGCTTTTCCGGCTATCCTGTTATATGCTCAGGAATTACTTCCTTATCAATTAGGACTGATCTCCGGGTTGTTCTTCGGTCTGGCTTTCGGAGTGGCAGGCATTGCCTCTGCCGTCTTAGGTAAATTTGCAGATATCTATGGCATAGAAGCCATTTATCAGGTATGTGCCTATATGCCTTTATTAGGTTTGATTACCTGGTTCCTGCCTGACCTTCAAAAAATAAAATTCTCCGGGAAATAAGCTATAAAATAGCCTGTATCCTTTTGATTAGTTGACTAACCGGGAAGATACAGGCTATGGATTTCCTATGTTTTTCCGGAAGCTATCCGGGCAGGTTTATCTGCGTCCGTGGCTGCCACCGCTACTACCCATTTCATGCATGGCCGGCCTCCCTCTTTCCATCCCACTTTCGTGCCTGGGCAATTGCTCGATATTATGCTGATGGGTCTTGAAATCATTGGATGGCCATTGGTGGGTTTCCCGGATAGGATTGATCCGTTGAGGATCTGCATGACGAAGTTCTACCGGACGATTCACCTGCACATCCGGTTTATAAACCGGGATCTCGTGGGCAGCCCTGTTACCTGCTGCCTGGCGATTCGCTGCCGGAAGCGGCTGGCTGACTTCCCGGATTGTACGGGTGGGAACCGTCTGATGGAGATGACGGGCAATTTCCGTTGACTCCGGTGCATTCTGATAACGGCTTATTCCTCCGGTATGAGTCGCTTTTCCGGAACGTACCTAAATCCGGGAGGCATTCTGCCTGATATGGCTTTCATTAGCCAGATAGTGGCTGAGATTATGATCGTAAATAGTATGGCGGGGTACCATATTCCAATAATAGTCATGTGGTCTTGCTAAAGCGTCCGCTATCAGCTCCGATGCCAGAGGAGCCCAGGCATAATAATCATCTACATCTCCCCAGGTCACCCAGGCAGGAGACCATTCATAACCGGGTATCCATAACCATCCGTACGAGTCATCATACGTCCATCGCCCGTAATGAAACGGAGCCCATCCCCAGTTATATCCGGATTCCCAGTATGGCCCCTGATCCGTATTTTCCCAGTATCCGTTGGTAGCATACGGTTTGAAGTCTTCTCCTACGTTCGGATGCCAGACCTCTCCGTAACCCGGATAATGAATCCAGGTTCCATAAGGGGATAGCTGGTCATAGAACTGTTGATACGTGATCGTTCCCGAAGGAGCCGTCTGGGCAACAGCAGGATATCCTATCAAACATACTGCCGTTATAATAACTAAATATATAGTTTTCATATTCAATCTGTTTTACATACTATGTATACACTCTCTGAACCAATAACACAGGAGCTCCGGACAGGTATGCCACACAGACCTATAAAAAAGAATAAGAAACAACAAATATCTTTATGAGCCAGTCAGGTACCGGCCGGTAAAAAATGAGAAATGGATTTTACCGGTCAGGCTTCTTTTTCAAACTGTTCCCGGACCTGATCCGGACAGAATATCCTATAAAAAGTTCTTCCATAGGACTACATAGCCAACCTGGATTCGTTTTATTCCGGTTCCCCGATAGAGAAATGCTGCTCTATCCGCATTTGACCTTTCGCCTGCAGGTAGCCGATAGAAAGGATACCTCGTGTAAACGCGATTAATAAAGTGAAGATCACTAAGCCGAGCAATAGTTTATTCGCATATTTCTTCATGACGTTATGATTTATATAGTTCCTTATATTTTTCAATAATCTCATCCAGGCCAATCCCCAGGACCTCCATGGCTTTGAAAGTCTCCGGCAATACCTCCTTAAAGAATTCCTTCCGCTGGATAAAAGCGATCCACTTTCCGGCTCCTTCCCGGATATAATAACCCATCCCGCGCTTAGGATAGATCACCTCTTCCGATTGCATAAATTCATACGAACGCATCACCGTGTTCGGATTGACCTGTAGCTGAGCGCCCAATTCCCTTACGGAAGGGATACGCCCTTCTTCTTCCCAGGCCCCTGATAGGATATGGCGAAAACAATAGTCCACAATCTGCAGGTATATAGGTTTATTTCCTGTAAAATCCATCGTCTTAAATCTCCTTTTCTCTAAGTTTAAAATAAGAAACCACCCACAAACCTACCGGAATGACAACGATTGCCGTGTAATCCAGTAGCCGGAACCAGATACTGTCTTCGCCCACATTCGGGAAATTACCGGCCATGGAAAGATCCATACTCGAAGAAAAAGAAGTTTGCCCTATAAGCATATACAAGCAAAAGGTCGTCAGCGTAGACCCCAGGAAAATAAGCAACATAAGAGACAACCAGGTTTTAATAAAAGCATGTTTTTTGAAAGACAGGTACCCCACTAAAAAGATGGCCTGCATAGTCAGGATCCCATATATCCCCTTATAAGACCAGACCTGAAAAGAAAACGAATAGGCAAACTTCCGGATCTCCTCTACAGGAACCACTTTCAACAGGGAAACCAATACAAAGAGACTACCCATCAGCAAAACAGGGAACAGGATCATATACTTCACAAAGAAACCCAGCAGTTTCTCTAAAGTAGAAACAGGACACATAAAGTCAAACACACCATTATACTGCGTAATTCCCTTTTCAAAAAAGACAGGCCCGAAAAGTATGGTCAGTGTGATAGCTGCCAGTATCACATTCGCCAGCGAAATCCCGATATAACTATACATAAAGGCAGACACAATCACGCCTCCGGCCACAGCCGCCAGCATATACAAATAAGTCATTTTAGAGAATACTACCTGCTGCTTCACCAAAGCAGTAAATCTGTTTATATTAAATAGATCATTCATCACTTACCCGATTAAGCATTAAACAATTTTCTGAAAGTCTCTTTATCATTCATGACCGCGTTGAACAGAGTTTCAATATCCAGAACACTCTCCTCATGGAAAGTATTCAGCGTCACCGAAGCATAGCCATACAGGTTTTGCTCCGTAAACATGACATTTTCCGGTTTATAGGTTGTCTGGGCAAACAATAATTTCTGCGTGATCTCCTCCACCGTATTATTCAGCAACACCTGGTTCCTGTCCAGAGTAATGACCGGATTGATCAGATGAGCCAGGTCACGAACCTGATGGGTAGAGATAATAATACATTTATCCATAGAAGATACATACGAAAGAAGCTGCCTGAATTGCAATTTGGAAGGAATATCCAATCCGTTGGTAGGTTCATCCAGCAGCGTATAATCCACATTTAACGCCAGTCCATACGCAATCATGGCTTTTTTCTTCTGCCCGGCAGAGAGTTCAGATATTTTCCGGTCCCCCTCCACATGCAGCTTCTCCAGGTAGATCCTGAAATCCTCCTGGCTGAAATTCGGATAGAAAACCGAATTATAGGCAGCCAATTCAGACACACTGACCGCTGGCGCCTGGAATTCTTCCGGCAGGAAAAACATTTTCTTTAACATCTCCGGGTTCCGGGTATACGAAGGATATCCCGCCACCCGGCACTCCCCCGATTTAGGGAAAAGAAGTCCACCAATGATATGCAACAACGTAGTTTTCCCCACGCCATTCTCTCCCAACAGGCCATAAATCCCATGAGTCATCCGGAAAGAAACATCCTCAAACACAGGACGTGACCGGTGATAATGAAAGCTCAGATTTTGTATCTCAATCATAATATTATAGTGTAATAGTGAATTAATACACTGCAAATGTAAATATCTTTCCTTATTCTCCAAATCTTTTTCAGAAAAAAATGCCCCGGACATAAAAAAAGTCTGAATGCCCCTAAGGAACCCCGCTAAAGAATAGGAAAATAGGAACGTATCATTTATTTTGCCTGTGCCAATTAGTTATTAAATATAAGCTATATGAAAAAAAGAATGACCCGTAGAGACCTGTTTCGTTATTCAGCCACCGCCGGATTAGGCGCTTTGATCGTTCCACAGGTATCAGCCCGTACCTCCGCAAAACCTCTGGCTACAGAGAAAATACCCATGCCGGAACGTGTCCTGGGACGGACCGGACTGAAATTCCCGATCCTGAGCATGGGAGTGAACCGGGCAGACAATCCCAATATCCTGCGGGCAGCCTACAATGCAGGGATATTCCATTTCGATACAGGCTATTCCTACCAGAATGGCAAAAGTGAGGAAATGATCGGGAATGTACTGGCCGGAAAACCCCGCAAATCAGTAAATATAGCCACCAAAACCAAATTCGATTATCCCCTGAGAGACGATTTTGAAGAGACCCTGAACCACCATGTAGATACCAGCCTGAGCCGCATGAAGATAGACTATGTAGATATTTTCTATGCCCATGACATCTCCTCAGTCGAAAAACTGACCGATCCGATAGTCCTGGCAGCACTGACCCGGATCAAAGAATCAGGCAAAGCCCGCTTCCTGGCCTTTTCATCCCATGACCAGGACAACAGCCTGTTAGAAGCCGCCGTAGAAACAGGTGTGTACGACGTCGCCATGATCACCTACAATTTTAAAGTCAACCATCAAGAAGAAACAGACCGCGCCATCGAAAAAGCAGCCAAAGCCGGATTAGGCATTATCGCCATGAAAGTGATGGCGGGAGGAACGGAAGACGGCGAAGGAAAAACGAAAATTAATGGCAAAGCCTGCCTGAAATGGATCTGGCAAAATCCATATATCACCACCGTAGTGCCCTGCCTGGCCAATTATGACCAGTTAGACGATTGCCTGGCCGCCGTCCGGGAAATAGAACTGACCCCCCCACAGAAAAACAATACCTCGACCGGCTGCGTACCGCAGAAACCATCTTCTGCCAGCAATGCAAACAGTGCAAAACCTAGTGCCCGAAACATCTTCCGGTACCGGACCTGATGCGAGCTTATATGTATGCCTACGGCTACAAACAGGCCCGGTTGTCCAAAGAAACACTGCTTGAAGCAGGATTATCTGACAATGCCTGCGACGGGTGTGATACCTGCCAGGTGCACTGCCCATGCGGCTTTCAGGTGGCACAAAAGATAGCAGCCCTACAACCTTTAACCACTATTCCTGACATTTTTCTGACATAAGAGAGGAATCCCGGCACCTTTTTTTTCCCCACATTAGGTCCGGGATTGCCCAGGCACAGCCACAGGCTTTTCCATAAAGAAAAAACTGATTTTATTAGGTAAGACATACTATTTTAACCAAGGGGTACGTTTTAGAATAGAAATAAAACCTAATAACATGAATGACTTATGAATGAATGGAACAAGAAAAGCAGGTATTTCCTGCTCATGGCCGTTTTACTGCTTTCCGGTAGCCTGTCCGCCCAAAGCCTGTATTGGGAAAACGGACTCTCCTTTTCCAAATGGGGAATGAGTACAAAACGTAGTTACACCACTCAGGCAGGACTCCGGTATCTGATAAAAGACTGTTTCTTTCTTTCCACAGGCGTAGGCCTTTTGCACCGGGGAGATGAATTTTATTTCTATACGGGCGAAAACTTACCAGGAGCAGCAGGACCCACCAGCGATAAATACCTACTCCTCAATACCCTGTTTCATGTAAAGAAAACCTTCCGGTCAGCCGACCTGTATGCAGGCGTAGGTCCCATGGCCAATATCTACCTGAAGAGTAAGAATTTTCCGGAAGAAAAAGAAATCATGAAATCCGTTACCTGGGGACTGGACTGTACGGCAGGCTTCCAATACCGGTTCGAACCCTTAATGGCCGGACTAAGTGTCCACTATTATCCAGCTTTCACCTCCCCGGTAAAAGAAACAGCGCCTAAAGACAAAACCTACAGTATAGGTGCTTCCATAGGATATATGTTTTAGAAATTCCGATAACCGGGTTCAGAGGCCGGGAATAAGGCATCTTCCGTGGCAAAAAGCCGCCATCCTTTTCGGAAAAAGGGTGCATCCGTTTGGAAAAAAGGATGGCGGCTTTTTTAACTTCTGTCCGCACCATAGTTTTCCATCCGGAAATTAGCCTTTCTTATCCGGATAGGTTCTGTTTGGATTCTTTGGAAACCATCCTTTCCGTACCCGTTCTTCCTGTTCGAAGACCTCTTTGATAGTCCAGAAAGAGGATAAGGCAAAGACTCCGCAGATGGCGGAGAAGAAGACACTTTCCACCCAAAGGGAAGCCACAGCCCCGATCACTCCTAACAGCAGGAAAATCCACCAGCATTTCGTGCCCCAGTAGTATTCCGCTTTCACCACTACCGGATGAAAAATGCCGATAATCAGGAACGTAACGATCCCGATTAACAATCCATCCCAGTTAATTGCTTCCATATCTTTTTGTTATCTGTAGGTTTATAAATAAAAAAGACACCCTGATTGTTTCCAGAATACCTTTTGTCTATATGAAGTTAAAATCTTTTTACAGCTTAATCTTCACTAATTTCTTCATCAGAAACAATGGGTTGCTGAGCGGTTCCAAAGTCCGGGGCAATAATACCCGGATCAATTACCGGTGCTTCATTGATCTGTTGTCTGATCTCTGATTGATTAGTTATCTCGTTTCCTGGAATAAACGCTGTGATCAAAATACTTAATACGATCATGGTACCTGCCAGTCCCCAGGTTGCTTTTTCAAGAAAATCAGTAGTCTTACGTACACCCATAATCTGGTTGGAGGAAGAGAACCCTGAAGCTAAACCGCCTCCTTTGGAATTCTGAATCAGGACGATCAGGATCAGCAGTACAGCAGCAAGCAGGATTAAGATTGAAATAAATACGTACATCTTAATGTTATTTTTTAGTGTTAATAATCAGTTTTTCCAAAAATCTAATTTGGTCTGCAAAGTAAACATTTTTTTCCGGATATTTCAAGCTTAAGTTTTTAATAATTTGCAGTGCTTTATCATATCGCTGTTGTTTTACATAAATCCGGGCTAAGGTTTCCGTAAAATAAGAGTCATCCAGTGACTTATGTTCTTCCTCTGCCAAGGCTTCCGGAAGGGTTTCCGGTCCGTTTTCTGGAACCTGTTCGTCCAGGGTTAATCCTCTGCCCGGAATCCTTTTTTTATCTTCTGTAAGAAAAGAATCAATCAGGTCATGGTGTTTGAGTTTAACTGAGGAATCTTCCTCCGCAGGTACTCCTTTTGAATAGGCCCAGTAAATATAGTCCGTAGACACAGAAGGCTGAATCATCATAGCAGATTCTCCGGTCTGTTCATTTTTCCCTGCCTGTGCCGACAGGAAGGAATCAATTAAAAAGAAAGGATCGGAAACGTCCGTCTCTTCCTTTTCTTCCTGGTGTAAAAACATCATATATGTATTTTCATCAATATACCTATACAATTTCCGTCTGTCAGGAATGGCAATGGCCATCTTCCTTAACTCCGCCGGGAAATGTATATCATTCAACATCGCCAGATTTTTCAGATACAGCATTTTGACCACAGGGAAGCAGGGATATTCCTCCACCCATTGTTTTAACAGGGGTAGCGTCTCCTTCGTCAGCCTGGAAGGATCTTGTATCCATTGCCCTATTAACTCCCCGTTCATCGTTACCAGTTGGCTACCGTAGCATTATAGATCTGTTCCACCAATTCTTCCGTAATCGTTTCATTCAATTCATCCTGAATAGTGGATAACATAGTATTACTGTCAAAAGTAGTGTAAGCAGAGAAAGTCTGCTCAAAATCCTCATCCGGGTTGGTACGGTTATAATAACGGACCCGTACCGTGATCGTCAGTTTAGTTTCAGAAGAATACAGGTCCTCTTTCACCGCCATTGGGGTCAAATCATATCCTGTGATCTCTCCTTCTAATTCGAGGTCTCCGTTTGACTGAACCATTTCCAGGCGGGTCTGACGGGTATAAATATCCTTTAAGGCATCCGTAAAATTAGGTCCTAAGGTCGGTGAAACCAACGGAGACTGGTTCGGGAAGTCACTGATCGACATCGTACTGACTAAGTTGTAGTCAATAGATGCTCCGTTAAACTTATAGGAAATAGTGCAGGCTGTTAACAGCAGACTACACAGGAACCAGCATGCTGGCTGCTTTTTATACCACTTCATTATTCGAGGTTATATTCTTTGATTTTACGATACAGGGTACGTTCGGAGATCTTCAGATCTGCTGCCGCATTTTTCCGGCGGCCATGATGCCTTTCCAGTGCTTTGCGGATCATTTCCCGTTCGACCTCTTCCAGGGACAAGGTTTCCTCTTCCACCGCTTCTACTTCCTGGATAGGAGACTCTTCCAGGGGATGAGGCTGTAAATAGGGTTCGTCTACTACCGGCATCTGGACATTGCCGCCCATGATGTCATGCACCAGCTTTTTCAGCTCATTGACATCCTTTTTCATATCAAACAGGACCTGGTACAGGATTTCCCGTTCATTGGTAAAGGTTTTCTGATCGCTTTCACTTTTAACTAAGACCGGATATTTTTCCATACTGATATCCGGAAGATAAGGCTGCAGGATCTCTGCCGTCACATCCCGGTTCTCTTCGATGATGGAAATCCGTTCGGTCATATTTTTCAGTTCCCTTACATTCCCGGGCCAGCGGTAAGACATCAGTAATTTTCGGGCATCGTCTTCCAGATGGATGGGAGGCATCCGGTATTTCTCGGCGCAATCACTGGCGAATTTCCGGAATAAGAGAATGATATCATCCGGACGTTCCCGCAAAGGAGGAATCTGGATAGGCACCGTATTCAGTCGATAGTAGAGGTCTTCCCGAAATTTACCGTTCCGGACTGCCTGCACCAGGTTGACGTTAGTGGCAGCGACTATACGGACATTGGTTTTCAGGACTTTGGAGGAACCAACTTTGATAAACTCCCCGGTTTCCAGTACACGTAGCAGGCGTGCCTGTGTGGGAATAGGCAGCTCGCCTACTTCATCTAAAAAGACCGTCCCTCCGTCTGCTACCTCAAAGTAGCCTTTCCGGTCAGCCAGCGCTCCGGTAAAAGAGCCTTTTTCATGGCCGAATAATTCGGAGTCTATGGTTCCTTCCGGGATCGCTCCGCAGTTAACGGCTATATATTGTCCATGTTTACGGGGACTGTTCTGATGAATGATCTGTGGAAAGGTCTCTTTCCCTACCCCACTCTCTCCGGTGATCAACACAGACAGATCGGTAGGGGCTACCTGAAGTGCCACATCTATGGCACGGTTCAGCGCCGGACTGTTTCCAATAATACCAAAACGTTGTTTGATTTGCTGTACTTCTGTTTTAATTACCATACCTGTTATTTTATTTTTCTGACCAGGGGCGTTATAAGCAAGCAGGCAGTGCGTACCTGAACGCCTGGTCCGGATATACCTGTAATTATTTCAGTTTTCCTGACAAAATTATAAATCTTAATTTAAATACTCCCTATGAAAGGAAGATTCCTGCGGAGGTTTGTTATTTTTTAGCATTATAGGTTTTTTCATACAGGAACCGGGCTAATTCCGTGTCGTCCTGTATCTGCCAGATAAACCGGGGGCCAATAGGTTCCCCTATATACACATCCAGCACTTTTTTCTTTTTATTGAAGGCTTCTGCCGGAATGCGCAGGGTCCGGATCTTCCAGCTTATCCTGCCTAACCAATAGAAAAAGCGGGTGTTGGTAAAATCAAAATAGATGGGATAGACTGGGACATTGGCTTTACGGATCAGCCGGATCACGCCGTGCATCCAGGGCAGGTCCCGTATGGCTTTTGCCTGTTTATCATAAAAGGAGATAGCACCTGCCGGGAAAAAGCCCATCGGATGTCCTTCCTTAATCCTCTCCAGGGATAAACGGACTCCGTTCACATTCCGGAGATCTGCTCTTTTCTTATTACTATCCGGCTTCACCGGGATGAAATTATCTTCCATCGCTCCGATATTCGTCAGGATACCGTTTACCATGACACAGAAATCCGGACGCCGGGTGGCCATGATATCAATCAGGATGATGCCATCGATTGAGCCGACCGGATGGTTGGAGACGGTAATAAATGCCCCTTCCGGAAGGGTATCTAATCTTTCGGCATGATGGATCTGATATTTGATATCCATCAGGGGGTCCTGCAACATCGCACTGGTAAAGGCGGCTCCTCTTAAATGGCAGTGGTTGGCATGGATCCGGTTGACTTTATCCACCGAGAACCATTTGATCAGTAATTTTCCCAGCCATGTTCCTATCCTGCTTTTGAAAAAAAGAACCATCTTCTGCAGATCATCGATATCAACTACACTTTTTTTCATGTTTTCCTATACAAATGATTCACACATCTTTTCGTACTTTTTCATCACAAATAGTAACACGGCATTCAGCACGACAATTTCGTATACAAAATAGGCCCAGACCTGTCCGGTCAATACGATGGCAAACATCACTAATGTACGTCCGTTGAAGGTCAGCAGGTCTATATAACGCATCAGGTAGCGGCTCTCTTTCCGGAATGCCAGCCGAATGTCTTCCGGGATCTCGTCTCCATACCGGGCATGCAATTCTGTCAGTAACTGCTGGAGTTTAGGCGTGAAATGTACCTGAAAAAGTGTATATGCCTGATAGAGATTGTAGAAAAACCGGCTTATACCCGGTTGCATCTCTTTTTGCCGGGCTTTGATCTGCTCCAGGGTCTGGAATTCAGCTCCTTTTTCTCTACTGATAAAAAAGAGATGAAGGGTTTTATAATAATCCGTAATATTCGCTTGCACAAAATGGGACATTCCGGAGGTGACCGCCAGCACAAAAAACCAACCGGTATGTCCATAGGTGTGTCCTAATTTAAGGGCAAAACTGACATAGATGCAGGTGAACCAGATGTCTCCGGCCAATCCGTCCAGGATACGTCCGATCCCTGATTTGATCCCTGTCATGCGGGCTAACTGTCCATCCACACAATCGAGGATATTTGCACAGACCAACAGCAGGATCCCGCAGAGTGTGTACCAGATGTTATCCAGATAAAACATAAATCCGGTAGCTCCTCCGACAAATATGGAAAAGATCGTGACCATATTGGGGGTAATTCCGGTATTTTTTAATAAACGGGCAATCTTAAAACCAATGGGACGGTAAAAGACCCTATCGATCTTATTTTCAGTCTCAATCGATTTCAACGATGCTTCATATTCTTTATTCAATTCGCCCATTTATCTATATCACTTATAGGAATAACCGCCATCTACAACGACTATTTCACCATTCAAATAACTATTTTTAATCAGCATCTCATAGACTTCCGCCAGCTCTGCCGGGTCACAGAAGCGTCCTGATGCTATTTTGCCCTCAATGCTTTGCCGGATCGCTGCGGGTTTGGTTTTCTGCCATTCCGTGTCGACAAATCCCGGGGCTACCGCATTGACCCGGATCCGGTAAGGGGCCAGGAATTTGACCAGGTTCTTTACCAGGGCATGTACCGCACTTTTGGTAACTCCATAGGAGAGGGAAACCGAATGAGGGTGTATGCCCATCAGGGAACCTGTAAAGACAACAGCACTACCCGGGTTCATCCGGTTTACGATCCGTTGCAGCAGAAAGACCGGAAAATGAACATTCGCAAAAAAGACCTTTCCCCATGCTTCGATCTGCATCTCTTCAAACGGCTCACGGCAGGTCAGTCCTGCATTCAACACAACCGCATCCAGACGGACCCGGCATTCTTCCAGTACATGATCAATGATCCCGATAGAGGATCTGTCGGAAATATCCGCCCGGACTACCTTCACGGATATACCGTAGGCTTCTGTGAATTCTCCGGCTATTTTTTCCGCAGCCTGTTCATCGGCAGAATAGGTAAGGATGAGGTGAAAACCGGCTTTTCCCAGGCAGGATGCCACAGCTTTCCCGATACCTTTGGTTCCTCCGGTAATTAACGCATACTTCTCCATGGATGGTTAATCATTTATTCCTTTTACGGATGTGGGTTTGGCTTGCTGTTGTTCTTTCAGGCTCTGTTCATAGGAATCATGAATGGTCTTTTTCAGGTTGGAGGAGGATACTCCGGTTCCATACGGGAAATAAAATACCTGGACGTTTAAATCTTTCAGGTAGTCATATTTTCCAAACCAGTCATCTCCTACCACAAAAGCGTCTATATTCAGTTTCTTGGCTATTTCAGAGTGGTCCAGCGTGTGTTGAGGAATAACAATATCAGGAGTTTTCAGGGCTTCTATGATCTGGAGACGTTCGTTGAAGGGGATGACAGGTTTGGATTTATAGGATGAAACCAATTCATCCGTACTGACCCCTACGATCAGAATATCTGCCAGGCTACGGGCGTAATTAATCATCCGGAGATGATTATAATGAAACATGTCAAATGTACCTGATGTGTAAACTATTGTTTTTTCTTTAAACATACTTTCCTCCTAATTTTAAAGTGCAAACTTACGAAAACTTTTTTACATGCGAGTTCCCTTCTGTAGAAAATTTAGTGGTTCAGGGGCTTAACCCGTCAGTCACAGACACTATACGGGCATAAAAACAGCTTGTTGAGCAGCCTTCTGTCCGCTCAGCAAGCTAACGGGTTAAAGGGTATCGGTTTCTTCCTGGGTAAGGTCTAATTTCTCATTATCCCCTCCATTGTCAAAATATTGCTTCCTTAACGGATGGGCTGTTGCTTTTTTATATAGTTTCCGGTTGCGGTAAATATCCAGAGAAGCATACATAGCCTGACGGAACGATTCTTCGGATGCCAGGTTTTGTCCTGCAATATCATAAGCAGTGCCATGAGCCGGAGAGGTTCTTACGACAGACAGACCTGCCGTGTAGTTCACGCCGTTTTCCATGGCTAATATTTTAAACGGGATCAATCCCTGATCGTGGTACATAGCCAGTACGCCGTCAAACCGGTCATACATATCCGAACCGAAGAAACCGTCGGCGACATAAGGGCCAAATGACATGACTCCCTGCTTTTCTGCTTCCTGAATGGCTGAAATAATAATGGTTTCTTCTTCGTTACCTAACAATCCGGAATCACCGGCGTGCGGATTCAGGGAAAGTACGGCAATACGGGGTTTGATGATATTAAAATCCTGTTTCAATGCCTGGTTAAACACGACTAATTTATCCGTGATCTTTTCCCGGGTGATCCTGGAAGGCACTTCTGTCAACGGGATATGGCCTGTCACGACTGCAATCCGGAGCGTGTCCGTCATCAGGATCATCAACGCCTTATCTGCCTGGTCCCCTATGGCACTGCCCAGGTATTCCGTATGCCCCGGAAACCGGAACGTCTCATTCTGGATCGTATGTTTATTGATCGGAGCAGTGACCAACACATGGATTACTCCCTGTTTCAGATCACTGACGGCGGCTTGTAGTGACTGGTAAGCAGCTTCACCGGCTGCCGGAGTAGGTTTTGCCAGTTCCACTTTGACCTCTTCATCCACACAGTTAATGATATTCACCCGGCCGCTCTGTGCCTCTTCCGCCCGGTTGATAATATTCATATTGACCTGGGGCAATTCCAATGCTTTCCGGTGGTAAGCAGCAATTTTGGATGACCCATAAATAACCGGTGTACAAAGTTCTGTTATACGGGAATCGGCCAGTGTTTTCAATATGACTTCATAGCCTACCCCGTTTATGTCTCCATGGGTAATCCCTACCCTGATCTGTTGTTCTTCCATGTATTGTTTATTTTCTGCCACCACTTTTCTATCTTACTTCACTTCCGGAGCTTCATGATCTCCCGGCAGAAGTAAAGTATATAAAGCAGCCTCAATTCTACGAATATAATTTCTTTTATCGGTTTCCGGTGCAAAAACAAACCCTTCTACCACAATTATCTGGTTATTGGCTTCATCCAGGCGTACATGACTGACAAAAGGTCCTCCCATCATATCACCTACCATTTTCCATAATCCGCGGATCTCTGCACAGTATTTGCCCTGTACGGTAATGGGTGTATATTCCAGTCCCCATCGGGTTTCTGTGGTCATATAGGAGTTCTCGAATGATCCGGGAAGGTTTTCCCGCAGGACTGAGTCTCTTTTTGCGATCAGATAATTCAACGTAAATGTTTCCGGGTCCGTATACGGGAAGGTATAGACTATTACATCCGTGCGGCCTCTATTAGCATTATTGGAAGCCCAGAAGAAATCTGTAGCATTCCGTGTATAGGTCATATCAGAAGGGACTTTAAGCGTAGCGCCAAACTTACTTCTTACATTGTCTAAAACGACGGTGCTGTATGTTTTTTCCAGCTGGACAATGGTGCGGTTCATTTCTGCTTTCGTAATGATACCGACTATACTTCTCGGATTCCGGTCTAAATAATCCCTGAGTACGTCTCCGTCAGGAGCATTTATATTGACTACGATCTGTCCGTTGGCCCACCGGTTGGTTTCCGCATTTACAGAAACCCGGGTGTACATGGAAGGATCGATCGTTATAATAACAATATTTCTTACATAGGTCAGCAGCCCGTTAAACTCTGTCGATGTTACATAGGTAATTTTAATAGATGGTTCCGAATTGGGAAGGCCCGGAAGGTCTGAAAGCAATTCATTTTTTATGACAGTTCCGGCCGTACTTTCCCAGTTAGCTTTATCCATCACCACAACAGCTTCATAAGGAATACCTGTGGCTCTTGTCATCACTGATGATCCTGAATTACAGGCAGTCAATCCCAGCAAAAACAAGCATATACTGAATATGAATGATTGTGTTTTCATATATCACTGTTTTATTATTTACGCAAATATAACCTTTTTACAGGAAAAACGGAGGGGTTTATATCTTATCTACTATACTTTTCATCTTTTAAAATTAACTATTTTCCTCTTTTTTAGCCGTGGAAAGCATTCCGCAGGCAGCAAAGATATCTTCTCCCCGGGAGGTCCGGATCGTACTCACGATTCCTTTGCTATTCAGAATATCCCTGAAAGCCTCCATTCCTAAGGGATCTGAACTCGCTAAAGAAACTCCGGGTATGGCATGGAACCGGATCAGGTTGACCCGGCAGGGAATACCGGCCAGAAGTGCCGCCAGTGCTTTAGCATGGGCCGGACTATCATTTAAACCCTTAAAAACTATATATTCGAATGAAACTCTCCTTTGATGGCTGAAATCATATTGCCTGATCAGATCCAGGCTTTCTCTGGCCGGAAATGCCTTCTCTACGGACATTAAGGAAAGTCTTTCCCGGGCGTAGGGGGAATGGAGGCTGACAGCCAGGTGACAGTCACTTTCTTCCAGAAAACGTTTTAATCCTTTGGGGACTCCTATCGTAGAAACGGTAATCCGTTTAGGACTCCAGCCATACCCATAGGAAGCGGTCAGGATCTCTAACACTTTAAACAATTCATCTACGTTGTCTAAGGGTTCTCCCATACCCATAAAGACCAGGTTGGTCAACTGGTCTGACTCGGGAATGGACTGGATCTGGTTCATGATCTCATGGGCTGTCAGGTTAGCGGTAAATCCCTGTTTACCGGTCATACAAAACAGACAATTCATTTTGCATCCTACCTGCGAGGAAACACATAGGGTGGCCCGTTCTTGCGTAGGAATATAGACAGATTCTATGAAGGATTTTTCCTGAGTAGTGAACAGATATTTGATGGTTCCATCTATGGACTTCCTGTAATCTACAGGAGCTGTGCCTCCTATTTCATAATTTTCCTCCAGAAAAGCCTTTTTGGAAACGGCTATATTGGTCATATCAGCCATGGAGGTCACTTTCTTTTTATAGATCCAGTCGGCTAACTGCCGGGCGGCATATCCGGGAAGAGAGGCTGCTGTAGCTACTTCTTTCAACTCCTCTAATGTCATGCCTAACAGTTGTCTTTTTATCTTCATTTCAGGGATTTTCTTTGTGCAGGCTACAAAGATAGTAAAAAGAAGCTGTCTCCGGAAAGGGACAGCTTCTTCTTATCGGGTTCTATCCGGTCGTATGTTTTTTCTTATCTGTTCTTAATAGAAGCGGATCCGGTTATCTGTAATATCCGCCTGGTTGGTCAGCGACTGGATAGCCTGGAATCCAAAACGGTAGGTATTAGTCGCATCTATGGAACGGATCTGTTCTGCTTCGTTGTATTCTTTGGCATCTTCATGCTTTTCTGTTACCTGGAAGACATAGACTCCGTTATTTCCTGCCACTGGTGCACTTACCTGATTAACCGGGGTCAGTGAAATGATTGCATTTAGCTTAGGTTCAACACCAATATTGGTAATACGGCGAGTTCCGAAGCTCACAAATTTCACTGAATCTACATTGGCGCCCATGGCCTGTGCATAGGCATCTACTGAGTTCAGATTTTTACCGGCTAATTCCCGGGTAATGAGTTCTCCTTTTTTCCGGGTAATGAGTTCGGATCTCAATGCGGATTCTACGGAAGATAAGGAGCGATACCCTTCCGGTATAGTTCCCTGTACGGCTGCCACTACAAACTTATCATCGCACTCAAAGATCTCTGAGATTTTACCTTTTTTATTTTCAAAAGCCCAGCGGATAACCGGACGGGAGTTTCGGATCGTTCCGATCATCTGGTCACTGGTATTTACCGTGTAATCTGAGATCACATTATAGCCGGCTTCCCGGGCTGTCTCGTCCAGCGTAGCCACATTTCCATGGTTGGAGATATACTGATTCAGATCGTTATACAGATTACTATAGGTTTTGGAACTTGGCGACACGGTCATTTCAATATCTGCTACTTTATATTTAGGAACGTTCTTTGTCTTTTCAGTTACTTTTACCAGATGGGTTCCATATAAAGATTTCACTTCTACCACTTCATTCAACGGTCCGTTGAACATAGCGTCTTTAAATTCTTCGCCGAGGCCTCTTAAGGCACCGATTTCAGTGAACCAGCCCAGTTCTCCGCCATTTTCCGCAGATGCCTGGTCTACAGAATATTCTCTGGCTAATTCAGCAAAGTTCCCGCCTGATTTTAATACGTTTTTCAAACTATCCAGCAATACCTGATCGTTTGCACTACCTGTATTGACCAGCATGATGTGGCTTACTTTTACAGAATCCGGAGCTACCACTTTATCGATCAACTTATACATTTTGTATATGTTGTTTTCATATACGGGCCCATAGATGTCTCCCACTTCTGCGGTAGTGGCAAATTGTCTCATTTCTGCTTCAAAAGCTTCTTCTGAAAGATACACATCCATATAAGGTACTTCTGAATTCTCATTTACCAGGTCTGCCACGTCTGTAGCAGCGGCAAATTCATCTTTTAAAGCTTCTATATCTGCACTTACTTTCGCATAATCTTCCGGGCTGGGAACGATATCCACGGAAATGTATTTGATTACTTTCGCTTCTTGCTGTTTATATAGCTCTTTCCGTTGATTATACAGTTTTTCAATTTCACTTTTACTTACCTGAACCGTTGAATCCGGGATCATATTATAAGATTGCATCGCATAGATGATATCTAAACTTTCAGCCGTTTCGTTGAAGGCTTCTTTAGCATCTAATACGTTTGCTGCAATCGCTTTACTCAGCAAAGTAGTATATTTCTGTTCCATCCGCTGACGTTTGATGTTCTTCTCCCAGAACAACCAGAAGTTTCTTGCCTGAAGAAGCTGTACCTGCTGGTCTACGGAGTACATAGACAGGTTTTCATCATTGATCGTTTTCAGGAATTGCAACAAAGCATTTTTGTCAAACATGCCTGTTTCCGGATTGATGAACATTTGCATCTGCTGGATCATAGGAGAAATATTTTCTCCCTGTACCATATCAAACAGTTCTTCCGGACTGACAGTCATACCTAATTTAGACATCTCTTCGCCCAAAACGATGTCCTGTACCATTCCGTCAAAAACAGACTGACGGATCTGAGGCATATATTCTTCAGACAGGTTATTGGTTCCCATCTGGATTTTATAGACATCCACCATCTCGTCTATACGTTCCTGATAATCTTGAATCCGTATAACTTCTCCGTTTACTTCTGCTACCTTTTCATGTGTTTGTCTGAAATAAGTAGAACCTGAGTTCAGGAAGTCTCCAATGATAAAAGCGAACAGAGCCAACCCAACAACGATTATCAATAATCCTGCTCTGTTCCTGATTTTTTCAAGCGTAGCCATTTATCTTTATTTATTTTTTAGAGTTTATATTTACAGTTTTAAGGGCACGAAGATACAAAAAAAGGATTTCTTACATCTTTTATATTGTTTTTTTATGATTCACCTATTTTAAGTTTGACCAGTTCTATCTTTGTGGCAGTGACTTTAAGTATCTTAAAAATGAATTTATCAATGGTAATTGTTTCATTGAGTTTCGGGAACTTCTGATAAGAATGGAGAATGAACCCCGCTACAGTTACATAATCATCTGACTCCGGTAAATCCAGTGAGAACATTTCATTGACCGTATCAATTTCTATCCGGCCGGATAACACATACTCATTTTCTCCGGTTTGCTTGGCCACATGGGATTTGGTATCATGTTCATCTTCTATTTCCCCGAAAATCTCTTCCACCAGATCCTCCAGGGTAACAATCCCGGCAGTTCCTCCGAACTCATCTACGACGACTGCCAGGCTTTTTTTCTCCCCCATCAACATTTTCATCAGCTTATTTGCTGCCATAGTTTCCGGAACAATGGAAATTGTATTGATATGCTGCGTCCAGTCTTCCGGATTTTTAAACAGTTCAGAGGAATGAATATATCCGATTATGTCATCTATATTTTCGTTATACACCAGAATCTTGGAAAGACCTGTTTCTATAAATTTGGCCTTTAACTCTTCTATGGAAGAGTGGGTATCACAGGCCACGATCTCTGTCCGGGGTACGATACAATCCCGCAGGCGAACACTGGAGAAGTCCAGCGCATTCTGAAAGATCTTTACTTCGGTGTCCATATCTGAATTTTTCTTTCCGTCTTCCCTGCTTTGCTGGAGATAGTGATCGAGGTCTACCCGTCCCAACGTTCTATCTGAAGAATCGTCCAGGTTTTTTGCCCCGAAAAGCCTTAAAATCCCAAAAGAAATTAATGAGGAAAACCGGGAGATGGGATACAGGATAATATAAAAGATATATAAAGGTACGGCAAATAGGCTCAGGGAAAAATTCGGATTGATCTTAAAAATAGTTTTGGGAATAAACTCTGCCGTAAACAAAATAAGAATCGTAGAAATAAGAGATTGGATAAGTACGATCAAGGCTCCGTTACTGACTACTTTGGCAATATAAGGTTCGAGGATAATGGCCATCTGTAGTCCGTAAATAACCAGGGCAATATTATTCCCTACCAGCATAGTGGAAATAAACTGATTGGGATTATTATAAAAAATATCTAATATTTTACTGGAAAAGGTTTTCCTTTTTTTATCCAGTTCATAACGCAACTTATTAGAAGAAATAAAGGCAATTTCCATCCCTGAAAAAAAAGCAGAGAAAGCCAGTGAGATCAATATATAAGTCCAGGCATTCATATTATTCTGTATTCAGTGTATCAGGAAGTATAGTTTCCGGCTCCGGTGGCTCCGGAACCGTTACAGGAGAGACCTGAACAGGTACCGGTTGCCGCATAGAATCCCGGGCTGTAGAATCCACAGGGGTTTCACTTACCGGGAATTCTCCTCTTGAATTATATACTATATATTGGGACATTTCCTGATTAGATTCAAACCCGATACCGGTAATAATTTTCTCATCTTTTTGTACGATACGGATAAATTGGTCTGAATAAATCTTTTCCTCTTTCTGATCCCAGAACAGTAAAGAGGTTTCAAAAAACTCTCCCTCCAGGTTTTTAATCTCGACATTATCGATCAGTTTCCACAGAGACAATTTTTCATAATAATAGGCAGTATCTGCCTGAATGGTAGCTTCTGCAGTAAATAACGAATCAAACTTTTCCAGATAGATCCCTTCGGGAAAATACCAGAATGGTTCGTCGGCTTTACCATATACCCGCCACTCCTGGGCAACCATCCGGTAACGGGTAACTCCGGAGTCAGAAATAAGGGAGGAAACTTCTGTCGCCTTCATCGTATAAGTAGTATTCGGATCAAATTCTACGGCTACTACTTCCGTTGTTTCTTTCTTGCAGGATGCTGAAAATAAAAGAAGCATAACAACTATCCCGACGATAGTTGCTATGCCTTTATGATTCGTTTTACAAAGAAAACGTGCTTTCAACATATATTATCTGATAGTTGTACGCTCTCCGATCCAGCCACCGATAGTCACTGAATTTCCTTTTTCCAGATCCGGGTGCATGAAGATTTCTTCTGTAGATGGGAAATAAGCGCGATAGGTATTGATCAGGGTATTAGCTTCACCTGCCACACTTGGATCAATAGATCTGGCTCTTTCAAATTTATCTACTGCTGCATAGTAAACAATCTTTTTCATTACCGGGTCATTCGGATAAATACTACCTGCTGTTGAAGCATACATTTTACCGATCAGCAATAAAGGTGCTCCATAATTAGGATTCAATTCCACTGCTTTCAGCGCATATTGTCTTGCTTTTGAATAACTGTTCTGGTCAGAACTGACCAGAGCCATCATATAATAAACTTCTGATTTTGCTTCGTCGTCACCATCCAGATTCACTGCTTCTTCAAAGAAACGGAGTGCCGTGTCAAAATCTCTTTTTCTAACTGCCTGTCTGCCTAAACCAATGGCTGATTCTGCAGTAGGTTCCTGTCTGTGGGCATATTCTGCTGCAGCAAAATAGGCTTCGATTTCATTACAACGAAGTCTTCTTAACAGGGTAATAGTTTCTCTTAAGAACTGAAGATTATCTTTATTTTGTTCTACTCTGTCTGCATAAATATTTTGTAAGGTTTCACAGTCAGCAGCACCACTATTCGCAAAGCCAGTGTCTATACCTGTTTTGAAAGCAGTCAGCGTAGTGATATCTTTTTCATTATTGGCAGCTGTAGCATCTGTCAGCTGTTTATCCAGAATAGCAGAAGCTTTCAGGTAATCATCCAGATAAGTAGGTTTGAAACCTTCCGGATCTTCACTTAATAACTGATAGGAAGCAAACATAAAGAGAGAAACAGCTAATGCTTCTGTTTTTTCTCCATATTCATTTACCACTTCTTTCAACCAGCCGTAAAGTTCTTTAGCGTCCACGTCATTACCCATATATTTAATGTAATCCTGGGCTTTACGGGAAACGATCCAGTCTTTTCCATAGCGTGGATCATCACCAAAATACTTTACACGTTTGTCGTAAACTCCCATCAAGTCGTTCACCAATGCTTTCTTTTTAGCAGCATCCTGTTCATTTCCAATTTGCCAGCCTACAATACGTACACCGTATAGATAGATGTCTTTATGAGCCCCCGGACATTCGTCATAAGCCATTTTCCAGAACTCATGAGCATCCTTAAAGTTTCCGGCTTTGGCATATGGCACGAAAAGGCTAATGTTGGTAATACAGCGAATACTGTCTTCGCCTGAACCAAATGGAGTACCAGACTCTACTCCTGTCTGTGCAAATGCCTCTGATGCTCCGAATAAGCATACAAGGGCAAGTAAAAATGCTTTAATCTTCATAATTATCTACTTCAATTATAACGTTATTTATAGATTAATCTACTTTAAATTTAAAGAACCAACGTTCATTAAATGTATAATTTAAGGTAAACCGAAAATATTGCTCATCCAGCAGAGGTCTGTTATCCGGCTTCACTTTTACATATTCAAACGATATATTAATGAGTGAGCGGTTATCCAACAAAGGAATTCCAAAACCGACACTGGCACCATATTCATTATAACTTAAATCCTTTATTTTTAAATAAGAATTACTATAATGGAATCCCGCCCGGGTATCTCATTCTTTTTATTAAAGAACGATGCTGGAAATTCGGGATATATTCCGTACCGGCTGCTACTCTGATGCGGTTTTTTAACTCATCTTTACTATCAAAGAAACGAGCATTGCTCCAATCTTCATATAATACATCTGCGGCCAAAGTTAATTTATTTTCTTTAGTATACGAAATCCCGGCACCAAAAGAATTGGGTAAATCAAACGCCTAGTCTGTTATCGTATCTGTTTCCAAAACACTGTTGGATAACGTCTCATACATATAGGAGGTTGCATTCAGTTTATTACTGGGTGTATAAGCTACCCCAATTGTAAAACTTTCTGTCCGGCTTAACGGATGGGTATATTGAATACCAAAATCCATCTTCAGATCCCGAATTTCTACCGACTGTTCCTGTACGCCGCCATACGCAGAAGTCAGGTAATTAAAGTTCAGGTAATTCGTATGAGTAATGTTACCAAACAAATAACCAAAATTGGCACCTACTGAAAGACGCTTCTTCCATAATTTTATAGACAATCCTCCGTACAAATCGTTTAATCCACCATTGCCAGTAAATGAATTTGTATAGATCGTACTACCGGTTTCTTCCGCTAAACCATAAGTATAACCCACATATGAATAAGGTAAAATCCCTATACTCATAGCAATTCTCTTATGGATAGGAAACTGCATAGCTATGTATTCTATATTCCCGTTCACATTCCGTTGATTACCAACTCCATCTGTAAACCAGGAAACTTGCCCGGAAGCTCCTATATCAAAAATAAATGTCAAAGAATCTATACTGGTATACGATGCCGGATTCAAAGGATTTATCTGTTTCGATGACCTTAAACTGTATTCTGCACCACCCATGGCTCTGCCTGCTCCAAAAGAACGATCAGCCAATTCACCATACCCATAACGGGTAGAGGGTGAGTTGGTATTATTCTGTGCATACAGCGCTACTTGTACAAAAACTAAAACACTAACAACAACTATTCTGTTAATTTTCAACATTATACTCTAAGATTCTATTTAATCCTCTCAACATTAAATTAATGTCTGCAAAGATGAAGTTTTTTAACCGTCTTTCAAAATAAAACGATTGACCACCTGTTAAAAAACCAAAAGCTATATATATTTCTCCGTAAATTCCCTAATATATCCTTCCATCTTATAAAGAATCTCATGGATAACTCTATCAAAAGAGCCATTCTTTTCTGCGTGGAAGATCCCTGGCTTCTCTCATCATCCGGTCATGATCCGGTACCGGAGAAAGATCTTCTGTACTATATTAATATATAATAGATAAAATTTCATAGTTAAAATGATATCTTAAAAAGTAAAAGAAGTCCGGAACCAGTGATCTTTTAAATATGGATGATATAATCTGATACTCCTCATTCGATGCGGTGATCTTATAAGTGGTATTTCTCTGTTCCTGATTACGATTCACGTGACTTAAATTTTTTACAAAGAAAAACAAATTTGATGAGATTTGGATAAGACTACATATATAATACCAACAGGCTGATCAAATTGTTTTAGAGAACTCACAGTAAAAATAATTTTTCTATTCTGAAAACTGGTAGATATAATAAGCCCAATTTATACGTTTCCTTTTTATCTTTTTTTATCTTTGAGATCTGAATTAGTGTCCTATGATTAACTTTTGAGTTCCCTACCCGGCTTATAAGAATAATTTCCACTCGTTTTAGCTTTTCTTATATGCTTTAAAACATAATTTAGCATTTTATCTATTGACAAAGTTAAAAATTCCCCTACCTTTGTATTGTGGTTTTTTCATAATAGTATTAGATTTAAGGTTAACAAAGTTAGTTAGGGGATGTTGGGAAACACTCCCTAATTTTTTTATATTCCTAAAGATCATTTTAAAAGGATAATGAGGATGGAACCTATAATCATAATAAAAGCTCCAACCAGTTTCTTTTGGATATCCGTCTCTTTAAAAATCCGGTATCCTAATAATATACTAACAATAGTAGATAACTGGAATAAGGCTAATGCATACCCCACCTCCATGTGATCAAAGATATAATTAGTGGTATATTGCATAGTTCCGATGCACACTACCAAAAAGAAATAATACAGTATACCGGCTTTTCCCCAGGTATACACGGCATATCCGTAAGATGGCCGGGAAATACATAATAACAGAAAAGAAAAAATAGCTCCGAACCAACACCAGACTATAAAAGAAACCATAGTGGAAGAATACAAAATAATCTTCTTAATAAAAATAGCTTCTATGGCGGTCAGAATCATAGCCCAAATGCGATACTGAATATCTTTTCTCTTGAATAAAGAAAAAGAAAATCTTTCTTTCATAGTATCCAGTACAAAGTAACTCCCGTAAATAATAAGACCCACTCCAACCACTCCCCATATATTCGGGATCTCGCCTAAAAGAAAAATTCCGGCAATCATTCCAACCACAGACTTATAAGAATTGATGGGTCCTAAAACAGAAAGGTCTCCGTTTTCTAATGCCCGGACCAGAAAGCCATTCCCTGTGGCTCCTGTAAGCCCTGCCAGTAAACAAAAATACCAGAAAGAGGCAGGTAAACTTAACCAATCCACCTGAATGGCAGGAAAAAGACACAGGATACTTAATAATAAAAAAGTCAGGAAATTGATTACTAAGGGATGGTTATTCTTCTGAATGAGCGTTTTCTGAAACACATTTCCTAACGGATTTGAGAAGATTCTAAGAGCAACAGCAAGGGAAGTTAATACCATAGGTTGATTTATATAGGAGGTAAAATTATTATATTTACTCATGCCAACCAATTATATTCTTCCCGGAATAACTAAAATTAATACTTTTGTAATCTCTGCCGGTATGTCCTATGCGAAAATGAAAAAGTCCTACCGATGCATGTCCTTTGCCTTTATGCAAGATTTATTCACATTCTAAAAAAGGTTATGATTCGAGCTAATTAACTAATAATAAATAATATAAATCCAATCAAACCCATAAAACAGAAGAACCAATAAATAAAAAAGCAGAATTTCCTTATATTTTCTTACATGTTCTAAAACACAATTTAGCATTTTAACTATTGAAGATGTTAAAAATAGCCTTACTTTTATACTGTGATTTTTTCATAATAGTATTAGATTTAAGGTTAACAAAGTGGATTACAGGGTGTCGGGATGACATCATTTAATTGTTTTCTAAGGGTTCAGATAAAATCTGAACCCTGTTTTTTGTAATAACGTCAGGAGTTATATGGTATATATAATATCATTATTTTTGTCATAAACTTGAAAACAGATATATTCAAACACATGACCTCTGCTTTATTCTTGTATAAACAAAAAATACTATACGTACCCGTAAGGTCCATTCGTGGTTACCGTAGGACAATGGCTGGAAAACACACCGTTAATAGACGGAAAACAAAAAGAAGCAACAGCATGTACAATCATCCGCAGGCAGGCTTCCAGATACTGGAAGAAATAAACCCGTTAGTCCAGGTAATTTTATCCCTTGCTTAACTTACTTTTCCCGGCACCGTTTATTACCAGAGAAACAAATTTTCTTTATACACACTCCGCAGCTTTTTTCTATCTTTGCCCTGTTCCGGACAAAGGAACAGATTAAACAATAATGAACATGACTATAGCATTCCATACACTTATTTCAAAAGCACTGAGTATTCCGGCCGGACAGGTGGAAAGAACCATGACGCTTTTGCAGGAAGGAGCAACTATTCCTTTCATCAGTCGCTACCAGAAAGAAGTAACCGGCGGACTGGATGAAGTCCAAATTAGCCAGATCAAAGACTTGTCAGACAAATTTACAGAACTCCATAAACGAAAAGAAACTATTCTCTCTTCCATCGAAGAGCAGGGAAAACTGACACCGGAATTGAAAAAACGGATTCAGGAATCCTGGGATACGACTGAAATAGAAGATCTCTATCTGCCTTACAAACCCAAAAGGGTCACTAAAGCAGAAATAGCCCGTAAAAAAGGACTGGAACCTTTAGCCAAAGTAATTATGCTACAGCAGGAAGCCCATCCGGACCTGAAAGCAGAAGCCTTCCTGAATGATGAAGTAGCCACTACAGAAGAGGCTCTCCAGGGAGCCCGGGATATTATCGCCGAATGGGTAAACGAAAACGAAGAGGCACGGAACAGTGTCCGCAACTCATTTTCCCATACAGCAGTGATCACATCCAAGGTGATCAAAGGGAAAGAGGAAGAGGGAGCAAAATACCGGGATTATTTTGATTTCAGCGAGTCATTGAACCGTTGCACATCCCACCGGCTATTAGCTCTACGCCGGGGAGAAGCAGAAGGAATTCTACGGGTTTCGATTGCCCCTGACACAGAAAATTGCATAGAACGACTCAAACGCCGGTTTATAAAAGGACGCAACCCGTCTTCCGGACAGGTTAGCATAGCCATAGAGGATTCATTCAAGCGGTTATTAAAACCCTCTATCGAAACTGAATTTGCCAATCTGAGTAAAGGGAAAGCAGATGAAGAGGCCATCCGGGTTTTCACAGAAAATCTTCGCCAGCTATTATTAGCTCCACCTTTAGGGCAAAAGCGGATCTTAGGAGTAGATCCCGGTTACCGTACCGGATGTAAATTAGTGTGCCTGGATGCACAGGGAACTTTGCTCCATAATGAAACGATCTATCCCCATCCCCCACAAAATGAGAAATCCAAAGCAGCCGGTAAAGTAGCCCAGTTGGTTTCCACCTATGCCATTAAAGCCATTGCAATCGGAAACGGAACCGCCAGCCGCGAAACAGAACAGTTCATTACTAACATCCGTTATGATAGGAAAGTGCAGGTCTTCGTAGTTAGTGAAAACGGAGCCTCTATTTACTCCGCCTCTAAGATTGCCCGGGAAGAATTTCCGGAGTACGATGTCACTGTCCGGGGAGCGATCAGTATCGGCAGGCGCCTGGCAGGCCCGTTAGCTGAACTGGTGAAAATTGATCCAAAAAGTATTGGAGTAGGACAATACCAGCACGATGTAGATCAGTTCGCACTCAAAAAAAAGCCTGGACCAGACTGTGAAAAGCTGTGTGAATATGGTAGGAGTTAATGTAAATACCGCCAGCAAACATCTGTTGACGTATATCTCTGGCCTGGGCCCCGCTTTGGCACAGAATATAGTCAACTACCGGACAGAAAACGGCCCTTTCAAAACCCGTAAAGAGTTACTGAAAGTACCCCGTATGGGAGAAAAAGCATTTGAACAATGTGCCGGATTTCTGCGTATCCAGAACGGTAAAAATCCGTTAGACAATTCAGCCGTACATCCCGAAAGCTATCCGGTCGTGGAACAAATGGCAAAAGATCTTCAATGTTCAGTCGAAGAGCTGATCCAAAATAAAGAGTTGAAAAAGAAACTGAAACTCGAAAAATATATCACCCCTACAGTAGGTATGCCCACCCTACTGGATATTATGGAAGAACTGGATAAACCGGGAAGGGATCCCCGCCAGACCATCCAGGTATTTTCTTTCGATCCGGATGTAAAAACCATCGAAGACCTGAAAGAAGGACAAGTTCTTCCGGGTATAGTTACCAATATCACTAATTTCGGTTGCTTTGTAGATATAGGGATTAAAGAGAACGGCCTGGTACATATTTCCGAACTGGCAGACCGGTTCATCACAGATCCTGCTCAGGTGGTATCCATCCATCAACATGTAAAAGTAAAAGTCCTGAGCGTGGATTTAGGAAGAAAACGTGTACAGTTATCCATGAAAGGATTAAATACATGAAAATAAATAAAACCAATGCAGCCCGTTTACTGGACAAAGCAAACGTTCCTTATCAACTGATCCCCTATGAAGTAGATGAGAATGATCTGAGTGCAACCCACGTAGCTGAACAATTGGGAGAAGAGGTGGACCAGGTGTTTAAAACTCTGATCCTCCAGGGAGACAAAAACGGCTGTTTCGTAGGTATCATTCCCGGAGCACAGGAAATAGACCTGAAAAAAGCAGCGAAAGCCTCCGGTAATAAAAATTGTCAGCTGATTCCTATGAAAGAGCTGTTACCGTTGACCGGATACATCCGGGGTGGTTGTTCACCCATAGGTATGAAAAAACTGTTCCCCACTTATCTCCATTCCACAGCCGGAAATTTTGACAAAATCTATATCAGTGCCGGAGTCAGAGGATTACAACTCCTCATATCCCCACAGGATTTGCTTCAACAAACCAAAGGAATAATGACCGATCTCGTCATAGAAAATAAAGAAAAGTAATCAGAATTTCCGGAACGTATACTGCTTGCCACCCTCAGATAAGATTAATTGGCTACGGGAGATTTTTTCAATAGTAAAAACCCGTTGATGACTATTCCAGTCAGTGGAAGGTAAAAAGGCATCTATACCGGTTCCCACCAGTTCCAGAAACAATTGTCCATCCTCCTGAAGAGTCTTGAATCCGTCACACCCACTGTAACTATCGGTTGCCGGCTTATAGATCTGGTAACGGAATAAAGAGGTCAGAAAATTATAATAGATCGTATCCACAGCTTCCACATGCCCACCCGATTCGACTTGTTGTAACTGCCATTTACCATGCAATTGATTATCCGTATCTTTTGAACAGGCGATACAGGCTACACTTAAAATCAATAGGATCCAAACTCTTAACATATATTCTTTTGTTTAAATAGATTACAAAAAAGCGGGTAGTATCTACTAAAGAAACAGGCACTTTTCTGTTTTGTTTGACAGTTCAAAGAAAAGAATTAATCTTTAAACAACAAAGTTTTACTTCTTATGAAATAAAAAAGAAAAATATTTTCTATTTTTGAGAAAAGAAACTATATATCTGAATAAACAGGTATGGTATGACACAAGCATGAGACAAACAGGGATTATATTATTTATACTACTTACTTATATACCTTTAATCACATCCGCTCCTCTTTCACTGGAACAATACAAATTCAGTCGGATCGATGCAGATAAAGGATTATTCAATAGTAAAGCCAAATGTATTTACCAGGATGAAAAAGGATTTATCTGGATTGGTACCCCCTCCGGATTAAACCGCTATGATGGTTACGAAATTATTACCTACAAACAGGACCTGACTCTCCCAGGAATCAATTCCAATAACGACATAGAAAGGATCCAGGAAGCAACCGACGGCAAACTATGGATAAAAACTCGCATGGGATACACAGTATATGACCCGGCACGGGAGGCCTTTGAAGAAAATCCGGAAGCACTCATCGGGCAATACGCAGGAGTTACCCAGGTCCGGTACATGTATATAGACCTGGGTAAAAACTTTTGGTTCACAACGGATGACGACATACGGATGTATGACATTAAAAATGAAAAACTATCCGTTTTCACCAAAGGAGAACCACACGGATTAAGCTACGGTGATATTGCAGATATCAAACAGGGGAAAAACCGCTACTGGTTTCTCTATGATGACGGCCTGCTGGAATGTATGGATACCCAGACCCATAAAGTGATCCATGCCGATAATACATTCAGGGAAAGAGCACAGATCCAGGGTGGACACGAATTGAAATTATTTTTAGATACATCCGGAAATGTCTGGGTATACGGATTAAGCCATTACACAGGAGTAGCCAGTTTAAATTCGGTGTCCGGCAAGTGGACCTTTTATTCCACCCAGGCCCCGCCAGCCAACCAGATTTCCAATGATGTAGTCATTTCTCTCGCAGAAGACGGCAAAGGAAATATCTGGATCGGAACAGACCACGGAGGGATTAATATCGTGGAAAAAAACACTGGGAAAATCCTGGTAATTAAAAGTGATGAAAGAAATTCCTATAGCCTGCCCCAGAATACTATTAAATGCCTGTATAAAGACCGCTCGGATATTATGTGGCTGGGAACGTATAAAAAGGGAGTAGCCTACTACCATGAGAGTATTTATAAATTTAAATCCATATCCGATCAATCCGAGATTCCTTACAGCGACATCAACTGTTTCTACGAAACCCCGGAAGGAAATATCTGGATCGGCACAAACGGCGGCGGTCTGCTCTACTTCGACCGTACAAACGAAAAATATACTGTCTATCCACACAACCCCAATCACCCGGATTTACCTGCCGGAAATGTCATTGTCAGCCTGACCAGTGACCAGGAAGGACGGTTATGGATCGGGTATTATCTGGATGGACTCGATTGCTTTGATGGAAAAACGTTTACCCATCACAAATATAATCCCCTGAATGAAGAATCCGTCCTGACTGATAACAATGCCTGGAAAGTGATCTGTGACCAGAACGGATACCTTTGGGTAGGCACCTTACAAGGTGGCGTGGTGGTTATAGATACGGAGACAGGCAAGCAGGTCAGACATTTCCAGGTCGACGGTTCGATCTATGATATCCTGGAAACCAAAGCAGGTAATATACTGATTGCCTCGCAGCATGGATTACATACTTATAATCCTTCCACCAGGGAACTGGAACATTTTGAAGAAGAAATATTCGAAAAGATCCAGTTAAGCAGAAACGACCTGAATGCACTTTTTGAAGATAGCCGGGAACTACTCTGGATCGGAACCAGAAACGGAATTTTTATTTACAATCCCTACACCAAAGGAATTGACCATTTCAAAAAAGAGAATGGATTGTCAGCTGACCTGGTACAAAGTATCCTGGAAGACTCCAAACATAACATGTGGATAGCCACGAACTGGGGTCTTACCAGCATTAAAGTCTTCACAGCTTATGACACGCCGGGTTATTTTTTCCATTTGCTTAATTATGATAGTTCCGAAGGATTACAGGACGAACAATTCAATTTGAATGCAGCTTATTTTACCTCTGACGAAGAACTGATCTTCGGAGGGTCATCCGGATTTAATATTTTCAACCCCAACCATTTAAATTACAGTAACAGTACTCCGAAAATAGTGCTTACAGATCTCCAGATTTATAATAATAATATAAAACCCGGAGAATCCTACAACAACCATATCATTCTGGATAAAAGTATTTCCCAGACAGAAAACATCCGGCTTTCCTATAAAGAGAACTATTTTACCATCAGTTTTGCCGCCCTGGATTATTTTATGCCCAACAAAACCAAATACTTCTACAAACTGGAAGGTTTTAACAATCAATGGTTACCGGCAGACCACACTAACAGGAAAGCTACGTTCAGTAACCTGAATCCCGGGAAATATACCTTGTATATAAAAGCCATGAACAGTGAAGGCGTGGAAACGAAAGAACCAACCATATTACATATCCGGATATATTCGCCTTTCTGGAAAACGACCTGGGCATGTATTATCTATGCACTCATAGCACTGGTCTCCCTGTGCCTGTATCGCCGGCATAGCCTCCGGAAAGCAAAAATGAAACTGGAATATGAAACCAAAAAAATCCGGAGTACCCAGCAACATGAGATGGATGAAATCAAACTCCGGTTCTTTACCAACATCAGTCATGAATTCTGTACACCACTCACACTGATCCTGACCCCGTTGGAAGAATTACTGAATAAAGCTACGGAACCGGAAGACAGGGAATCGTTGTCTATCATCGAACGAAATGCGCGACGGCTCCTTTTATTAGTGAATCAATTACTGGACTTCGGAAAATTAGATGCCCACTGCCACACCCTTCAGGAATCGTTAGGAGATATCGTACAGTTTGTATCCAAACAGGCCCACCAGTTCACAGAAATGATGGGATGGAAACAGATCGACTTCCGGTTCCGGACAGACCTGAAATACCTCTACATATATTTCGATGCGGACAAACTGGCAAAAATTATTATGAATGTGATTTCAAATGCCTACAAATTCACTCCCGTACACGGTAAGATCCTGTTTGAATTAAGTCAGACCAAAGACAAAAAAATAAAGATCACCATCAGCGACAACGGAATCGGCATTCCCGAAGACGCGTTAGAAAAGATCTTTGAACGTTTCTACCAGGCGCATAGCAATACCAAAACCAACTACCAGGGCAGTGGTATCGGTTTACACCTGACCAAAGAATTTGTCCAGTTGTACGGAGGCGAGATCCGGGCAGAAAATATCCCGGGAGGGGGTGCCCGGTTCACCATACTTCTTCCTTACAAGGAAGAAGCGGTTAGAAATAAATCTTCTTCCGGCATGCCGGAAGAAGACAGCCGCGTTGCGGCTGTCTCCCCGGAGGAAAATAGTCCGGAAAGGAACGCACTGCCTAAATTACTCTTAGTAGATGACAACGAAGATGTTCGTATTTCCCTCTCCTCCAAATTAAAGGACTACTATAAGATCCTACAGGCTGAGGATGGAGTAGCCGGACTGGAGATCGCCCTGAAAGAGATCCCGGATATGATCCTTTCCGATGTGATGATGCCCCGTATGGATGGGATTGAAATGAGTAAATCCATCAAAGAAGATATCCGGACCTCCCATATCCCGATTATTTTGTTAACCGTCAAAAGTGGTGAAGAAAGTAAACTGGAAGGATTGACTGCCGGAGCAGATGATTATATCACCAAGCCCTTCAATTTCAATATCCTGTTCATTAAAATGCGCAACCTGATCGAATCTCAGAAACGCAAACAAACCCTGTTCGGCGAACAGATACGGATTGAACCGTCCAAAATTGCCGTCAGTTCACTGGATGAAAAATTGATCAACAAAGCCCTGAAATATACAGAAGTGAACATTTCAAATCCGGATTTCTCCGTAGAAGAACTAAGCCGGAAATTAGGCATGAGCCGCGTCCATCTGTATAAGAAACTATCCTCCCTGACCGGCAAGACCCCGATCGAATTCATCCGGGTAATCCGGTTAAAACGGGCAGCCCAGTTACTGGAGGAAAGCCAGTTAACCGTATCAGAAATTGCGTATGAAGTAGGATTCAACAATCCGAAATATTTCCGTAAATACTTTAAAGAAGAATTCGGCGTACTTCCCTCTCAATACGGATCAAGAAAGGAACAACATTAACATTTTGTACGGTTACATATAATAAATCAGCCCTGCTGACATAACAAAAACACCATCTATTTTTAACATTTTGCCTGTCCGGTTTAATGGGAAGGTAATATATTTATAACACATTTATACATGATTGATTGTTTGAAGCATACGTTTACATTATCTATAGTTTTAAGTTTAAGGCAAAAGGAATTTTTTTACGCGTCAGGGAGATGATGCAAATAGGTTAGCAGTGGCATTTATATTTCTCAATAGTTAAAAAAGCATTCCCAAACCACTGATGAATAATTTGATGTATAAGGGTAGCAGACCATGCGATATAGTTTGCTATTTTTTGTTATTACAGTTCCGGTAATTCCCAGGGAGCCCGGTAATAAGCCTTCGCTAAAGCAGTAGCCTCCCGGTCTCCGGTAAATTTACTCCTCACATCATCCCAAATTACCTCCCGTTGCACACGGTAGGAAATATTAGCCAGATGGGACATTTTAGCGACTCTGGCTCCTATAGCCACATCGGCAGCCGGAAGCGAACGATCCTGTATGCAACTCAGGAAATTCCCTACATGATTATACAATCCTTTGCCTTCCCCTTTCCGGAAAGGAACTGCTTCCATGCGGGCACCGGAGTCATCCACTACGGGAAGAACTTCCCATCCGGCACGGTCCAGGATCAACGTACCCTTTTCCCCGTGGAAAGCTAATCCCTCCTTCCGGTCATATAAACCATGATTAACCCCGCAGGCATGATCCCAGATAATATTAAAATCCCTGAAAGCATAGGTAGCCATTAACGTATCCGGCGTTTCCATCGCATCATCGGGATAGGCAAACTTACCTCCACCGGAAAACACACGGGCCGGAAGGTCCGCGCCCATTCCTTCCAGTGCATAGTCCAGCAAATGGACTCCCCAGTCAGACATCAGGCCACCGGCATAATCCCAGAAGAAACGGAAATTATAATGGAAACGGTATTCATTAAAAGGCCGTTCCGGGGCAGGGCCTAACCACATATTATAGTCCACTCCGGCAGGAGGGACACCGTCCGGCTTCACCGGCAAGGTAGGTTTTCCATCCTGGTAAGCCCAGACCTTAACGGTACGGACACGACCTATATTTCCTGCTTTCAGGTAATCAGCCGCTTCATCCCAGTGAGGATCACTCCGTTGCCATTGGCCTACCTGAACGACGCGGTCATACTTATGGGCTGCTTTTACCATCAGATCGCATTCCTCAATCGTGTTAGACAAAGGCTTCTCTACATATACATCTTTTCCCGCCTGGCAGGCCCACACCGTAGGCAGGCAATGCCAATGGTTAGGTGTACCTACAATAATGGCATCCACATCCTTATTATCGATCACATGCCGCCAGTCTTTATAGACATGAGGAATCTTTTTCCCGGTTTTTTGCTCCACATCAGCCGCTCGCTTATGCAACCATTCATCATCGACATCACACAAGGCCACACACTCCACCTCCGGATAAGCCAGGAAAGTATCGAGGTTAGCATATCCCATACTCCGGCAACCGATCAGGGCTACTTTGATTTTATTACTGGGAGCGGTGGATCCGTAAATCGCCTGATAAGCATTTCCCCACAAGGGAGTCAGACATACTCCTGCGATGGAGAGAGTAGATTTCTGTAAAAAGTTTCGTCTGTTCATATCTATGTTTTTCGGGTATTATCCGGTTAACTTCTACCTGCCAGGGTATCCGTTTGCAAGGATACAAAAAATACTTTTATCTTTGCAGGGAAATACAAAAATAAAACATGCCTTCCACAATTAAACCGAACTGGTATGTCCTTTACACAGCTCCCAGGGCTGAAAAACAGGTAAATGACCGTCTGAAAGCAAAAGGAACAGAAACCTGGTTACCTCTCCACCGTTCGCCACGGGTCTGGTCTGACCGGATCAAAATAGTAGAAGTGCCTTTATTCAATTCATATATATTTGTCAGATGCAGGGAATTTGAATTACGGGACCTACTATCCGTCTATGGAGTGATCCGGATTGTCTACTACAATGGTAAACCGGCACTCGTGAAGGAAAAAGAGATAGAAGCGATTAAAGAATTTCTGGAACAGGCGGCCAATTATCCGTTATGTGTGGGAGAAGAGGTGGAAATCCTGACCGGATCGTTCAAAAATGTCTCCGGAAAGGTCAAAAAGATAAAGAAAAACTACTTAGTACTATATCTGGAACAATTAGGAGCCACCGTGAGTGTCTGGATGGAAGAAGTAGCCCGTGTAAACATGCTAAAATAAACACAGGCTAAAAGAAGAGGGGTCGGATAAGGCTATATGGAAACCTGAAATGGCTGCCATCCTTTTCCCCAAAAGGGTGTACCCTTTTCACCAATCGGCAGGCAGCTTTTTTACAGACAAAGCATAGGGGAAAAACAGGACAGGAACAGGCTTTTTCCTTATCCTTCCTTTTCCGGAACTCGTAAGGTACTATAAATATACTCCATATCCATATGAGCCCGTACCCAGTCCGCCAACTTATTATATTGACTGTCTTTGAACGCGTCATAATTAAAGGAGGACGCTACAGAACCAGTCTTCAATCCTTCCGCCAGATGATCCAGCACAGCCGGATTATCTAAAATCCCATGCATATAGGTTCCCCAGCAATGGTCACTCACATAGTATCCTTCTGACTGACCGTCTGTCAGTTGCACAACCGGGGAATCCGGTGCTCCGTTCATTCGTTCAGACCGTCCCATATGGATTTCATATCCTTTGCAAACGGTCCCGGCCGGGTCCGGCAAGAAGATAAACTCCGTCTGACGGGTCACTTTCTCCTGTTCAATCACCGTACACAATGGCAGTAAACCCAGTCCCGGAATAGCAGGAATAGGCCCCTCTACCCCATCCGGATCTTCCAGGCGTATGCCCATCATCTGATACCCACCACAAACACCGATCACCTTTTTGCCCGCTTTAAAAGCACGGACAATCGCCTCAGCAATCCCACCGGCACGCAAATCCTGAAGATCTGCGATTGTATTTTTAGAACCGGGTAAAAGGATAATATCTGCTTTTTCAATCTCCTCCCGGTTATTCGTATAATAAGGATTAAAACGGGGATCCATTTCCAGGACATCAAAATCGGTAAAATTAGACATCCGCCGTAACAAGATAATAGCCACATTGATTTTTCCTTCCTGCCAGCTATTTTGTTTCATTTCCAAAGCGACCGAATCTTCCTCTTCAATCTTTATATCCCGGAAATAAGGCACAATACCCACCACCGGAATTCCTGTCAGGTCCTGCAAGATCCGTCATCCTTCGTTAAATAAAGAGATATCTCCCCTGAATTTATTGATGATAATGCCTTTCATCTGTGCTTTTTCTTCCGGCGACAACAGAGCAATCGTACCATATACAGAACCGAACACCCCTCCCCTGTCGATGTCAGCGACCAGGTAAGTAGTTGCATCTGCCTGGATGGCCATACGCATATTGGTAATATCCCGGTCTTTCAGGTTCAGTTCGGAAATACTGCCTGCCCCTTCCATCACAACCGGGCTATATGACTGTTCCAGCCGTTTGAATGATTGAACGACTTCCTTAAACAGGGCCTCCTTCTGATGCTGTACCCCAAAATAATCTTTAGCCGACATATTGCCTACAGGACGGCCATGAAGGACTACCTGGGAACTTTTATCATTCGTAGGCTTCAGTAAAACCGGATTCATATTCGTATGAGGAACCACCCCACAGGCTTCTGCCTGTACGACCTGTGCCCTTCCCATCTCTCCACCCTCCGGTGTGGAATAGGAATTCAAAGACATATTCTGCGCCTTAAAAGGTGCAGGCTGATAGCCATCCTGTTTAAAGATCCGGCAAAAAGCAGCATTGATCACACTTTTCCCGGCATCCGAACAGGTGCCGACAAACATAATCGGTCTAAGTCATTTCCTCATTTCATACGGATTATTCATTGCAGTTACAAAACTAACGAAAAAGGATGAGTAGTGTCTAAATATTTTACACCCCTGTCTAAATATTTTACACTTCCATTTCCACAACAAAAGATAAAAAACTGATTCCAAACCCCTTATGGTTTTCGGCATAATAATTGCTGGTCTCCATAGAAAAACAGGAAATTCACATAGCGAATGATATGCTAAAAACTCTTTTACATAATCTGGTCTCCATCCTGCGCAGATTCAAAATGGCAACCCTGTTGAATGTGCTGGGATTAACAGTTGCCTTTGCAGCGTTTCTACTGATTATGATCCAGGTGAAATATGATTCCAGTTTCAATAAGCAAATCCCGGAGGCAGAACGAATCTTCCGTATGGAACGAATTGAAGATGGCGTTCTATATCTGTGGGGAGCGGAAAGCCGGGGTGCACAGCCGGAAATCACCTATATCCGGGTAAAGGCCGGAACAGACCTGAAAGCAGCCATGAAACATGTACAACATACGCTCGCCCAACTGGACCCGGATTATCCCTTCCATATCCGTTTCTTTGATCATGTGTTGCAACAATTATATGAGAAAGAAACAAATATGTTCAGGCTTATCACCTTGTTCAGCCTGTTGGCTATTTTTATTTCTATTGTAGGAGTATTCCGGATTAGTACTGTTTGAAAGTCAATATAAAATGAAAGAAATCGGCCTGAGAAAAGTCCTGGGTTCCACGACACTGGAGATCATCCTGCTGTTTAATAAAACGTATCTCCGTATCCTGACGACCTGTTTTATACTGGCAGTTCCTTTAGGATACTTTGTGGTAAAGAACTGGCAACAAAATTTTGCCTACCGGAGTCCACTGTACTGGTGGATATTTGCGATAGCCTTTTGGGGAATCTCTCTGGCCACCATCCTGACTATCACTTTCCAGAACTGGCAGGCTGCAACTATTAATCCCGTGGAGACGATCAAAACAGAATAAAAACCAGCGAAGAGGTTATATTTTTATCTCATGTATGGTCTTTTATCAAAAGAATTTCTTCTAAAAGTGCAACCTATGCGGTAAAGAGTGCGTCTGATAGATATATATGAAATAGTAAAAAATAGTATATGAAAACTTTGTTACGTAATTCTCTGAACGTACTACGTCGTTTTAAGGTAGCCACTATCCTGAATATTTTAGGGTTAACTGTTGCTTTTGCAGCGTTTATCCTGATCATGATGCAGGTGGATTATGACTATAATTTTAATAAAGATATTCCGGATGCAAACCGGATCTTCCGTATGGAAACCATCTGGGAAAATAGCGCACAGGCAGTGATTAGCCGGCCTTTAGCTGAAATATTTTTCCAGTCCTCTCCCCATATTCAGGCAGGAGCAATCGTCTCTTTTCCAGACGAAAGGGTATTTGAAGTCGAACAAAACGGATCAAAACGGATTTTCAAAGAGTCGTTTCTACCCATTACGCCGGAATTCACCGATGTATTTGCTTTTGAGATGACCGAAGGCACGGTGAAATCTGTCCGGGAACCGAACAGGGTACTGATACCGAAAAGCATAGCCCGTAAATTATTTGCTAACCAACCGGCCATGGATAAGCAACTCTCGTGGGAAGACCAGATCTTTTATGTTTCCGGAGTCTATAAAGATTTCCCGGTGAATAGTTCTGTAAAAAACTCCATCTTTATCTCCATGCAGGATGAAAATAAAGAAAGCTGGGGAAACAGTAATTACCAGATTTATGTACTTTTAGACCAGGCAGACAACGCAGATACCGTAATTGAGAATTTCAGAGCGAATTTCAATGAAGCAAGTATTAAAGAACGGTTCGGAGATTATGCCAGTTCAGTCAATGCACGCTTAACGCCTTTCCTGGATCTTCATTATATCCGGCATGTGGACTATGACCCGATTGAAAAGTCCTCCCAACAAACCATTGCCGTCCTTTTTACAATTGCCATTGTGCTGATCATTATTGCTTCTATCAACTTCACCAATTTCAGCATGGCACTGACCCCTATGCGTGTGAAAAGTATCAATACCCAGAAAGTGATGGGAGCCGATACGGGTATGTTACGGAATGCTTTATTGTCTGAGGCTTTTGTGATCTGTATCCTATCCTACCTGTTATCGCTGGGACTTGTCTGGATATTTTCACAGACGAACCTGCGTTCCCTGGTGGATGGTAACATATCTTTTGCAACTCATAGCGAATTGATTCTGATAACCGCAGGCATTGCCCTGATGGTGGCTTTAGCGGCCGGACTGTATCCCGCTTACTATATCACTTCTTTCTCTCCGGCTTTGGTACTGAAAGGAAATTTTGGGTTGTCTCCTAAAGGACGAACGTTGCGCAGCCTGTTAATCGGATTCCAGTATATCTCCTCGTTTGCCCTGATTATTGGAGCGACCTTTATGTATCTGCAAAACAATTTTATGCAGACTACCTCTTTAGGATATACCACTAACCAGTTAATTATCACGAAAATCAATTCAACCATCAACAAAAACCGGCAAGCCTTCACCCAGAAACTCCAATCTTTTGCCGGAATTGAAGCTACGACCTTTTCTACTTTCCTGCTTTCCAGTAATGACCGGTATATGGGTTGGGGGCGTGGATATAAAGATAGCCATATCAATTTCCAATGTCTCCCGGTAGATACCTCCTTCCTGAATGTAATGGATATGCCGATCCTGGAAGGACGTAACTTCCGTCCCGGTGATGAAGCGACCGAAGGGGGTGCCATGATATTCAATGAGCGGGCTAAATTTGATTATAATATGGAGATAGGGGATAAAATAGATGCAATAGAAGTGATCGGTTTCATATCCGATGTAAAGTTTGCCTCTCTCCGCCAGGAAGTTGAGCCGATGGCCTTCTATGTCTGGGGTACACAAAACTGGGGACAACAACCCAACTTTGCCTATATTAAAGTAAATGCCGGTACGGATCTGCGGTCCGCTATGCATCACGTAAACGAAACCCTTTCCAGATTTGACCCGGGTTATCCGTTTGAGAGCCGGTTTTTCGACAATGTCCTGCAACGACTCTATGAAAAAGAGACCAAAATGACCACTTTAATCACCTTGTTCAGTCTGCTGGCCATTTTTATCTCGATCGTAGGTGTATTTGGCCTGGTCATTTTTGAAAGCCAGTACAAAATGAAAGAGATCGGGTTAAGAAAAGTGCTGGGTTCCTCCACACAGGAGATTATTATCATGTTCAACAAAGTATATCTTCGCATTCTAATTATCTGTTTTATCCTGGCTGCTCCGATAGGCTATTTTGCCATAAAGAACTGGCAACAGAACTTTGCGTTCCGGGTGCCTCTCCACTGGTGGGTGTTTGCTGCAGCATTCTTTGTGATCGGGATTATTACAGTCATTACCGTTACTTTCCAGAACTGGCGGGCAGCCAATGCCAATCCGGTAGAAAGTATAAAAACAGAATAGAAGAATGTTAATTATTCCAATTTATTCCGGCAAAAGATACGTTATAGCTCTTTTTGTCGTTACATAAATCAGATAGAGAAATTCAGGAGGAAAAAGATTATAACGTTTTTTCATGGTGTGTATGTAAGGCTTCACTGAATGAATTTCTCATCAAAAAGCTGTACCAGGCATACCTGGTACAGCTTTTTCGTTATCAGAGAATCACCTGCCTAATCTACCAGCCTGGCAGTCTGCGGAAAAAAACGATCAGAGAAAATTTGATCATTTTATAACCAATCGACTATGCCTTTCGCTTTATTTGTATAAATTTGTCTGGTTTATTATTTCCAAACGCTTTTATCTAACAGACAAAAACCAAATAAGATGGAGTCTATCAAACAGATATACAGGATCGGCTACGGACCTTCGAGCAGCCATACGATGGGTCCCATGCGGGCAGCTAAGATCTTTCTGGAACGGAACAGCAGGGCTACACGTTTTCAGGTTACCTTATATGGAAGCCTGGCTGCTACCAGCAAAGGACACATGACCGATTCTGCTATACTGGAAATATTAACCCCGGTAGCTCCTACCCGGATCATCTGGGAACCTAAAATTGTCCTGCCTTTTCATCCCAATGGCATGCTTTTCGAATCTTTTGATGCACAGGATCTGTTACTGGAAGCCTGGACGGTCTACAGTATTGGCGGAGGTACACTGGCCAACGAAGATTTCAATGAACTGAAAACGTCAGAGATCTATGGGATGAGTACTATCCGGGAGATTCAGGAACATTGTGAGAAAACAGGGCTTTCCTACTGGGAATATGTCGAACAGTGCGAAGGGCCGGAAATATGGGATTTCCTGCAGGAGGTATGGAATATTATGCAACAGGCGATCCATAATGGTCTGGAAGCAGAAGGAATCATACCGGGAGGATTGGGGTTACGCAGAAAAGCGGCTGACTATTTTATCCGGGCCAAAGGCTATGGAAATAACATCCGTAGCCGGGGTATGGTATATGCTTTTGCGCTGGCTGTTTCCGAAGAGAATGCCTGTGGCGGACAGATCGTAACAGCACCGACCTGTGGTTCCTGTGGGGTTTTACCTGCCGTTTTATATCACCTGAAAGATACCCGGGATTTTACTGATCTTCGTATTCTACGGGCACTGGCTACGGCCGGATTATTTGGCAATGTGGTACGGACAAACGCCTCTGTTTCCGGTGCGGAAGTCGGATGCCAGGGGGAAGTGGGTGTAGCCTGTGCCATGGCAGCGGCAGCGGCCAGCCAGTTATTCGGGGGAACAGCGGCGCAGATCGAATATGCCGCAGAAATGGGGCTGGAACATCACTTAGGGCTTACCTGTGACCCGGTTTGCGGACTGATACAGATTCCCTGCATTGAACGGAATGCGTTTGCTGCTGCACGGGCATTGGATGCCAATACGTTCTCCAACTTTTCCGACGGAAAACACAGAGTCAGCTTCGATCAGGTGGTTGAGGTCATGCGCCAGACAGGAAATGATCTGCCCAGTCTCTATAAAGAAACATCCGAAGGAGGGCTGGCAAAAACAAAAATGAACTAACTATTTTATCCTAACATTTTAATTTTTATTTAACACGTAAATTATGAGAAAAATTTCCCTTGTAGCCTTAAGTTCGCTTCTACTGGTGGCCTGTGGGCAAAAACAGCAGGCAGAGGAAGAGGTCTTAATGAGTGGTAACCCTGTATTTGAAGGATGGTATGCAGATCCTGAAGGTATTATCTATGATGATACTTACTGGATCTATCCGACCTGTAGTGATGTGTATGAAAAACAAACCTTCTTTGATTGTTTTTCTTCCAAAGACTTAGTGAACTGGACCAAACACTCCAGTATCTTAGACACGGCTGAAGTTAAATGGGCGAAGATCGCCATGTGGGCACCTTCAGTAATTCGTAAAGGGGATAAATATTACTTCCTGTTCGGAGCCAATGATGTGCATGAAGGAGAAGTCGGAGGGATCGGTGTAGCTGTCAGTGACCGTCTGGAAGGACCGTACAAAGACCTGCTGGGTAAACCGCTGATCAACGAGATCATCAATGGCGCACAACCAATCGACCAGTTTGTCTTCCGGGATGATGACGACACCTATTACATGTATTATGGTGGCTGGAGACACTGTAACATCGTGAAATTAAATGACGATTTCACCGGATTGGTTCCTTTCGAAGATGGAGAGATCTACAAAGAAGTAACTCCTGAGAACTATGTAGAAGGTCCTTTCATGTTTAAGAAGGATGGAAAATACTATTTCATGTGGAGTGAAGGGGGCTGGGGCCGTCCTGACTACTGCGTGGCGTATGCTATTGCAGATTCACCTTTCGGTCCGTTTAACCGTATCGGAAAGATCCTGCAGGAAGATCCGGAAGTAGCGACCAGTGCCGGACACCACTCTGTCATGCATGTTCCTAACAGCGATGACTACTATATCGTGTACCACCGCCGTTTGGCAGGCGTCACTGCCCGTGATCACCAGGTGACCTGCATCGACAAAATGACATTCGATGAAAACGGCTACATCAACCCGGTAAAAATGACCTTTGAAGGGGTAGCTGCAAGACCGATTAAATAACATTTCTGAGGAGTCAAGGAGTTAAGGAGAAGTTTTTTATGCTGGCTACTTAACTACTTTGACTACTTTAACGACTAATTTTAATTACTAACTTATTTCTAAACTCTTATAAAAATGAAAAACATTACAAGAAGATCTTTCATCCGGACAGGATCTGCTGCCGCCGCAGCATTAACAATCGTTCCTAATACAGTGCTTGGTAAAAGCCATGGGCACACTACTCCTACCGACAAACTGAATATCGCAGGTATCGGTATCGGTGGTAGAGGTTCCGGTGTATTACGTACGTTGGAAACAGAAATTTTGTTGCTCTTTGTGACGTGGACTGGAAATATGCGAAACCGACTTTCGATAAGTATCCACAAGCTAAAAAGTACTGGGATTACCGTAAGATGTATGATGAATTAGGCAGTTCCATTGATGCGGTCATGGTAGCAACGGCTGACCATACACACGCCATCATTGCTGCTGATGCGTTGACAATGGGTAAACACGTCTATTGCGAAAAACCGTTGACTCACTCCGTCTATGAATCCCGCCTGTTGACGAAGTTAGCTGCTAAATACCAGGTAGCTACCCAGATGGGTAACCAAGGATCTTCCGGAGAAGGTGTAAACCTGATCTGTGAAGCAATCTGGAACGGGGATATAGGGGAAGTAACTAAAGTGGAAGCCTTCACCAACCGTCCGATCTGGCCACAGGGGTTGATGACTCCTGAGAAAGCGGATAAAATTCCTTCAACTTTGAACTGGGATCTGTTTACCGGTCCGGCAGAATTGAAACCCTTCAACAACATCTATCATCCATGGAACTGGCGTGGTTGGTGGGCCTATGGTACAGGTGCCTTAGGTGATATGGCCTGTTATATCCTTCATCCTGTATTCAAAGGTCTGAAATTAGGTTATCCCACCAGTGCACAGGGCTCTTCTACGCTGTTGCTAAGAGATTATGCACCTCAGGCTCAGCATGTGAAACTGATCTTCCCGGCCCGTGATAATATGCCTAAAGTGGCTATGCCGGAAGTAGAAGTACACTGGTACGACGGTGGTCTGAGACTGGACCTTCCAAAAGGTTTCCCAATGGGACGTGATATGGACGAACAAGGAGGTGCTGTGATCTTCCACGGAACGAAAGATACCCTGATCTGTGGTTGCTATGGAGTAAATCCATGGTTAGTATCCGGCCGTCCGTTGACTGCACCTAAAACAGAGCGTCGTGTTGATAATATGAACCGCAACGGCCACGGACAAGACTGGATCCGTGCCTGTAAAGAAAGTCCTAACAACCGTGTAAAAACGAAATCAGACTTCTCAGAAGCAGGTTCGTTCAATGAAATGGTGGTGATGGGTGTATTGGCTGTTCGCTTACAGGCTCTGAATAAAGAACTGTTGTGGGATGGGCAGAATATGCGCTTTACCAACATCGGCGACAACGAAGAACTGAAAATCGTTATCCGTGACGGTTTCACGATCAAAGACGGCCACCCGACATTCAACAAAACATGGACAGATCCGATCAATGCAAAGAAATTTGCAGAAGAACTGATCAAACATAATTACCGTGAAGGATGGAATCTGGTAGATATGCCAAGATAATCAGCTTGCATTCGTATGATTAATAAATCAAAAGGGGATGTCCAACACCATAGGACATCCCCTCTTTATTATAAAATAAATTTACCCGGATTATTGGATTGGATCTCCGGGGGCCCGGTTAGCCGGATCATAAACAGCCACTCCTACCTGTAAGTCTGCGCAGCCATAATACAAAAACCATTTGTTTTTATAAAATACCAGCCCTTCAATAAAAACAGTCCCATCTACATACTGTCCACTCTTCTCAAAATCATCCATCGGACGGAAAAAAGGGACATCCAATCTGTTCACCACCTGATAAGGATCTTCCAAAGCAAATAGCACCTGGCCTGCACTATAGGTGCCTGCATTAAATCGTGTATCCCGTTTATGATCTGTCCTGTTCTTTCCGTTATACAGTAAGAGGATTTCCTGGTCTGTCATTACTGCCGGCGGACCACACTCTGTCAAAGCACTATCAAAATAGCCTTCCCGGGGTGAGATTAACACCTTCAGCTCACGATTACTGTCCAGCACCGGCGTCCAATGGATTAAATCATCCGAAGTAGCAGCATGGACTTTATGTTCACCCCAATACATAAAATAGGTTCCATTGATCTTAGCAATGACCTGTTTTCCATCTTTCATCTTCGTAACAACCGAACCAGCTTTACAATCCATATCCTTAAAGCGGCCGTTATAAGCATCCTTAAATACCGGCCCATGTTTTTCCCAGGTAACCAGGTCACGCGAAGTGGCAACTGCCAGACGGGCAGCCTTGCGGTTCCAGGTAGTGTACATCATAACATACAAACCATCTTCGGTAACTGCCACACGTGGATCTTCACATCCACCTTCCCACTCATATTCTTTTGCCTGATCTTCATCCGGATACATCACAGGATCCGTACGCAAAGTCATCATAATACCGTCTGTACTTTTCGCTAACCCTATGCGTGAAGTCCGGGAACCGATCCCTACCGCCGAATTATCTTCTGCCCGGTATAACACACAAATCTTTCCATCCTTTACTACAGCCGCAGGATTAAAAATATCACTTTCCTCCCACTTAACCTGTGTTTTGCGCATCGGACAATAAAAGGTTTTTTCCGGATTAGGGGTAAGGATAGGATTCGCTCCGGACGGACGGACAAAACCACCGAATGCCCAATCCGGTAACACATTTACTTCTTTACGCTCTGCCTTATCAGGAGAGTTGGCATACAGATTTGCACTTACCAGCAATCCCAGCATGCTCACATACAACATCCAATGTTTTTTCATATACATAATTTTTATCGATTTATATTTCCTTTATTAAGTTCACGGATTATGGAAGGGTCACGGTCAGCGTAGGAGAATAGTTAATCTGTCCTTCCGTTACAGCGCCTACACGAAAATACACTTTATTTTCATTGGAACGAATCTTATAGAGATTATCCTTAAAAACATCTTCCTCATCCAGATGAAATGTAAAAGAGCCCTCCAGGTGATCACTTTCTACTTTTCCTGCCTGGTTAGCACCTCCATCATCTACTCCCGGCGCAAAATTCCAGTATTCGTAGACATGCGTAGTGGTAAAAGATGGATTCGATTGGGTCACTTTATATTGAATGGTCACCACCCGGTTATTTATAGAAGCGGTCGCCCCGATCCGTGCATACGGAGTTACCTGTACATCTATATTCGTTTGTCCTTTAATCTGTACACGCACCTCCGGATGGGTAACAAATGACCCTTCCAGACTCAGCGTATAATCACCATTAAACACACGGGTATTCTCAAAGGAGCCATCAGACTTTGCATAAAAGTCTACTGTTTTGGTAGCATTTGTATTCTCCTCTGTCAGCCGGACAAGGACCCCTGCTGAACCTTCTACGGATAAAGGAACCACGTCTCCTGTTCCGGCATCTACAATCTTACCGTAAACTCCACCGTTAGGAGCATCATAATTGTCAAGTTCATTGACACAGGCTGTACAAAAAAGAGATAAAATAGATATAATAGCCAGTTGTTTCATCATCTTAGATATTAAAATTAGTTTGTATAATCCGGATTCTGTATTAACTTAGGATTTGAGTTCATATCCTCATTACTAATCTTCGTATAGTAGTTCTTTTCCAGAAACAGGCGTATCTATTTAGGGGGTTCGGTTCCTTTTTCAAAAACATACTTATGATCCCGTATATCCAGCCAGGGATATAAAGCAGACTCTCTGAAATTATTCAGTCCGCCCTGTGATGCATCCAGATGGGCAATTCTCCAGCGTCTCATATCCCAGAAGCAGTGTCCTTCAAATGCCAGTTCCACTTTTCGTTCGTGTCTTACCTTCTCTATATCCACAGCCGTTAAAGGAGCAACACCCGCTCTTTGCCGGATTTCATTGATCGCCGCCAAAGCACGCTGTTCTCTTCCGCCGAGTTCAACCGCCACTTCCGCCAGGTTAAGATACATTTCTGCCAATCTGAAAACCGGCCGGGGAGTTTCTGATTTGCCCATATCCATATTGGCAAGGGTTTCATCAAAGAATTTCTTCTGATAAAAACCGGTCTTAGAAGGGTCACCCACATCTGCTCCTCCATCCTTTCCGGAGACATTATAAGAAAGACCTGTCACGGAATCTGTATATACATCCGCCACATTCGGTTGTTTAGTGGCCTGGACATACGCTCCGTCCGAAGTAATCAGTCCTCTTCTCCACTCTACAAAAGAACCTTTACAGGCGGACCCGAGCAGATAAACCGAAGCGAATAAGCGGGGGTTCTTACCGGCAAACAGTTCCACCGGATCATCAAAACGGCGTGGCTGTCCATTTTCATCCGTAAGACGTAAAGTACCGGGAGAGCCATCGATGTATTCATACTCTTCCACCATCTCCATCGTAGGAGCTACTCCACATCCCCAGCCACCTTCACGAAAAGAGAAGGGGGCATTTCTTTTATCAAAATCATGTCCTTTACCCCCAGCCACACTATACTGTTTCTGGAAAATATATTCCCCATTATCTCCGTTTCCGTTCATAAAGATCTCACAATAGTTTTGTGCTTTATCCTCCGGTTTTTTATTATACAATTGAAAATACCCAGATTGATCACAGCTTCCGAAGATTCATAAGCCACCTGATAGAAATAAGGAGCTCTATCCGGAGTAATCCCCACGATGCCATTCAGTTTCACCGTTCCGTATGTAGCAATCGAACCGGCATATAAAGCGGCCCGTGAACATAAAGCCAGTGCCGTACCTTTATTGACACGGTATTTCCCCGATGCATCCCGTTGCAGCGGGAGAGACTCCGCGATCTGCCGGCATTCATCTATAATAAAAGAATAGATCTCATCTTCTGTGGAGCGGGGAATCTGTAATTCTTCCAGCCTGTCAGGTCCTTCATACACCTGGGAAGCCGTAATCAGCGGCACACCCCCATACCTTTTGACTAAGGTAAAATAATGCCAGGCCCGTATAAAACGAACCTTCGCATTCAGCTCTTTCTTTTCAGCATCAGACAAAAAAGAAGTTTCCAACTGTGCCAGGAAATCATTACAATTCCGTATGCTCTTATAAGAGTCCTTAAACTTCCCGAAGAGTTCATCCTCATAGGTATAAGTAGCATAGGCATTATCAAATACCGGATCTTTCTGGAAAGATCCCTGGCCCTCATCTGATAGGGTCGTCAGATTGATCAACTGCCAGTCTTCCTTATCCCAATATTGAAAATCTTCCAGTTCCATCTTATCATACAGATTCACCAATATCCCATTAATCAGTTTAGGATCTTCCCAGACCTGGTCCGGAAGCACCACATCAAAAGGATCTTTATCCAGGTAGTCACAACTTACCCAGGACAAAAGAAAAAGGAAGATGATTATCTTATCGAAATATGTTGTCGTTTTCATAAAAATAGGTATTAAATAATTAGAAGGTTACGTTCACTCCAAAATTATAGGACTTCATCTGCGGATAATAATGTAAGTTAGTTTGTGAATTCTCCGGGTCCATATATTTCATCATTCCTCCCCGTGTAAAGGTAAGGGGGGGTTATAACTGTTCACATACAAACGGACATGCGCCAGCCCGACTTTGTTCACCCACGCCCGGGGTAAGGTATATCCCAGTTCCACCGTTTTCAACCTCAGGTAATCCGCTTTCAATAAAGACCAGGTGCTGGTTTCATTGTTAGCACTAAAACCGGTAGGTCTGACAGCCGGCATGGTGCCGGGGATCCATGCACTGTTCACATCAGCCGGATCTTCCTGGTGCCAACGATCCAGCCAGAACTTAACGCCATTTCCTAACCCCTGTTGTATGAAAGGGTCCGTAAACGTTTCTCCTGCCTGGACAACATGCCAGCCGGCTCCCTGGAAGAAGGCCGTAAAGTCAATTCCTTTCCACTCAACCGACAGATTCAAACCATAATACATCGTAGGCATATCATTACTCCCGATCGGGATCTGGTCTTTACTGTCAATGATCCCATCGCCATTGACATCCTTATAACGAATATCTCCCGGCAGTAAGGATTTATTTCCGTTCCCGTCCTAAATAGGTGCATTCAGGATCTCTTCAAAACTTTGAAACTGTCCCAACGCTTCATATCACCAGGTGATATTTTTATACCGGTCATTCTCATTATCCCTCCAGTTTTCATACCTGTTACCGGGTGCCGCTTTTTCTACATAGCGGTTCAACTCGCGTGTATTCGTAAAGTTAGCACTGATCAGATAAGAGACATTCCCGATCCGGTTCCTATGGGTAAGGATCAGTTCAAAACCCCGTGTACGGTCAGAGTTCAGGTTCTCATTCGGCAAAGCCTGTCCAAAAGAGGTAGGAAGGGTCAACAGACGATTCGCCAACAGGCCACTTCGCCGGCGTTCAAAATAGTCGAACTCCAACCCGAACAGGCCATCCAGCACATGGGTTTCAAAACCGATATTGGCCGTCGTGGATTCATGCCAGGTTAATAACATGTTAGGCAATCCACAGTCCTCCAAACCGTTGGAGACCCCTTCACCCAGTACATACGAACCGGAGGGATATTTATAACCTGTCAGGTACTCAAAACCTTTAAAGTCACTATTGCTTTCATCTCCAATCTTACCATACGAACCTCTGATCTTCAGGTTATCCACAAAAGAGATATTTTCTTTAAAGAAAGGTTCCTCCGAGATGCGCCAGCCCAGCGAAACAGCCGGGAAGAATCCCCAACGGCTATCTTTCGCAAATTTGTAAGATCCGTCATACCGGAAACTGAATTCAGCCAGATATTTATTATCATACGCATAATTTACACGTCCTACCAGGCCAGCATGTGCTGCAGACTCCGCATTCCCGCCATTGTTCTTATTCGTATTATCCCCGGCATCCATCTGGTCTATAGCACCTACATAAAATTGCCGGTAAGCCGAAAACCAATCTTTTTTATAATTCCGCATTTCCCATAACAATAATCCCGTAAAGTCATGTTTACCAAATGTATTCTGGTAATTAAGAGAATATTGCTGGGTAGGGGTAAACGCATTTTCCGTTTTCTGGTTCAATTCCGAAACAGAACGGCGAGTGTTTTTATTATATACATCCGTGATCGGATCATACTGGTATTCATAATATTCCTTCAACCACTTTTTCTCCGTCAGGTTATTATAGTCATACGCCCATAAAGCCCTTGCCGTCAAACCTTTTACCCAGGGTAATTCCCAGTTCATGATCAACGAACCGGTAAACTCCCGGCGGTCTCTCCGGTCATACCCCACTTCATCAGCCCGGGTGATCTGCGCCGGATTCACATTATCTCCCGTATCCTGCCAATAAGGTTTCGTATGATTTGCATATACCGGCAGGGTAGGAACTGCTTTATAGATCGCTTTGAAGGTATCCTGGTTATAGGGCTGGTTGCGGGTATCCAAACGGCCGCTTATCTGCAGATCCACCGTTAATCCTCTCGTGAGTTCCGCACTGATATTCGACCGGACATTATATTTTTTATAATCCTGATCTTTGGACACCCAAATACCTTCCTGCCCGGTATAGCCCAGGGAGAAATAATACCTCACTTTCTCGGCTCCTCCGGATACACTGAGGTTATGATACATCTGGGGAGCCGCCTTACGGGTCGTAACATCCCACCAGTTCGTATTTGCATACGCCGGGTCACTACCCGTGCGGAACTTCTCCAACTCTTCCTGGCTGTACGGAGCCATGACACCAATATTCATCTGTGCTTCATTATATAACATCGCATATTCGTATGCATTATATAATTTCGGGAACCGGGTCACACTTTGTAGCCCATAATAGCCATTATAGGTAATTTCAGGTTTCTTTATTTCTCCTTTTTTAGTCGTGACGAGGATCACCCCATTCGCCCCTTTAAAACCATATACAGCCGCAGAAGCATCTTTCAGGATACTGATGGACTCTATATCATTCGCATCAATCTGTGAAAAATCCCTTTCCACTCCATCGACAATCACTAAGGCTGTTCCAAAACCACGTATATCCACAGAAGCGTTATCATCCCCGGGTGCTCCGCTTCGTTGCACAGCCCGTAAACCCGGTAATTTACCGGCTAACGTATTGGTTACATTCGGACTCTTTACAGTAGTCAGGTCTTTGGCCTGAATAGAAGCAACAGAACCTGTCACCGAGGCTCTCTTCTGTACGCCATATCCCACCACGACCACTTCATCCAGGCTTTGTGTATCTTCCTGCAGGGAGACATTCAAAACAGTTTTGCCAGCGACCGGAACTTCTTTCGCGTGATAACCAATATAGGAGATCTGTAAGACCGCAGACTCTTCCACTTCCAGAGAATACAATCCATCCATATCGGAAATAGTCCCAGTATTCGTGCCTTTGATCCTCACATTGGCCCCGATGACCGGCTCTCCGGACTCATCGGAAATGATTTCGGATATACGCCGGGATTGCCGGGGTTTGTCTTCTGCAACCGTAAAAACGATTTGATTGTTTTCCCTTATCAGATAAGAAATAGAAGTCTGCCGGGAGATCTGTTTCAGGATATCCTCTATGCTTCCGTTCCTGGTCTCCACAGATATTTTCTCATCCAGTTCGGGAAGGGAGGAGTTATAGAAAAAGCAGTATTCCGTCTCTGTCTCCAATACCCGGATGATCTCGCGTACAGGTTTATCTTTGAGGGAGAGTGAAAGCTGGGCAAATCCTGTTAAACAGCTACCTATCAGGAGACAGACAAGATAGAAGGCCCGTAAACTAATTTGCTTGAGGTTACTCATTTTTTTCATGTTTTTAATAGTAAAAGAATTAATTTTAGTAACTTCGCAAGCGAAAACCGTGTAGAGTTCTGTCTGGATAACCGGCCAAGTCATCCAGAGAATGAAATCAGAAAACAGGGTTTTCAGCTAATAAAAGTATTAAAAAAGGGAGGGCAGTTTCTTCGCGGGAGCTGCCCTTACGTTTGTTCTTTCTTATTCCATAGGCATTTTCATTTCAATTAAAAGTTAACAAAAAACACAGATATCTGGCATTATCTTTTTTCATTTAAGAGGATCGTATCGCCGGCCGAGTGATAAGAGATAGGAGCTGTCAGACTGATGATCTCTATCACATTATCCAGGCTATTATTTTTAATGACACTGGAGAAACGGTAGCTTTTAATCTTCTCGGAGAGGATCACCACCTCTACATTATACATCCGGTTTAATATTTTAGCCACCTCCTCCAACGTTTCATCCATAAAAGCCAGCTCATTATCACGCCACATAGAAATATAATTCACATTCTCAGACTCACTTACCTGCATCACTTTACGCAGCCGGTCATACGTCAGATGCTGCCGGGGAGAAATGGTAAACTTCTTGTCTCCCACTACCCCTTTTATACTTCCTGTAAACAGCGTAGCAATAATTTCATCATCTTCCGGATAGGCTTTCAGATTAAACGTAGTCCCCAGCACTTGAATATCGACCTCCTCTGCGTTTACGACAAACGGCAACTCCTCATTTTTCTCTACTTCAAAGAAGGCTTCTCCTTTTAATACAATCTTCCGGTTCCTGATTCCATACTCGTTATCATACTGGATCTCCGTATGAGAATTTACCCAGACTTTCGTTCCATCCGGTAACAGTAAATTAGAACGCTGTCCTTTCGCGACCGACACAGTAAATTCCTGCAAAGGAGAACCAGGATGTTGCATGAAAAGAGCTGAAAGACCCAATCCAAAAGCCAGGATAAAAACGGCAGCATAGGGAAGCCATGTTCTCATAAACGAATTTCTCCGTTGAGCAGGAATCACAGGAATGTCTTCCCGCTCTTTTATCTCCCGGGTGATTCGGGCTAAAACCTCTTCTTTTCTGGATGGATCCATATCAGCACCCTCCGCAGCGGCCCAGCGGCCGGAGTAATAGGTCTCTATTTCTTTCCTGGCCGGAGCAGAGCGAAACCATTCTTTTAACAGCTTCTCTTCTTCCGCACAAGTTTCTCCTCTCATAAAACGCTCTAACAACTGTATAAAATCCATACGATACAAGACTTTTTATAGTTATATAGGCTCAGAAATAAGTTATCACTTACAGGCCGCAGCAATTTTAACTCAAGTTAACAAAAAGAGCAATTAATATACTCCATGCGCCCTTATCCTTAGCTAATTTCTCTTTCAAAAAATGCAGGGACCGGTAAATTTGTGTCTCTGCCGTTTTCTCGGACAAAGAAAGACGCACAGCTATCTCTTTATTGGATAATCCCTCCACGCGGCTCATCCGGTAGATTCTTCGTCTGCTTTCGGGTAGCTGGTCAATCAGGTGGTCGATATATTCTTTCAGGGAGTTGAGTTCAACTTAGAATTCGGTATGGAAATCAGACGGAGACGATTTATCCTCTAATACCGCCAGAGAAATTTCTATATTCAACTATTTTCGGGTTTCTTTATATACTAAATGGCGGCTGATAGTAAAAAGATAAGCTGAAAAAGTTTCTTCCGGATCAATCTCGTACCGTTTTTCCCATATCTTCATAAAAACATTCTGCATCACATCTTCCGCCAGGCAACTATCATACAATAGAAAGTTCGCAAAGTTATAGACTCATCCACTATATTTTCGGTAAATAGACTCAAAAGCAGCATACTCTCCCTTATTTAAAAGTAAGATCCATGCTTTATCCGGATTCTTTGAAGGGTTAGAGGCCATTCGTTGGTACATAAGGTTAATACGCAAATATAAAGAAAATAATCAGAAGGGAAGATGAACAATTGTCAGCGGAATTGTATTTTTGTAGAAAATAAACAGAGCATGAACTACGGATTTGTCAGAGTAGCGGCTGCGGTTCCTCATGTGGAAGTGGCTGATTGTTTTTATAATATAGAGAAGATAGAGGGACTGATGCGGAAAGCCTCCGCACAAAAAGTACAGGTCATCGGGTTTCCGGAACTGGCTGTTACCGCATACACCTGTATGGATCTGTTTGAGCAACAAACCTTACTGAAAGAGGCGGAACAGGCTCTGTTGCAATTAGTGCACCAGACGAGAGACCTGGACATCCTCACCCTGGTAGGGGTTCCCCTGCTCACAGAAAACAGGTTGATCAATGCTGCGGTAGTCTTTCAACAGGGTAAAATAATAGGAGTTATCCCTAAAACCTATCTTCCTAACTACCGTGAATTTCAGGAACAGCGATGGTTCACCTCTGCCACGGATCTCCGGAACGATACGATCCGGATCGGACATGAAGTTTATCCTTTGCAGGTCTATACACAATTCGTCTCCGGACAGGTTTCCATAGGCATTGAGATCTGTGAAGACCTTTGGGTCCCGGTTCCTCCCAGCTCTTTACAGGCGATGCAGGGAGCCAACATTATCTTTAACCTGTCTGCGAGCAACGAGGTGATCGGTAAACATCAATACCTGCTCTCACTAATCAAACAACAATCTGCCCGTTGCATTGCCGGCTACGTATATGCATCCTGCGGATTTGGTGAATCCAGTACGGACCTGGTATTTGCCGGGAACGGGATCATTGCGGAAAATGGTTCCCTGCTGAAAGATTCTCCCCGCTTCACGATGGAAGAACAATTGATCATCAGTGATGTAGATGTAGCCTCCCTGCAACACGACCGTCAGGTAAACCTGAGTTTTATGCACGGTGCTTCTTCCCTGGTCCCGGAAAAGACGGGTACGATTCCTTTTGAACTACCGGAATATGATCTTCTTCCTGACCTGAAGAGGGAGATAGACCCGCATCCGTTCGTACCGTTCGGCCATGCACTGAACGAAAGATGTAAAGAGATCTGCAACATACAGGTAGCCGGCCTGGCCAAACGACTGGTCCATACTCACTCCCAAACAGCCGTGATCGGGATTTCCGGCGGTCTGGATTCCACCCTTGCACTTCTGGTCACCGTGATGACCTTTGATACGTTGAAAATTCCCCGCAAACAGATACTGGGGATTACGATGCCGGGATTTGGAACCACCGGGCGTACATATAATAATGCCATCCACCTGATGGAATCCTTAGGGGTGACGATCCGGGAAATATCTATTGTCAAAGCGTGCCTTCAACATTTTGAAGATATAGGACAGAATCCGGAGGTACATGATGTGACGTATGAGAACAGCCAGGCGCGGGAACGCACACAGATCCTGATGGATGTAGCCAATAAAGAGAACGGTATGGTGATCGGTACGGGTGACCTGTCCGAACTGGCACTGGGATGGGCTACCTACAACGGCGACCACATGTCTATGTATGGCGTAAACAGTAGCATACCTAAAACGCTGGTTCGTTATTTAGTTAACTGGATTGCCCACAACAAGATGGATGAAGAAACAAAAAAGACCCTGCTGGATATCGCAGACACACCCATCAGCCCGGAACTGATCCCGGCCGATGAACAGGGCAATATCTCCCAGATCACGGAAGACCTGGTAGGGCCTTATGAACTCCATGATTTCTTTTTATACCATTTCCTTCGTATGGGTTCTACCCCCACCAAGATCTATTACCTGGCACAAAAAGCATTTGAAGGAACCTACGATCAAGCGACCATCAAAAAGTGGCTAACCACCTTCTTCCGTCGTTTCTTCAATCAGCAGTTCAAACGTAGTTGTATGCCCGACGGCCCCAAAGTAGGCTCCGTCACCCTCTCCCCCCGCGGCGACTTCCGTATGCCCAGCGATGCCAGTTCTGCCCTGTGGCTGAAAGAGATAGAAGAATTACAATAAAAGAAAAGCCCATGTTCCCCGCGCAGGCGGGGATCGCAGGAGAACCGGCAATTTCAACTATTTTATGATAACCATCATTTCCTTTGCGATCCCCGCCTGCGCGGGGAACATGGGCTTCTTATATTTTAATGGACGTGAGGATTTGCAATCCGAACCTCTCCGGGTATAAGGATCTCCAGATCCGGAATCTATCAAATACCCATTAGGATAGAACAAAAGGTATGGAAGGCGGATCAGGAGATCCTCATATCTAGCAGGCGGGGATTGAAAATCCCCTTCGACCCATACTTTTTCTGGCTGTTTATCAGCTATTTATTAGTTAGCTAAATTCTTCCGACCACGACTGACCAGGAGATCTCCTCAGTCCGTAATTACAATAAAAGGAAAGCCCCGTGTTCCCCGCGCAGGCGGGGATCGCAGGAGAACCGGCAGTTTCAACTATTTTATGATAACCGTCACTTCCTTTGCGATCCCCGCCTGCGCGGGGAACACGGGGCTATATATTTTCCGGAGGGAAATCGTTACCGCACCGGGAATTCGGTGATCCGTAAGGTGGTGCAACCATACGGGATCAATTCGATCTCGTATTCTACGGGGTCCGGATCATCGTGATGTTGTACATCGTAAGGGAGTGTTCCTACAGAACCGCGGTACTCTTTCCAGTCGGGCATCAGGCGGCCTTTGGTTTTGATGGTGACCGGAGCATCTTCCAGTGTCCAGGGGTATGCTGCCTGGCCTGCCTTTTTCTCTACCCGGAAACTTTCTTTGATGTTTTCCGGACGGATCATGTTACGGATCAACGAATAGTTCCAGGGGGAATCGGTCGTTACTTCATAATACCAGTCTCCATAGTTGGTTTTATCTCTCTGTTTCGAAATATTTCTTTTCCCATTTCTCATCTAATTTCAGCGCATAGACCAACGGACCTCTTTCTACGACTACCGCGTTGTCATACCACCGGCTCACCTCTACTTCGGCAGAGAAATTGAGTGTTAAGTGGTCTGTCTGCGCCCACTCCCTGTTCAACACAATCACCCGCTGGTCGGTTACGGTATAGTCCAGCGGCTTTCCATTTAACAGCACTTCCGGCTTTTCACACCAGGCCGGTACACGCAGATGAAGCGGGAACCGGGCACTCTTTACTTTTTTATCCGGATAGCTAAAGGTGAAAGAAACGGTTTCATCAAACGGATAGTACGTCTCTTCTTTGATCTTTACACGGACTCCATCCCCCACAGTGAGCGAAACTTCAGAAGGCGCATAGACCAACGCTGCCGCTCCATGATCGGCTGTTGCATACCAGGTGTGCTGTACAAACTTAGGCCATCCCTGATGCAGGTTCGAGGTACAACAAGGGTATCCGGTTAAGACTCCGAACAGGTTGTCCGTTCCTTCATGAGGAGTCACAAAGTTATTATACTCGTTTTTAATCGAGATCTGGTTCACCTGCTGATAGTACTGGCGGCTCATAAAATCATCCGAGATCTGGGTAGGCAAGGCATTATAGGTGATACGTTCCAGATGGTCTGCCCACTGCATATCGCCCGTGATCTCCAGCATATTTTCCAGGGAGAACATCATTTCGACGGCGGTACATAATTTGGAACCATTGATCGGATTACCAAAACGCAACAGCTCATCCCCTCCCCACAAACTCATCGGGAAACCAATGCTGTGGCGGATCACTTCTGTGGCTTTCTTTACGGCATCCAGATGCGTCTTATCGTGACTCTGCTGATAGTAGATTACCGGAGCTTTAAATCCCTGCGCCAGGTTCACACAGTGAAGACTGTGTTGTCTGTACAGATGGTTCTGATGAAGGAAAATATCGGTCCAGTTAAAGGTTTGCTCATGGATCAGCTCCCCTAATTCCAGCAGGAAAGGATCTCCTGTGATATTATACAGCCAGTAGACGATCATCAGGTTGTCCGCTCCCCGCTGTTCTCCCCAGAAGGTCCATCTGCCTAACGGATCTTTGGGTAACTGATTCAGTTGATATTTGAAATAGTTTGTCAGAAAAGGAATGACCCGTGGGTCCTGCGTAGCCGAATAATACTGCTGCATAATTTTCAATACCACCATTTTAGGCCACCAGTCGCGGGCATTATCCCGTTGCAGACCGGGTTCATGCGGCCGGTCCATATCCGGTCCGAAATAGCCATCCGGTTGCTGCGAAACAAGCGCCCATTCAATCCACGGCTGTACTTTATTGATCAGGGCTTTGTCTTCCAGGATATAAGCCAGGGGTAATAATCCGTTGATCCAGTAAGGGCCTCTTTCCCACACATCTCCGTCACCTCCCAGCCAACCGTTGCGGGGGCCCATTACCTTTTCATAGATCACATCCATTTCTGCAGTCATGCCGTTGGCCATCCGGTGGAGTTGCTCTTCCAGCCAACCAGCAGGTTTAATACTTCCTACCGGCAGTTCCATATAGGGTTTTGTAAGGAGCGAATACCGGTTATTCCCATAATGTCCATTCCCGCAGGCCGGCAATTCCGGTGAAACGGATGCCAGCACCAATAGTAGTACAAATAGATATTTGTTCTTCATAGGATAGAATTTAATACAATAAGTTAACACACAATTTTCACACAATCCGGTAAATATATTACTTTTTCTTTAAATGTATTCAGCGTTATTCTATTTTTATTACTCACAGATTCAGTAGATCAATTCCTATCATTTGAATAGTTTCCTACACTCTCTCATAAGAGTTTTTTAATTTTCTTAGTCACCAGTCACTTATTTACTTATAAACAACTTATTTCCAAATAAATAGGGTCTAAAAAACAAGTGACTGAAAAGGTGACTGAAAAATCTCAGTCACCTTCTCAGTCACTTGTATGTCTAATTCTCAAAAGATAATGGGAGGGTAAGCCGGTTTTACGGAGAGCCTATACTTACACTCCTGACAAACTAAGGATCTGGTCCTGTCCCGGTAGGTTGAAGGTCAGGAGGTTCAACCCTGAACATCAGGGGGTACAGGGTTAAACTTTCTGACCTTTAACCTTGAACCTCCTGACCTTCAACCTACCGGGATGGCAGGAAACCGATAAGATGTCATTTCCATCCGGATAGTAGATGATAGGCTCAAGCGCTACATCCCCGTACAGCCATATCTTTTTTTAAAAGGAGAGGCTGAGTAGAAGACCTTTAGCTGACCATCTTCCGGGAGGGTTGCTATTCCTCAAGCCGGTAGCTCACGAAGGCGAAACGTTTGCTGTCGGGGGCCCAGGAGTTCACATTGAGGGTGCCCTGTCTGCCGAAAAGGGAAGTGATGACTTTGGGTTCGCCTCCTTCGGCCGGCATCCATAAGAGTTCTACATTTTTGTTGGCAGGATGGTCGCCCGGTTGTACGTCTCCTTTTTTATAGGCGATATAGACTACTTCTTTTTCGTTGGGAGAGACATGGGGAAACCAGGAGTTGCGGGTTTCATCAAATGTCATCTGGGTTTGTTCCGAACCATCGGCTTTCATCCGCCAGACCTGCATCAGGCCGGAACGTACGGAATTGAACCAGATATATTTTCCGCAGGGGGAATATTCCGGGCCATCGTCTAAGCCTTCCGCATCGGTCAGCCGGATCTCTTCTCCTCCTTCGGCCGGAATGATATAAATATCATAATTCCCTTTCCGGTCGGCACAATAAGCTAAGTATTTCAGATCCGGACTCCATCCGTGCAGGTAGCTGGGGCCAGCGGAGTGATTAACCGGGGCGTACCGCCTTCAAAGGGTAAGGTATAAATACGCGATTGATGGTCTTCCTTCGTTCCGTGGCTGATCGCGATCTGTTTCCCGTCTGCTGAAATCACATGGTCATTGTTGCAGCGGGTGGCATATCCGGTGTTGATCTCAATCGGTTCACCGGGCTGATCCGGAGAAATTTTGTAGAGCTTACCGCCACTGTTATAGACTAACCATTTTCCGTCCGGTGTCCAGTTGGGGGCTTCGATCAGGAAAGGGAATTCCTTGATGGCGGTCTGTTGCCCGGTTTGTAAATCCATGATGTGGAGGATACTGGTCACTTTCGCCTGCTGGGCTGTCAGAAACGTAGCAAACAACAGCAAACAGCCTATTAATGAAATCATTTTTTCATACTGTATATTCTTTTTTCAGATTATAATTTCGTGAACTTTACATCCGTGAAATAGACCGTTTCGAGGATGCCGGGGTTGTGGGAACAGACAAAAAAGACCGATATAACAGGCATCCGGGAAAGCCAGTTCGATCTCTCCGGTAATCTTCTCCGGATGCGCTCCTACTGCTGTTTTCATGATGATCCGTTTTCCCCGGCGTTCCAGGACAATATGGCCGGGGGCTTTTCCATCCCATACGACTTCTTTGGTTACGTCACCGCCGGATTCCCGGTATTGCAGCGAGGTCAGGCCATCGCCGTGTACACACACATCCGCATATTTTGCAACGGCATCGAAGGATTCCCGGATGATCAGTC
>JAJQFE010000009.1 GCA_021201295.1 Tannerellaceae bacterium | reverse complement strand
ATAAGAAAGAATATAAAAGTAGTTTTTTTCATTTTTATCTTTTTATTTGTTGGTACTCATTAAGAACAACCTAATAATCACAAAGTTTGCTGAAAATCCTTTTTTAATAAACCCTCCCGGTTTACTTACATCCCTGGTAACAATGGATTTGTCTGTTTTTCACAAAGAAGAGTACCTTTAATCTTCCGGATCCCTGAAATCCAGTTCTAATTGAATATAATCCGAGGCGGTTGTAGTCTCTTTAGGATTACTGATTGTTAATCCTATCAGGCGAACAGGTTTGGTGGTAAAATCGATCTGCTCCAGTAATTCGATGGAAATACGATAAAAAAGTTCATACTCAGTAATCACATCCAGTAACGTTTTACTTCGGGTAATCTGTTCAAAGTCGGCATATTTGACCTTCAACGTGACCGTTCTGCCCTGAAAGTTTTTTTCTTTAATCCGTTTCCAGACTGTTTCAGCTATCTCCTTCAGTTCTTCCCGGAGTTCCGGTAGGGTGCTGAGGTCTGTCAGAAAGGTGTTTTCCGCTCCTAACGATTTACGGGTATGATCCGGAGTTACCAAACGGTTATCAATCCCTCTTACCTGGTTATAATAGATATGCCCTGCTTTGCCGAACAACCTGATTAGTTCACTTTCAGACCGGGCTTTCAGATCAGCACCCGTATGAATTCCTAAGCGGTGCATTTTTTCTGCGGTCACTTTTCCTACCCCATAAAACTGTTCAATCTGTAAACTCTCTACAAAGGCTTCTGCATCCTTTTCGAGAATAACAAATAACCCGTCCGGTTTCTGATAGTCAGATGCGATCTTTGCCAGAAATTTATTGACCGATACTCCGGCAGAGGCGGTGAGGCCCGTCTCTTCTTTGATACGTATTTTAATCTCCCTTGCAATCCGGATCGCCGATTTAATCTGTTTGTGATTAACTGTTACGTCTAAAAACGCTTCATCCAGCGATAACGGTTCGACCAGATCAGTATATTCCAGAAAAATATTCATAATTTGCCGGGACACAGTTCTGTATACATCAAACCGGCTGGCTGCAAAAATAAGATGGGGACATTTCTTAAGAGCTGTTTTTGAAGCCATCGCAGAACGTACGCCGTACCTTCTCGCTTCATAACTGGCTGCAGCAACGACCCCACGATCCCCTGCATATCCCACAGCCAGCGGTTTTCCACGGTATTCCGGATGGTCTCGTTGTTCAATAGAAGCATAAAAAGCATCCATGTCGATATGTATGATTTTTCGCATAGAAATACGAAATTAGAAGTTTTCAGAATAGACAGATATTAAATAACTTCAAAAAAGAGTAACTAGTGTGTTAGAGAAAGTTCATATCAAAAAATATACTGTCAGGTTATTGTGAAAAAATATAAATAAATGTTTTTGGTATAAGGTCTCGGAGGACCTTTTTTGAAAATTTAATTTCCCGTAATTGAAGAAGATAAGATTTAACATTTACGGGTGTATAAAAGTATTGTATTTATCAAAAATATCTTTATATTTGCAGAAAGTTAGTAGGTTAACTATCTGACTATGAAAAATTAATATTTAACGAAGCGCCAGATTGAGATTTGAAAGACAAACTCAGGTAATCTTATTGTATTCTATAATACATTATAACGCAATAGAAACGTCAAACATATAGATAAACCTTAATGAGAGATAAACCCTATTGTTTAATTAAATTAATTATTTATGTTTACAAACTTAAAGCCAGTTAGCTTATTGGTGGTGGCGGGCCTGCTATGTTTCTCCGGAAACCTATATGCAGACAGAGCACCTGTTAAGCATGACGCCAAAATTTCCCAGCAGCAAGGGAAGTTAACCGGTACAGTGGAAGATGATTTCGGCCCTGTTGCTGGTGCCTCAGTAGTAGTGAAAGGAACAACTAACGGTACAATTACTGACTTTGACGGGAATTTTACTTTGGATGAAGTGAAAAACGGAGATGTGATCAGTATCTCATTTCTGGGGTATGTGACACAGGAAATTACCTATACAGGACAAGCCTCTGTAGCGGTAAAATTAGTGGAAGACACGCAAACCTTAGACGAAGTTGTTGTAACAGCTTTGGGTATCAAACGGGAGAAAAAAGCGCTCGGATATGCGACACAGGAATTGAAGGGGGATGCCCTGGTCAGTGCCCGTGAGAGCAATGTGACCAATGCCTTATCAGGTAAAGTGTCAGGTTTGCAGGTCGTACGTGGTAGTGGAGTGGGTAGTTCTTCAAAGATCGTACTACGTGGTTATAGCTCCTTAACAGGTTCTAACCAGCCGTTGATTGTGATCGATGGAGTTCCTATGGATAACTTCGTAAGTGGAGTCAAAGACCCTTACGGAAACAACGGAGTGGATATGGGGAACGGGCTCGCGGATATTAATCCGGAAGATATCGAATCCATGAGTGTCCTGAAAGGTGCATCCGCAGCAGCTTTATACGGATCACGTGCAGGGAATGGAGTTATCCTTATTACAACTAAATCGGGTAGAAAGCAAAGTGGTTTAGGAATTACCGTAAACGCTGGGGTAACTACAGAAAGCATTTTCCTGAAACCGCATTTGCAAAATGAGTTCGGTCAGGGAGAAAACGGTATCTATGATGTCAGGTTACGTGAAAACTGGGGACCGGTTGCCGATGGTTCAACCCGGGAAGACTGGTTAGGCAATTCATTTTCCTACAGACCCTATGACAATATAGGAAATTTTTTCAATACAGGAACCTCGTTCAATGAAGGGATCATCTTCCAGCAAAACTATGACGGAACAGGTGTCTTTGCTTCTGTCAACCGTTCGGACGATAAAGGGATTGTTCCGGGAGCGCAACAGAACAAAACCTCTATTAACCTGCGTGGAACCACAGAGTTCGGAGAAAATAAACGCTGGAAACTGGATGCTAAGATTAATTACATCAACACCCAGATGAAAAATCGTCCGTTACAGGGGATTAACCAGGGTAGTATGTTCAATACGATCTATAATTTACCCCGTACCTTAGATATTACCCGTTTCCGGGATTGCCTGGATCAGGATGGCAATATGATCTGGTGGGATACGAAAGATACCCCGCAGGAAAACCCTTAATGGGTACAGAAATATCGCCAGAATGAAGATACCCGTAACCGTTTTCTGGTAAGCGGAGCCCTTTCTTACCGGATCACTAACTGGTGGAATATTGAGTTGAGAGCCTGTACGGATACTTACAACACCAGTATTACTAACCGTTTATATGCAGGAGGTAATTCAAGACCGGATGGTAACTACTCAGAACAGACAGATACCTTCTATGAAAATAACTACAGCTTCCTGACCTCTTTAAGACAGGATAACCTGATCAGTAAGTTAGGAGGTTCATTCTCTTTCGGAGGTAACCTGATGATGCAACGCCGTACCAAAGTAAAGGCGGAAACCGGTGACCTGTTGATTCCGAACCTGTTTATCCTGAATAATGCCAAAAACAAAAACCAGATTTCTTTTGATCAGGAAGATATCAGCCGTAAAATGAACTCCCTGTATGGAACCTTACAGGTAAACTGGGATGGCTGGTTATTCTTAGATGTGACAGGACGTAATGACTGGTCTTCTACGATGAGTAAAGAAAACCGTTCTTATTTCTACCCATCCTTTAGTTTAGCAGGTGTGATCTCCGATATGGTAGAGAAAAACGGATCCGCTATGCCGGACTGGTTCACCTTTGCCAAAGTACGTGCTTCTTATGCTATGGTAGGTAATGACCTGGATTCTTACTAGTTGTATACCCTCTATAAAACAGAAATGGATGCCAGCGGAAATTCGACCGCATCGATCGGAGAAGTTCTGTTTGACTCATCCGTACGTTCAGAGTTGATCAAATCCTGGGAAGCAGGGGTGGAACTGAAGTTCCTGGACAACCGGTTAGGCGTAGACGTTTCATGGTATAAAACCAATGCAACCCGCCAGTTGTTAGAGATCCCAATGGATCCTTTCTTCGGTTATAAATACAGAAAGATCAATGCCGGTAATATTCAGAACGAAGGGGTTGAAATTATGTTGTATGCAACTATCCTGAACAATCCTAAAGGGTTGAACTGGGAAACTACTCTGAATGCTTCTACCAATAAAAATAAGATCATTGAACTGGCGGATGGTATCAATAAATACGGATTGGAAACATTCGACAATCTCCGGATTATTGCTCCGGTAGGAGGATATCTGGGTGATATTTACGGAAGAAAATTCCAACGCGTAGAAGAGGGCCCAAATGCCGGAAAGATCATTGTCGATGAAGAAGGTTTACCTTTGATCACAGATGAAACCTATTATTTAGACAATCAGCAACTGGACTGGATGTTAGGCTGGACCAATTCGTTCCGTTATAAGAATATTTCATTGAGCTTCCTGATTGATGCCCGCTTTGGAGGAAGTATCTTCTCAGCAACCACAGCCAGACTGCACGGTATAGGAAACGCTGCGGAAACTGTGGTGAACGGAGCACGGGATGAATTTGTCGTACCTAATTCCGTTCAGGCAACAGCAGATGGCGGATACGTAACCAACGACAAAGCCGTACGTCCGGAACTCTACTGGAGACGGGCCGCTACCGGAAATATCGGAGTAGGAGAGGCCTTCCTGTATGATGCAACCAATGTCCGCCTGAGGAATATTACGCTTGGATATGATTTGGAAAAGAAATGGTTACAAAATACTCCGCTGGAAAGAGTCTTTTTATCCTTTACAGCAAATAATGTATGGATGATCCATTATAACCTGCCGGGAATTGATCCGGAAGCAGTTTCTGCTACAGACACTAACGCCGTAGGTTTTGAAAACCTGGCAGCTCCGACCTCCCGTTCATTTACCTTCAATATATCAGCTACTTTCTAAAATAAAAAACAAGGTTATGAAAACATTCAATAAAATACTGATGGGTCTGGCTTCGACAGTTGTTCTACTCTCCGGATGTAGCGACTTTGAGGATCTGAATAATGACCCGACCAAAGTAGATAAAGAAAAGGTGAGAACCCATTATCTACTCAACAAATCCATTGTAGATGCACAACAAAATCCCCATATTGCAGAACGTATATTTGTCTATCAATGGAAAAGTGCCGCCCATTTTGAAAGAAGAACCGGTATGGCTGTGGGGACCAATTACGATGAATATAACGGAGACTACTTAGGCGTGGATTATGGGGTAGGTTGGTTCAACGATGTCAATTTGGCCATTAATCTGAGCAGAGAAAGGCTGGAATCCGGTGATGCGTTCAGTTATGAACACAATGTCCTGCAGATGTCCCGTATCTGGAGAGCCTATATTATTTCCGAATTGTCCGACTGTTTTGGTCCGGTCACTATTGAAAATAAATACGATGGAGTGATTGAATATAAAGATCAGAAAACGATCTATGAATTCATCCTGTCAGAACTGAAAGATGCCGCAGCACAGTTAGACCCGGATGCAGACATGTCTGAAATCAGAAATGCCGGTACAGATCCTTTCTACAGCGGAGATGTCAGTAAATGGGTGAAATATGCGAATTCCATGCGTCTCCGCTATGCTATGCGTTTGTCGGAAGTGGAACCGGAAATGGCACGGCAGGCTTTTGAAGAGACTGCTCAGGCAGGCAACCTCATTAGTACCTTAAGTGAGACCGCAGAAGTCCAGGAAGTAGATAGCTGGAGTGGTCTGGCAGGAGTGATGTCCCGCGGATGGAACCCTCAGCCTATTTCCGTTACCTTGAATAACCTGATGATCGGATTGGGAGGAATTGATTTCCAGGTACCTTCTGAACTGGAAGGGAAAGTTACCCTGAAAGATGCAAGAACCTATCTGGGGCAAGAGTTAACCCAACACTTAAGTACCAATACCAATGATTCCGCCGCAGGTTTCTTCTTTGATGCATTGCCTGCTAAAATTGACCTGCGCGCTACTGTGTTGTTCCACATCCCGGGCTATGACGACGGACAGGTTTATTTTCCGAACATAGAACTGGCTGAAGAAGCACAGCTATTAGATCCGGAAACCAAAGAAGAGGTGGATAAGAACGGAAACAGATATATCGTCCTGAAGACCCAATATACCTGGAATACCTGGGTAACCGGTAAATGGGATGAAAAAGGAACCCTGGCAGCTAAGTTGATAAATGAAACCGAGAACTATCCCAGTCTCTCTAAACAGTACCGCGAACATACTAAAAAATGGGTGTGGTTTGCTCCGTGGAAAACTTACTTCCTGTTAGCAGAAGCAGCGCATTATGGCTGGAATGTTCCGGGTTCTGTGAAAGATAATTATGAGGCAGGTATCACAGCCAGTTTTGAATACCATGGAGTAACACAATTTCTGGATGCTTACCTAAGTTCACAGGACTACAACCGTGTCGGGACTTCCGTAGTGATCGAACATACGGCCGAAGCGCAACCTTATACGGTAGAATATGTAAATGGATATACAGGAGAGCAGAAAACAAAAACATATTACTACCCTAAAAATTCTATTTATAAGAACGGAGCCTATAATAACGATGTACTGACCAAGATTATTTCCCAGAAATATCTTGCACAAATGCCCTGGTTACCTCTGGAAGCATGGTCTGACCATCGTCGCTTAGGTCTTCCATTCTTTGAAAATCCGGCTGTAGAAGTAAGCTATAACACCAGTAGCCATGAAGTGGCACTGACTACGAGCAATTACATGGAATGCCACTGGGAATTCTATACGGAACGTTTCATGTATCCATCCAGTCTGGAAGTGAACAGTTCAGAAAATTACAATACAGCAGTCCGGCTGTTAGGCGGAGAGAATAAAGTCGCCACACCTTTGTGGTGGACTAACCGTAAATAACCGTAATTTTCCACTCAGATACTCAATCGCACCCTTTCCGGAGAAAGGATGCGATTTCTGTTTACCAAGGAACTGTGTCGAAATATGGATCAGGTTTCTTATTTTTTTTCGATATTCGAAAAAAATAAGGATGCAAATCATTGTTAATGATTAGATTATTTCTTTGTGATAAAGCAGGATTTGGGATATTTGTAATTTGGAAGAAGTCCAAATAATTTCTTTGGTAAAATAATTCAATATTTTCTCTTGGAATTTTTTATCCGGATAGTATATTTGCATTGTTTGTTTACTGGATTTCTGGTTTACACATACTTCTGAGTTGTTCTTTGACATACCTTTTCCATCTGGTAAAATACCATGCTATTTTAATTTTATATTTCACAGATACCCGAAAGAGATACCCGGCCTGTCATTATTTTTTTCTTTTCTTTTTCTGTGATTTATTACTTTCATAAAATAGCATGTAACCAATGCCTATATTAATCCCTATGCCTAAAGAAACGGAAAGATGATCCGGAACAGGCAATAGAGGGAATAAGAGAAAAATAACACAGAAAGTAAGCAACATGTACCCGGTACATACTAAAAATCTTTTCATAAATGAATAATTAGGTTAGCAACTTATTTATGAAAGACTCTATAATAAAAAAGCAAGGACGAGAGTTGAGCCGCAAATACGTTAGCATAGAATCATGGACCCCCCAGTTCCAGCACGTACTGCTTCTCAACTCCGTCCTTTTTATGGGCATGACAATGCCGGAACACTTTGAAGCTGGAACTGGGGGGAGTATTTAGCGGTTTCTATGCTATTCAAAGTGCCCAACACCTTTCGAAATGTCTTACATTTGCAAATATAAACATATTATTCGGAGAAAAAACGTTTTTCTATTTAAAATATCCATGTGTAAAATCAAACCAGACTATTCTTTTTTACTTCTATTCCTATAGAAATTCAACCCTTTTAACTTCATCCACCTGGAAAGAATTCAGGAATAAATCCTTATAAGTCCAGACTATATAGATAAGCAATTGTTTTTACTGTTTTGTCTTGTATTTATCTGTAATATATTGCCGAAATATGTAAATTTATTGTTCCTTTAAGGTGTATAAAGTTTTTTATTTGGGTTCTATTTTTTTTGATGTTATTTGAAAAGTTTTCCAAAAATATTTTTATATAACTGATAATTAAATGTATAACATAATTTAACTCTAAAAAAGTTTTCTAAAAAGGAAATTCGTATGAGTAGATTGTTACTTTTGTTGGAAAATATACAACAGAGAAGATGATACAGACGGTAATTAAAAGAGACGGAAGGATTGTCGGGTTCAACGAAGATAAAATCGCCACCGCAATCCGTAAAGCTATGCTCCACACAGAGCTGGGAGAGGACCGAAAACTGATCGCCCAGATCACAGATTATGTCGCATTTCAGGGAGATCCGCAAATGACAGTAGAAGCGATCCAGGATGCAGTGGAACTGGAACTGATGAATAGTAGCCGGAAAGATGTGGCACAAAAGTATATCGCCTACCGGAATCAGCGAAGCATTGCACGAAAGGCAAAAACACGGGATATGTTCCTGGAGATCATTAATATCAAATCCAACGATATTACCCGTGAAAATGCCAATATGAATGCCGATACGCCTGCCGGAATGATGATGAAATTTTCCAGTGAAACAACTAGACCCTTCGTGGATGATTATCTTTTAACAGAAGAGATCAAAGATGCGGTAGCCGGGAATTATCTCCATATACATGATAAAGATTACTATCCTACTAAAAGCCTGACCTGTGTCCAGCATCCTTTAGACCGTATCCTGCAAAATGGGTTTTCTGCCGGCCATGGGGAATCCCGTCCGGCCAAACGGATAGAAACCGCCAGCATATTAGGCTGTATCTCTTTAGAAACTGCTCAGAATGAAATGCATGGCGGACAAGCCATTCCCGCTTTTGATTTTTATCTGGCTCCCTATGTACGTACCAGCTTTATAGAAGAGGTAAAAACCCTGGAAGCGCTGACCGGAGAAGAGTACAGTCATTTATATAATATAGAATTAGATGACTATCTGAAAAAACCTTAGACGGATTATCCGGAGACCAGCGGATCCTGCAACATGCCATCAATCAGACGGTCAGCCGGGTGCACCAATCCATGGAAGCCTTCATTCATAATATGAATACGATCCATTCACGGGGAGGAAACCAGGTAGTATTCAGCTCTATCAACTATGGAACAGATACCTCCGCGGAAGGACGTTGCATTATCCGTGAGATCCTGAATAGTACCTATAGAGGCGTAGGAACAGGAGAAACCGCTATCTTCCCGATCCAGATATGGAAAAAGAAACGGGGAGTCAGCTACCTGCCGAAAGACCGGAATTACGATCTGTATCAATTAGCAGCCCAGGTAAGCGCCCGGCGCTTTTTCCCTAACTTCCTGAACCTGGATGCCACCTTCAACCAGCATGAAGACTGGAAAGAAGAGGATCCCAAACGCTATGAGTATGAAGTGGCAACCATGGGATGCCGTACCCGGGTATTTGAGAACCGCTTTGGTCCGAAAACCTCCATCGGACGTGGAAATATCTCTTTTTCTACGATCAATATCGTTCGTCTGGCAATCGAATGTATGGAGATAGAGAAGCAGGAAGAACGCATTGCCCGGTTCTTTGCCAGGTTGGATGAAGTATTGGAAATTGCAGCCCTGCAACTGCATGAACGGATGGAATTCCAGAAAACAGCCTTTGCCAAACAATTCCCTTTATTGATGTCAGCTCTCTGGTTAGGCAGTGAAAAACTGAAACCTACGGATACGATTGCTTCTGTCATCAACCAGGGAACTTTAGGGATAGGCTTTATCGGACTGGCAGAATGCCTGGTTGCCCTGACCGGAAAACATCATGGGGAAGATGAAGCTGCACAGAAGTTAGGCTTACGGATCGTGACCTACATGCGTGACCGGGTAAACCAGTTTGCCGAACAGTATCAACACAATTACAGTGTACTGGCCACTCCGGCAGAAGGACTGGCCGGTAAATTCACCGCGAAAGACAGGCATGTATTCGGTTTAATACCGGGTATTACAGACCGGGAATATTATACCAATTCCAATCATGTGCCGGTCTATTATAAATGTAGCGCCCGGCATAAAGCAGAAATTGAAGCACCTTATCATAACCTGACCCGGGGAGGACATATTTTCTATGTCGAAATAGACGGGGATGCTACACATAATCCGGAAGCGATCATGTAGGTGGTAGATATGATGGATGCCTATAATATCGGCTACGGATCTGTCAATCACAACCGCAACAGATGTCTGGACTGTGGCTATGAGAACGCTGCGGAACAATTGGAAACCTGTCCAAGATGTGGAAGCGATCACCTGGATAAGTTACAACGGATCACCGGTTATTTAGTCGGTACTACCGACCGTTGGAATAACGCAAAATTATCGGAATTGAACGACCGGATCATTCATAACTAAGTATGCTTTCCATTATAGATATTATTGAAGATACGACCGTCGACGGTCCGGGTTTTCGGACAGCTATCTATGCTGCCGGATGCCTGCATCGTTGTCCGGGATGCCATAACCCCAGCTCCTGGGACATACAGAATGGGAAATGGATGTCTGTAGACTCCCTGTTGCAAAACATATTGGCAGATAACTTTGCGAATGTCACTTTCAGCGGAGGAGATCCGTTTTTCCAGCCGGAAGGCTTTATCCGTCTGGCACGGGGGCATTAAAGAAAAAAGCCGTAAAACCATCTGGTGTTATACCGGGTATACCTTCGAAACGCTGGTCAGGAATCAGCGCCTGTCCTTACTCCTTAATTATATCGATGTCCTGGTAGATGGCCGCTATGACCATTCCCTGCGGGATGAATCCCTCCTTTTCCGGGGAAGCAGCAATCAACGGCTGATCGATGTTCCCCGTTCACTCCGGGAGAATAAAACCGTGCTCTATGCCTATAATCCATTTGTAGCTTCCGAAAGACAAAGCTGGAACCTCGTCCATAAGTAATCTTTACCGAACTGGTTGCTTTCTTACTCCGGAACGTATACCTTTGTAGTCCATCAAACTTCGGATAAACATGTTATTATTACATACCTGTTGTGCCCCTTGTTCCGCAGCAATCATCGAATGGTTGCTGGCTCATGATATACGTCCAACCCTCTATTTTTATAATCCTAATATTTATCCTACAGAAGAATACGGGATCCGAAAAGCGGAATGTTTTCGGTATGCATCCGCACAGGGACTGGACGTGATCGATGATGATTATGACCATACCGGTTGGTTAGGAGAGATCAAAGGCATGGAACAGGAACCGGAAAGGGGAGCCCGGTGCCTGGCCTGCTTCAGGATGCGTATGCGGGCAACCGCAGCAGTAGCCCATCAACAAGGCTTTTCCCGCTTTGCCACCACACTGGCTTCCTCCCGTTGGAAGGGCCTTGCACAAATAGCAATAGCCGGACATGAAGCCGCTTCACGATATGAAGGAGTGGAGTTCTGGGAAAAGAACTGGCGTAAAGACGGCCTGAGCGAGCGCCGCCGTATACTGCTGGCAGAAAATCAGTTTTATAACCAGCTATATTGCGGTTGTGAATTCAGTAGGCTAAAGAATACCCGGCAACCCCAGGAGTGTAGGCGTGAGCAAGGCGGTAAGAATACCGTTCAGGATCAATCTCAGGAAAAGGATCAGTCAGAGAATGGTAAGTAAGGGTAAATTCAGTATAGGCAGATCCTTTAAGGAGGAATACCATACATTCCGGCTTATTTTCTACCTTTGTAAGTAAATAAGAGCTATATGCATAGGACAGGAAAACCGATGACAAAAATATATACCCAATCAGGAGATAAAGGAAAAACAAAGATACATGGCGGTGAACGGATAGAAAAAGACGATATACGGATCGAAGCCAATGGGACCCTGGACGAATTAAACAGCCTTTTGGGAGTTATCCGTGTGTTCCTGCCGGAAGAGCATACCTGGCAAGCCTCCCTTTTCCGTATTCAGAAAGAAATGATGGTCGTCATGTCCCATGTGGCTACTCCGGACAGGATCCGCCCTGCCAATCCGAATACATTAGACGAAAGTATAATCCGCTGGTGTGAAGGACAAATCGATCATTTAACTGCCCGTATGGAAGACAGTAACTACTTTATTCTCCCAGGAGGAAATCTGGTTTCTTCTCATCTGCAACTGGCACGGACAGTTGCCCGCCGTGCGGAACGCCGTTTATGGACATTAAACCGCCTGGACCCTGTCCCGGATAGTATCCTCCGGTTTATCAACCGTTTGTCTGGCCTGTTGTTCACGATGGGCTGGTATGAAATGTTCAGCCAGGGAAAACCGGAAGAAAAATGGCAGAATTTCCTGTATAAAAAGAAATCTTTTTCCGGAAAATAAGGGACTATAAGCACAGTCGTTCTTCATAGCCTTGCTCTTTTACGAGAAAAGCCGGTAGTTTTATATTTCCCACTCAGCACTTTTTTAAATTATCATCAGGACTTAATTCATTACCATCAAGACTTACCGTATTATCATCAGGACATAGACTGAAAAAGTGACTGGCGGTTGCTGACAAACTGCCGGTATAAAATCCGGAATGATACTGTTGGGCTATGGAATCCTTCTTTCCAAACCTGGGAATAAAGCAGATTTCGGCCACATATAAATCGTTCAGCAGGTAGGTTTTACCGGTTATTTGACTATAATATGCCTTAATCAGGGTTTTATTGCCTATTTCGAATAAAAAAGCTACCTTTGTGGCAATTTTTCAGAAGTAAAGAAATTTAGTCAGTATGAGTAAGAAATTTACGGAATATTCGAAGTTTGACTTATCGAACGTGAATAAAGAGATATTAAAAAAGTGGCAGGATGGGAACATCTTCCATAAAAGTCTCGGGATACGGGAGGGAGCTCCTTCATTTGTCTTTTATGAAGGACCGCCTTCAGCAAATGGTATGCCTGGTATTCACCACGTAATTGCCCGTTCGATTAAGGATATTTTCTGCCGTTACAAAACCATGAAAGGATTTCAGGTAAAACGTAAGGCAGGATGGGATACTCATGGTTTGCCCGTTGAACTGGGGGTTGAGAAAGCATTGGGTATTACCAAAGAGGATATTGGTAAGAAGATTTCTGTGGCTAACTATAATGCCGCTTGTCGTAAGGATGTGATGAAGTATACCAAAGAGTGGGAAGACCTGACTCAGCAAATGGGTTACTGGGTGGATATGGATGATCCCTATATCACATATGATAACCGGTATATTGAAACCTTATGGTTTTTACTGAAAGAGTTATATAAAAAAGGATTATTATATAAAGGATATACTATCCAGCCTTATTCACCGGCTGCCGGAACCGGGCTGAGTACGCATGAACTGAACCAACCGGGCACTTACCAAGATGTAAAGGATACTACCTGTACGGCTCAGTTCCTGATCTGGGACCCGAAACCGGAAATGACACAGCATGGGGATGCCTTCTTTCTGGCATGGACCACTACGCCGTGGACTTTACCGTCTAATACGGCTTTGTGTGTAGGCCCTTCTATCCGGTATGTAGCTGTACAGACTTTTAATGCTTACACTGGATTGCCGGAAACGGTAGTATTGGCTAAAGACCTGGTGGGTTCCTATTTTAATTCGAAAGCTGCTGAACTGGAACTGAGTGAGTATAGATCCGGGGATAAACTGATCCCTTATAAAATAGCAGGGGAGTGGGCCGGTTCCGAACTGACAGGGATGCATTATGAACAGTTGATCCCGTGGGTGAACCCGGGTGAAGGTGCGTTCCGGGTGATTCCGGGTGATTATGTCACTACGGAAGATGGTACAGGTATCGTACATATTGCTCCTACGTTTGGTGCGGATGATGACCGGGTGGCTAAAGCAGCAGGTGTTCCTCCGTTGATGATGATCAATAAGGATGGAAACAAACGTCCGATGGTAGACCTGACCGGTAAATATTATTTGCTGGAGGATCTGGATGTGGATTTCGTGCAGAATTGTATGAATGCATCTGATTATGATCCGTTCCAGGGACGTTTTGTAAAGAATGCCTATGATCCGAAGCTGACAGATAAAGATGAAACCTTAGATGTGTCTATCTGTATGATGCTGAAAGTGCAGAACCGTGCGTTCCGTATCGAGAAGCATGTGCATAACTATCCTCATTGCTGGCGTACGGATAAACCTGTTTTATATTACCCCTTGGATAGCTGGTTCATTAAAATGACTGCTTACCGGGAACGGTTAATGGAGTTGAATAATACAATCAACTGGAAACCACAGAGTACAGGCACAGGTCGTTTTGGCAAGTGGCTGGAAAACCTGCAGGACTGGAACCTGAGCCGTAGCCGTTACTGGGGTACTCCGTTACCGATCTGGCGTACGGAAGATGGGACTGAGGAAGTCTGTATAGGTTCCGTAGAGGAATTATATAAAGAAATTGAGAAGACTGTGGAAGCAGGCCTGATGGAAGAGAATCCATACAAAGAGTTCAGTGTAGGAGAATATACGAAAGAGAATTATGAAAAGATTGACCTGCATCGTCCGTATGTGGATGATATCATTCTGGTAGCTCCTTCCGGAAAACCGATGCGGCGTGAAACAGACCTGATTGATGTATGGTTTGATTCCGGAGCAATGCCGTATGCGCAGATCCATTATCCGTTTGAGAATAAAGAAATTTTTGATAACGGCAGCATATTCCCGGCTGATTTTATTGCTGAGGGAGTGGACCAGACCCGGGGTTGGTTCTTTACTTTGCATGCTCTGTCTACGATGGTGTTTGACAGTATTTCCTTTAAGACCGTTATTTCAAACGGTTTGGTATTGGATAAGAATGGAAATAAAATGTCTAAGCGCCTGGGAAATGCGGTGGATCCGTTTGAAACAATCGACCAGCATGGTTCTGACCCTTTGCGGTGGTATATGATCACCAATGCTTCTCCCTGGGATAATATCAAATTTGATGTGGAGGGACTGGAAGAGGTAAGGCGCAAATTTTTTGGTACACTTTATAATACTTATTCCTTCTTTGCTTTGTATGCGAATGTGGATGGTTTCCATTACAGTGAACCGGATGTTCCGCAGGAGGAAAGACCGGAGATTGACCGTTGGATCCTGTCTCTTTTGAATACGCTGGTCAAAGATGTGAATACATATCTGGATAATTACGAACCGACTCGTGCGGGACGTGCTATTTCTGAGTTTGTTAATGATAACCTGAGTAACTGGTATGTGCGCCTGAACCGTCGACGTTTCTGGGGTGGAGGCATGACCACGGATAAATTGTCTGCTTACCAGACCTTATATACCTGTCTGGAAACAGTCGCTAAACTGATGGCACCTATTGCTCCGTTCTATGCTGACCAACTCTTTTCTGATCTGGTGGCGGTTACCGGAAGGGATCAGGCTGAATCGGTCCACCTGACGGATTTTCCGGTATATGATGAGGCTCTGATCAATAAAACGTTGGAAGAGCAGATGAAGCTGGCACAGGATATCTCTTCGATGATCCTGGCGCTCCGGAGAAAAGTAAATATCAAAGTGCGCCAGCCTTTGCAGACGATTATGATCCCTGTGACCGATAAGCATCAACAGGAAAATATTGAAGCTGTCCAAGCCTTGATCCTGAATGAGGTGAATGTTAAGGAGCTGAATTTCGTGGATAATTCTGCCGGTATCCTGGTAAAAAAGGTAAAGCCGAACTTTAAGAAACTGGGTCCCCGTTACGGAAAGATCATGAAGCAACTGGCGCAGGCTATTCAGCAGATGAGCCAGGAGGAGATCCTTGCTTTTGAAACTGCCGGAACCCATTCCATGCAGCTGGAAGGACAGGATATTCAGATTGGACTGGCGGATGTGGAGATCATCTCTGAGGATATTCCGGGTTGGTTAGTGGCGAATGAGGGCCGTCTGATGGTGGCATTGGATATCACTGTAACGGATGAACTGAAGAAAGAGGGGTTGGCCCGTGAACTGGTGAACCGCATCCAGAACCTGCGTAAAAGCAGCGGGCTGGATATTACGGATAAAATCCGTATCACGATCTTATCTACGGAAGAGATGGATGAGGCTATCCGGGAATATAAAGAATATATTGCCAACCAGGTACTGGCGGAATCGATTGATATTTCTGATGCGGTCAGTGACGCGGTGGCACTGGACTTTGAAGATTTCCGATTGCCGGTAAGTATAGAGAAAGTATAATTATGAAATATGTATCCCTGGTTACACCATATAAATAATATACGTATATTTGGCCAGCCACATAGGGGTGCCCGAGACTGACAAAGAATTTATTAAACTAAAAACCGATTAAACCATGGCAGAGAAAACGAGATATTCAGATGTAGAACTTGAAGAGTTCCGTGCCATTATATTAGATAAGCTGGATGTGGCAAAGAAAGATTATGAATTACTGAGAGCTGGTGTTACCAATGATGACGGTAATGATGTGTCTGACACTTCTCCCACCTTTAAGGTGCTGGAAGAGGGAGCTGCTACGTTGTTTAAGGAAGAAACCGGCCGTCTGGCACAACGCCAGATGAAGTTCATTCAGAATTTGCAGGCTGCTTTGATCCGCATTGAGAACAAAACGTATGGTGTTTGCCGGGAAACCGGAAAGCTGATCCCGAAAGAGAGATTACGGGCTGTTCCACATGCGACATTAAGTATAGAAGCTAAACAGGGAGGCGCAAAATAAATGAAACACTCCAAAGGCTGGGGAGCAGTATTAATCGTGATGCTGCTCCTTATTCTTGACCAGGCATTGAAAATATGGATTAAAACCCATATGCAACTCCATGAGAGTATTGAGATCACTCCCTGGTTTTATCTTTATTTTACAGAGAATCCCGGCATGGCGTTTGGGATAGAGGTAATTGGTAAATTATTCCTGTCTGTTTTCCGGATCATAGCTGTCGGGTTTGTAGGCTATTATCTTTATACGATTGTTAAAAAACAGTATAGCTTTGGGTTTATAGCCTGTGTTTCCCTTATTTTTGCCGGTGCGATAGGAAATATTATAGATTCTGTGTTTTATGGGGTTTTCTTTACGCACAGTTATGGACAGGTGGCGGCTTTTCTGCCCGAAGGAGGAGGGTATGCCTCATGGCTGCATGGCAAGGTCGTGGATATGTTTTATTTTCCGTTAATACAGACGGACCTACCCAATTGGGTACCTATATGGGGAGGAGAAGAGTTTATTTTCTTCCGTCCTATATTTAACCTGGCTGACTCGGCGATTTGTGTAGGGGTATTTGCCCTGTTCCTGTTCTATCGCCGCACACTGTTAGAAAGCCTTACAAAAGAAGAAAAGAAAGTGGATGCAACCGTTTAAAACATTCATATATAGTGTCATTAGTTTGTCTGTCGTTTGTCTTTCCGGATGTAGTAAAACCCCCCGGGGTATACTGTCTGAAAAACAGATGCAGGCTGTCCTGATGGATATGCAGATCGCTGAGGCGATGATCGGTGTGGACTATAAGTCTTACCAGGACAGTGGCTATAAAGAGGCACTCTATGAATCTGTTTTCCGCAAGCATAAAATTACGCAGGCTGTGTATGATAGCTCTTTAGTCTGGTATGGCCGGAACCTGGATGTATATATGAAGGTCTATGACCGGGTGAAGGTCGATCTGGAACAACAGATTAAAGATCTGGGTGATGTACAGGCCAGTGCGGCCCCTAACAGCCGGCAGGACTCTGTGGATATATGGCCGCGCCGTTCGATGCTGATCTTAAAGCCCCGTGTTCCTTTCAATGGGGTTACGTTTGATATTAAACCCCAAAGTAATTATTCTTCCGGCAGTACATTTGTATTAGGGATGCATGTGTCAGGGATGACTGAACATATGCCTCATCAACCGGAAATACGGATTTCTGCTGTGCAGGGAGATACCATCATTACGGTAAATGACCGGATCTTACAGGATGGTTACCATGAAACTGTATTACAAACGTTACCTACCCGCCAGGTGCGAAGGGTGTATGGCTATATTCGCCTGGATAATTCGGACACGAGCTATTTTCAGGTGGCTCTGGACAGCCTTCACCTGATGCGTTATAATTATAAAGTTGACTTTACTTTACAGTCGGATTCCACCCGGGTAGAGCCTGCTGATTCTATCCCTTAATCATATCTTTTTAGGATGCGTAGAGTGGCAGTCCATTATATTTTCCGGAAACAGCTTTACTGGATGCACTATGTGAAACTGGAGCAGGAGCATCTGAAGAACATAGCTCCTTTGCAGGAGGAGATGGCCCATACGGAGTTTTATCCCGGTTGGGTGATAGTCGTTCCTGACGGAGTGGCATTTTCTGTTGTGGCCTGGAAAACATGGATGGCTGACCATCCGGGTAAAACAACCGGGGACTGGTTAGCCTGTGTAGGGATTACGGATACTGTTTCTATCGGGGACCGGGTGGAGCTGTATCATCTGGACCCGTTAACCCAGACGGCGGCGAAACTCCGCACAGACGATTGCTGTTGCTATAGCCACGTTTAATGACTCAGAGGTTTCTTCTCCCTGCGGATAACTGGGAATGAATAACTTGTGGTTGATGTGGGTGCTGATGTCCGGGCGTATTCCATTTCCTTCATTTCCCATAACCAGAATACCGGATTCCGATAATTCTTTCTGATAGATGTTTTCTCCGTCCAGAAAGGTTCCGTAGACCGGGATTTGCCTGGTTGCCTGTGCGGAAAGCCAGGTTGCCAGGTCTGTATAATGAATATGGACATGGGCTAAGGCTCCCATGGTTGCCTGTACGGTTTTAGGTGAGAAGGCATCTACTGTGTCTGTACTGCAAACGATATGGCGGATACCAAACCAATCTGCCAGGCGGATGATCGTTCCTAAATTACCCGGATCCTGTATACCATCTGCTGCGATGATCAATTGCCCGGAAGGATCGGCTTCTTCGATCTGTTCTACCGGTCGTTTAAAAACGGCTAATACATCCTGGGGAGTTTTCAGAAAACTTACTTTACGCAGGTCTTCTTCGTCTGCTACCAGCAGTTCTTTGGCTGGAATATCTCCTTGTGTTGCCATCCAGGCAGGTTTGGCAAGCAATAGCTCACATTCAAATGTGTGCAAGATATCGTTCACCATTTTATTCCCTTCTGCGACGAATACCTGAAATTCGGAACGGTATTTTTTCTTTTCTAATGACCGGATATACTTTACCTTATTCTTACTCAGCATACTATCTTTATACTCTTTTTATAAAACAAAAGTACAGGAAATAATTTAATTCGACTACTTTTGTGCAGGTAATAAGGTCTGATAATGAAGCTCGCTTTCCGTATCATATATGTAGGTTGTTTAATTGGGTTACTGGCTTCCTGTAACTCAACGAAATATGTTCCTGCCGGGGAGTATCTTCTGGATAAAGTGGTTATTGAAAGTGATAATAAGGACTATAAGTCTTCGGAGCTGAAATCCTATCTTCGCCAGCAACCTAATTTTAAAATTTTCGGATTGGTTAAATGGCAACTCTACTTCTATGGCTGGTCAGGAAGAAATGAGGACCGTTGGCTGAATAAGCAGATCCGGCGGATGGGGGAAGCGCCTATGATTCTGAATACGTTGTTGGTGGATCAATCGGCGGAGGAATTAACCCGTTTTTTTGTCAATAAGGGCTATGCGGATGTAGAGGTGCTGAGTGCTATTGATACGACCAAATGGAAGAAGGCTGTTGTCACCTATTTTATTGAGAGCCATGAGCCTTACCGGATCAGGAACTATTCCATGGATCTGGATGATCCTAAAATAGACAGTATAGCCCATATGACAGCGCCGCCCCGTTCCCGTTTTGCTTCCCGTACCGGAGTGGAAGATTATATTCCTGCTATCCGGGAAGGGGATCTGTTTGACCGGGACTTGCTGGATAAGGAACGGCAACGGATTACTACCCTGTTACGTTGCCGTGGATATTATGCTTTTAACCGGGATAACCTGGGATATCTGGCTGACAGCACGGTTGCCGATCATCAGGTAGATGTGGATATGTTGCTCAGACCTTACCGGAAAGTTATGCCTGACGGTTCTATCGAAGAACGTTCCCATGAGCAATATTACATAAAGGATGTGACTTTTGTTACGGATTATGATCCGCTACAGCTGGATGGTGATCCTTTCATTGCTACGGATACGATACAAAGCGGAAGTGTGAATATCATATATGGGATAAATGGCCGTACGCTTCGGCCGGGCGTGTTGCGAAGAAGCAATTATATGATGCCGGGGCATTTGTTTAACGAGCGGGCGCTGGAGCAAACCTATTCTTCGCTGGCTAATATGAAAGCGATCCGTAATATCAATATCCGGTTTGCGGAGATTGAGGAAAATGATACGATGAAACTGCGGGCGACTATCCTGACTACTCCGGCTAAATTGCATGGATTTGGGGTAGATCTGGAAGGAACTAATTCTAATGGAAATTTTGGTTTTGCCTCCAGTGTTAACTATCAACACCGGAATGTATTTAAAGGTTCGGAGCTGTTTTCAGCCAAAGTACGGGGTACATATGAATCTTTATCGAATGTGGAAAATGCTCTGAATAGTTACTGGGAGATAGGAGGGGAGGCTTCTCTTAACTTTCCGCGTTTTGTATTTCCGTTCGTAAATGAAAGTTTCCGGCGGAAGGTACGGGCAACTACAGAATTAAGAGTACGTTATAACCGGCAGAGCCGGCCTGAATATACCCGGGCACTTGTTTCTGCCGGATGGAATTATATCTGGCAGAACAGAACCAATTCACTGGCGCGGCATACCTTTAAATTGCTGGACATAGATTATTTGTACCTGCCTCAGATTGATGAGAACTTTGCATCGGAACTTCCGGAACAGACCAGGTTATATAATTTCAATAATCTGTTTATTGTAGGAGCTGGTTACTCCTATTCATTTAATAACTATAATCCTCAAAACCGCCAGCGTAATACCCATTCTTTCCGGGTTTCGGTGGAATTGGCAGGGAATGCCCTGAATGCTTTGTCCCATATAACCGGAATTAAAAAAGAAATAAATGAAGAGGGCTATGGCAGTTATAAACTATTCGGACTGGACTATTCGCAGTTTGCTAAAACGGATTTTGATTTTAGCCGGGGGATTGTGCTGGATTCCCGGAATAAGCTTGCCTATCATATTGGGGTCGGAGTGGCGGTTCCCTATGGAAACTCTAACCGTATTCCTTTTGAGCGCCGGTATTTTTCCGGTGGGGCCAATAGTGTCAGGGGATGGTCTGTGCGGTCATTAGGTCCGGGCAGTATGCCTAAAGACGCTATCAAGACTTTTGCTGTCCAGGTTGGGGATATCCGTTTGGATGCTAACCTGGAATACCGGACCAAATTATTCTGGAAATTTGAAATGGCTGCCTATATAGATGCCGGAAATATCTGGACTATCCGGCCTTATGATGAACAACCGATGGGGAATTTTGATTTTTCCCGTTTTTATAAGGAAATAGCTTTCTCTTACGGTTTAGGTTTGCGCTTAGACTTTGACTTTTTCCTGATCCGTTTTGACACAGGCTTCAAAGCTTATGATCCCCAGCAAGTTACCTGGAAGGAAAAATGGGCGATCAAACATATCAATGGCAATAATTTCGCTTTCCATTTTGCAGTCGGTTATCCATTCTGATAAAAAAGCTATCGGAAGATTTGCAAATAAAAATAAAACTACTACCTTTGCACATGCAAATAAGGATGGTCGGGTAGCTCAGCTGGATAGAGCAACAGCCTTCTAAGCTGTGAGTCATGGGTTCGAATCCCATCCTGATCACGTAGAAGTGAGACACTTCAAAGGTAATTAAAAAGGCTTGCTAAATTATTATTTTAGCAAGCCTTTTCTTTAGGCTACCACCTCTGTAAAGCGATGAGTCGGCTGCGGGCGACCGGGTTGCAGGTAGCGCCAGGCAATCACTTCAGGAGTATATTTGTTTTCGACAAGTTCATCTATAGTCTCCCGGACTATTTTGTCGAGGTTTTCCGGGCTGGTTTCCACACGGGCATTTACGATCAGGCGTATTTCTTCACTTTCTCCCGCGGAACCTCGCAGGGACAAGGTGTCTCTATTGCCGGTAATGTTGCCTACGATGTATTGTTTACCGTTTTCAGAGATGATCTTTACGTGGCCAACGGGATAGTTTTCGTTATCGAATCTGGCGGACAGGTGGGTAAGAAGTTGACGGGTGAAAATGTCCCAATCTGTGTTCTCTCCTTTGAGATGGAGAGTCCCGTTTAACCAGCCGAGTACGGCTTCTCCATTGGCATAAATATCATAATCCATATCTACAATGCGTTTTCCGGCATCATTACGGGTACAGACTTCTTCCAGCCATTCGTCTACGCTTGTTCCCCGGGTGACACTTATAGTACGGATCGTAGCTGATGGATAATAGGCTGCGGTTTGTTGTTTTAACTCTTCCAGTTGGCTATCTGTTAGTAAGTCTGTTTTACTGATAAGTATGATGTCGCTTTCTTCCAGTTGTTTGCGATAGATATAGGCAGCATCAGGGTGTAGATCGGCATTTTCTCCTGCCAGAATGGATTGAAGGCGGGTTGGGTCTGCCAATACGGTAAGCGGGGCTACCAATAAGTCACGATTCCAGTAGTGTTTAAGAGGTTGCAGGATAGTTGCAGAAAGATCGGCACAACTTCCTACGGGTTCGGCAATGATCACATCGGCGGATACATCTTTGCGGATTTGTTGGATGGAGTCTGTGAAGCCGTTGAAGTTGCAGCAGAAACAGCTTCCGCTAACTTCCGCTACCTGCAGATTGTTCAATGTGAGCAGGGCACTGTCTACCAGTTCGGGTGCCTGGTCATTGGTGATAAGTCCTACATTTAATCCTTGTTCCATTAAACGCCGGGCAGCTTCCCACAACAGGGTGGTTTTACCTGCTCCCAAAAAACTTCCGGCCAGGATAAGTCTTGTTGTTTTCATGTTATTTTTTACTAATTATACTTTGTTTTTATTTTTCGCAATTACATGATCCGGCTGTTTTTTTCATAACCGGTTCAAGAATATATACAAAGAAAAGGGTTGCTATGATACCGCCTATAATTGGAGCAAATATATAGACAAAGAAAAAACCTCCATTAGTATCCGAAAATGCTGCCTTTCCCCATCCGGTCATCCAGGCTACTAATCTGGGACCAAAATCTCTGGCGGGATTTAATCCGGCCTGTGTCAATGGTGCTACCAGACAAATGATAGATGTTACGGTCAGTCCGATAAATACGGGTGCCATCGTGTCACTGGGACGTCCTACATTGCAACCTTCAGTCAGGGAGAAAATCAATAGTACGAGCAGAAATGTTCCAAATGCTTCAGCCAGGATGGCTAAAGGCATGGATACGACTGCGCCTGCTCCGGGATTAGGATAAAATTCTCCAAACATTCTTGCAGTATCCACAGATGCCGGTGTTCCTCTTACAATACTGTTAGCTGCTTCATAATATTCTATGGATGGGGAAAAAAGCAGGAAAACCATCCATCCTGCTATAAAGGCCCCAACAAATTGCGCTAACAGATAGGAGGGCAGTTTACGGGCTTTCATCCTTTTACTTAGTACCATTGCAATGGAAACTGCCGGGTTGAGGTGCGCACATGAGAGGTGTCGTGTCAGGTAAATGGCCAGCATAACACCAAATCCCCATACTACACCTATCTGCAAAATACTGTTGTATTCACCAAATAAAACAGCTACCGCTACCGAACCACAGCCAAAAAGTACCAGAAGAAATGTTTCAAGTAGTTTCCCTAAGAATTCTTTTGTATTCATCAGATTATTCTATTATACATTTTTCTGCCGCTTCGATAGCGTCTGCTACTATCTGTGGGCAGCGGGTAGTTAATAGTCCGGAGGCAAGGATCTGCTCCATATCTTCCGGGAATTTATATCCTACTATTTTTCTACATAAAGTGCTCCCATGTTTCTCTTCAAACAAAGTGTTAAATTGGACTATTTTACCTATTGCCTGTTGTTTTTCCTGTGCTGCGCCGGGTGTGGAATGTCCATATTTTAAGCCTAATGTCATATAAGCTCCTGTTACAGCACCACATACATTACCACCCCACATACCTCCACCGAAACAGGCGGACATTTTTCGGGCTGTCTGCTGGTTGGTCAGGTTGTGTTTTTCACTGAGATAGGCCAGGACTACTTGTGAGCAATCAAATCCCTGTGAGAATTGTTTGAGTATTTGTTCTTTTTTCATCAGGTATAAATTTTTATGTATGAGTTGATTTATAACCGAAGTCATTAAGCATTTCTCAGGCAACGGTAGGGTTGAAGCCCCTGCTTTTTTCCGTATGGCTATCTGTGTCCCTGGGATTGGCTCCTATTTCAGCATACAGTTGATTGACTCCTGCCAGCATAGCAACCTGCATAGGTTCGTGTACATTCATCGCACGTGTTGGTTTGACAGCCAGATTGGTAACGGCTACGATTTTGGTTAGTTCTACCGGCGTAATTTGTCCTCTTTCATAAAGTGGAGTCCCCTGGACTGCTACACGTCGCATGGCCGCCATTACATTTACGTGAAGTTCTCTGGCCCGTACAATTTCTTTTGCCAGTTCTTCGTAGGTATGTTTGAGTCCAATAGGCTCAATGCAATAATAGAGTTCGAGTCCGGCTTCCTGAATGGCCTGCAGAGTCTGGAGTCTTTCCGTAGGAGTAGCTTGGGTATCTGCTCCTTCTCCAAGACGGTTGATATGGTATGCACCGGTGAAGCCTGCTTCTTTTAGTTTTATAGCAGTCTGTATCCCAAAGTCACCGATATTGGCAACCAGTTTTTGTTCTTCCCGTAGCAGGGGTCTGACTGCTTTTCCTATATTTATTATTTTTTCCTGTGGATAATCGGCTGTAGTCATCAGGAAAAAATCATCAAAATACTCTTTTTGCAGGTGAATAAGCATCTCGCAAATTTCTCCTGGTGTTTTTTCCCACTGGGAATCCATGGAAAAGTGGCTGGCTCCCATGGAACAGAATTTGCAATTGATAGGACAGGGCTCTGCATTGATCCCTATTTGTGTAAAGACATATCCCCGGTTGCCGAATGTACGGCGGGATTGTTCACAGGAAGCAGCGAGCAACTCATAAAAAGATTTACTTTGATTTTCTATCTCCAGAAGCTGGATAATCTCTTCTTTTGTTATCGAGTAGTTTTCTTTTCCGGTTTTTTCTAAGATATCCATAGAGCTATTCTTTTATTTTGTATGCCATAAGTGCGGTTCCGTGACGCATATAAAGTACACCGTTATTAATTACCGGATGTGCCCAGTGAGGTCCTTCTCCTTTGGTAATACGAAATTCACTGATTACGTCGAATTTTTCAGGCGTGGGATTTACCAATCCTACAGCTCCGCGACGTTCATCATAGCAGTAAAGTCTGCCATCAGCTGTGATTATGGAGCCTTTGCTTTTCCCTCTACTCCATGCCGTATCATATTTGGTTTCACCTGTTTCCCAGTCTACAGCTATCCAGTTGCCCTGGTTATTATTAATCCAGTTGGAACCATATAAGATGCCATCTACCAACACATACCCACCAATATGGGTATCAAAGTCGTCATTACGCCAGGTTACGGCACAATCTGTTGCCTCGTTGTTTAACTGGAGCTGAAAAGATCCCATGTTATATCCAAAAGAAAAGAACAGCTTTCCGTCCTTATATATAGGTGTATTAGGAGCGATTTTCTCTCCCTGTTTTTTCCCCCAATCCTCGAATTTCCACTCGATGTTTCCGTTTTCCGTATTGACTCCGAATACATGTTCACCACCTGCTGCTATGATCTGTTTTTTTCCATTGTGGTTAATAAGGAGAGGAGAGACATAGCTGCCATGTTCACCTAATGCCGGACTTTTCCAGATCACTTCTCCGTTTTGTGGATTGAGGGCTATCATCATGGTCTGGTCACCACCGGGAGTGTAGATTAGTTTGTTATCGAAAAGTAACGGACATTCAGAGGTACCCCAGGTTCTGGTTTTGCGTTCGAATAGAGTACCTCCGTCTACTGCCCAGATAATCTCCCCGTTTTTCGTATTGATACAGACAATCTCTCCGGAGCCACTGATCACATAGGCTTTGTTACTTTCAATGGCAGGAGTGATACGTGTTTCGGGATAAGTATCTTTCCAGGGAGAACCGTATACTGTTTCATACAGTTTTTTCCCGTCAAGTGTGTACGCTGAAAAAATCTCTCTGGTTTCATCTTCATTCATACCTGTAAGATAGAGTTTCCCATCTACAATGACGGGACTGGAATAACCTTTTCCCGCATCCAGGGTTTCCCAGAGTAGTTCAGGTCCTTCTGCGGGCCATTCTTTCAGGAGTCCGGTTTCAGGATAGGTTCTATTGCGGTCCGGTCCCCGCCAGCCGTGAGGTGTTTGTGCACTAACTTCTACTTGTATGACACATAGCAAAATACCTGTCAGGAACGTGCATGTTGTTGTTGGTACAGATAGCTTCATATTGTAATATATTAATGTATTAAAATTTGTTATTTTCCAATATACAAATTTGATATTTTTTTATTTAAATGACCCTGTTTTTTCTTTAAAACGAAATATTTCTCCCTGAACGCGATATATTTTTATTGAAGTGTTTCATTTTCTGTTTTTGAGGATTTTAAATTGTGCTGTTGCATGATTACTTTCCGATAGAGTGTTTCTAATGTGTTTGCCATAATGGTGTCATTGTAACGGGTTTGTGACAGGAAAAGGGCTTTATTTACTGCCTGCCGGTATTGCACCGGGTTTGCCAGGAGTTGTTCCAGGGCTTCGGATAGTTTTTCCGGATTATTAGGCTGGTAAAGTATACCGGCTTCCCCTACTATTTCAGGGAAGGAGCCGGTGGCCAGTTCTACGGCAGGGCGTCCGGCAGCAAAGGATTCACACAGATAGAGACCTACTCCTTCATGAAAAGTGATAGGTACACAGATAACGGATATCTGTTTATAAAACGCTGTGTGGTCTGATAGTTGATAGTTCTCATGTATTTCCACATCTTGTATATAAGGTGCAAGTAGGGTATATACTTTTTTCAGGAATGGTTTGTCCTGTGATGTGTATCCTCCGGCTATTTTTAATTTAAGGCCGGGAATAGTATTTCTTTCTTTTAGTTTGATGAAGGCTTTAGCCAATATATCAAGTCCGTCAGCCTGGTTCATCCGGTAAAAGAATCCGATAACAGGCTGTGCCGGATATTCAGAAGAGATATATTTTTTAGTCTCTATTCTGGGATAAATAACTTCCGGATCCGGAAGTTGCGGTAACCTTTGCTGTGCGATTTGTTTGTAATAATAGATGGTCGTTACAAACCGGTCAACATAAGGGATATTTTCTGTTATACCTTGCCATGCGATAGTGGCATATACAGGATCAAGGCTGTCAATCCATACTTCCTCATCCTGTACGGAACATATCACAGGAATAGACATTTGTTGCCGGATGGCTTTGGCTACTCCTATCAACAGGGTACTGGATAAGTGTAGAATGTCAGGTTTTTCCTGTTCTTTAATCCAATGGACGAGTGACTCTACTTCGCGGTTGAAAGCTGCATCCTTGCCGGTAATCATAGCGATAGTCATTCCTTCCGTTCCTTTAGCTGAAGTGCTGCCGGAAAGGGAAGAGGCAATTTTTAGCAGGAAAGGAGATGAAAGGATTTTCCGGAGCCAGGAAGGCATTTTCTTTTTTCCGAAGAAACGTTGTTCCGTATAAAAAGAGGTCGCCGGAAAAAAGAGTGGAGTATCAGCCTGAAAAGAAGCATCGGTAAGCGGGAGATAAAGAGGCATGATAATTACATCATGTCCTGCTTTACGCAAAGCACTGGCCTGTAAATTATCACGGAAACAATTTCCGCAATAGAATGCATCTCCGGAACCGGGTATGATAAATAGGATTTTCATGGTTGGTGTATATATTTTTTGTCATGGTCTCTTTTCAGTTCTTTCCGGACTTCTCTTTTTACAAACCATAGCGTGCATATCACAAAGAAGAATGTATACAGGAGTGCGATACACCATATTTCCATTTGAATATGGGCAATACCGGCACTGATTCCTATAAATGAACTACTCACCCCGGTCAGGATAGCATAGAGAGGTACAAGCAGATTTTCTTTAGTTAATATGGTTTCTATTTGTTGACGGGTAAATCCGACTGTATGGTAAAGCTCGGTTTCTTTACGTCGCATGATCAGGTTTTTACGTACAACAATAATAAAACTCATAATTCCCAGAAGCAATCCGATACCACCCAATGTCATAAAGATGGTGAGATAAGTATCCGTTACACTGTTAAACTCTTTGAGGCGTTCCAGGGTCGGAGTTATCCGGACACCATATTCATGTAGCGCTTGGGAAAGAAGGGTAGACACCTCACCGGCCTCTGTCTCGGGTACACGGAGCAGAATCACTTCACTGCCGGTTATTTCTTCCCAGATGTCCGAAAACAGTTTTCTGTTGGTCAGGATATATCCCTGGAAAATAGTGTTGTCTAAGGTGCCAGACAGCCGGATCATGGCTTTTTTCCCATTATTTGCTTCATAATGGAGAGTATCTCCAAGTTTCATGCCCAGACTCCACGTCAATACAGTTTCATCTACCAGAGCCGGATAGACGTGATCTTCTGGATATTGAAGCCGTTCGAATAACTCATTACGGTCTGCCTGGTATATATTTGATCCGATGCCGATACAACTTTCTCCTAATGCCTGCATATCTATTCCTAATACAGAAGGAGTGAGCACCTGGTTGAGATTGAGACAGCTTGCTTCATCTGCCTGGTACCGCAGGCATTGTACCACCTGTGTAGAAGCAGGTAGTCCGGTTAAAGCCAGCCGTTCACGTCCGGCATCGGTTGCCAGGTTATGATAAATAGGAACACTGCTCTCACACCATAAAAAATAGCCTCCTGTACCGGTAGCTAATTCATGGCTATCTGTAAAGCCTTTCCGGTTAAGGCCCACCGAAAAAACAATGAATATCCCTATAGCAAGCGTCAGGTAAGAAATGATTGCCTGTTTTTTGTGGGCAAAAAGGGTTTTCCACACCAGTCCGGAAGTATCCGGCAACGTATTCTTATGAGCTTTCCGGTAGAGTATCCAATCACCCCAGCAGGTAGCCGTGAGCAGTAATAAAAGTCCTATGGCTACAAACAAAGTAATGGAATGAAGCAAGAACAGGTTAAGTCCGGCCAGAAGAACTGTCACCAGCGTACAGGCAGCAGCCGGAATCCATCTGTATGCCCTTTTCCTAAAAGATATAGGAGTAGAGGAATTTTTTTCGTATCGTGCGCCGGAGAGTAATATGCAGAGTTACCATAGCAATAAGAAGCCCGGCTATCAGGCCAATCCCGATGGTGGCCGGCTCTGGTAAAAGTGTAAATCCTTCTGTATGGGTAGCACCCTGCCACAGGCTTCCTAATAGCCACATGATAAGGTGAGTATAAATTAATCCCAATAATACACCTGCCAGCGAAGCTATTACTGTCACAGGCGCGGCTTCTACCCAGAGATTACGGACAATTTTTTCAGGTGTATACCCCATAGCCTGTAACCAGGCGATCTCATGCCGGCGATGGAACAGCATTTCTGTTAATGGAGCCAACATCAACAACAGGGCAGAAATAATAATAAAGAATCCGAGAGCAAGAAACAACCCTGCAAAATCTACCCCATTTCGGGCAGCTGCCAGACCCGCTTCACGTGGATAGATAAGTTGCAGCCCAAACATTTCACTGGTGAGGCCAGACAGGTTGGGAACAGCATCTGGTATGCGGACTGCAGTAGCACTACCATACGAATTACTCCAACCGGCAGCGACAGCGTTGTAGGCAATGATGGCCTTAGGAGTGTTACGGTAGGCCTCCCAGTATCTTTCATCCTCATCAGTGATCAAATCCATATTTATCGGCAGATCACTGTCCCAGTCCGTACAGCTTTCCACGTCAGACAGACCGGGAAAATCAGCACTTAAAGAGGAGTCTGCCACCAGTTCGTCCAGCGGGACAATCTGTTTTACTTTTAACCGGATTGTATCTGTATAAAGGGTTTTAGGTCGGCGGATGTAAAATAGGAGAGTTGGAGTCTGTCGCCCACATGCGCTTCCAACCGTTTAGTAGCATAATCAGACAGGATAATTTCGTCGGAAGCCAATGCCTGGTTTTGATAAAAGTCGGTAGCTGTGACAAACGAGTAGGGAATAGATTCTTTTTCATTTTCTATGGAATTGACCAGATAAGAAAAAAGGTGGTTCGCTCCTGAATGATTGGAACAGATCCGTTCAACAACTTCGTGTTGTATGAATATACGTTCAGAGGTAAGTTCTGTAAAACCCTCTTGCTGGTTTGTTTTTAAACCGGAAAAGTGGTATTCCCATGTCTGTTCCCAGTCAGTCTGGCTGATCAGTTGGTCAGAAAGGAGTAAATTAAAACGGCCTTCTGTTTCCAGGATTTCAGCCAGTTCCTGCCGGTTTACAAATATATTCAACGGAAGCAGCTGGTCATTTTTCAGGCTGATATTACCTCCTTCTTCAGGAGAGAGGATGCTTTCATAGGACAGTCGCAGGCTGGTTGTATAGTTTTCTGTTACAAATAGGGAACCCGACGGGACCAGTCCGGTAGCCGGCAGGCGGAGTACAATCTCACCCTGCACTGGGTTTAACTCTTTTGCTAATCGCGGGTTCACTTTGGCTGTTCCCCTTTCAATCTGCCGGTCATCCGTACCCCAGACCATAACAGGTAATAATTGTTCGGATTGGGAAATAAAACCATTCATAAGTAAGAGACCTCTGGCATTTTCCAGCAAAGGCCGGGAAAGAATGGCTTCATCCAGGAAAGAATTCATAGCGAAAATAACAGTTTCAGTATTACCCAACCGTTCATTTACTCGTTTGACCAGCGTATTACGAACAGAATCACCTATCACCAGGCTACCCGTAATGACGGCTACAGTAATCATCACAGCAGCAGCCACCAGTGTATAAAAACGGGCAAAGAAAAAGATGTTTTTCCGGATCAGTTCAGTTTGCTTCACTGTAAAATGCCATCTTTAAGAGTTAATATACGGTGTGCGGTAGCCGATACTTCATCCGAGTGGGTAACCATCAGGATCGTAGTCTGCAAGCTCCGGTTGATGTCAGCCAACCTGTTGGCAATATTCCGGGCATTCTCCGTATCCAGTTGTCCGGTTGGTTCATCCGCCAGTACTAATAACGGTTGCATAATTAACGCCCGGCAAAGGGCCACCCGTCCGAATTCACCTCCCGACAAAGTGGCCGGGTATTGATTGGCAATCTGTGTAATACCGGTCATTTCCATAAGATGCCGGGCATATTGCTCTTTCTCCCGGTTTACGCTCTTTTGTTGTGCCAGTACAGGAAGCAGTATGTTTTCTGCTACGTTGTACTGTGGCAGGAGGCGGTGGTCCTGAAAAACAAATCCGATTTGCTCATTCCGTATCCGTGCATGGTCAATTCCCGGGCGTAACAATTCTTTTCCGTCCAGCAGATAACTTCCGGCATCGGCTGGAAGCAAAGTACCCAGTATAGACAAAAGGGTTGTTTTTCCCGAACCGGAAGCTCCCCGGATGGCTATAAATTCCCCTTTAGCCACTTCCATATGCACAGAACGGAGTACCGTATTGATTTTTTCTTCTCCGTCAGGATAGCTTTTTACCAGATGGGTTATCTGTATTAATGGTGTCATCAGTTGTTTTATTTTTTCGGATTATTACCAAAACAAAAGAGGGTACCCCGGGTGGTAAGGATATAGAAATGATCCTGTATAACGGCGGGCGAACCAACAATTTGTTCGCCTGTGTCATATTTCCAAAGCAATTGACCTGACCGGGCATCCAGGATGGAAACAATCCCGGTTTTGGTACATACGATTACTTTATCATAACTGATTACCGGTGAACTTTCCCCTACATTTCCCTTCAGCAGGTATTTCCAGCGGATAGACCCGTCTTTACGGTTAATGGCATATAGCTGTCTGTCATCCAAAAGGGCAAAAACTGCGTCTGCCGACAAAGCGGGTACAGAGACGAAAGAACCGTCTCCACCGGCAGCCTTACGTAGGGTTGTATGTTGCGCTATTTTGCCTTTTTCCAGTTTGATTTCGTAAATATTGCCGGAATAATCACCTACATAACAATAATTATCCCATATGGCAGGCGACGCAGGAATATATGCCTCAAGTAATATCGAGTCAGTTGGAACTCCGGTATGGGTGTCAATGATACGCAGCCAGGAGTCGCATCCCCCGAAGATCACATGATTGTTCCATAAAGCGGCAGCCCCGTTAAGGTAATACCCCGACTCAAAGCTGCTGAGCTCTTTCCCGGTGCGGGTATCCACACAGTAAAGCAGGTTGTCGTAACTACCGAATACTACCGCTTCAGTGTCTCCGAATGGAGTAATATTGGGAGAAGCAGAGATTTGACCCCAGGTTTCAAAGGTCCACAGCGTATCCTGTTGGGTGAGTGAGAGGGCAGTCATGTAGCCATCTATCCGTCCTATATAAAGTACACTGTCATGGATCATAGGCGTAGCCTCCACCGCCGTTTCCAGGTTATATTCAAATATTTGTTCACCGGTCTGGTCGACGCCCCTTATTTTGCCCCGCCTGTCGCACCAGTAGGTTACCAACCCGTAGACAATAGGAGAAGACACCGTACGGGTATCGCTTTTGAAACTCCAGAGTAAGACCGGTTTAGACGGTAACCGGGTACTGGTGTAACCGCTAAGGGACGCATCTCCCCGGAAAAGAGGCCAACTGTTACTTCCATCCTTTCCGGAAAAAGAAGAGTGATGAGAACAGCCTGCTGCTATACCAGCTACTAATACACCCAGGATGAATCTAAGTACTTTCATATTTATTTTATCTCTTTGATATAAATAGCTCCTGTAGGACATAACCGGGCAAGATGTTCCGGTATGTTTTGCCTGTTTTCTTCAGGCAACATGACCTGCATACCGAAACCACGGTCTTTAAAAGTAAAGCCATCAGAGGTATTATATACGCATAATCCGCAACGGATACATTTCGCCTGCTCAAACCATATATTGTCGCGCACATGCACACGGTGCATAACAGGCAGCGCGGAAGAGGCTTCATATCGGGAACGTTTGATTCCCTGTCCGGTTGCATACAGGCGTAGTTTACACCCTTCCTTACCGGCGCAGGCACAATGCAGGCAACGGGAAGGAGTACGGACGGTCTCCTTAAGCTGTTGTTTTTCTTTACTGTCAAACCTGCCCAAACGGGAAAGGTACATTTTCTTATCCGGCCTGACCGGGCCCGCTCCGTTGAAAACCGTATCTTCTTCATCCAGTGCTGCCACTTCCCTGATAATGCTACGAATGGCGACAGCCTGGTCTACGGTTCCATGGCGGCAGGCTTTCTCACAAGGTGCTTTACAATCATCACAGCCAATGTCAGGCAGACGGAATGTTTGTGCCAGCAAGGCACGCGCTTCCTGCACCAGCCCGCAATCATACAGATCAAGCACTCTTTCTACATCCAACCCTTTACTGCATACCATACTGCACGGTGCTTCACAGTCAGCCCGGTGGTCGCTCAGGAGAAGTTCGAGAGACAACGTACGCACCTGGGTCACCTCTTCCCCTTCGGTTTCTATCACCATTCCTTCCGAGGGAAAAGTCGTGCAGGAAGGGATGAGCTGGCCTGTCAGGCAATTCTTTACGGCACATACCATACAGGACGATGTATGCCGGGCACCTTGGGCATAGCACAGAGAAGGAATCTGATATCCGGCCCGGCGGGCTGTTTCGATAATCGTTTCGCCGGGAAGCACCTCTACCGTTTGTGTATTGATCGTTATATCCATATGTTTTTTCTTTATCTTCCTTCACACGGGCAGAGCAGGATGAAACGGCAACCATCTGCCTGGTTACCTATCAGGTCACCCATACCGGGAAATTCAATATGCATACCTGCAACACGTATTTTATTTTTAACCAGGTATTCTAAGAGTTCCCCGCGGGTTCTAGCAGCCGGCAGAGGATCCATGTCGTGTATGGTAGCTATTTCCGGATGTGGTATCTGGATAGCCATCGCATTGACCAGGTCACCCCAGATGAAGATTTTTCTTTCTTCAGATTCAAACAGGTAACCCGTGTGTCCGGGTGTATGTCCGTAAGCCGCTATGGAGTGTACACCGGGCATGATTTCGTGGATAGTACCACCAGCCTGTCCGGGTTCAAAAAGAACGAGTTGGTCCTGATAAACCTCTATTACTTTTTGTGCATTATCAAATCCGCGGCGGCGATTTTCAGGTTGACTTTCCCGGTTAGTGGGGTGGGTCCAGTAATCGTGTTCAGCCTGGGAGATATACAGTTGAGCATTCGGAAAACTCTTTTGATTCTCCTGCAATAATCCACCGATATGGTCGCCATGCATATGAGTCAGCAGAATCAGATCTATCTCCTCCGGTGTTCTGCTAATCTCTTTCAGATTGTCGAAAAGCCGGGTTCCATATCCGGCATCTACCAGGATGGTTTTTCCGGGTGTTTCTACCAGGAACGCATTTACAGCACTGGGATAAGTTCCTTCAGGCAGGTATTTTTCGAGCATTTCCGGAGTAGCACCTACCAGTACATCACCGTTTCCCGGCCGCTGCACTTCAGAAAGTAGCGTAATGGTAAAATCAGCCATATCATAAATGAATGTTGACAAGGCTTCCTGCGCATTTGCCGGAAAGAGACGGAAGCATATAAATGCCAGCATAATAACTGTTTTTATCTTCATATCTTTATTTTATATACCCGCCTTTTCACAGACAGGCTCGTTTGGGATGACTATTTCTTTTACCAGTTTCTTGCTGATGGCATTGAAACTGCATTCATCTATGCATAATCCGCACAGGACACACTTTTCAGTTTCAATGGTATGAACTTCGTAAGGAGTGTATGGAATGGCCTCTACCGGACAGGCTTTGGCACATTTGGTACATCCTACACATTCATCCGTAACAGTATATTGGATCATATCTTTGCAGGTTCCGGTTTTACAGACGCCTTTCACATGTTCTTCATATTCATGACGGAAGTATTTAAGCGTAGTCAGCACCGGGTTGGGAGCTGTTTTTCTCAGCCCGCACATGGAGGCTTTTTTGACATGGATCGCCAGTTCTTCCAGTTTACCTATGTCCTCCATCGTAGCTTTACCACTACATATTTTATCTAATATATCAAGCATCCGGCGGATGCCTACACGGCAGAAAGTACATTTACCGCACGACTGGTCACACGTAAAACTAAGGAAGTAGCGGGCCACATCTACCATACAGTCACTTTCACTGAGTACGACTAACCCCCTCCCCCGGAACCCATCATCGCACCCATCTGGTTGAAGGCATCGAAATCTACCTCTACATCACACAGGTGTGCCGGAATACATCCGCCGGAAGGTCCCCCCCCCGATTTGTACGGCTTTTAATTGTTCGCCACCTTCTACCCCTCCTCCGATATCTTCTATGATCTGATTAAGAGTAATCCTCATAGGTACTTCAATCAATCCACTATGCCGTATTTTACCAGCCAGTACGAACACTTTCGTCCCTTTACTTTTTTCTGTGCCTATCTGGTTGTAGTACTCCGCCCCATGTTTCACGATATAAGGAATCTGGCTGAGCGTTTCCACATTATTCACCAGTGTGGGTTTTCCGTTTAGTCCTGCTACCGCCGGATAAGGAGGACGTTGTTTAGGAAAGCCCCGTTCACCTTCGATAGAGGCAATCAGGGCGGTTTCTTCACCGCAGACAAAAGCTCCGGCACCCTCAAACACCTCTATATCAAAGCTGAAATTCGAACCTGCTATGTTTTTTCCAAGCAGGTTTTGCCCGCGGCATAGTTCGATGGTACTGCGTATTCTGACTACCGCAAGAGGATATTCAGCACGAATATAGAAGATGCCCTTATCAGCTCCTACCGCATAGGCCGCAATAATCATGCCCTCTATTACCCGGAAAGGATAAGATTCAAGCATCATACGGTCCATAAACGCACCGGGATCGCCTTCATCACCATTACAGATCGTATATTTTCCCCGGCCTCCCGAAGCAGCCACTATTTCCCATTTCTTACCGGTAGGGAAGCCACCGCCACCTCTTCCACGGATGCCACTCCGGAGTACGGTGTCAATCACCTGCCGGGGTGTTTGCATACCGAGAGCTTGCCGGAGTCCTTCAAATCCTCCGTGGTTGATATACTCTGTCAGGTTAAGCGGAGTGAGGAAACCATACCTTTCGGTAGAAATATGCTTCTGCCTCGCAAGGAAACTGTCAATCACCCCCGTCCGTTCCGTTTCAGGCTTCCAGATCACATTGTCCCAGGTAATATCAGTGTGGAACATATCGATATGATTAACCAGGTTGTTTTTCAACCGTTTAAAGTAACCCGCTGGTTTAAAGTGGTTATGCAGGATCTCTTTGATCTCAGCCGCTTTTACATTCGGATAACGGGTGATATGACCATCAGCAGTAACTACATCTATCAGAGTCACTTTATTACATACACCTACACACCCTACCGATTTAATATGCACATCGATTCCTAACTGGGCAGAAGCCGATACCAGTTCTTCATGGATATCAGTCGAACCACTTGCCATACAACAGGAACCCATGCCCAGCCGGATCTCTCCGGCAATCTGCCGCTTTTCCTGCCGGGCCTCTTCTTTTTCCTTTGCCTCCTGGCTGGCCAGGAAGTCTTCCACCACTTCATTTACTCTGCCAGGCAGTACATGCCCGTATATTTTTTCATCAATCTGTACTACCGGCGCAAGCGTACAACAACCCAGACAAGCAATCTTCTCGATAGAAAACAGTTTATCATGAGTCGTAATACTGCCTTCCTCTATGCCCAGTTCCCTGACAAAAGCATCATATACATTACCGGCTCCTTTTACATGGCAGGCTGTTCCTGTACAGACCTTGATCAGGTGGTCCCCCAGTGGAATATGTCGGAATTGAGAGTAAAAAGTGGATACACTGATCAGTTGCGCACGGTCAATCTCCGTACGTTCATAGACTCGTTCAATCGCATCAGCTGGCAGGTAGTTGAATTCATTTTGGAGTGCCTGCAAAAGAGGAATGATCATTTCACGACCTGTTCCGGTCCGTTCGATAATAGCATCTGTTTTTTCAAGGAATGCTATCCGGTTTTCTTCGGGTGTATGGTTACATGTACATGTCATATTAATTAGCTGCTACACAGTAAATACTTTGTTCTGTCCGTACGACCATTTTTCCATCTGTAAAAGCAGGGGTAGCGAACGTACGTTCTCCTGTTTCGAATGAACTCAGCAACGGCAGGTCGCCATTCGCCGAGAAAATATGCATTTTACCATCATTACTGAAGAGATAAATTTTTCCTTCGACCAGCATGGGAGAGGAGTAAAATTCAGCATTAAGCTCCCGATAAGTGGTCATCTCTCCACTCTGTGAATCAAAAGCGGCCACAATTCCGTAACTGGTTGCAATATATACATGGTCTTTAGTGGCAACCGGGCTGGCTACTTCGGGGAAAAATTCGTCTGATTCCCACAGAACACTTCCATCAGTTCCATTGATAGCCACCAGTTTGGAATATTCACTGGCTCCGTAGATGATTCCGGCTGCACTACATGCACTGGCACCTACCTCACCTGTGAGGCATTCTACACGCCACAGCTGCTCGCCATTGCTGGGATTATAAGCTGTTATGGCAGGGTTACCCATCAATACGAGTTGCGACTGGTTGTTCACATGCGCTATAATAGGTGAACTCCAGGTTACTTTCTCCGTGCGGCTCCTGCTCCATCGTTCCGCACCGGTAGCAATATCCAGTGCGAGCACTTTGGGAGAGTTGGCATTGTCATATTGTATGATCAGCAGGTTTCCGTGGATAAGCAAAGAAGAAGCATACCCGTAATGATTATCCGGTACACCCAGGTTTTTGGCCCATAACTGTTTACCGTCTGTATCAGCACAGAGCAGATCCCCTATTGCGAAAATGGCACATACCTGTTTACCATTAGTAACTACTGTGGAAGCAGCCAGTCCGGTATCTTCAGTTGTTTTAGGCAACTGTGCCGGTGAACCCGGTATATGGGTAGCAGCCAGGGACCAGAGCTGTTTACCTGTATGGAGGTCGTAGCAATAGAGTTCGCGCACCTGTTCGTCGGCTCCTGAAAAGTAGATACAATTACCATGGATCACAGGAGAGTTATATCCTCCCCTGGGGATTTCAGTACGCCAGGCAATGTTTTCACCTGCATGGAGATTCCAGGTAACCGGTATGCTACGGGCCGCTGAAATACCGTTCGAAGTATTTCCCCGGAATCCGTTATGGGTAACCCGGGGTGTTTCAGGCTGAGTTTCCGGTGCCGCTTCTGCCGGCGTTTCTCCTGGCATATCCGCAGCTATGGCCTCTGCCGGCGTTTCCGCCTCCGGAGTGTTATCCTCCGGTTGGATATATTCCCCGGACTCCACTATATTCTCCACATAGGCTACCATCTCATCCTGTGGGATTTCTTCTTCCTGTTGACTACTACTCAGGTAGGGAGAGGAGAGCGCTACAAACAGCAGGGCCAGAGTAGCCATTCCCGCTACACCCCAGCGGATATACTTCCGTGCCTGGGGTTTGATGGCCCATTCATCTATCGGGTCAATCTCCTTATCCGGAATATGTTTGGTTTCCGCATAGTAGTAACGTAAGGTGATGATAAACAGAATAAGCATACCCATCAGTAAGTACACACCAGTCATCAGGTGGTCCATACGGATGAAATAAGCACGCCGTGCCAATAAGTCAAGCTGGCGGATCTGTTCCTTTAAGGCCGGATTGTTGGCATTGGCATCATTTATTTCTTTCAGGGTTTCCACCACTTCAGTCTGCAACGGATTCACGTCTTTTACCTGAAAATAGTTGGTCACCAGCATAATGGAGAAGGTAACGATAAATATCGCTGAGATGACGGCGATGTTTCTTGCTATTTTTCTCTTCATTCTATGTTTGTTTAGAAGTTATCTTTAAATTATTCTGCGGACAATAGCTGAAGCAACGGGCACAACTTACACAGGTTTGCCTCGTTGATATCATACGTTTTACGGGTACGTTTGACAGACAGCCCGATCAGCGTGATCCCTATGACCAGCCCGATCAGCGCTCCGGCCACAGTACCATATTGCTTGAAATCATTCTGTATTTTTTCTACTTTTTCCGTAAGGGCTTCTATCGTTCCACCCTGTCCGTAGAAAGCTTCCAGATCAATAGAAAGGATATCCTGCGGATTGGTTTCCTGTTCAACCACCCTGTCGTACAGCCGTACATCCTTGTGGCCCCGGCTCAGTTCATCACTTGCGGCACGCATCAGGAATGCTCCCGCTACTATCATGACAGGTAATATAATAAAGTACTTGATAAGACGGCGTACCCCTTCTGCGCGGCTCTCTTTTACCTGGTTCCCGTAAGGAGGCATGATCGCATCTACCGGACAGGCGTTATGGCAGAGTTCACAGTTGATACAGCTATGCGAAGTAAGGGTAGGCTTCCGGACCGACACCCTTGAAAACAGGCTTAACAAAGCTCCATAAGGGCATAAAAAGCGGCAGAAAGGCCGTCCGGTAAATATAGCAGCTATCAGTAAAAGTACCCCAAAGATAAGGAAACTGAGATCACCCCCGAGCCGGAAGATCCCGATAAACGGATCGAAGCGGCAGATAATGAAACTACTACGGGTCACAGCATACAGAATGGCTAAAATAAGATAAATCCAGGGGATCATACCCAATACGGTCGTCAGCGCTTTAGACAAACGGTAGTTTTTTACATTCACCAGCTCCTGTAACGCACCCAACGGACACACGCCCGCACAGAAAACCCGGCCAAACAGAAAGGCAAACAGGATAGGTAGGATAAAGAAGAGCAATACACTGACCGGCATGACATATCCGGGGTCTGCCAGGGCCAGGGATACATTCTGGATAGCACCGATACTACATACACAACCACTCCGGAAGAATCCGAAATAGGCTACAGAAAGAATGGATATCCAGATGATAGGTTTACGGGTCCTTTGTTTGAGTACAGCCCACGCCACCACACTCATCATCCCTGCCAGCAGCAAAATGTCTATAGCCGTCCACAGGGTTTCATTAGGTACGGGATAATAGTGGTCGGGATACTGATAGCCAGACTCGAAATCCGGTTTCGGAAACCTGTTCTGGGCAGTTGTCAGGGTAGATAGCAAACTTCCGGCCAGGAGAGTTATGTTTTTATTTTATTCATCTTTATTCATCTTTTAGATTGTAGGCCATGGTATACGGTACACGGCTGATTGCATCCGCAGGACAGACTTTGGCTATCTGGCATTCATTACAATTGGTACATAAATCCTGCTTTACCTGTAAGTACAGGGAACCGTTCCCAAAAGAATTACATCCTTTCACACACTTACCGCATCCGTTGCAGAGGTCCTCATTGATGGTATATTCAAAATAGGGATCTTCTACAAATTTACGGGTGATAGCCCCTGTCGGACACATCATATTCTCGGCTGCCGTATTCAGATCTTTTACATTACTGCGGTAAAAACCGCCGCACAAGTCACAATAGCCACATACCCGGCTGGCATGAATGCATTTCACAGCCGACAATGGTAGCACACAGTCGGTTTCACATCGTCCGCAATGAGTACATTTTTCGGGGTCAATCTGCCAGAAATGGGTTGCATCCGTTGATAATCCTTTTCTGGCTAATACTCCGGTCACAGCAAGTATGGAGCCCACGGCTACCACCGAACCACAAATCCGCAGGAACCTGCGTCGCGCGATCGGATTGCTTTTATTTTCCTTTTTCTCTCCCATCATGATTATATGGTAATACCTTTACGTAACGGACAACTCACTCCACAATCAGAGCAGGCAGTATGGGCTGCCAGCAACGGGTCAAAATGAAAGACAGAAACCATTCCATTGCCAGCCACATACATTTTATCCTCATTCAGTTTCACATCATAAGCTGTTTTCCCGCCACCTAGTAGCTGCTTATCCAACAGGATGCTTCTGAATTGTCCATCCGGACTATAGCAACTGATGCAGGGATTCCCTTTTTCCGAAGTAATGATTTCGCCATTCGGACTATGGGCAATGTAAACAGGATTGCAACAACCGGCAAAGAGGCCGGGTGCACCTCCCGGTTTACCAAAAGCTCCCAGGTATTCTCCGTTTACGGAATAGCTCTCCACCAGGTGCCGCCCCGGGTTGGAACAGTACAACGTTTCCCCTATGGATTCGATCCCGAAACTATAACTGGGTATAATAAATCCGTTCGGGCTCTGGATAAAGCGGACGAAGTTTCCATCATCCCTGTACTGGGCAATATGTTTCATGGCTACATCAGTCGCAAACAGGTAGCCGGATGTGACAGCCAGTGAACAGTAGTCGGATTGTTCACTACAAGCTTCCCAGTCACGGATGAGATCACCCGCTAACGTATATAGTTCAATATGGGAAGGATATAAGATATAGATCTGGTCGTCTTTTACCACCATATCCCGTACCTGGCTGGCTACCGGAAAATTATCCAGCAGGTTGCCGGAAGTGTCATATATAGAGATGGCATTCAGAGTGGCAACAAATAATTTCCCCTGATATAGGTCAAATGCTTCAATCCTGTCTGTGCCAAAAGAGGACACCAGTTTATAAGGCGAAGTAAGATATTCCTGTACCGGCTTGATAACAGAGCTTTGCAGTGGGCTTCCTCCCTGGTTTGCCTTTACTATTTTCCATAAAGAAAACCTGGAGACCGACAGGATACTGCCGCCGGCCAGAACGGAACCACAGATCTGCAGGAATTTTTTCCGGGAGATCTTTTTTCTTTCTGTATGTTATTTTGTTCCATTGTATATATTGTTTTATTTATTCTCTTCTTTCAGTTTACCCGCCTACGTGATTCGGACTAAGACGGAAAACCAGGATCCGGTCTTTACCCGCAATGTATAGCAAGTCGTTTGTTGCTTTTACTTCATAGGCTTTGTTACCGCCTCCAAGCATCCGGGCGGTCAGGTATACCTCTTTGAAGTTGCCGGAACGTTCAAAACTACTGATGTGGGGATTTCCTTTTTTAGAGGTGATCAGGTCGCCTTCGGGAGAGAAGGTAATGTAAGCCGGGTTACAGCATCCGGCAAAGAATCTGGATTGTCCGCCGGGACCTCCGAAAGAGCCTATATAGGTTCCCTCCGGTGTGTACATTTCTATCTGATGCCTGCCTGAATTAACACAATAAATGGTATCATTCCGGTTTTCTATCGCAAAAGCATAACTGGGGATAATAAAGTTATGGGGACTATGGATAAATCTTATGAAGTTTCCTTCCCGCGTATACTTACATATATTTTTATTCTCTGCATCTGTTACGAATACATGCTCATCTGTCAGTGTGAAAGAACAGTAATCCGACAATTCGCTGCAGGCTTCCCAGGTATGTATCTGTATGCCTTCTTCGGAAAAAACGTCAATGTGAGTGGGATAGAGCAGGTAGATTTGCCCGTCTTCTGCAGTAATATCTCTGGCATGAGGAGCAATAGTAAAATGACTGAGCTCCTTTCCTTCCGGATCATAGATATATACGGTTGTCCCCGCAAGTATATATAGCTTTTCATCCACCAGTTCAAAACGTCCGATCTCTTCCGGTAAGCGGAAAGCCGTTACCTATTCATAAGGGCTGATGAAAGGTTCTTCAGTGGCAGGATTCCTGTCAGCATATTAAACTTCATCCTTATTCATTGCCGATACGACATACCAGATAAAACCTCCTATAATCAGGAAGATAATCAGATTGACTGCTATTTGCCGGACTTTCCTGTTCATTTAACTATTAATTTTCAAACATTTAATCGTATGGGCATCCCGGACGATGAGATATCCATCAGCATATGCCATAGGACCCCATGCATCGGCACCATTTTCGATAACCTGTTGTTTTTTAATAAATTTCATCCCTCTGTTTTCTACTTCATACACATAGAGTTCACCATCATCTTTGAACACAAACAGATGGTTGTTAATGATGATATACGGCCCTAATCCGAACCGTTCGTCTGCCGCCGACGACCAGACAGGACTGTGCAGGTTGGAAGGAGAATAACAGACCAGTTTCCCCCTTAAGCCTCCACCGTCCTTAGGCATTACACTGATGATCATATCTTTGTAGAGAATGGGAGTTTGCTGCCCACTGGATAGTCCTTCACTGGGCTTATACTGTTCTACAAGGGTAGGAGTCCAGACAGATCCGTTTCTGTCTACCTGCAACAGCGCACCGCCTGTACCATAGCCGGCGACAAGGAAAATAGTGTTACCGGATAGCTGGAGTGGGGAAGGGGCTACTACTGAAGGTTGCCATTTACTGATGTTCCGTAACAGGGCTCCGGTATCCTCCGTTTCTGCTGAGACCCCGCAAACACCCCCTACACCTGTATAAATATAGTTCTTTTTCCCTCCTAAAGTCATAAGCATAACAGATGAATGGGACATTTTATATCCTACCGTATTAGGTGTTTCCCAAAGGATCTCACCGGTCCGGCAGTCCACTCCCGTCATCAGGATTTCTTCTCCTGCAGGCGCTAAGACCAGTGTATTACCGTCCACTAAAGGACATTGTCCCGTATACCAGAACGGAACCTCCGTAACATAATTTTTTTCCATATCCAGGCTCCATTTGAGCTCTCCGGTGACAGGATCGCAACACATGACATGTCCCTGGGGACCGATCGTGATAATGTATTCATCGCTAATAACTGGTACGGTACGCGAGAATTCGTGGTTACGTTTGATGAGTACACGGTACCAGCGGCGCTATAGTTCCTCCCCGGTTTCCAGGGAAAAACAGCGGAGGGCATCTGAACTGAGCGATTCGTCGTAGTCCAGGAAGTAGGCTCTGCCGTTGTAAATGACAGGCGCAGCATGCCCTTCTCCGGTTTCTATGCTCCACACTACCGGAAAATTTTCGGGAGCTGTATGGATCGTTTCTGCGGTTATAATGATATTGCTGGAGTTTTCTCCCCGGAAGGAGTTCCACTTTCCTGTAAGGGGAGAGGTTGCTTCTCCGTATTTCATAAAATATTCACCGATCACGACATCATTAGCTGTACGGGCAAGTCCTTCAGGACGGTTGTCTGCCCCTGGTTCGTGAAGTGTAAACGCTTGCTGGACCGGTACATACAAGTGCCATCCTACCAGTAATCCTGTGTAGAGAATGACAGTCCCGGCTGTGATCAGTAAAAGGATCTTTTTCTCGTTCATTTAAAAATTATATAGGCTCTTTTTAACTAATTATACAAGCTCTTTTGAGAGATCTATACAGTAACCTTCGTTCAAACATACAGTATACTTTTTTGAAAGATACAGTAACCTTTGTCTAAACATACAAGCTCTTTTTTGGTCATTTCCCAGGCTCTTTTTTTGAAATATACAAGCTCCTTTTTCTCTGAAGGTGCTTGTCGGAACATAAAAAGGTGCTTGTATATTTTAAAAAAGTTAGTAGTAAATCACGAAAATCGTGCGTATTTATTATTTTTCTACTAATTGTTACTTTATATTATACGCCATCAATGTATCTCCATGTCGTATGTACATGACCCCTTTATGGATGACCGGATGTGCCCAGTGCTGGTCTGTACCCATCGTGATGAGGTATTTATTTACTATATCGAATTTGGTTGGATCCGGCTTTACGATTGCCATCTCTCCCCGGTCGGAGTAGCAGTAGAGTAGTCCGTCTGCATAGATGATGTTGCCCATGGCCAGACCTCTTTCTTTATAGGTTATTTCCCCTGTTTTCCAGTTGACACAGAACCAGTAGCGGTTGGTATCTCCTGAACCATAGGCATAATCCCCTACTTTTACCATCGCTCCGATCCAGTTATCGAGTTCAGGAGCTTCCCAGACTTTTTCAATCTCCCGTCCGCCGTTGGTTAAACGGAGCATGGTTGAACCTTTGCCGTATCCGCTGGTACACAGGAGCATACCGTCGCTGTAAACAGGCGTATTGGCGTGTACTGCATATTTATTTTTATTTTCATAGGACCAGAGTTTTTTTCCGGTTTCCGCTTCTATACCTATGATATGGTTGGCTGTATGAGTGACAATCTGTGGAATCTGTTGGTCGCCGATATAGAGAGGGAAACAATAGGCTGAGAGGTCTCCTTCTCCGGAGCTGCTCCAGATCAGTTCTCCTGTGTTTTTGTTGAGGGCAACGAGGTTCTGCTGTTTTCCTCCGGGTGTGGCGATAAGTTTATCACCGATAATGAGAGGGGCTTCGTTAATTCCCCATTCTATGTTTTCTGCTTTAAAGTCGGTCAGGATATTCTTTTTTCATATGATGTCCAGGGTATTGGCGTCCATACAAACGAGGTCACCCATACCTGCAATTATATATACTTTGCCTTCATTTACAGTTACCGTACCCCGGGAGCCATTGTAGTTTTTATCCCATTCTTTTCCATAGGGTTTCTGGTTGAGTAGCTTTCCGTTTGTATCAAATACGTAGAGCTGCCCTTGTCCGCCTTCTGTCATACCAGTCACGTAGAGTTTTCCGTCTGCAATGGCTACGGATGAATGTTCTTCGCCAAGTCCGTCATAATGCCATAGCATGGATGGACCGTCTACAGGCCAGGTTTTAAGTAGTCCGCTTTCCTGGTAGATACCTGTGCGGTCGTTACGCCATTGAATGTTTTCCTGCGCTGTAATTGCCAGCGATGTACATATTAAACATGTGATAAGTACTTTTTTCATATCTGCTGTATTTTTATCTGTTTTTTATTTCTTTATTTTTTGTTTCGCTATAACGGATAGATTTTTGTATGTTTTTGAGTGCTGTCAGGGTAAACGTGATGTTGTATAGTTCTTCAGAGTACTAGAGCTGGGCAAAATAGAGCCCGATGGGTTCCGGACGGTTGATCTGCCCGGCTTTATATTGCAGGTACAGGTAGTCTACTCCTTTCCGGACTGCTTCCTCATTATTACCCGGACAGGAGGTAAGCGCATTGATCGCTTTGGAAGTAAGAGTGATCCGGGAGGATAATCCGGGAGCGCCTCCCCATCCGCCGTCCTCGTTTTGTGCTGCCAGCAAATAGGTGACTCCTTTGGATATCATTTCCTGTGCAAGTGGGTGACTGGAAAATGAAAGATGATCTATGGCTACTGCTGTTCCATAGACGGGTGATTGTTCGTTGGCTGCTTCCTGGTCACCAAACCAGAGAGGTGTCCAGGAGCCGTTTGTGGCCTGTTCTTTCTTCATCCAACTGAGAAGCTGTGCCATACTGCCGGTACAACGTTGTTGCAGGGATGAGGGAAGAGTGTCGTGTCATAAGCTAAAAGTAAGTAAGGTGTGGGCAGATATGTCCGCACTACTTCTGTCGAAGGGTAGTTTTCCCCATCCTTTGCAGAAAGTGGGCATACCTCCGTCATTATTTTGCAGGTCTAATAACCATTCGATACCTTTACCTATTTCATCGCAATAGTTGCCTTCCTTCAGGATATGAAGGGCTACCAGTGCACCGGCTGTGTCGTCAGCATCGGGCACAGAACCACTCAGGTCTGTCCAGCCCCATCCGCCTTCCCGGGCTCCGGTGAATGGGTGTTTATATTTGAATGCATTGTTACGGATGATCTGTGCGAGTGCTTCCCGTTGGGGAATGTCTTTCTCCAGGGCTCTTACACTCAGGGAAGTTACCCATCTGGCCAGATCTGTGTCAATAGGCCAGGAACCATCTTCGCGTATGGTAGAGGTCAGAAATTGTGCTGCTCGTCTGGTAGTAATGTGGTTGCAGAATCCGGCGGCGCTCATGCACATGGAGACAAAAGCCGTGAGAGGTGCGGCTTTCAGGTAGCCTCCATTTTCCGGCTGGAGTTTTTCCAAAACCCGGAGTGAGGGATTAATAAAACTTTCCCGCAGTGGGTACAGCAGGTTTTTACTTCCTTTTTATGCCGTAGATTCTTACTGCTATAAGAGCCGGAATAGCATAGCTGACTACCGGGAGGTTAAGGAAACGAAAAAACCGCTGGGGCAAAACAGATAGTTCAAAGGGTAACCGGGGTATTTTGTCCCAGCTACTGATTACACCTGCCAGGGCACACATCACCAGGATGGGAGCTGAAAAGGTCAGGTCTTTACCATAATAGGCAAGTACACCTTTGATAATATGTTCATCTGTATTTTCGCCAAATTTAGCGCTCAGGTATTCTTTTGCTTTGTCCGGAGCTGCCTTCTGTGCGTAAAGAGAAGCATACGACAGCAGGGTCGCTGTTAGATTGGAAGGGCTTTCTGTGGTATCCCCCCAGGAGCCTTCTACGGTCATATTAGCGATAAGCCATTGGCTCCCTTTTTGGATATAAGGAGCATATTTTTCTTTATCAATGATGTAAAGGGCGAATATGGAAACGGAGGTGGAGATGGCACTGGAAGAGAGTTTACCTCTCCATATTCCACCCGGTGTGCGCCATTGTTTTAAATCCTGGCTCAGCGCATGTACCATTTCTTCTATTTGTTTGTTTATTTGCATACTCCTAAAGCTAAAAGTTCGTAAAATGTGTATTCCATATCACTTGTTTCATCTAATAGAGTGCTGCAAATCCTCCGTTATCAAGCTAGTGGGCTTCTATAAAGTCGCAGGCTGGTATGGCCGGGTGGATCCCATAGCATTGGAGTGTGAACAATGCTGTGGCAGTTGATAACAGGTCAGGAGCGGGAGTTAGCGGAGTTGCTTTGTATCCGCCGGAGATATCCTGTATCTCTTTAAGATAACAGATGTCTTCATTCTTTTGGTATCCTTGTACCTGTCCGGTTACAGACAGTGCGGCTGCCGTTGCATTTACGGTAGGCATGTTTGCGCCTTTCCGGTTGGCATATCCTCCTCCGGTTACGTGGTAGGATGCTAGTGTATGAAGGAGTGCTATTTTATTGGCTACTGGCTGTCCGGCATCCTCCTGTAAGGAAAGATAGATAAACCGGGTGTAGGGTGAATGAGGATCGTTATGGGGAATCATAGAAAATGAATCCAGTGACCGGATCTCTGTTTTATGCAACCGGGAAAACAGTAATCCGGTTTTTCCTTTCCTGAACAGGGTAAGTAACATCCGGCTGCGGATCCAGGCTGCATAGTGGATTAGATCCAGTTGCCGGTTGTCCTGATTATTAAGATAGGCTTCTATTCTGTTTGTGTCGACAGGGAAGCGCAGTATATAAGTCGGCATCCAGCCAAACAGGCTGTAGTACAGATCTTCTTTTCCGTTTTTACCTTTGAATGTGCTGCTACCTGTTTGTGAGGATATCACATACTCCCTGACCCAGCTGAGGGCTTCTTTGCCGAGTCGTCCTACTCCGTTTTGGAGTGTCTGGAACAGTCGTATGGATATGGTTTAGTTCATGGTGTCTTTCTACTATCTGCTGCCTGTGTTTTAGTCAATATTTTTTTCGTTACCCGGAAAAGGAGCCGTTTGAGTTTGATATTCCGGATGGTTTGCAGGGACTGAATCGCTTTTGTATGGTATTCATCAGCCAGTATTTCTACCTGTTCCAGTGCTTTTTCGAGTAGGGGAAGGTGGGTAGGTTGGCTGAGATATGCTTTCAGGTTTGTTGTGGACAATAGTTCCTGTAGGAATAGATGGTCTTCCGGTTGTTGTATACAGATGGCTGCCAGAACGGAAGAGGGACGTAATGCCACCGCCTCTTCTGTCCGGAAATCTTCTATATCATCCTGTAGCTGGTAAGCTATCCCTAAGGCTTCGGAATAATGATGGATAGTCTGTTGTAGAGCCGGATCTTCTCTGTCACAGAGTATGCCTATCACTAAGGATACTTCAAACGCAGGAACTGTTTTATGACGGAAAATGTCCAATACGGTTTCCATACTAAGTGGTTGCGGATGCAGGCTCCATTCCAGTTCCGCACCCTGTCCTTTGCACAGGGCGATATGGGCCATAGATGCTTCCTGTAGCAGAGTCGGATTTTCACAGAGACTCAATAGACGGTAGCCTTCACCCAGCAATATATCTCCTACGTTAATCCCTATGGGTATACCATAGGTGGAGTGGACTGTTGCTTTACCGTACCGGAACGGGTCGTTATCCTGTATATCATCGTGAACAAGGGAAGCTTTGTGAAAGCATTCGACTGCGATGGCGGCTTTCCGGACCTGCTCAGGTATCTCCTGTTTGCCGGTCAGTGCCGTATAAGTAGCTGCCAGTAAGTAAGGACGCCAACGTTTTCCGTCACTACCCATCCATTTACGGGCGATAGTGCTGGTGTGGTCATGACCCTGACTCAGTGCCTCGGATAGACTGGCAGGTGAAAACCAGTCCCGGATCCGGGATTTCAACCGGTCGTGATCCAGTAGATTAGCTTTCTGGTCAGTATGTAAAGAGAGGATTTGAAGGACATATCCGGTATCGACCGTCGTATCTTTACATCCAGCCTTATTCAGAGGAATGGCTATGTCCGGGATAGCCTGGTTAACCATCAGGGGAAAGGCTTTTTCCAGGGATTCGAGACAACCAACTCCAATTATGGTGTCTACCACCCGGTTTTGTATTAACCCCATCACAGCTGTAAATCCTTCCGCTACAATACTCATCATGCCCAGTTCTTCGGCTTTCTTTTCCAATCCGGCCACCGGACAGTTCATACATTGCCGGCAAAGCAAACCAATCTCATCTGTTTCTGCTGTACAGTGGTCGGAATTACTCAGGCATTGGGGAAGTAACAGGATCCGTTTTTCATAGGGGATAGAAGCGACTGTTTCTTTCCACAGGGTGTTGTTAGCTTCTACCATAATCCAGCCTTTCGTAGCAGGGTCGAGTGCCTGTTCTTTTATCAGGGTGTCGGCGTATACAGATAATTCCTTCATAGATAATGGAGGGATCAACGCTTCGCTCTTTACATAATTTTCTATCTGTTGCCGGAGATAGGTGCGTTGTTCTGCGGATGCGGGTATATTGTATATATTTTTACTTTCCATGTCGCTTGTTTTTACCCGTATGCTCCGAAGCCGAAGAAATATTTTTTCTTCAGCAGTTTATAAAACATGTTTTTCCGGTATCTTTTCATGTTCCATATGGTGTCCGGCTACCGATTTCATCTTTTTATATTCCTCCAGTACAGTACCTCTTGAGGTGGTATCTGCTGCCTGCTGTTCTTCGAGGAAGCGGGCCAGTTTCTCCAGATTCTCCATCAGTATACATCCCCGTGAATCTCCGGCTGTCAGTTGACGGAGGTCAGCCAGAAAACGGGAATTCTCAAAGATTTCAGCCAGATTACCGGCATCTTCATTGATATATTCTTTCGCCATTTGCAAAGGCGGACAGAACTCTACAGCACCAGAGGGAGAGATATGATGGCTCATCCCTATGGCTCCCGGGCACAAAGCATTGCCCTGGTCATCCCAATACACATCGATTATTTGTAGGGGAGCATCTTTGCGTTGTTCAACAATAAATTCCCGTAATGTTTTGATCTGATGTTTATCTAATGCATTCTCTGGTCTGGGCTCAGCACCGACAGGACGATAGATATAATACCAAAGATAATGTACTCCTTCCTTTGCCAGAAGTTCGATATATTCCCGGTTCACGAGGTCGTTGTAATTACTTTTGCAGATACTGGCGGCTGCCCCGATAATCAGCCGGGCTTTTCGGCAGGCACGTACTCCGCTCAGTGTTCGTTCGAATGCATTGTTTCTTCCTCTGCGTGCGTCGCTTTCTTCTTTTAATCCTTCTATGCTGATCATGAGGGTTACGTTTCCCATTTTTCTTAAACACATCGCCACCTCTTCCGTCAGTAATATACCATTTGTAAATAACTGGAAATAGCAGTCGCTATGCTTTTCCATCACATCCAGCAAACCTTTATAGAGAAGAGGTTCGCCCCCGAGTATACCGAAAAAGTATGATCCTTTCTGTTTGCTGTTACGGATAATCCCGTCCAGTTGTGTCAGTGAAAGGGAACGGTTACCTCCGGCTAACACCCAGCATCTGCTACAGGTCAGGTTACAGCTTTCGGTTACGGATATCATGATAAAGGCCGGAAAGAAAGGTTCACCATTGGCCATCCATTTTTCAAACCTGTTTATGTTGAGCAGGTTGCGCCATCCGAAGTTGTACATAAACTTTCAGATTAAGTGCGGGGAACTTTCCCGGGGTACACGCAGGATGGAACGGATGGTGGCTGTATATTCTCTGAGTGTCATGATTTATCTTTTTTTAGGAGTGATATACTTGCCCGGCGGTGTTGTAAACGCATATGTAACGCATCTGTGTAGACAGCCTGGGTATCGAGTGTGAGTGCCTGTTCTTCCTCTGTCATTCCCCTGTTGATCGGTGACCGTTCATATTTAGGAAAAATGATTGCTTTAGTAGGGCATATCCGTGCACAGGCAGGACAGTTGTTTTTGCAGTTCTGCGGCTGGGCTACTTTTACCTGTCCTTCCCGGATCGTATAGACTCCAAAAAGGCAGAAATCATGGCATTTCTCACATTCAGCACACCGTTCTTTATCAATGACCGGATACCAGGCGTCGGTTCCCGGTTCGGACGGGAAAGCTCTTATCTCTTCGAGTAAGGTATGTAAGTTTTCTTTATTGACATCTGTGACCTGTAATTGTGCCAGAATATTCTCCCTGGTTTGGTTACGGATATCTATGATCTCGCCCGGTTCTATGTGATGAGTAGCAAAATGGGAACGGATGGCACGCGGGTAGCAGGCTAATATCGTGTTGCCTGCAACTGCCCAGGCCGTTTCTTTTTTTTGCATAACCCGGCACAGGTCTGCACAGAATTCTACGGTTTTGTTTTTCCACGCAGGATAGCTGCAATGGAAGCCGCTTTTTCTTTATCAATAATTGTGCGCGAAGTGCATAAGCATATGATGATTTTCTGAGCTTGCATGGTATAGTTCATAGTTTTTCACCTTACAAACTTGCTAATTTTTTTTAATATTCCATTCATTTTTCTTTAAAGCGATAAATTAGGGAATAAAAACGAAATCCAGGTAGGGGGTTTATCTGTATTGACATGTTTTTGAGTAACTCTAATTTATTTACAGAATAAATGCGGGTGGTTGAAGGGATAACCCATATATGTCAGAGGATTGATTTTTATTCAGGAAAGGAAAATCCACTAAATATATTAAAATAATTATTATAAAAAAGAGACTATCCTCACGGATAATCTCTTTTTGTCAAGGTCTTGTATCTGAGGGGTTTTTACCTCAATCTTCATCCGGGGACATAGCCAGATAACTGTCACTTACCCGGGAAGATTCCGTTAACCTATTATGATATGTGAGATTTATGAGTGCTATGTACTTCGTGTACTGTTCTTCTGATAATACATCTTTTAGCTGTTTGAAGTTGCTATACAGTATGTGCCGGAAACCTTCTTCCTGTATAGCGGGAATAGTACTTCCGGACACATACTGTTTTTGCTCATCTACAAACATTTCATTAATCTGGTATACCTCATGTATCTGAACGGGAGTTAATTCAAGATACCTGGATAATTGTTAAAAATTGGCTGAGAAAAGATCTTTTTCTTCTGTTCTTTGCTGAGCCTGGACTGACATACTACATACCATGAAACTTATACATGCGATAACTAAACCTGAATTTTTCATTTTACCTTGTTTTTAATAAATACCTGAATTTATAATCTCTTTTGCCTACTATATTCTTTTATGTTGACATGACAAAGATGGGGTGGATTTTTTAGCAGGTATTTTATTTTCGACGAAGAGGAAAAAGTCATAGACAAAAACGAAAAACCATTGGTTTTTCTTCTTTTTTTATTTTTTAGGCTATACAGAAAAAAGATAATCAGCAAGTTAATGTAAGATAGTCATGAACATATAATTTCAGTAAAGAAATTTCACTTGTTGCAGGAATTTTCTTTGTTGGTTTGTTATATAAAAAAACAATTGTTGATTTATATGATTATTTATTCCAAAAACGAGTAATTATGAAAAAGTACAAATGCCATATATGTGGATATGAGTATGATCCGGAGAAAGGTGATCCGGATGGTGGTATACAACCTGATACAGCTTTTGAAGACATACCGGATGACTGGCAATGTCCGGTGTGTGGGATCGGAAAAGATGAATTTATGCCTATGAATTAAGCTACATAAGGTTTTTAGCTAAAAAAGGGGAATTTACCCCTTTTTATTTTATAGTAATTTATGAACGGTCTATCCAATAATAGGAAAGTTTTCCTTATATTTGGTCGTGTTTCCCCTATATGGGAATAATGAAAGTAGGTCTTTATGGTGATAAGAATCATTACAATTCTTTATTTTTTTTCTTTCTTCTTTTGGGAAGCAGGATATGCGGCTGATAAAAGTAGTGAAGAGGCTGTGATGCTGCCTTTTCGCTATACCCCACATTCTATAAGCCAGACAAAATTGGCGGGCATTCATTTATCCAAAGGTGTGAATGCCGGAATGGTTGTGGAAGTTGGTTCGATTTTAATGGGAAATGTTTCTTCCGTACCTTTGGATTTTATTATTAATTTATCTGCTGTTAATCCGAACATTAAAAAGATCACATTATCGGAGTTGAATTACATTCTGAAGATTGATAATGTGGAATTTTCCCGTGAGAAAGTGTCGAAAAAATATAAATTTGCCGCCAGCAGTTCAGGTAGGGTGCTTTTGCCTGTCCATTTGAATATGGCATCCTTATTGAAGGGGGAACGGAGTGGTATTGTTCAGAATCTGGTGAAGAATTTTATGGGTACCGGAAACCGGCCTAGTCATATTACTCTTTATCTGAAACCTACTTACCGGGTGGGAAGGGAAACAATTACTCTTTCGGACCATGTTCCGGTTATATTTTCTTTTCAGGGAAACCGGTAGTCTTTATTTGAAAAATCCTGCTTTCTTTTATCTGGTCTATGAAAAAAGACAAATCAGAAATATAGTTGATCTAATAGTTAGGTGGATATGATCCCGGAGGCAATCTGGAATCATATCTTTTTATTTACTTTTCTTTTTTTTCTGCTGTGGGTTTGGATGCATATTCTTCCAGTTCTTTTTCGCTCATACTATCGGCTACTTTTTTTATTTCTTCACTGACAGTGTGACTTTCTCCCCGCTTGTAGGCCAGGGCTGCACCCATAAGTCGTCTCTGTTTTTCGCTTCTTGCCGGCATATTCTTTCTTTTTTGATTTGTTGGTTAACAATTGGGTTTAGAAAATAGTTTATCAAAAGAAAATATAATTGGAGGAACAGGTAAAAGAGTGTAATAGTTCTACTTTTTTGTTTGAAAATAATAAGGGATATATTTGTTTTTGTGAGAGGAATTAGTTATATTTGAAATGTAGTGTTGGGCCACAGAGAGTTGTTTTTGTTAACCTCTCTTTTTAATTCTTTATTGCTTTAGAGCTATGTTGTTTCTATTTGTTTTATACGCCAAAAAACTACGAGTATGCCCAGGAAATTTATTAGATCTATTAGTGACAGACGGGCAGATCTGCTCTTTGAAATTCTTTCTACCCACATGGTTATTTCAGGAAATGAAAGCCGGGATAGTCTGGAAAGAGTGAAATCCGACAGGGTGGATAAAAAGAAAAGGTATGAAAACGGAAAGAAATTCCATGAGGAAATTTAAACTCTCCAATGTAACCCCTGATTGTCTATAAAGTATTTCTTTACAATCAGGGGTTTTATTTTGTCTTTACATAATTGTTCCGGGTTTAGTCCGGAAGTAAATTGTTAGGTTGATCCGTTAATGATAGTCTTTGTACATTAATGAGCAACAAATTTAAGTCCGATGATGGAAGCAATGAGTGTAGTGATAAAGACTAATCTCCAGAGGCTTGCGGGTTCTTTAAATACAAAGATACCCATTAGGACAGTTCCTACCGCACCGATTCCTGTCTATACTGCATAGGCTGTTCCTATGGGTAACGTCTGGGTTGCCTTTACCAGTAAGAACATACTGATCGTAATGGAAGTCAGGAATCCAGCCAGCCAAAGATACATTTCCATTCCGGTGGTTTCTTTCATTTTTCCCATACAGGAAGTAAATCCTACTTCAAATATACCTGCAATAATTAAAATAATCCAGTTCATCTATTTTGATTTTTGTTTGCAAAGATCGTGTTTCAGAATGGATTATTATTTTACAAATGATAAAAAATGTATTACCAGATATCAGCCCGGATCCGGCTCAGACTGACCTGGGTAATCCCTAAATAGGAAGCTATATGCCTTAACCGGACTCTTTGCAGAAGGCCGGGATTTTCTTTCAGTAGTTCTTTATAGCGCTCGGTTGCCGTTTTAAACTGCCTGGATATGAGACGGAATTCGGTTTTTAATAATTCCTGTTCGGCAAATTTTCGTCCCCAGTTTGCTATATGAATGTCTTTTTCAAATAATTGCTGAAGATGGCGACTTTCTATCTGATAGAACAGGCAGTCTTCCAAAAGCTCTATATTTTCATATCCTTTCTGTCCGGCTACATAACTTTTCATGGAGACAATCGTGTCTCCTTCCGTTCCAAACCAAAAGGTTAGTTGATTTCCTTCTGTATCTGTGTAGGCTCTGACTATTCCTTTTTTGATAAAACAGACCGTGGATTCTACTTTGTTTGCTTTTAGGAGAATCTCCCCTTTTGTATAGGCGATTTCAGAAATATATTCTTTTAGCGTCCTTTTAGATGGCGACGGTAATTTGTAAATGGTATCTATTATTGGATCTATTTCCATGTTATAGAATTATTAGGAGTGTCTGGTGAATGTATGCTTATAGGTTTATTGTTAGTAAATATAAGTTGTTTGCATAAATTTTTATTTATAAAGCATAGGCTATTTATTTTTGCTACATAAAAAATAAAATTCTATCGTCATTAGGGACTTTATTTTCGTTTTTATACCAAATATTCTTTTGTTATAAAACTTCTTTTTAGTTTTACTATGGATTCGTGGCTAATTTTCTTTGTGATTTTTACACCCAATTAAAATATAGCATTGTAATAAATAGATAAAATAATTAAAGCAGGAGGCTCACTTGATAAGTATAGAGATAAGATTAATCCTGAAAAGAGTTATATGATAAATAAAAGGACATGTTTAAAAGAAGAAGTATGTGGGTATTGTTGTTTTTTGTTTTTTTTATAGTAACAGGAATTTTTATTTTTATAAACCAACCTAAATTCGGAAGAACACCCCGGGTAGAACGCCTGGAAAGGATCAAACAATCTCCTAATTTCAGGGATGGAAAGTTTCAGAATCTGAATGAAACCCAACAGATTACTACGGAAAATGGATTTGCCGGTGCTTTGTGGGGATTTTTATTTGGTAAACGGGAGCAGATTCGTCCGGAAAAAAGTGTTCCGGTTATTCAAACAGATCTCCGGAAGCTAGACCGGGAGGAGGATGTTCTGGTGTGGTTCGGACATTCGTCTTATCTGATTCAGAAAGATGGTAAACGCATATTGGTAGATCCGGTATTCGTAGAAGGCTCACCGGTGCCTTTTTTAATAAACCCTTTAAAGGAACGGAGATATATACTCCTCAGGATATACCAGAAATTGATTATCTGGTTATTTCTCATGACCATTGGGATCATTTAGACTATCAAACTGTCATGGCTCTGAAAGACCGGGTAGGTAAAGTGATCTGCGGTCTGGGTGTAGGGGAGCATTTTGAATATTGGGGCTTTAACGTGTCCCGGATCATTGAACTGGACTGGAATGAAGAAGCTGTCCTGGATCCCGGTTTTATCATTTATTGTCTTCCGGCACGCCATTTTTCAGGCCGGGGCTTTTCTCCGAACAGCACCTTATGGGCTTCTTTCCTGCTGCAAACACCCACTCAGAAAATATATATCGGTGGTGACAGTGGGTATGATACACATTACGTAACGATTGGAGAACGGTTCGGTGAAATCGATCTGGCTGTTTTAGAAAACGGACAATATGATAAAGATTGGAGATATATCCACCTAATGCCGGAATATCTCCGGCAAACTATTGAGGATCTGGGTGCTAAACAGACGGTCACTGTGCATCATGGAAAATATGCTTTAGCTAACCATGCCTGGGATGAACCTTTGAAAAATGCAGCTCGGATCGCGGAGGCAGATTCACTGGATTTGATCCTGCCTGTGATCAGAGAGGTTGTCCGGTTACATACCTATTCTCCGAAGCTCAGGAAATGGTGGGAAGAGATAGATAAATAGCCGGAAACAGACCCTGTCTGTTTAAGAAATATATGAGCCGTAAGACCTGGAAAGGTGTTACGGCTCATATATTTCCCTCATGATTTCGTAGAAATATAAAATCTTTTTAATTATTTTGTATGGAGTTTTGGAAAAATGTATACCAGCTTGCTATCCATAAAACTTATGCGCAGACGGGCTGTTTTAGAAAGGATACGGCTATCTTTAACATGTATGGTTTTTCACTATGTTTGATCTGAATTTTCCTGATTGGGATAAAGAACTTTTTATTTACTTAAATAGTAAAAATGCAGATTGGCTGGATCCGATTATGATCCTGTTAAGTACCTATACTGCCTGGTTTTTCTTATGTATATGGGTTATACTCCTGATGTTATACAAGCATGGACAGCGGGGTAGGACCGGAGCTATTTTTCTGATAGGGGGACTTGCTTTTAATACGGTATTAAATACTTTAATAAAAATGTTTTTTATGCGTCCCCGTCCGGGAAATGAAGATATGCTTAAGGATCTGGTCATTTTGCTGGAAGAGACGGGGACCAGTTATAGTTTCTTTTCCGGACATTCTTCCAATTCCTTTTGCCTCGCTGTTTTTACCACTCTTTATTTCCGTAACAAGATCTATGGAATTGCTATTTTGCCTGGGCCCTCGCCGTTGCGTATAGCCGCATATATGTAGGAAAGCACTATTCGTTGGATGTGATAGTGGGTATTTTATTTGGTTTTCTGACGGGATGGTTGTCTTATTGGTTTTATAAAAAATATACTTCCTCTAAAGGAATGGGTGAGGATCTTGAGGTATAAAAAGTTGTTTTAAGTATTCCTTTGGTACATAGTTAATTTTCTTCAAAATCCCTCTTTTTATTTATCCATCCCGGGCTGCCTCTTGTTTATCTATCAGGTAAAATCAAACAAAAATTAAGATGGATCAATCAGATAATAAGAGAACAATAAAATCCATTAATCCGTTAAATGGTCAGCTTAACAGAGAGCATGATATGATGACGGATCAGGAAGTCAATGCTCTGGTGGAACGGGCAGGACAGGCGTTTACAGGATGGAAAGAGGTTTCTTTTGAAAAGAGAGCAGACCTTTTCCGGAAAGTAGCTGCTATTTTGGACCGGCGCAAAGAGGAATTAGCCCGGTTATGTAGTATAGAAATGGGAAAAGTGCTGAATCAGGGAGTAGGGGAGATAGAAGTATGTATGGCTATCTTTAAATACTATGCGGAGAACGGGGCAAAATTTTTGGCGGATAAATCCTTACCTACACCTGTGGGGACTGCATTTATCAGTTATGAGCCGATCGGTGTTATTTTAAGTATACAGCCCTGGAACTTCCCATTTTACCAGGTAAGCCGTTCTGCCGCTCCTCATATTATGGCAGGAAATACCTATGTGTTGAAGCATTCTTCCAATGTTCCTCAATGTGCGGCAGCCATGGAAGAAATCTTTGCGGAAGCCGGAGCTCCCGAAGGAGTGTTTACCAATCTCTTTATTTCAGGCGCAAAAGCCTCCGGATTGATTGCTAATGAACATATTCGCGGTGTTTGTTTCACCGGTAGTGAAGCTGCCGGGTCAGCTGTAGCAGCAGAAGCTGCCAAAGTAGTAAAGAAAACAGTGCTGGAACTGGGTGGAAGCGATCCTTGTATTGTTTTAGAAGATGCTGATCCGGATATTGCTGTACGGATGGCTGCTCTGGGACGTATTCAAAATGCCGGACAGATCTGTACCTCTCCTAAAAGGATTATTATTATGGAGTCTATCGCAGAGCAGTTTATAGAGAAAGCTAAACAGATTTATCAGGATCTGAAAGTAGGAGATCCACAGGAAACGGACGTACAACTGGGCCCCGTGGTGTCTGTAGAAGCCAGAGACCAGCTTCTGGACCAGGTCAATCAAACCGTTTAGGCGGGTGCAAACCTGGTATATGGAGGGAAAAAGCTTAATAGATCGGGTGCTTTCATGGAACCTACTATTCTGACAGATATCAAACCGGGAATGGTCGCTTATTCAGAAGAAGTGTTTGGCCCTGTTTTATGTATCTACAAGGTGCAGGATGAAAAGCAGGCTGTTGAACTGGCCAATGATAGTAAGTTCGGATTAGGGGCTACTGTTATTTGTAAGGATGAAGAAAGGGCAGTGAATGTGGCCCGCCAGATAGAGTCCGGTATGGTGTTCATAAATCATATCACTTCTTCTATGCCGGAATTAATATTCGAAGGTACTAAAAATTCCGGATATGGCAGGGAACTTTCAGAAGAGGGAATCAAAGAGTTTGTCAATCATAAACTGATACGGATCACTAAGCCGGATGCTCCTTATTAATGATATAAGTCTGGTAAATATTTATATAATAAGGATATGGAACATACTATTTTTAAGTTACAGAAATCCTATATTGATGATATAGGGATTTCAGAGATAAAGGCCAAAAGAAAAAATTGTCTGTTAGGTCAATATAATGAGGTAGAAGACCATTATGACATTTTTTCTTTTGATGGAGACCATGGATTTGTAACTGTGAAAGTCCAGGTGACAGGAAATGATGAGGAGGATGAAAAATTGATTAATAAGATGGTTGCTATGAACCGGGACATGAATTCTCATGCGGAGTTAGTAAGTTTCGAAACCAGTTCGGAAGATGAGGATCTGTATTTTCATCAGGTGACTCTGAAGATGAACTACCAGTTTGATTGTGATATTGCTGAAGCGTATTAACTTCCCATTTTTCTGCAAAAAACAGGTGCACCCGTTTGATAAAAAGGGTGCACCCTTTTTGCACAGAGGATGTACCCGTTTGTATAGTCGCTGCCTGCTTTCTTTCTTTTTAATCCGGTAACAGGATGTAGTGTGTTTGTGGAAACCACTTATCTAATAGCATATCTACTTCTCATTCAATACCCGGAGTGATATGTTTGGCTATTTTTTCATAGGCTGTCCAGATACTAATCGCCTCATCAATCCACCCTAATAGAGGAATTTTATCCATAGAAATCAGATTGATGGATAATATCAGGTAGGAGAGCGCTGCTATGATCAATCGTTTATCACTGGCCGGTGTTTCAGGGCTTTTTAAGACAAAATACAGGATTAATATCGGGCGGCTGGTTATCCGTCCTGCTGTTTTTGCATAATCCGTTATCTTTTTTCACCACCATTCATAATCTATAAACCGCTTTTTCATATATCTTTTTTCTGTCATTGAAAGATAAATATAGATATTTTTCCGGATATGAAAGAGGCTTTGCTAAGGAAATTTTATAGTTTACGGATCTTAATGTTCCGGAACCAGCAGTCATAGCCATGATCCTGAAGTCCGATATATCCTTCTTTTGCCGGACCTTCTTTAAATCCCGGCCAGTCTTTAAACTTACTTTTGCTCACCAGTTCCTGCCATTCTGAAGTCCATAATTCATATTCCACTACTTTTACTCCGTTTTGTGTATGGGTTGCTTTTCCATCTTTTACACGGATGACGATCGTATTCCATTCCCCGGCCGGTTTGGCATTTTGCGGTAGAGCAGGAAGAATATCATACAGGGAGCCGGCTAAATGATTCGTCAGTTTATTGTCCGAAGCATTCCAGTTGTCCAGAACCTGGACTTCCGGGGCTGCATAATAAATAGGTTTATCCTGGTATTCTACGACATAGTAGAAAATGCCTGAATTTCCTTTGGGTTCAATTTTCCAGTCAATAGAAAGTTCAAAGTTCGCATAGGATCTGGCTCCGAACAGGATATCACCCCCTTGTCCCCAGCCTTCTTTTTCTTTGTTTTTTCCTACTTTCATGGCTTCGTCATCAATAACTCAGTTGGCAGCCATGTCTGTGGAGTTACATTTACGCCATCCGTCAAAGCTTTTTCCGTCGAAAAGGAGGGTCCAGCCTTCCTGTTTTTCCTGATCGGTAAGGACATTGTTTTTTTGCGCGGATAAAGACCCACTACTTAGCGTAGTAAATAGGATAGATAATAGTACTACTTTTCTCATGATTTAAATATGTGTTTAAAGTTAGATATTAAAAGCGGGATGAAAATACTATTATTTTGCAAGGGATAGGGACATATGGATCCATTATTGTAAGATATTAATGTATTTTTATATAAATTTAATGGTTAACCGGCAATTAAATAATAGCCTGATTACCGGAGCCAGTCCGGTAACAAAGAATAGGTAAATAAATAAACGTGTTTTTTATTCTTTGATTAAAATATACTCTTCTGCTAAGCTTCCGGTAATAACCTGCTTATCGTTATCTAATTTTCTAAGCCGGCCTTCTTCGATTTTAAAATATTGATTTTGCCCGCTTTTGGAATAAAGAGTTAATGTATTTCCATCTACAGAGAAATCTCCTTTCTCTTCAAATTTATTTTCATCTTTTCCGGTATAGACAGATTCCAGTGTGTAGCTTTGATCCCTGTGTAAGGTCAGTTTAGTTGCTATACCCGGATTGTCCGCACCAGGAAAAGTACCTGTATAAGTGCCCAGGTAATCTAATGAATTTTCTGCACTATGCAGGTCATGATCATATCGATCGGAGCTTTCCTGCACATCTTCTTCATAATAAGTATTGTCCTGTAGATCTCTCCTGCGATTATTATGACAGGATACCAGGAAAGTAACAGCTAATAGCAAACATACCATTGTTTTCATATCTCTTCTTTTTATATTATAGGGTAAGCCGGGAACAATTCGCGGCAACTTCCTACATACTATAAAAATCAGATAAGAGGTTTTGTTTACGGATCCTTTTTAAAGAATAATAAAACCTGTCTCAGTGAAGTCTTTCGACAAAGACTTCCAGTTCCTTGTAATCTATATCGGATACACTTTCGTTGATCTCCAGATTTTGTTTTACCTTATAACGTTCCCAAAAATTCAATTTTTTAAAATCTATCTCTCCGCCCAACATCGTCTGATAAGTGGCGCACAGGTGTAAAAATTCAGGATAGGCAATCTGTAACTGGTAATACTGCTGCATTTTATTGGTTTGATTACAACAAATATATAACCCTAATATCCTGTGAATTAACCGGTGCATGTTGATTGCATAGAATTTAAACATCAGTTTATGAGGATAATGGTTGTAGATGGGAGCTCCTAAGATCACTTTTTCATACCGTAACACATTCGGGTTTTTATTCTCATGAAGAGAAATCAGCGTTATATCATGATAAGGACTTAACTTTTCTTTGATAATACGGGCTACCTTTTCAGTGGTACCGTGTTTAGAGGCATAGATAATTGCTATTTTCATGGGGCCGGACTAATTGTATACTGTTTTTTCTTACTTTTATTCCCTCTCTGAAAGCAAAGATAAAAAATAATTATCTGATTTAATCGGCAGATAGTAGAATCATAAAATCTTTTTTATATGGATTTTCTTCCGTCTATTAAGAATGGCGGTTTTTACTCAAAGGTATATTTGTTCCTGTTAAAACAGAATATGATTTCTGAATTTTTGTAATCTCCGGGAAACTTTCCGTTCTTTGTGTCAGGAACTATTTATAGGATTATGAAACAAAAACTATTAGCTGTATTTTTATTTTACTTTTTGCTATCCACTGTGAGTGTAGCCCAATCATTTCCGACTCTGGAAGAGATTATAGAAGGACAAGTGATTCAAACCAGACGATCCGGTGCTGTGACCTGGCTAAAGGATGGGGAACGTTATTCCCGCATAGAGCAGGATGAGGTTACCGGAGGGGTACAGATTGTAGCTTACCGGGCAAAAGATAATACCCGGGAGGTCATTATTCCTTCTGCTATGCTTATCCATCCGGAAACCGGAAAACCTATTCCTGTACGTAGTATTAGTTGGAGTAAAGACAATAACCAGGTGCTGATCTACAACAATACCAAACGGGTCTGGCGATATGATACCCGTGGGAACTATTGGGTTTTGAATCTGCAGGAGGGTACACTCCGGCAATTGGGAAAGAATTTTCCTGAGTCTTCCCTTATGTTTGCCAAATTTTCGCCGGCAGGAGACCGGGTTGCATATGTATATAAGAATAATATATATGTGGAAGAGCTTATTTCCGGCAAAATTACTCCCCTGACAACGGATGGGAGTGAAACGGTTGTCAATGGTACGTTCGACTGGGTGTATGAAGAAGAGTTCAGTTGCCGGGATGGATTCCGGTGGAGTCCTTCCGGTAACTATATTGCTTACTGGCAAAGTGATACGGAGGGAACGGGTGTTTTTGATATTATTAATAATGTAGATTCTATTTATCCTACTATTCTTCATTTTCCCTATCCCAAAGCCGGTACTGCTAACTCTGCCGTAAAGATCGGTTATCTTCCGGCAACAGGAGGAATGACTACCTGGCTGGATATTCCGGGAGATCCCCGTAATCACTATTTACCCCGTATGGAGTTTATCCCGGAAAGTGATGAACTGTTCATACAACAGTTAAACCGGGAACAGAACATGAATAGGGTCTGGACTGTCAAACTGGATGATCCGGAGCCTTTCAACATTTTTACTGATACGGATGCCGCATGGCTGGATACAAATGATGAGGTCGTCTGGTTAAAGAATAACCGTTATTTTACCTGGTTAAGTGAGCGGGATGGCTGGAGGCATCTCTACCGGATCAGCCGGGATGGAAAAGAAATTATTCCTGTCACAAAAGGAGATTTTGATTATATTGCACCGGTTGGAATGGATCTGAAAAAAGAGATTGTTTATTTTATTGCCTCACCGGATAATTTTACCCAACGCTATCTTTATAGTGCTTCTCTGTCCGGTAAAGGTGATAGTAAGCGCCTGACTCCGTCAGATCAGCAGGGACAGCATAGCTATGATATGTCTCCTACTGGAAAATGGGCAGTCCATACGTTTAGTAATGCCTCCACCCCACCGGTTACAGATATGGTTTCTTTCCCTGGATATGAAGTGGTAAGAACCATGGAGGATAATCAACAGGCACGGGAACAATATGCTGCCTTAGGGATTCGCCCGAAAGAATTTTTTAAAGTAAAATCCGGTGAACTTTGGTTGGATGCCTGGATGATTAAACCTATGGATTTTGATTCTACTAAAAAGTATCCGGTCATTATAGAGGTGTATGGAGAACCCTGGGGGGCTACCGTACAGGATGTCTGGAGTGGTGGAGATCTTTGGTTACAATATATGGCTAATCAGGGTTTTCTGATGGTTAGTATGGAAAACAGGGGAGCCAACACGCCCCGTGGAAGAGAGTGGAGAAAATGTATATATGGAGAGGTCGGCACATTCTCTGCTGAAGATCAGTGCCGGGGAATTCTGCATATGGCTGAACAGTTCTCTTTTATAGATACCAGCCGGATCGGGATCACCGGATGGAGTGGAGGAGGTAGCCAGACTTTAAATTGCATGTTCCGTTATCCGGAAGTGTTCCATACCGGGATTGCGGTTGCTTTCGTTTCAGACCAGCGGCTATATGATACTATCTATCAGGAACGTTATATGAACACTCCACAGAATAATCCGGAAGGATACCGGAAAGGTTCACCTATTACTTATGCCAAAAATTTGCAGGGGAATTTATTACTGATCCACGGAACAGCAGATGACAATGTCCACTATCAGAGTTGTGAATTGCTTGTCAATGAATTGATCCGGCATGGTAAGGTATTTAGCCAGATCAGCTATCCCATGCGTAGCCATAGTATTAATGAAGGGGAAGGTACTACTTTACATCTTCGTAAAAGCATGGCGAAATACTGGATAGATCATCTTCATCCCTGACTTTTCCTGTGGTAACAGATAAAAACAGATACCCACAGCTCTTTATTTTACATAAAAGGCTGTGGGTATGTTGTTGAAGAAAAGGAAATGTTAGTGAACCGGGAGAGGTTGGTAGTCAAACCAGTCTATTTCAGCTATTGCCTGTGAGGTGGAAGAAGCCGAGGCAGTATATAATCCTAACATAATCCCTGTAAAACCTCCGGCCGTTTCGGTACTTAACAGACGGGTATCCATATGACCAATCTCATGATAGGTGATATCATCTTCCGAATAATAAAAACGATACCAGTCATTTTCACCTTTTACCCGTAAGAACAACCGTTCGGAAGTCACCGGGATCTCTTTTTCGATATGGGTCACATTCCCGAGCTGATAGCGTAGGTTTACCTGTTTGGTACCATTTTCACCCTGTTTAATCAGTATATCGTAGTGGTAATGATCCCGCATATAAACGGTTAAACCTGCTTCATCCTTTTTGTTTCCTTCTTTCAGGTTTACGGAGGTGGTCGCCTGGAAATCAATATGCTGTTGACGCCTGCCTATAAAAGTAGGAGAAGCCAGGTCATCCAGTGTGACAGGAGTGGCTTTTAACTGCAGAGGTTCGTTTTCCGGCCAGAGATAATTGTCCGGATGAGGATTGCGGAGATAGTTCCACTCCATATTACGTTTCTTGTCATTGAAATAAGTACGTGTGGCAGGTGTGGGAAAAGGTTGAAGAGGTAGAGTTTTAGCTTCCATCACCAATTGAATAGGTTCTCCACCGTTAATCACCGGCCATTCTCCTGCTTCCCATTGCACAGGAGCAAGGAAAGTTTCCCTTCCAAGTAAATGATGGGTTCCGGATTGTGTACGGAAAGCCAGGAATACTACCCACCAGGAACCATCCTGTGCCTGAATAAAATCTGCATGTCCGGTTCCCTGGATCGGATTGGTTTGTGCGTTGGCGTCAATGTGGGTCAGGATCGGATTAGCGGGATTACTTTCATAAGGTCCATAAATCGAACGGCTGCGTGCAATGGTTACTTTATGGCCGTATTCAGTTCCCCCCTCTGAGATAAGTAAATAATACCAATCATCTTTTTTATAGATATGTGGCCCTTCCGGATAGCGTCCTCCTGTACCTCTCCAGATATAACGGGGTTCGGTGAGTAATTCTCCAGTAGTGATATCTATTTCACTCAGCATAATCCTGTTATTGGGATTGGAAACCAGATAGCATTTGCCATCTTCAAAGTAAAGGGAAGGATCGATTCCTCCCTGACGGACATAGATAGGTTCTGACCATTCGCCATGTATATCGTCCGTATATACATAGAAATTCCCGCCTTTGGTCACATTGGTGGTGATCATATAAAACCTTCCTTCATGATACCGGATCGTAGGGGCAAATATTCCCATGGAGGCAGCAATTCCCTGCAAGGGAACCTGTGATTCACGGGTAAGACAATGGCCGATCTGTTTCCAGTTCACCAGGTCCTTACTATGAAATAAAGGTACTCCGGGAAAATATTCAAAACTACTGTTCACTAAATAATAATCATCGCCTACCCGGCAAATACTGGGGTCCGGATGATAACCGGGAATGACCGGATTCTGATACGTGTTTTGTGCCTCTAAGGCATTCCAGATTAAAAAAGGGACCAGATAAAGCAGGATCTTTCTCATACATTCATGGTTGATTTAAAGTGGTAATTACTTAAAATAAAAGATTAGACTTAATAAATGCTATTCTTTCCGGACAAAAACAGGTTTCCGGAAAATACCTGGTTCGTAAAAGCATCTGCCTGATAAATTCTCTGTTTCATTTTCCTGATTCAAAAATGAAGACCCTCACTTCTAATACCTGCTCCCTATGGAAAAGCGTACTAAAAGTGAGGGGACTACAATCCGTTGATCTATATTGGAATAGGTTTAAATTATCTGATATTTAGTGATTTCCAGGCTTTCTACCAAATTTTCTATACCTGCAACACCTGCAAGGAAATGGGGTGTGTTGTTATGAAAATCGATAGCCGCCAGGTCTTTCCATTGTTCGATAAAAGACAGAACATTTTTATTATCCAGATCTTCAAATAAATTATAAGAGATATTCCCTTCTTCAGCCTGGCTGCCTTGGATCATGGGTTGCACAGTTTGAATAAATTCCTCTCTTTTGCCCTCTTTTACTATGGCTTTCGCGACAATTGTAATCATGATATATACATTTACTTGTTAATGATTAAATAGTTTTTTGACAGATTAAATGGTTTAATCTTTTGTCTCACGCTTTAAAGGTACGATCTTTTAAAGAAAAAACAGTTTCATTCCCATTAAAATTCCATCGAAGTATAGGATTAAGGCAGATATTTCCTAAATATCGAGGAATTCAACCTGTCCGTTTTCCAGATGGTAAAGAGCACCCACGATCCGGATCTCTCCATCCCGGTACATTTTGGACAGGATCGGATCTGAGGAGCGAAGTTGGTTAACGCCATGTACGATGTTAGCCATAATAGCCCGTTCCGGCATATCCTTCCCGGATGTCCGGAATACTTCCTGTTCTTCCGGTTCGTTTTTCAGTGCATCTACGATCGCAGCAATATGACCGTGTACATGGCCATCATCTTTATGCTCTAACATCGCGTGGATCGCTCCGCATTGTTCATGACCTAATACTACCACTAACTGACTGTGCAGATGTTCTACTGCATATTCGACACTTCCTTCTTCATAGTCACTCATTACATGTCCTGCGGTACGGATAGTAAAAATATCTCCTAATCCCTGGTCGAAAATGATTTCCGGCGGAACCCGTGAATCGGAACAACTGATAATCACTGCTTTCGGATGTTGTCCGGCAGTAAGTTCATGGATTTTAGCCGTGTCCTGATGAAGATGAATAGATGTACCTGTGTAGAAACGTTGGTTGCCGGATTTTAAGACCTCGAGCGGATCCTCCGTTTCATGGAGTTCCGTATGAGTAGCAGATGCCGTTGCTGTGCCGGTTGTACTTGCATTTTCAGACTTTGAAGTACACGAAGAAGTCCCATACAGTAGGAATGCACTTATTAAGAGACATACTACATTTAATGAGATTGCTTTCATAATGGATCTAAATTGTGTTTGTTATAAATCGGGCGCAAATGTAAGCAAAATGTTAAAGGTGACAAGTGCTTTCTTTCTTTTTTTATTTATTGGCTATCCCTTAGAATTATAATGTCCATTTGTTTATATCTTGTTTGTTTTTTAAGGGAATCAGCAAATAATCTGTACCTTTGAATGCTTTAAATCTGAGGAATGATGAAAAACAAATACGCTGAATTTGTCCGGGAAATCTCCTGCTTTGTCCCATCTGAAAGAATCTATACGGATGAATTAAGGCTCCTTGCCTGGGGAACAAATGCCGGTTTTTACCGTTTACTGCCTAAAGTGGTAATTCGTTCTGCTGATGAACAGGAAGTGGCCCGTTTAATGAAAATAGCTGCTGAAAAAGAGTTACCCGTTACATTCCGGGCTGCCGGAACCAGTCTTTCCGGCCAAAGCATCAGTAATTCGATATTAATAGTAGCCGGAAAAAACTGGGAGAATTACCGGATCCCGGCGGGAGCTCAGACCATTACTCTGCAACCGGGTGTGATCGGGGAACGGGTCAATGAGATCCTGAAACCTTTCCGACGTAAATTTGCTCCGGACCCAGCCTCCTTAAAAAGTGCTATGGTGGGAGGCATTGTGATGAATAATGCTTCCGGGATGAGTTGTGGAACACATGCCAACAGTGACCAGATGCTGATTTCTGCCCGGTTGGTATGGTGGGATGAAACTATCCTGGATACCGCAAATAAAGAGAGTAAAGTACATTTTAAAGAATGTCATCCGGAAGTGATCCGGGGCATACTGGAACTTCGGGAAAGAGTGCTTGCGGATACTACGTTGAGCGCACGGATCCATCATAAATATAAAATTAAAAATGTTACAGGATTAAACTTATTACCTTTATTACTGTATGAAGATCCTTTTGAAATAATTACCCACCTGTTGGTCGGTTCGAAAGGTACACTTGCTTTTTTCTCTGAAGTAACAATGAAGACAATGGTGGATATGCCTTGTAAAGCAAGTGCTATGCTCTATTTCAGAGATATCCGGACAGCCTGTCAGGCGGTGTTGGCTATGAAAGAGAGTCCGGTCAATGCAGCCGAACTGTTGGATTATAAATCTTTACAGGCAGTCAAAGATCCGGCCGGAGAAAACCTGACCGCCTTGCTGGTGCAGGTGGAAGCCCCTACACCGGAAATATTAAAACAGTATATACAAAAAGTTGAGGAGGTATTAAAACCGTATGACATGGTAACCCCGGTATATTTTACAGATAAGCCGGAAGAATATGCCCGTTACTGGGCAATCTGGTCAGGTGTTTTTCCTTCTGTGGGAGGAATGCGTCCACCGGGAACAACCTGCCTGATTGAAGATGTAGCGTTCCCTTTGGAACATTTACCGGAAGCTACTGCAGAGTTACAGCATATTTTACAACAACATGGATATGAAGACGCCTGTATTTATGGACATGCACTGGAAGGAAATTATCACTTTATTATTAATCAGTCTTTTGATACACAGGAAGAAATAAACTGGTATGAAGGATTGATGGATGCTGTGCTGCATCTGGTAGTGGATACATATGACGGGTCACTGAAAGCAGAACATGGAACCGGGCGCAATATGGCGCCTTTCGTTTCTTATGAGTGGGGTGAAGAAGCATTTGCTGTAATGAAAGAAATCAAGCAGCTTTTTGATCCGAAAGGATTATTAAATCCGGGAGTTATTTTTAATGAGGATCCTCAGTGTCATATCAAACATTTTAAACCCTTACCTAAAACTCATCCGGTAATAGATAAATGTATAGAATGTGGCTTTTGTGAAAAGAATTGTCTGACCTGCGGATTGACTCTTTCTTCCCGTCAGCGGATTGTGGTTCGCCGGGAACTTTCCTGTTTAGAGAGAAATCCAGAAGCCCGGAAACGGTATGAGAGTTTACAAAAAGGTTATCAATATGCGGGGAATGAAACCTGTATTGCAGACGGACTTTGTGCTCAGTCCTGTCCGATGGGGATTAATATGGGAGAACTTACCCATATAATCCGTGAGCAATCTATTCCTAAAAACAGTCTTACCTATAAAATAGGAAACTTTACGGCTACCCATTTTCAAGGAATAAAGTCTCTCCTGCGTCCTGTTTTATGGAGTGCAGATCTGGCACATACTATATTAGGATACCGGGGAATGGAACAGTTGACCTCCGGATTGAGATATATATCCGGAGGTACTATTTCACAGTGGAATTATGCTATGCCTAAAGCTTATAAGCGAAAAAAGAAACCACAGAAGCCTACCGGTTTCAAAGTTGTTTATTTCCCCAGTTGTCTGAATCAGTCCATGGGAGTCGCCAAAGACTCTCCGGATCAGACTCCTTTAGTAGAGAAGACAGTCGGGCTTTTACAAAAGGCCGGATATGAAGTCATTTTCTCGGAAGGTATGGATGCCTTGTGCTGTGGGACTATCTGGGAAAGTAAAGGGATGCCAGATATGGCCAACCGGAAATCCAAAGAATTGGAAGAGGTACTCTAGGAAGCCAGTAAACAGGGCACCTATCCGGTATTGTGTGATCAAAGTCCCTGCCTGTATAGGATGCGGCATACCATTGAAAAGGTCCGGTTATACGAACCGGTAGAATTTATTGCTACATTTTTAACAGATCGATTGAACTTCAGACAAACCGATCGTCCTGTAGCTGTCCATATTACCTGTTCCACACGAAAAATGGGCTTGGACCAATCCCTGATCCGGCTGGCACAAAAATGTTCTTTCTGTGTACTGATTCCGGAAGAAGTAGGTTGTTGCGGATTCGGAGGGGATAAAGGGTTTACTCATCCGGAAGTAAATGCGTATGCTTTGCGCAAGTTACGTCCTCAAATTGTTGCTTCCGGTGCAGAAAGAGGCTACTCAAATAGTCGTACCTGTGAAATAGGGTTGACGGTACATACAGATATTCCTTACCAGTCTATAGTGTATCTGGTAGCTGAATGCACTATTTAATTTTTTAAACTTTTATTTGAATATTTATAATTTTTGCATTTTTATATTATTTATTAAAAATAAATATCAAATATTTTTTGTTTTTTTGCTTAATTTCTTTTTCACTTTTAATTTAATATGGATTAATAATGATCAAAAATATTTAAATTTATTTCTGACCATACTTACTTTTATTGTTACTGATAAATGTACTGCTGCATGTACAAATTGCTGTTATGGTTGTAATCCATCTCGTAATCAATTTATTTCATATGAAAATATAATTAAATATATCGATGAAGTAATTTTAATTATCCAAGTATTTCCTTAATTGTATTAACAGGTGGAGAGTGTTTCTTATTAGGAAAAAAACTAGAAAAAATAATTAATTATATTTCTAAATGTGGGAAGTTATCTCAAGTAGTTACTAATGCTTATTGGGCAATACAATACTCAAGTGCTGTAAAAAAACTATACCCATTAATTAATGCAGGCTTAACAGAAATTAATTTTAGTACTGGCGCTGATCATTAAGAATTTGTTCCATTAGATAATATCATCAATGCTTCGTTAGCTGCTTATAATCTAGGAATAAAAAATATTTGTATTTCTGTGGAACGTTCTGGAAATTCAAATTTTTCTTCTGAGGATTTAAAACATAATAAATTTCTTTCTCCATTAATAGCTTCAGGAAGACTTACATGTTTGGATTCTATATGGGTAAATATGAAAAAACAGAAACTTTTCAGAAGAGAAAAATAATAAATATATCTTCTTTTAACAAATAT
>JAJQFE010000066.1:41500-74869 GCA_021201295.1 Tannerellaceae bacterium | reverse complement strand
CATTTTAAATTATAAAAAGGATAAAAAGAGAATTGATTTATACTTTTAATTAAATAAAAAAAGGAACTTACTTTCAATTTGAAAGTATTGTTATAAAACATAGTCGCACAACATATTAAATATCTGTTAATTTGAACTTTTTTAATAACATTTTGTCAGAAAATATTTTTCTATATATAAAAATATACTTTAATTTGTATCATAATGATAGAATAACCATAAAAATTTAATAGTATGAAAACGTTAGGTATATTAAAAAACATTTGGATCGTCATTGCATGCATAACCTGTAGCACAATGGCCTCTGCTATTTCTCCCAAAAATTATATTTACGATACAAAAGAGGAGAATGGAAAAGTCGTATCAAAAGTGGTTTATCTTGAAGACCAAGGCATTCTGGACAAGCAGATTATGTATGAATTTGCTTATAATGAATCAGGAAAAGTAACTGAAAAAAAAGCATTTTGCTGGAATAAAAAAAGTAATGAATGGGAACCTTATTTTTTGATTTCCTACATCTATGAGAGCGGATCTGAAGAAATACAATCCACCTATGGAATGTGGGATAAAAAGAAAAAAGATTACAGTTTAAACGTACAACAACTTAATTTTCCATTATCCAGCTATGAAGATATTTTTTCTTAAGTAAAAATATACATAGACACACTAAAATATAGCGCAATACCGCAGATGTGAATCTCCGTATTGCGCTACTTTCAATTTATAACTAAAAGTTATATCAATTCACTTTGTCTAATCCCTTCAAATTTACAGCAATTTCTTCATCTGATAATTGATAATTAGTCAGATCGCCTGAAAGATATTGATCATATGCTGTCATATCAATCAATCCATGTCCGGATAAATTGAAGAGAATGGTCCGTGGTTTCCCTTCTAATTTGGCCTGCTTGGCTTCATTAATAGCGGCTGCAATGGCATGCGAAGATTCCGGAGCAGGAATAATACCTTCTGCCTGTGCAAAAAGAGTAGCCGCTTCGAAAGTATCTAATTGTTCAATATCCACTGCTTCCACATATTCATCTTTTCTTAGCTGGCTGATAATAGATCCGGCACCATGATAGCGAAGTCCACCTGCATGAATATGAGCAGGAGCAAAACTATGCCCTAAAGTATACATAGGAATTAAGGGAGTATAACCCGCTTCATCCCCGAAATCATACATAAATTCACCACGGGTCAGTTTGGGACAGCAGGCCGGTTCAGCCGCAACGATCCGGATATCTTTTCCTTCATTTAATTTATGACGCAAAAACGGGAATGAAATACCGGAAAAATTAGATCCGCCACCAAAACATCCGATCACCACATCCGGATATTCCCCTGCCATTTCCATCTGTTTCTCCGCTTCTAATCCGATGACTGTCTGATGGAGCATCACATGATTTAAAACACTGCCCAGAGTATATTTACAATTAGGAGTTTGCAATGCCAGTTCAACCGCTTCAGAAATAGCTGTGCCTAGACTTCCCTGATAGGTGGGATTTTCAGTCAGTATCTGGCGACCGGCTTTTGTACTCATGCTGGGAGATGCGATTACCTGGGCACCAAATGTCTGCATAATAGAACGACGATAAGGTTTCTGGTGGTAGCTGATTTTTACCATATATACAGCTAATTCCAGGCCAAACGCTTTGGCTGCATATGATAAAGCAGCTCCCCATTGTCCTGCTCCCGTTTCAGTAGTGATATGAGTTAAACCTTGTTTTTTGCAATAATAGGCCTGTGCAATAGCTGAGTTCAGTTTATGGGAGCCTACCGGACTTACACTTTCATTTTTAAAATAAATATGTGCAGGAGTATCCAATGCCTTTTCCAACCCATACGCTCTAACTAACGGAGTAGGACGGTATATTTTATAAAGATCACGAACTTCTTCAGGGATTTCAATCCATGGATCCATTTGATTCATTTCCTGTTCAACCAGCGCCTCTGCAAACAAAGGATAAAAATCTTTGGCTGTAATAGGCTCTTTGGTAGCCGGATGAATAGGAGGTTGCGGTTTGTTTTGCATGTCTGCCATGATATTATACCAGGCAGTAGGAATTTCATTTTCCTGTAATAAAAATTTTTTAGTGCTCATGATAATGAATATAAGATTAGATAACAATAGTTGCTAAAATAAGCTGTATAACTTTTAGATTGAAAGCAAAGAAACAAATAATATTTTGGTATCCAAATGGATTTAACAAAAATATATACCTTTGCAAACCAAATTATCCGGTAATAATAAACAAACTATTACAGAGATGAAAAAAGCAATTCTACTTTTAATCGGCTTGATTACTATAGTTTCAGTGTCAGCACAACGAAAAGACTTTTCTTATAAGTTTTACGGATTTGTGCGTGGAGACTTGTTCTTTAATTCCCGGGAGAATGTCGAAGTGATGGATGGCATATTTTACCTTTACCCATCCGATAAAGTAGAAGATGCAAATGGGGAAGATCTGAATGCTAATCCTAATGCCAGTTTTTACAGTTTTACTACCCGTTTAGGACTGGAAGCGACAGGACCTCAGTTGGGAACAGCCAAAGCAAGTGCAAAAATAGAAGCAGATTTCGCCGGATATTCTTCTGCAACTTATCTGTTTCGCATTCGCCATGCATATGTGAAATTTGATTAGGAAAAGGGTTCCTCTCTTTTATTGGGACAAACCTGGCATCCACTGTTCGGAGATTTTTATTCGGATGTAAATAACCTTTCTCCGGGAACTCCTTTTCAACCCTTTAATCGTAGTCCACAAATCCGATATACCTACAGAGGAAATAAATTTGATTTGTCTGCGTCCGCCATTTACCAGTTAATGTCTTTGTCAGGAGGACCGGATGGAAAAACAACCAGTTACCTGAAAAACAGCGTCCTACCGGAACTATATGCCGGAGCAAATTATATACATGACGGACTTATTGTAGGTGCAGGAATTGAACTGTTATCCATCAAACCACGAACCCAGTCCACTATAAATGACAAGACTTATAAAGTGAACGAACGTTTAACTACCTTATCATATACTGCTCAGGCGAAATATGAAAAAGGAGACTTCGCAATCGCAGGGAAAACAGTAGTAGGATCCAATCTTCAACATCTTACCATGCCGGGGGGATTCGGAGTCACCTCTATTGATCCGGTTAACGGAAAACAGGATTATACTTCTACTCAACATTCTACTTCCTGGTTAAATATCGTATACGGGAACAGATGGAAAGGAGGCGTAATGGCAGGTTATTCTAAAAACTTAGGAACTTTTGATCCATTAGTCAGTACAGAGAAGTTTTATGGTTCCGGATTGAATATAGATCAGATGTCTACCGGTATGTTCAGCTTCTCTTATAATCTTTTACATTGGAAAGCCGGAATTGAATATAGCATTACAACAGCATGGTATGGAGATATAGAATCCTGTACAGGAAAAGTAAAAAATACACATGCAGTTACCAATCACCGGCTACTTTGGATGTTTTGTTATTTATTCTGATAAAAATTCCCTATTCACAACAAAAAGATCATGCATCAAATACTTTTAAAAACTACAGGAAGCAGGCGGATCAGGTCGGGCTTCCTTTTTTGTCTTATCTTCTTCGTTTATTAAAGGATAAACCTATATCTTTGTGTACGTTAATGCAACTTTAATTTATTTGATAGTGAAAAGGACAATCCTATTTTTACAGGTAGTATGTATCTGCCTGTTTTCCGGATGCAAAGAAACGCCAGCATCCCAACTTTACGAAAATGTAGCACAATATGTTGACCCATTTATAGGAACTGGTTTCCACGGACACACTTTTCCGGGTCCTACCCGCCCCTTCTCCATGGTCCAGTTAAGTCCGGATACCCATATTCTGGGATGGGATGCCAGTAGTGGATATCATTATGATGATCAGGTAATCTATGCATTCAGTCATACGCATTTATCCGGGATCGGAATCGGGGATTTAGGAGATGTAGCACTGCTTCCTTTCTCAGGAGGAGATTCCATTAAACCTATAGCAACCTTTAATAAATCTACAGAAAAAGCTTCCCCCGGTTTCTATACAGTTAAATTAGATAATTTCGGAGTAAATGTCGAATTGACCACTACAGATAGAGTAGGTTTCCATCGATACACCTATGATAATCCTGCCGACCGGAGGGTTATGTTAGATCTGGGCCATATTCTACAACCAAACTGGGGACATACCCTGGTGGGTAATGAATACCTGTTTGTAAATGACTCCACAGTAAAAGGAACTATTAAAACCCAGGGTTGGGCTCATTTCCATTCTGTTTCCTATCGCATCACTTTTTCAGAAGCCATCGAAACAGTATACCAGTATATTGATGGTAAATTAAGGCAGGATTCTCTTTTCCTCCGACTGAAAACAGGAACTGAAGATCTCAAATTCCATTATAAGTTTTCTGCAAAAGACCAACCGTTATTAGTAAAAGTGGCTATTTCTTCTGTGGATACTGATGGAGCGGAAAAAAATATGGAAAAGGAATTACCCGGCTGGGATTTTGAAGGTATATGTGCTGAATCTGAGAGTATCTGGAACAGGGAATTGAATCGTATCCGTATCCAATCTACAGATCCCCAAATTTTAACGAACTTCTATACAGCCCTTTATCATACCATGATTGCTCCCTATGCCTACCAGGACGTAGATGGCAGATATATAGGAATGGATAAAAAAATTCATCATGCACAACCCGGATATACAAATTATTCCGTATTCTCTTTATGGGATACTTTCCGGGGACTACATCCGTTAATGACCATTATTAATCCGGATTTAGCAGCAGACTGGGGGAACGTGTTAGTCCAGGGTTATAAAGAAGGAACCATCCTGCCTAAATGGCCTTTAGCATCCAGTTATACTGGATGTATGGTAGGTTATCCGGCAGTTTCTGTATTGGCAGATCTGGTAGTAAAAGACCTGGTGAAAGAAGACCTGGGTCTCTGGACAGCAGCAGGGGTCCGTTCTTCTATCTACCGGCAAGACCTGGCAGAAAAATTCAAAAGTACAAGAGAATTAGATCTTATCACTATGCATCCTTATTACAAGGAAAAATATGGATTTGTTCCTGCTGATTCAGTTCCGGAATCTGTTTCCTGGGGCTTGGAAATGGCGTATTATGATTGGTGTATTGCTCAGATTGCCATGAAAGCAGGTAATGAAGAGGTTGCCAAAGAATATGCAGCAAAAGGAGAATACTATAAACGGTATCTGGATCCGGAAACCAAAATGATGCGTCCGATTATGGGCAACGGTTCTTTCCGCACTCCTTTTAATCCTCGTTACTCTTCCCATATGGAAAGCGACTATACAGAAGGAAATGCTTTCCAATGGAGCTTTTTTGCTCCCCATGACATGGATAACTTTATTGCTGCAATCGGCGGGAAAAAAGAACTGGAAATACGTTTGGATACGCTCTTTACCACTTCTTCTCATATTGACGGAGACAATGCCTCCAATGATATTACCGGGCTGATCGGACAATATGCACATGGCAATGAACCGAGCCACCATATGGCTTATTTATATAACTGGACAGATAGTCCATGGAAAGGGCAGGAATATTTAGATTATATCATGCAGGAATTTTATCTACCTGCCCCGGAAGGAATTATCGGCAATGAAGATTGCGGACAAATGTCAGCGTGGTATGTCTTAAGTGCTTTAGGGTTCTATCAGGTGTGTCCGGGGATTCCGGTTTATACCATTGGAAGACCAATAATAGATTATGCCTGTATACCTGTTAAAGGAGGTACTTTTGAAATAAAAGTCAAAAATAATAGCCCCGAAAATAAATATATCAAAGAGGTAAAACTAAACGGAAAAATAATACATACACTTTCCTTTACTCATGCTGATATGGTGAATGGAGGGGTTCTTGAATTTGAGATGAAAGGAAACATTTGATTGGCAAAAATAGAAAATCAAATATATCACTTTTCATATTTTGCTTCATAGTATTCTATGAGTGCAAAATATTTATTCCCCTGATTGTGGGAACAATACAATCAGGGGGAAATAATTTTCTATATTAATGGCAGATCAATCTTTAAAAGAAGCAACGGCTAAAGGTCTTTTATGGGGATGGATCAGTAATGGGGTCCAACAAATTGTAGGACTCTTTTTCGGATTCTTTCTGGCCCGTTTATTAACTTCTAATGACTACGGTATAATAGGGATGTTATCCATATTTACCGGCATAGCTAACGGGATCCAGGAGGGAGGATTTATCACAGCTTTAACTAATCGCAAAAATATACAACATGCTGATTATAATGCTGTATTCTGGTTTAATATTGTTGCAGGGATTTTCCTCTATATTCTTCTCTTTTTCTGCGCTCCGTTAATTGCGGAATTTTTCAATAAAGAAGAATTGATTGATGTTTCAAGAGTACTTTTTCTTAGCTTTCTTTTTAGCAGTTTTGGTACTGCGCAAGCTGCTTATCTTTTTAGAAATCTGAAAGTGAAAGAAAGGGCAAAAATAGATATATTTTCGTTGATTATCTCTAATACAGTAGCCGTAATAATGACTTTAAATCATATGGCATACTGGGCAATTGTTATTCAAATAGTACTCTATTTTGCAACAGGAACTCTTTTAAGATGGCACTATTCCTCCTGGCGACCTACATTCAGTTTTCAAATCACTCCACTTAAAGAAATGTTACCTTTCAGTAGCAAATTATTGGCTACTAATATTTTTAATCAAATTACTATAAATATTTTCAGTTTATTATTAGGCAAATTTTATAATAGCCAACAGGTAGGATATTATTACCAGGCTCATAAATGGATGAATGCAGGTCAAACTTTTACCAGTGGCATGCTTACCGGAGTAACACAGCCAGTATTAGCACACATAAATCATGAAAAAGAAAGACAGGTAAATATTTTCCGGAAATTAATCAGATTTACTGCTTTCCTCTCTTTTCCTCTAATGCTGGGATTAGCTTTTACATCTTATGAAATTATCTTATTAGTAGTGACTGATAAGTGGTTGCCCTGTGTTACTATTTTACAAACATTATGTATCTGGGGAGCCTTTGCTCCTATTAGAGAAATATATAAAAATCTTTTGATAAGTCATGGGAAATCCAGAATATTTTTATGGAATAATATAATATTTGGTGTATTACAAATTGGTATATTATTTCTTATTATGCCTTACGGGGTTTTATGGATGGTAAAAGGATATGTAGCTTTGTATCTGATTAGTTTATTTGTCTGGCATTACTTTGCAAGTCAACTCATACCTCTCAGATTAATGGATATTTGTAAAGATATAATACCTTATTTGATCATTACAATTTCTGTACTTTTAGTTGTATATTTTTTATCTTTAAATATAGAAAACCTTTATCTTAAACTGATATGCAAAATAGTTACCTTTATTTTATTATATATTTTAATTATGTGGCAATCTAACTCCGTCATTTTTAAAGAAATTTTCCAGTTCTTTTTAAAAAGAATCCGATAAAATAACATCTTTTATATGACAAATTTTATAAACAAACATCTATTAATTTTCTTTTAGATATGAGTAAGAAAAAAAGATTAACATTAGTACCTATTGGTGGATTGGCTAATCGTATATATACTATTTGTGCAGCAATTAGCTATTGCCATACATATAATATCGAATTGAAAATCTTTTGGTTTAAAGATAAAGGAATGGGAGCAACCTTCTCTTCTTTATTTGAATTTGTCAACCAGGATAATCAGATCCAATTAATAGATGCTAACTGGCAACATTACATATATGATCGTCCCAGAAAAAAAACGCTATGGATACCTTATTTATTTCAAAAGCTAATTTTCAATAGAAGATTTTATGAAAAAGATATCTATGCAGGTTTCATTCTTAAAGACCTTACAGAGGCCTGTATGCAGGAGAAAAATATATATTTAGTTCATTGTCATCCATTCTATCCACCTAAACACTTTCTATATTTTATTCCTAAACCAGAAATCCAAAAAATGATCAATGAACGGGCTTCTTTTTCCACAAAAAATACAATTGGTATTCACATCAGAAGAACTGATAATATTATCTCTATCCAACAGAGTCCTCTGAAATTATTTATCAAAAAAATAGAAGAAGAGATTAAAAATAATCCTGATATACAATTTTATTTAGCATCTGACTCCTTAGAAGAAAAAGAGAAACTAAAGAATTTATTTGGTAATAGAATTATTACTATGGATCAACCAGCAAGACGAAACACTACAGAAGGAATAAAAGAAGCGATAGTGGAATTATATATCTTATCCCGGACACAAAAAATTTATGGATCTATGAACAGTTCTTTTTCGTCATTGGCCAGTGATTTAACCCATATTCCTAGAGAAATCCTTTCTTTAAATACTAAATAAATATTTTAAGAGATTAAGTGTGGTTCTAAATAAATATTTCCATATCTTTATAAAAAAAGTAGTGATAAATAGTTATTTTTTAGAAAAGATCCTATGTTTTCAACTCCTATATTATTTCTTATATTCAATCGGCCGGATACTACACAAATGGTATTTAATCGTATTAAAGAAATAAAGCCCCAGCACTTATATGTGGCTGCAGATGCACCAAGAAAAAATATGAAGAATGAAGAGGAAAAATGTAATGAAACTCGTGCTATTATCAATAATATTGATTGGGAATGTGAAGTAAAAACCCTATTCCAAGAAGAAAACCTGGGATGTAAAAAAGCGATTTCAGAAGCTATTACCTGGTTTTTTGAACAGGAAGAAATGGGTATTATTTTAGAGGATGATTGTCTACCGGACTTATCCTTTTTCCCCTTTTGTAAAGAGTTATTAATACGGTATAAAGATGATGATAGAGTAGGACATATTGGAGGAAATTGCTTTCTTCCGGAGGTTATTAAAAATACCAGTTACGACTTTTCTTCGATTACTCATATCTGGGGATGGGCTACCTGGAGACGGGTCTGGCAAAATGTCAATATCAATTTCCCTTTTTGGAATGAAGAGAAAAAACGTCGCAAAGACCTGTTTTATAATAAAATGGAAGAAATTTATTTTACTTCTTTTATTTCAGATGCAATAAATCAAAGAAATGGTTTAAATCCCTGGGGAGTATTTTATTATTATTCATTAAGACTTCAAAATCAAATATCTATTTACCCTTCAGTAAATCTGGTAACGAATATCGGATTAAATGATCCGAATGCTACTCATACAAAAAAAAATAATAATAAACTTTTTGTATCATCAACCCCTATCAATTTCCCCTTACGACATCCTGTCTATATTTTAAATAACAAAAAGCTAAATGATAAAGCTATTAAAAAACAATTTTTCTCTTTTACACGTATAGTTCGTTATTATTTAAGATTATATTAAAAAAGTATATTACTTTTGGAGATAGATTATAATACTTATCAGGGGAGAAATATAAACAAAATTAGAAACAGCTCCCTTGAGTTAAACACAGGTAAAAGAGCTGCAATGAAATATCCTTTTATCATTTTTTTTAATACCTCAGAAAATATCGGAGGAGCTGCAATAGCAGCTCGTCGTTTATTAAATGCATTGCAAGGTAAAGAAATTTATACAAAAATGATTGTCCGTGATAAATCCTCTTCTTCAAATGACATCATTTCAACAAATTCTAATTTGTTCAATAAAATTAGAAATAGATTCTATTTTTTGTTAGAAAGATTTACCATTTTTATTAGTAATAATTTCTCAAAAAAAAAATTATTTGCCGTATCTATTGCAAATCAAAGTATAGATATCAGCAAATGGAAAATTATTAAAAAAGCAGATGTTTTACACTTACATTGGATAAACCAAGGGTTCATTTCATTACGCACCCTCGAAAAACTAATAAATTTAAATAAACCTATTATCTGGACAATGCACGATATGTGGCCCTCAACTGCTATTTGCCACTATTCATATGATTGTCAGAATTATATATACAATTGTGGAAACTGTCCCTTTCTTAATTCAGATAGAAAAAATGATTTATCTTACAGGACATGGAAGAAAAAAAGTTTTATCAACCATTCAAATATTCATATCGTAACTGTTAGTACATGGTTAAAAAATATAGTACAGGGAAGTTCTCTCACTAATAATCTTGCTATAACAGTTATTCCAAATGTTATTGATACTTCTATATTTAAACCAGGGGATAAAAACAAAATACGTTTACGGGAAGGGTTTCCCCTCAATAAAAAAATCATATTAATGGGGGCTATTAGAATAGATGATCCTAATAAAGGTTTTTTATATCTGAAAGAAAGTATTGATAAGTTGGTTCACATGAATGAATATAAAGAAGAGCTAATACTTATTCTGTTTGGTAAAATAAAAAATCAACAACTAATATCAGAAAATTTATCTATTCCCTATATTCATCTGGACAGTTTAACTAATCCTGAACAAATCGCAAAATTATATATTGCTGCAGATGTAACTGTAATTCCATCAGAATATGAGACTTTTGGACAAACCATATTGGAATCTTTAGCTTGCGGATGTCCGGCAGTAAGTTTTAATAATAGTGGACAAACAGATATTCTGGATCATAAAAAGAATGGATATCTAGCAAAATATAAAGATACAGAGGATTTAGCCAAAGGTATTAAATGGGGATTGGAAAATGGATCAGATCCGACAGTTATTAAAGCATGCATAGATAAGGTCAATACTCATTTTTCAGAAAAAGTTATTACTGAAAAATATTTGTCTTTGTATAAGAAACTCTTAAACAAATGAGTCCTAGATTTTCTATAATAACAGTTACTTACAATGCGTCTCTATGGATAGAGAAAACTATTTTAAGTGTACTAAATCAATCTTACTCAGATATAGAATATATAATCATTGACGGAAAATCAAAAGATCAGACTATAGATATTATCAAAAAATATGAAAAAAAAATTGCCTACTGGATTAGTGAAGTAGATCAGGGACTATATGATGCAATGAACAAAGGATTAAAAGTTGCTACCGGGGATTATGTATGGTTCATAAATGCAGGTGATACTCTTTCTTCCACAGATATTATTCAAAAGTTAATACTGTCTTTGAATAGTAAAAAACAATTACCTGATATCATCTATGGTGAAACAAAAATTGTAAATCAGTCAGGTCATGCATTAGGGTTACGAAGATTAAAAGCTCCAGACCGACTAACCTGGAAAAGTTTTCGGATGGGAATGTTAGTTTGTCATCAATCTTTTATACCAAAGCGGGAGATTGCCCCCTTATACAATACAATATATACACTGAGTGCGGATTACGATTGGTGTATCCAATGCCTGTTAAATGCGAAAACAATTTATAACAGTCATCTTATTCTTTCTGATTTTCTAGAGGAAGGAATGAGTAGTGTACACCGTAGAAAATCTTTGAAAGAAAGGTTTGATATTATGTGTAAATACTACGGAAAATCAGTCACGATTATGTTACATGGCTGGTTTGTTATTCGATTCTATTTTGCAAAGTATATCAAAGGTAGAGTATAACAAAATAAAAAATATAATATGCATATCTCAACACAAACATGGATACAGCATGTAGGAGCTATTATTTTATTTTTAGTTCTTTCTATAGTTTATTTTTATCCGGCATTTACTGAAGGAAAAGTAATTCATCAAAGCGACAATATTAAAGCTTCCGGTATGGGAGGAAGTCATATGAAAAAATATGAAGAGACAGCTCAACCCGGAGAGTTCAGTGTCTGGTCAGATGCCATGTTCAGTGGAATGCCCTATATTGCCAAATATGGAGAAGCAGCCCCCCGGCTCCCAGGTATTGAAGAAATAGATAAAGTAGTTAAAACCATAGGCTATACACACGCCAGCATGCTATTTATCGGCTTAATTTGCTTTTACATACTCATGTGCGTTATGGGAGTTAATTGGTGGTTAGCAATAGCAGGTTCTATTGCATTTGCATTTGCTTCTTACAATATGATTATTATCGAAGTAGGACATATAGTAAAAGCTTATGTTATTGGTTACATGCCTCTTACCTTAGCGGGAATGGCTCTGTTATTTAGAAAAAAGTATTTATGGGGAATCATTCTGTTTACTTTAGGAATAGCATTTTCAATTAGTAACGGACATATCCAGATCACTTATTATCTTGTCTTATTATGCATCTTTATCTATCTGGCTTATTTGGTAACTTGCCTCCAAACCAAACAATATACAGAGATAAGAAAAGTCACTGCAATCATGGCAGCATGTATAGTACTTGCAGTTCTTCCTAATACAAAAAAATTATATGCAGACTGGGATTTAGGTCAACAATCTACCCGTGGAGGAACAGAGCTGACAACTACATCCTCTGAGGGAGAAAAGATATCCTCCGGACTGGATAAGGAATATGCTTTTCAATGGAGTTATGGAAAAGGAGAATTACTAACCTTATTGATACCTAATGCCTATGGAGGACCCTCTGCAGGATATTTAGATAATACGTCAGAACTTTATAAAGAATTAAGAGCAAAAGGAGCCCAGGTAGGAAATGAAGTTCAAACCTATACTTATTGGGGAGATAAAATTTCTACTTCAGGACCAGTTTATTTTGGTTCTATTGTATGCTTTTTATTTTTACTAGGAATGATTGTTATAAAGAGTTCCATGAAATGGTGGCTGTTTGCAGGAAGCCTATTTCTCACTTTTTTAGCTTTAGGAAGAAACTTTGACTCCTTTAATACAATTATGTTCCATTATCTTCCGATGTATAATAAATTCCGGACAGTGGAAATGGCTTTAGTTATACCAGGATTAGTATTTCCTATCATAGGTATATGGGGACTAAATGAAATTTTTTCTGGTAAAATAGAGAATAGACGTGTGGTTCATAGTATCCTGATCTCTTTAGGGGTGACTGGAGGAATCTGCCTGATTATATGGGGAATGCCATCTTTATTCCTGAATTTCCGTTCCACATATGACTCCTACTATCAACTTCCGGAGTGGTATTATAACGCTTTATTAATGGACAGAGCCACACTTGCCTCCTCAGATGCTTTACGTTCCTTAATATTTATTTTATTAGCAAGTGGTTTACTGGTTTGGTATAGCAAAACCAGTAACAAAATAAAAGCTATTCAAATAGTAAGTGCTGCCTTGGCCATCCTTATCCTTATTGACCTTTGGGGAGTAGACAAACGTTACCTGAACGAAAAGAATTTTGTGAAAGAAAAAGCCCATGAGGTCTATAAAGAAACGGTGGCTGATAAAGAAATCTTTAAAGATACAGACCCTTCCTTCCGGGTATTAAATCTCAATAATCCTTTTCAGGAAACCAGTACTTCTTATTTTCATAAATCCGTGGGAGGATATCATGCTGCCAAATTACGAAGATATCAGGAGCTGATTGATCATCGGTTATCTGCTGAAATTTCCAACATTATCCGTTCCTTACAAGAGGCCCAAACTCCTCAGGACCTTTATGGAGCCTTTGCAAACAGTTCTTCCCTAAATATGTTAAATACCAGATATATAATTTATAATCCGGAGCAACCTCCTTTAAGAAATTCTTTTGCTTTTGGAAATGCCTGGTTTGTTGACCGCGTAGAGATAGTCGAAAATGCAGATGCTGAAATAGCGGCACTAAACAGTCTTGACCCGCTAACAACCGCAGTGGTAGATAAACGGTTTGCCGATGAATTAAAAAGATATATTCCTTATAAGGATTCAACAGCAACCATTCAATTAGAAAGCTACCGGCCCAATAAACTAATATATTCGTCTAATAGTTTAAATGAACAAGTTGCTGTTTTTTCCGAAATTTATTACTATCCTGGATGGAGGGCTACTATAGATGGCAAACCGATTTCCCATTTCCGTGCTGACTGGATACTTCGTGCTATGAGAATACCGGCAGGAGAACATACTATCGTATTTGAGTTTTATCCTGAAGGGTATATCACTGCCGCGTATATCGAATCATTCAGTTCCTTCTTCCTTTTATTATTATTAATAGGAGTAATTGCTTACTCAGTATGGACAGCAAAAAACAAGAACAAAACCCAGATAAAAAAATAAGTTTTACATATCCCATGAAGAAAATAGCTATTATAGGGCTTGGATATGTAGGATTACCTCTTGCCGTTGAATTCAGTAAAAAATATCCTGTTATAGGATTTGATATCGATAATAAACGGATAAATGAATTAATAGCAGGGGAAGATTCTACATTAGAAATCGAAAAAAAAGAACTATCAAAAGTATTAAAGACAGACCATTTAGCTCAAAAGGGATTATTTTTAAGTTCAGATCCTGAATCTATTTCAGATTGCAATATTTATATTGTTACTGTACCTACTCCTATAACAGCTTTCAAAACTCCGGATCTCATCCCTCTAAAAAAAGCTACAGTTACTGTGGCCCATTATCTGAAAAAAGAAGATATTGTTATTTACGAGTCTACTGTTTATCCAGGTTGTACTGAAGAAGATTGTGTTCCCATTTTAGAAGAAAAATCAGGTTTGATATTCAACAAAGATTTTTTCTGCGGTTATTCTCCGGAACGCATTAATCCCGGTGACAAAAAAAACCGATTAACTACTATTAAAAAAGTAATTGCTGGTTCAACAAAAGAAACAACCAGAGTAATTAATCAACTCTATAGTTCAATCATTCAGGCCGGCACTTATCCTGTATCTTCCATCAAAATAGCAGAAGCCTCCAAAGCCATAGAAAATGCACAGCGGGATGTAAATATTTCCTTTATGAATGAATTGGCATTAATATTCGACAAAATGAATATTGATACGAAAGAAGTCCTGGAAGCAGCAGCTACTAAGTGGAATTTTTTACCCTTTTCCCCGGGCTTAGTAGGAGGCCATTGTATAGGAGTAGATCCATATTACTTACTTCACAAATCCCAACAATTAGGATACAACCCTCAGGTAATCCTTTCCGGAAGAACTGTAAATGATGAAATGGGACGATTTGTAGCTTCTAAAACATTGAAATTAATGATTCATCATGGAATTAAAATTGTAGGAAGCAAAGTATTAATACTAGGATTTTCTTTTAAAGAAAACTGTCCGGATACACGTAATACCAAAGTAATTGATGTAGTAAACGAATTAAATGAATTTGGAGTAAAAGTGGACGTATATGATCCATATGTAAATAAAGAAACCGTACACAAACACTACAAAATAAATTTGTTACCTGACGAGCCAATATTTACAAATTATGATGGTATTATATTGGCTGTTACCCATGAAAAATTTAAACATATAGATTTTAGTTTTATAAAAAAGCAACACACTATTCTATTTGATGTTAAAGGAATATTAGACAAAGAGCTCATCCATGGAAGACTTTAATTATTTATAGAAAGTCTTTTCAAATGCTGCAAATTCTCCTTTACGTAATATAACCCGGTTCCAGAATCCGGATAAAAAGCCACAACCATAGCCCACTAATTGAATGTAGGAAGAAATAACAGACAAAAAACCGATAGTGAAGCTCTTATTTTTTATGCCGGAATCAGCAAATACCAAACATGTATATAAAAAAAGAGGAAAAAGACTAACTATATAAAACAGAGAACCTATTAAAAAGAAAATGACTCCAAGCGTAAAAAGAGCTGGCAATAAATGAACTAATTTTAAAGAATCCGGATATTTTCTGTATAAATTAATACGGGCAATACCCGAATTAAAAACCTGCCGGAAAAATTTTTTCCAATCCGTACGCCGTTTATGATATACCCAAGCCGTAGAAAATAGACACACCTTATAGCCTGCTTTATAAATACGGATACTAAAATCAATATCCTCCCCAAAGCGCATTTTTGAAAATCCACCTAATCTCTCATATACACTTTTCCGTATCCCCATATTAAAACTACGAGGATAAAATTTATCTAACTCTTTTTTACCACCACGTATGCCGCCGGTAGTAAAAAAGGAGGTCATAGAATAATTAATAGCTTTTTGAACAGGAGTAAAAGCGTCAGAGGCCCGGTCTGGTCCACCAAAGGCATCTGCATTTTTAGTTCTCAATTCTTCCAATACTGCACAAATATACCCCTCAGGAAGAATACAATCCGAATCAAGAACAACTAAGTAAGTCCCTGTGGCTTTCATTACACCAAAATTTCTTGCCTGTCCCGGACCTCCATTAGGAATATAATAGTAAGAGAGGGTCAACTGGTTTCTATACCGTTCAAATTCTTTTTCACAGGGGATCTCTGAGCCATCCTCTACAAGAATCACTTCAAAATCTTTCACCGTTTGACGGGTTAAACTTTCCAAAAGTTCCTCCACCTCATAGGGACGATTATAAACAGGAATGATCAGAGATAAGTAAGGCATATTACTCTATTTATATAAAACTATTAAAAAGCCAGATATAGAAATCCGGCTTTTTCTATATTAATATCTATAGTGTTCTGCTTTATAAGGCCCTGCTACAGGTACACCAATATAATCTGCCTGTTCTTGTGTCAGAGAAGTTAATCTTACTCCAATTCTTTCCAGATGGAGGCGTGCCACTTCTTCATCCAGATACTTAGGTAAACGGTATACGCCTATTTCATATTCCTTTTCCCAAAGATCAATCTGGGCTAACACCTGATTAGTAAATGAATTACTCATCACGAAAGAAGGATGACCTGTTGCACAACCTAAATTTACCAAACGGCCTTCGGCAAGTAAAAAAACTGAATTACCAGAGGAAAAAGTATACTTATCCACCTGTGGTTTGATATTAACATGTTTTATACCAGGATAATTTACCAGTTTATCCACCTGGATTTCATTATCAAAATGTCCGATATTACAGATAATCGCCTGATCCTTCATAGCTACCATATGATCAATGGTGATGATATCCCGGTTTCCCGTAGTAGTCACAAAAATATTTCCTTCTTTTACCGCTTCTTCCATAGTAGTAACCTCAAAACCTTCCATTGCTGCCTGTAAAGCACAGATCGGGTCAATCTCAGTTACAATCACCCGGGCACCATACGAACGCATAGAGTAGGCACACCCTTTTCCTACATCGCCATAACCGGCTACAACGATCACTTTACCGGCGATCATTATATCGGTAGCCCGTTTTATACCATCCGCTAAAGACTCCCGGCAACCATACAAATTATCAAATTTAGATTTAGTCACCGAATCATTAACATTAATAGCAGGAATAAGTAATTCTCCTTTTTCCATCATCTGATACAAACGATGTACACCTGTAGTCGTCTCTTCTGAAACACCTTTCATTTCTGCAATCATACGATGCCAACGTCCATTATCTTCAGATAAAATGCGGTATAATGTATCCAGAATAACCTGTTCTTCGTGATTGCTTCCTTTCCGGTTAATCGTTTCTGCATCATTCTCGGCACGATATCCCATATGCACTAATAAGGAAGCATCTCCTCCATCATCCACAATCAGATGAGGTCCTTTATCTTCCGGGAAGCGCAAGGCCATATCCGTACACCACCAATATTCCTCCAACGTTTCACCTTTCCAGGCAAAAACAGGTACTCCTGTAGCAGCAATAGCTGCCGCTGCATGATCCTGTGTGGAAAATATATTACAACTTGCCCATCGAACATCCGCACCCAGATCAACTAAAGTCTCTATCAATACGGCAGTCTGGATAGTCATATGTAAAGAACCCATAATCCGGGCTCCCTGCAACAGTTTCTGTCCGGCATATTTTTTACGGATTGCCATCAATCCCGGCATTTCGTGCTCTGCTATCTCAATTTCTTTACGGCCAAATTCAGCCAAACTTATATCTGCCACTTTATAAGGCAGGTCATTGGAGAATAATTGTGACATTTATAGATTAATAATTAAGTTACCAATTAGTGGAATACAAAGGTAGATAATTAATTGCAACCTTTCATTAAAAAGCGTTATAACTGATGTCATAATCTTAACTCTCACCTTCATGTCCTTTTTTTACAAAAAAACTATAGAAAACTATATCTATATTTGTTAGTCAGACAATTAATTTCCACGAATGAAATATCAGATCATATCTCCTTCCGATCCTCTCAAACCGTTTGTTTCATACTACTGGGTATTAGAAACAGAAAAGATAATAAACGAAACAGAAAGAATACTTCCTACAGGATATATGCAACTGATCTTTTACCGGGCTAACCGGGCTTTTTCCCACACTGAAAAAGGCTGGCAACCCCGTACCTTCATTGGTGGACAAACCAATACGTATAATGAACTCACTTTAACCGGAACTATAAAAATGATCGCAGTCTCTTTTCATCCCTATGGGGCAAGAGCATTCTTCAATTTATCGATGCTGGATTTTCTGAATCGTACCATTCCGGTCGATTGTATGGGAGACAAGAAATTAGAAGAACTGGAAGAAAAAATCATGGATACGGAAGATATCCGGACATGTATCCTTTTGATAGAAGCCTTTCTCCTAAAACGACTTATTACGGATCAGGACCATTACTTTAAAAGATTGCAGTATTCCCTTCTGATGGCCAAGATTCAACCGGAAACAAAAACATTTCAACTTGCCAGTGCTTCCTGTTTTAGCACGAAACAATATAAAAGAATATTTAATGAATATGTTGGGATCAATCCAAAAGAATTTCTCCGGATTCTCCGGTTTCAGAGAACATTACATATTCTACATAATCAACCAAGTATCCTGTTTACGGACTTAGCATTTCAGGCAGGTTATTATGACCAGGCACATCTGACCAAAGAATTCAAACGTTTTTCCGGATATACGCCAACTCAATATAAAACAGCATGGATTTCTTATTCTGATTATTTCGCAGATTCTGACCCTATGTCCTTTCTTTACAAATAAAAAAGGTTATTCCTCTTTACTTTTGTTGTTGTAAAAATCAAATCAGTTTTATTCATTTAAATTCTTTATGATGAAAAGTTTAATTGTATTTTTTGAGATTCCTGCAACTCAATTTGAGAGAGCTGTTACATTTTACAAATGTATTTTGGAGGTAGAAATGACGGTGATGAATGGAGAAAATGAAAAAATGGCCTTTTTCCCGGCAGAAGAGGGAAAATGTCCCGGAGCCATCTCGTGGACATCTGAAATAGAATTTCGTCCCTCTGACCAGGGTATATTTATCAGCCTGAATTGTCAGAATATAGATCAAACTTTCCGGATGATAGAAGAAAACGGAGGTAAGACCCTTGTTCCAAAAACAAAAATCGAAGCAGAAAAAAGAGGTTATTTTGGCATATTCCTGGACTGTGAGGGTAGCCGGATAGGGCTACATTCAGAATCTTAACCGGATGAAGTATTAAAAAGAAGCCCATACAGGAATTTTAGATATTCCTGTATGGGCTTCTTTTTATGAATGATATTTATAAAAAGCCGGTTCCTAAACAGGAATAATCCCTTTTTGTACCAATAGTTCCAGGCTCATATCTCTCAGTTTAAATTTTTGTATCTTACCACTACCTGCCAGAGGATACTTGTCAACAAAAAATACATACTTAGGTATTTTATGACGGGCAATTTTACCACGGCAAAAGTCTTTCACGATTTCCTCCGTCATGATTACTCCATCTTTCAGAATAATAAATGCCCCTACCTCTTCTCCATATTTTTTAGAAGTCACTCCTACTACCTAAACATCCTGCACTCCTTCCAAATGATACAGAAACTCTTCTACTTCACGGGGATAAATATTTTCCCCTCCCCGGATGATCATGTCTTTAATACGTCCGGTTATACGATAATTACCATTTTCATCTTTGATACCCAGGTCTCCACTATGCAGCCAACCGTCTTTATCGATTACTTCTGCTGTAGCCTGAGGATTTTTATAATATCCTTTCATTACCAGATAACCCCGGCAACAAATTTCACCTTGCACCCCGATAGGACAATCCTCTCCTGTTTCAGGATCTATTACCCGGACTTCAGTAAAAGGATATTCTTTCCCTACTGTAGTACAACGCTCTTCAAAACTTTCTGCTAAAGTCGTATGTGTCATACCGGGAGAGCTCTCTGTCAGACCATATACACTTGTAATATAGGTAATATGTAATTTCTCAGTCACTGCCCGCATTAATTCTACCGAACAAAGAGCACCGGCCATAATTCCGGTACGTAGAGAAGAGACATCAAACATATCAAACATAGGATGATTCAACTCCGCAATAAACATCGTAGGAACCCCATATAAAGCAGTACATCTTTCTTTATGGACAGAGGCTAATACCACCAACGGATCAAATCTCTCAACCATCACCTGCGTACATCCATGAGTCAGAGCATTCATACTTGCCAGAACCACTCCAAAACAGTGGAAAAGAGGGACACAGCAACAGAGTTTATCTGCCGAAGTAAATTTCATACCCTCCCCGGTAAAGTAACCATTATTAGCGATATTATAGTGAGTTAACATCACTCCTTTCGGAAAACCTGTTGTGCCGGAAGTATATTGCATATTTACTACATCATAACAACTAACTCTTTTTTTTCACCGCTGTCAGTTTCTCATCACTCACATTGGTTCCCAAAAGAAGTAATTCCGGAGTATTATACATTCCCCGAAACTTTTCCTGCCCTATATACGCCACGTTTTTCATTTCCGGAAAACGCTCACTCTTCAGAAATCCACGTTGGAAATTTTTTAATTCAGGGAGCATCATATAGACCATATCGACATAGCTACCATCAAATACTCCTTCCGTTATACACAACGTATGGATATCCACATTTTCCATCAGATATTCTAACTCATGCTGTTTATAATTGGTATTTACAGTCACCAGTACGGCACCGATCTTAGCTCCCGCATATAAAAAGGTTAGCCAGTCCGGGACATTCGTAGCCCAGATTTCCACATGTGTACCCTTCTTAACACCAATGGAGAGAAGACCTTTTGCCATCTTATCCACCCGGTCGTTAAATTCTTTCCAGGTAAAACGCAGATTTCTGTCCGAATAAACCAAATATTCTTTATCCGGTGTAGTTTCCGCCCAGTGCTCCAACCATTGTCCTAATGTCTTTTCCTGCAGTTCCATAGTATATAATCGGTTTAGATCAATAAGGAGTATAGATTACACCCAGGATTTTAGCTGTACCCCCATTTCCGGCATGTACGTGATGAGCAACAATGGAATCATAGTAAATACTATCTCCCTCTTCCAGTATATATACCTCTTTTCCATAGTTTATTTCCACAATCCCATCCAACACATAAATAAACTCTTCACCTTCATGCGTAGATAAAATAAAATCCACATCTGAAGCCGGGGCTATATCAATCAGAAATGGTTCCATATGACGACCAGACTTATCCTGAGATAAAGCATGATACTCCATATGTTTACGCATAACCGGCGAATTATTACTAAACCGGATAGTATTTTTTCCCGTACTATCCTTTTTTCTGTATATAACTGGTCCAAGTTCTGTCTGGTCATCCAGAAAAGTACCTAAACGCACTCCCAGCACACGGGCTATTTTTATAAGGGGAGCTAATGAGGGGAAATCCTTATCACTCTCTATTCTCGCAACCTGCTCGATACTTAAGCCCGCATGGTCAGCGACTTTATCTAAGGTAAGTTGTTTAGATTCCCGGATCCCTTTAATTTTCGATCCGATAATTTTATTGGTTCCCATAAGTTAGAGTTAAGTATTAAAAACTGCATTTATTTTATAATCTGTAACGTATGAGGGCAAATTTACATTAATATTTTATCTTTCCAATAATATAAAGATACAAAAAGAGGTTGTTCTATAACAGGACAACCTCTTTCAAAACTTCCGGAGAAGGAATTTTTACTTTCTTAATCCCAGTTCCTTAATAATAGCACGATATCTGTTAATATCCTTACGGACCAGATAATCTAATAAACGACGACGTTTACCTACTAACATTTTAAGGGATCTTGCAGTGCTATAATCTTTATGATTTGACTTCAAATGTTCAGTCAAACAAGAAATACGGTAGGAAAACAATGCTATCTGGCTCTCAGGAGATCCAGTATCAGTGTTAGACTTTCCGTACTTCTCAAAGATTTCTTTCTTTTTAGCTGAATCTAAATACATGATTCTTCTTTTACTTTAATAAATTAATACTATGTTATTGTAAGTGGGCGCAAAGATAGACATTCGTTTTTGATTATCAATACTTTTAGTCACTTTTTTGCCAGCCGGGGAAATTGTTATAAATTTATAGCCTACTAAATTAGTCTCAATGCAAAAGATTAGGAATATTGCGATTATCGCACACGTGGATCACGGAAAAACAACGCTCGTTGACAAAATGCTACTAGCCGGAAAACTTTTTAGAGAAGGGCATGATGACCTGGATCAGTTTTTAGACAGCAACGACCTGGAACGTGAAAGAGGGATAACCATCCTGGCAAAAAATGTATCCATTGAATACAAAGGTTATAAAATCAATATTATAGATACTCCGGGACACGCTGACTTCGGAGGAGAAGTAGAACGTGTACTTAACATGGCTGACGGCTGTCTACTATTAGTAGATGCCTTTGAAGGCCCTATGCCACAGACCCGTTTCGTATTACAAAAAGCTATTCAGTTAGGCCTAAAGCCGATTGTAGTTATTAATAAAGTGGATAAGCCAAACTGCCGTCCATCAGAAGTCCAGGAAATGGTCTTTGACCTGATGTTTAGTTTGGATGCTACTGAAGAACAATTGGATTTCCCGACGATTTATGGTTCTGCCAAACAGGGCTGGATGTCATTGGACTGGAAAAAACCTGAAACTCATATCTATTCATTATTAGATGCTATTATTGAGTACATTCCTGCTCCGGAAATATTGGAAGGAACTCCCCAAATGTTGATTACCTCCCTGGATTTCTCCAAATATGTAGGCCGTATAGCTGTAGGCCGGGTACACAGAGGAGAATTGAAGGAAGGGCAGGATGTTATGCTTTGCAAACGGGATGGAAGCATGGTAAAATCACGTATAAAGGAGATCAACGTGTTTAAAGGATTAGGACGGAAAAAGTCTCATCTGTTAAATCCGGAGATATATGTGCCCTTATCGGAATTGATGGGTTTGAGATCGGAGAATCCATTTGTGATATAAATGAGCCGGAACCTCTACCAACTATTGCCATTGATGAACCTACCATGTCTATGCTGTTCACCATCAATAATTCTCCCTTCTTCGGTAAAGATGGTAAGTATGTAACCTCCCATCACATTTATGAAAGATTGCAGAAAGAACTGGATAAAAATTTTGCTCTCCGGGTAGTACCTACGGATTCTGCAGATTCCTGGCTGGTATTTGGCCGCGGTGTATTACATCTTTCTGTCCTGATTGAAACCATGCGAAGAGAAGGCTATGAATTGCAGGTAGGACAACCACAGGTTATTGTCAAAGAGATCAACGGAGTAAAATGTGAACCGGTAGAACAACTAACAATTAACCTTCCGGAGGAATATTCCAGCCGGATCATAGATATGGTTACCAAACGTAAAGGTAAAATGACCATGATGGAAGGTAAAAATGACCGCATGCATCTGGAATTTATTATTCCTTCCCGTGGTATTATAGGATTAAACAATGCAGTCTTAACTGCATCTGCCGGAGAAGCCATTATGGCTCACAGATTCCTGGAATATCAACCCTGGAAAGGTGAAATAGAAAAAAGGCTAAACGGCTCTATTATCGTAATGGAAACCGGAACAGCCTTTGCCTATGCATTAAATAATCTGCAATCCCGGGGCCGGTTTTTTATTTCACCACAGGAGGAAGTATATGCAGGTCAGGTAGTAGGAGAACACTCCAAAGAAGGAGATTTGGTAGTCAATGTAACTAAATCTAAAAAACTAACCAATATGCGTGCTTCCGGCTCGGATGAAAAAACAGCTTTAGCTCCACCGGTAGTGTTTAGTTTAGAAGATGCGCTGGAATACATTAAAGCGGATGAGTATGTGGAGATCACTCCGAACTATATGCGAATGCGTAAAATCCTGCTGGATGAAAATGAACGGAAAAGACACAACAAACAAAACTAAACAGAGACATTTTTAAATTAAAACACTTTTATTAAACCTCCGGAAATCATTTTTGAAAAACAGATTTTTGGAGGTTTATTAGTTTTATTCCAAAGAAAAAGCATAATTACATAATTCAACGATTTGCTGAGTATCATTGAAATCTATTGCAGACTTGTCAATATAGTCTTTTAAATGTGCTTTGTGATTTTTAAATATGTTAGTAAGCTTAGTAAAGTTCATAAACTTTTTTTCTTTTTGCCCACCTCTATTTCGTATACGACTTTTATTCCATCCAGTTTTTTTCTTTCTTCGGGAAGAAAATGAGTCAATCCTCCCAACTCAAGCTTTGAATAAGAATCTACCGCAGCCGTATGAGTCTTTCCCCCATAGCCTGCATTTTTGCCCTGATCTTTGATTTTTCCATAATAATAGACCCAGATAGCAGGAGTAAATTGTAAGACCTCTATTACCTCTTTTTTATTAGATATATAAATACCCTATTCTCAATCCTTATCGCACTGATCATATCGATTTCTCCAAATTCCATAGGTTGATTATTACTCCGAGGATCGAGAAAAAGAAAACGTTTATCCAAAAGATTATAGTTTACAGGAACCCGAAATTGTTTACCATCTTTATATAATACGATAGCTTCCTGATATCCGTCCAAAAGAAACTCTGAAGGATCCGCGTAGGTTTGAGCAATTATCCGGATAACTCCAGTCAGGAGGAGGCTGACCAAAAGAAAGAGTTGCTTCATATTATTTTTCTTTACAATCTTAATACTAATTTGATTACAATATCGCAATAAAATCCATAAGAGCAAAAAATAAGAGCTATCTTTTCAGATAGCTCTTATTCACATATGTTTTTATACCGTTACTTATTTAACAGCACTTACAAAATCTGAATTAGTTGCATATTTTGCAAATTCCAAGTCAATAGCAGCTTCTTTAGCTAAAGAAGGATCTTTGGCAATAGCAGCTTTTAGATTATTAACCACACCTGCAGAATCATTAGTACGAGCTGCAACAATAGCTTTCAGATAATCAGTGATTGCATCAGGATTAGATACACCACCTAATGTTTGCTGAGCTTTGCTATAATCTTTTACTAAGATCTGGGCTAATGCAGCATTATTTGTTTTAACAGACCCGAACGAGTTAACCGCTTTCGCATATTCACCCTGTTGCAAATAAAGAACACCTAATGCTTCACTTAATTCAGCAACCCCTGAAGCATTTCCGAACAATTGCTGTGCTTTATCCTGATCCCCTTTAGTAAGAGCAATCAAACCTAAGTTCATGTTCGCCTCATTATTAGCTTTTACAGAAATAGATTTGTTAAACATTTCTTCTGCTTTAGCCAAATCACCTGCACGGAAACGCATCATACCTACATTATTCCATGTACGGTAACAGTTAGGATAAAGTTCACTCGCTTTTACATAGATAGCTTCTTTTTCAGAAGGATTATTAGTTAATGTAGCAGCATACAGGATTTCTTCAATATTCAATTCACTTGGATTACTTTTAGCCAATACACTGATTTCATCATCAGATTTACCGATAATCTCAATATTAGCTGTTAAGCGTGAACGACGTAACTGAGGTAAGATTTCGTCTGCCAATACACTGAATACAGCAGAGATATTCTTAATTTCCTGCTCACGTTGTTCAGGATCACTATACATAGAAAGAACACGAAGAACCAAATCTTTATCCTGAATATTGGATTTAGATACTAATTCACGGAAACCTTCCCAGTCCTGAGCAGTATAACGTGCGTCCACAGGAACATCCACTTTCTCTTTCTTCAATTCTCTTTCCAGATATTTTGAAGTATTCTTTTCACGTCTTTCAGCCAGACCAGTGTTCAGTTTCACACCACCATCAGGAGATGCATAAGCTGAAATTTCGATAGCCACGTTCTGGTTAGCAGCTTCATCCGCATTCTTAACAAGAGATTTCCAGTCAGAAATTTCAGATTTGTTCAATTCTTTTGAACGAAGCTCAGCCTGTTGGATAAGGAACATGATGTTTGCATCATGAGCTTCTTTGATAATACGTTGGAGTTTGTCTGCTGCAATAGCTGCAGTAGCAGTTCCTGCATCTGCTAATTCAGAGGTTGCAATTACACCTTCACCAATTTTTACATCTGGCAATTTAACAGTCTTATTTTTGACCTTTGCATCAAAAGTAAGATACAATACTGATTTCTTCATTTCAGGTTTGTAATTGAAAGAAGAAGCCATGGTAACATTTTCACCTGCTTTCTGATTAATCACCTGATTGTTACCTCTTACTTTTTCTCCCTGGTAAGTATAAGAAGTACCCCATGCTTCTCCTCCTTCATAACGAAGAACCGGAGTAACAGTTACAGTAGCTTTTTTGTTAAACCATTTTGTAGGAAAAGTTGCATTGATTGTTACAGGTACTTTACCCCCAATAGCTTCCAATGGTTGTGGCTCAGCTTTGATGTATTCCTCAGCTAGCGGTTTCAACTTGTTCGAACAAGAAGAAAGGATTACGATGGCTGCCATTATAAAAAATGGCATTAAAAACTTTTTGTTCATAATTGGATGTAAGTTTAAGTTGTTACTTATTTTATTTATGTTCAATTCCGTTGTTAATCGAGTCTAATCCATGAATATGCAAAACTAAACCATTTTTTCGTTATGAATAGCAAAGATAAGATAAAATCTTACTAATTAATACTTATTAATGAATAAATTCTTCATTTTGCATATCATTTTTCTTGCTTATTTCTTAAATACCGCAATTTAAAGGAAGAAACAGGAATAGATTCTATTAAAAAGTGATAATTTAAGTGTCAAAAAGGTTTTGCTATACTCCTAATCTATCATTTTTATCTACAATATTTCATTAAAATATCAATTTCTGATGATAATATTTGTTATCAAACTTAATTTGTGCAACATACATGCCTACTCCTATCCTATCTATATGCAAGACATACTCATTTCCGCTAAAAACCGCTTCCTTAATAATTTGACCATTTATAGTATAAACAATCACTTCAGCGCGTTGAGTTTCTTTTTCCAACAAAATATGCAGGGACTGACGATCAGCCCCTACTATTATATGGACTTCTTTTTCATCTTTCATTCCTGACCCGGAAGTAGTAGCTTCTGCATACATAACTACCGGATCAATAAACAACGAAGTAGGAAAAGCTTTTACCGGATGTTCAGCAACTTTTATCCATTCATCCTGATAACATATCCATGCTGTATTATAAGAAGTTTCTCCCGGAGCCAAATTAAAAACCATAAAAGACAGGTCCAAAGAATTTACAAGTTTATATCCTATATAAAAATGATCTGAAACTTCGACCGGTTCTTTAAATAAAATAAAACTTTCCTGATCACGGCTTACAGATTTAACAGAATCCTGAAAATTATTGGCCCCCGACTCCCAGTGGATAAACATAGGAGAGAATTTTTCCGAATATACCAATCGTTCCGGCTTTTCTATCCCTTCATATATCATCACCTCAACATCCGGAATAGAAATCTTGGAATCTGAAGAAAGAGCAGGGGTTACCAGATAAGTGCCATAGATCCGGATATTCCCTACCTGGGTATACTCTTCCAAATATTCCTTAGTTCCGAGAGAATTATGGCCAAACAAATAGCCGGATGCCGGAGAGGAAAGGAGAGTTGCTTCCAAGTTTTCACCGGCTTTAGTTCTATATAGCGAATGAATATTGCTAAGCCTATAACAAGATTGATCTGCATAGGGATCCATACCATCCATCTTTGTTTTTTCCGTTTTCACGGGATCCAGCCAGTAAGCCAGTTGCTCAGAACTTGAGCTAGATGTAGACCATGCTTTTGATAAAGCATAATAATAATCATTTACCGGATACGAACAGGTAGACTGCCCGGCAGTCAGCAGCCCAAGAATATGTCCCTGAGAGTCAAACAGAGGAGATCCGAAGGAACCACCATATGTACTGCCACTAGTCCATCTGCTAACACACCAATGTCCTTGTTCATAAAAATTCACTCCACTAATCTGTAAATTCAGGGTTTGCAAAGAAATATCGTCATCCATGAAGTTAATCCTTTTAACAGAAGCCCGGGGATGATGAATCCCAACATAGGGTTTTACACCTGCCCCTTCTACATTCCAGCCTGCATAATACGGACGATAATATACAGGCGGAAATTCCAGGAATTTAAGCAGAGCCATATCTATATTTTCATTTACAGCCACATAGGAAGTAGAGGCCATAGTCATTTCCTCGGCACCCCGCATAATTGTTTCACAAAGCGGACTATTATAATTAAAAAAACTGACAATACTTTCTGCTATTTTTGCATAATTTGGATTGGTTATCTTAAAATCATTATTTAAACAATGCAAAGCTGTTAATAGATAAGGGGTCCCATCATTAGATGTATTATTTACCATCACACCCGTACACAGTCGTGTACCATCAATAATCATTAATACAACACTTCGACCCAGTTCCTGGTAATTATCCATATCTGTATGAAAACACAGAGGGTTCATACAATCAAAAGCCGGATAGTGATCTCCTGGTTCTACTCCCCTGAAATCCCGGTACCCGTGATTAATTTCCCCCACAGTTAATCTACCGGAAAAAGTCACATGTAAAGGTTCCTGATATTCAATAATAATCTCCTCTCCCGGAATAGGAGCAACCGGAAGAATTCCCTGATCCGAATTATTTAAATGATTAAAGGAGCCTAAAATATAACTTTGATCCGCATTATATAAAAAAAGCCGGGCACCTTCCGGTAATTCATAGTCAGAGAATAATAAATTCATAGAATAAGCTCCTTTGGAACGAATACCCAGACGCCAGACCTTTGTTCCGTCAGGTAACGTAAAATTGATACCGGAATTTCCCCGGTGAAGCTGGTGAACGAATTTATAGGCAAACCGGTAAACAGTCCGTAATTCAGGCTGTTCGAGAGAGTCCAGACGCAACTCCTCTTCCAGATCAAAAGAAGGCATCTCCACAAATAACTCAGAAGAATAACCCCGGAAATAATCCAGGGATAAAGGCCTGCCTCCATGGCTTATCTGAGCCGATAAACCACTTACAGAGAGAAAAACAGCCATCCATGTAAACAAAAACGTGTTTTTCATATGACCGAAATTATCTGACGCAACTCCTATATATTGGGGATCAATATACAACTTCTTTTTTATTTATTTATCTTCCCATAAGAGCAAATAAGAAAATTTCTGCCTGTAGGTTTGCATCAATAAATAAATGAGTACATTTGTCATTCAAACAACAAACCAATATTAATACATAATCATATGGCAACACCTCCATTTAAGTATCAGGCTCCGTTTCCTATGGGTTCCGATACAACTGAGTATTATTTGCTTACCAAAGAGCATGTTTCTGTGACAGAATTTGAAGGGAAAGAGATCCTGAAAATAGAAGCGGAAGGACTTACCAAACTGGCAAATGCAGCTTTCCATGATGTAGCTTTTTACCTGCGTCCCGACCATCAGACACAGGTAGCTAACATATTGGCAGACCCGGAAGCCAGTGACAATGATAAATATGTAGCATTAACATTCTTACGGAATGCGGAAGTTTCTGCCAAAGGGCAGTTACCTTTCTGCCAGGACACAGGAACTGCAATCATTATGGGCAAAAAAGGTCAGCAGGCCTGGACAGAGGGTAATGACGAAGAGGCACTATCCAGAGGAGTCTATAAAACCTATACAGAGGAAAATCTTCGTTACTCCCAGAATGTTCCTTTAGATATGTACCGTGAGAAAAATACAGGATGTAACCTGCCTGCACAAATTGACCTGTATACTGTGCAGGGAAATGAGTATAAATTTCTGTGTATTGCCAAAGGGGGAGGTTCCGCCAATAAAACCTATTTATATCAGGAGACCAAAGCACTCTTAACGACAGAAAAACTGGTTCCTTTCCTGGTTGAAAAAATGAAATCTTTAGGGACTGCTGCATGTCCTCCTTACCATATTGCTTTTGTAATCGGAGGTACTTCTGCGGAAACCAATCTGAAAACGGTAAAACTGGCATCTGCCCATTATTATGATAACCTTCCGACAGAAGGGAATGAAGGCGGACAGGCTTTCCGTGATATTGAACTGGAAAAACAGGTATTGGAAGAAGCTCATCGAATTGGCCTGGGAGCACAGTTTGGTGGAAAATACTTTGCACATGATATCCGCATCATCCGTCTGCCACGCCACGGTGCCTCCTGTCCGGTAGGAATGGGAGTTTCCTGCTCTGCCGACCGTAATATCAAAGCGAAAATCAATAAAGAAGGTATCTGGATCGAAAAACTGGAAACCAGCCCTGGCCGTCTGATCCCTGAAGAATTAAGAAATGCCGGAGAAGGAGACGCAGTAAAAATAGATCTGAATCAACCCATGGCAGATATCCTGAAAGAATTGGATAAATATCCGGTTTCTACCCGTCTCTCTCTTTCCGGAACGATTGTAGTGGGCCGTGATATTGCCCATGCCAAATTGAAAGAAAGAATTGATGCCGGAGAAGGTTTGCCACAATATATCAAAGATCATCCGATTTATTATGCAGGACCGGCAAAAACTCCGGCAGGTATGGCTTCAGGATCATTCGGACCTACTACAGCAGGAAGAATGGATTCCTATGTGGACCTGTTCCAGTCACAAGGAGGTAGTATGATTATGATCGCAAAAGGAAACCGCAGCCAGGAAGTAACAGATGCCTGTAAAAAACATGGAGGTTTCTATTTAGGAAGTATAGGTGGACCGGCAGCGATCCTGGCCCAGGAAAGTATTAAGAAAGTAGACTGCCTGGAATACCCGGAATTAGGTATGGAAGCTATCTGGAAAATAGAAGTAGTGGACTTCCCCGCATTCATTCTGGTAGACAATAAAGGAAACGACTTCTTCAAACAGTTAAAGCCCAGATGTCCAGCCTGCGAGATGAAATAAAAAATAACGGACAATCATCCATAAAAAAGGGAGCTTCCATCCGGAAACTCCCTTTTATTTTTTTATAGAATACAGTATTACGTTTATTCAGGACGGCTAGGACGGGGACGGTTAAAATTCCGTTCCTGACGCGGAGGACGTTCCTCATACCCTTCCGGTTTAGGCAATAAGACTTTACGGGAAAGTTTAAACTTACCTGTTTTCGGATCAATATCCACCAGTTTTACCTCCACCGTATCCCCTTCTTTCAGACCAGCTTCTTTCAGGGATTCCAGACGTTTCCAGTCTACTTCAGAAATATGTAGTAAGCCATCTTTTCTAGGCATGAATTCAACGAAAGCCCCATAAGGCATAATAGAAGATATCTTTCCTTCATACACTTCTCCGACTTCCGGTACTGCCACAATACCTTTAATAGCTTTCATAGCAGCATCAATTACTCCTTTATTGGTTCCGGAAACTTCAATTCTACCAGCACCATCTACTTCTTCAATAGCAATCGTAGCTCCGGTTTTTTCCTGGATACCCTGAATGATCTTTCCACCAGGACCGATCACAGCACCAATAAATTCTTTACCAATGATCAGGGTCTCAATACGCGGAGCATGGGGTTTAAGATCAGGACGAGGTGCTGACATAGTCTCTGTAATCTTACCTAAAATGTGCATTCTCCCTTCTCTTGCTTGAGCCAGTGCATTTTCCAGAATTTCATATGAAAGACCATCAACCTTAATATCCATCTGGGTAGCAGTGATTCCATCTTTGGTGCCTGTTACCTTAAAGTCCATATCTCCCAGGTGATCCTCATCTCCTAAAATATCCGAAAGAATCGCATAATTCTGACCTTTGTTTTCAGAGATCAACCCCATGGCAATTCCGGAAACCGGTTTTTTGATCTGTACACCGGCATCCATCAATGCCAGAGTTCCGGCACAAACAGTAGCCATAGAAGAAGAACCATTGGATTCCAGAATGTCAGAAATCACACGAATTACATATGGATAATCAGTGGGAATCATGCCTTTCAAAGCACGATGTGCCAAATTCCCATGACCGATCTCACGACGGCCCACACCTCTGGAAGGTCTGGCTTCTCCCGTAGAAAACGGAGGAAAATTATAATGCAAAAGGAAACGCTCTTTTCCGTGGTTTAGTACATCATCGATTATCTTCTCATCGGACTTGGTTCCCAGCGTAACAGTAGTCAGAGACTGAGTTTCACCACGAGTAAAAATAGCAGAACCGTGAGGCCCAGGCAGACAATCTACTTCCGACCAGATCGGGCGGATCTGTGTAGTGCTTCTTCCATCCAGTCGTTTACCTTCATCCAGAATAGCACGACGCATGGCCTCTTTTTCTACATCATGATAGTAACGACCGATCATCTCTCCTTTCACTGCTAATTCCTCTTCTGTAAAATTAGCTTTATATTCTTCTTTAATTTTTTCAAATGCTTCTGCACGTTCATGTTTGGCAGAACCGGAAGCAACTACCGCATATACTTTATCATAGCATTTTGCACGTACATCCTGACGGAGTTCTTCATCATTCTCTTCGTGGCTGTATTCGCGTTTTACCAGCTTACCAGAAGCTTCTGACAATTCCAACTGAGCCTGACACTGCACTTTGATCGCTTCATGAGCCACTTTAATGGCTTCAAGCAGATCTGACTCCTGTACCTCACTCATTTCTCCTTCCACCATCATGATATTATCCATAGTAGCACCTACCATAATATCCATATCTGCCTTAGTTAATTCAGAGAAAGTAGGATTCACAACAAAATTTCCATCCACATGTGCCACACGTACTTCCGAAATAGGTCCGTTAAAAGGTACATCAGAAACAGCTAAAGCAGCCGATGCAGCCAGTCCGGCCAATGCATCCGGCATATCTTCACCATCTGCGGAATATAATATAATATTTACAAAAACTTCAGCGTGATAATCATCAGGGAAAAGCGGACGTAAAGCACGGTCTACTAATCTGGAAGTCAACACTTCATAATCAGAAGCCTTCCCTTCTCTTTTCGTGAAACCTCCCGGGAAACGTCCAAATGCGGAAAATTTTTCTTTGTATTCAACCTGAAGCGGCATAAAATCAACTCCGGGATTTGCATCTTTCGCAGCACAAACAGTGGCAAGCAACATCGTATTGCCCATACGGACGGTTACCGAACCGTCTGCCTGTTTAGCCAGTTTCCCAGTCTCGATAGTAATGGTCCTTCCATCACCTAACTCGATCGTCTTGCTAATTGCATTAAACATAATCTTCTTTTCTTCTAATTTTTCTTTCTATAAAATTGGCACAAATGTAATGAAAGTTTACCTGTAAATGTATGAAAATGAAAATAAAATAAATTGCAATAAGCACTTTTTTTACAAAAATATGGATAAGAAGTATCAGTTAATAGTTATAAAATTGTAAAT
>JAJQFE010000066.1:0-41490 GCA_021201295.1 Tannerellaceae bacterium | reverse complement strand
TAAATTAATGTATATTTGTACCCAAATAACAAATTTTTAAGCAAGCATATAGAATGAAACAAATATTATCACAATTATGGGTTTGCCTATGTATAGCAACAATTAGCTTTACATCCTGTACCCATAATTCCGAATTTACCGTAAAAGGAGTCGTTTCCGGTGCAGACGGACAAACCATGTATCTGGAAAATGTAGGAGTTGGATCTGTAGAGACCCTGGATTCCATTAAGCTGACCGCAACCGGGGAATTTAAATTTACCCAGGCCAGACCGGATTATCCGGACTTCTACCGTTTCAGGCTTAACAATCAATTAATCAATTTTTCTATTGACTCCACCGAAACACTTATCTTCTCAGCAGATGCAGGGACTTTTGCCACTTCCTACACAGTAGAGGGCTCGGAAAACGCCAAGGCAATTAAAAATATTACACTGACACAATTAGATGCCAACCAGGCTATTGGACGGCTGAGAAAAGAATACGAGTCTAAATTAATCGCTGACACTACCTATCGTTCCAGTGTATTGGAAACGGCAGAAGCCTATAAAGAAGTAGCTCGCAAGTACATTTATTCTGCACCTATGAGTGCCGCAGCCTACTTTGCTTTATTCCAACAGATAGACGGACTGCTTTTCTTCGATTTGTATGATAAAGAAGACTCCAAAGCCTATGCAGCTGTAGCAACCAGTTTTGACCATTATTATCCGGAAAGTGCCCGATCAAAACATCTTCATAACCTGGCTTTGCAATCTATTAAAATTATCAGAGGACAAAGAGCATTGGATATGGATGAAATAAATATTCAGGAGGTCAATTTCCTGGATATTGCTTTACCCAATATCCGCAGCGAAGTGGTCACACTTTCTTCTGTTGCCGAGAATAAAGCAGTACTGATTAATTTCACAGTTTACCAAAGCGAATGGTCACCAGCCCTGAACATGGCCTTCGGAGAATTATATACACAATATCATAACAAAGGATTAGAAATCTATCAGGTATCCCTGGATACAGACACCCATTTCTGGAGAAATGTAGCAACGAATCTACCCTGGATCACAGTGTTGGATCCGGAATCTGTCTATTCTCAGGCAGCAGCTCTTTATAATGTTAGACAACTTCCAGGTATTTTCCTGTTAGATAAACAAGGAAATATGGTGAAAAGGATCGAAGATATTGAGACCATGGGAAAAGATGTGTTATCGGTTCTTTAATAAATTGTTTGCTAACTGTATATGTTATAAAGCACTTCAATTGATTTGCTGACCATATAAAAAACATATATTTGCATTGTTTTAAAAGAATAAAACACGAAGTTCCAGCCGGGATCATGGTTGGGATTCTTTTTTTATTGTAAAAATCATCAATCACAAAAATAAGTAAGGAGGATTTAGTATGGCTGTTAGTTATATGACAGAAGATGGTTACAACAAGATCTTAGCAGAAATTAATTATCTGGAAACCGTAAAACGCCCGGAAATCTCAGCACAAATTGCTGAAGCAAGAGATAAAGGGGACTTGTCTGAAAATGCAGAATATGGCGCTGCAAAAGAAGTACAGGAAATCATGGAGGCAAAAATTGCCCAGCTAAAAAGCCTGATCTCGAATGCCCGCCTGATTGATGAATCGCGCGTCCAGACAGATGCCGTGCAAATCTTAAATAAAGTCAAAATTCGTAATACCAAGAACAATGCGGTCATGACTTATACATTGGTTTCAGATTCGGAAGCCAACCTTAAAGAAGGAAAGATAGCCGTAAGCACCCCGATTGCCAAAGGGCTGATGGGGAAAAAAGTGGGAGATGTTGTAGATATTACCGTTCCTTCCGGTGTGATGAGTTTTGAAATTATAGAAATCTCCATTTAATTTTTCAGACGCATATGGCAACTATTTTTAGCAAAATTATAAACGGCGAAATACCTTCCCATAAAATAGCAGAAAATGAAGAGTTTTTTGCCTTTCTGGATATTAATCCGGTATCTCCCGGACATACCCTGGTGGTTCCGAAAATGGAAATAGATTATATCTTTGATATAGAGGATGATGTATTAGGCAGAATGATGGTTTTTGCCAAACAGGTGGCAGCCGCACAGAGAACAGCTATTTCCTGTAAACGCATAGGCATGACTGTTATTGGTCTGGAAGTACCTCATGCTCATATACACCTGATTCCGATGAATAAGGAATCCGATATATATTTTGGAAAAGAAAAAGGAACTCCTACTCAGGAAGAATTAGCAGAAATAGCAATAAAAATTCGAAAAGAATTTAAATAAGATACTGTAAATTTTTTTATTCAAAAAATTCCCCTATCTTTGTAAGATCTTAAATTTTATTTATTTTAATAAAACCAGAACACTATTAAAATGATTCATTAGTGGTTTTTATTCATAAATTGTTAACCTTAGAAGAAAGGCCCCTCTGAGACAGAGCGGCCTTCTTTTTTTAGACATACCCCATAGGAATTTACCATGAGTCAAAACTACCCAGCCCCGGTATCCCTGTTTGCCAGGCAGGAACTCCTAATTTATAAGCCAGTATTATATTTACAATAAAAGCAACAATCCATATAATCAATAGAGTTACTTTCACTCCGGAAGAAACAGGTTTGAATTTAAAGGCATAGCTACAAATTGCATAAATAGCAGCAACCAAAGGTATGCCTACTAATATCAAAGCACAAATACTTCCTAAAAACAGACTCGTCTCCGGGAAAATAGAAAGGGTATCCCAATGAACCATCGGAAAAAGGCGGTCCAGCAACCTGAACCCTCCTCCAAATACCAGAGCAAATAGTACTATCAGCAGTACCAAAGTCCCTACGAGCAAGGCAGGGAATAAACAAACTGCTATTAAAACAAGTATTACTTTCATAAAGGCCCCCAGTATGTCGACCAAAGTATCCGCTATTTTCTGTAGGGTTGTACGTGGTCTCCCGGAGTTGATATAGTCATTTACATTATTTGAAACCTTTTCAAAACTATTCGTTACCGTTTTACCAATATTCTCAATCGTTACACTTTCTCCACGCATCTGTAATTTCTCAGTAGCTGTATAGGCTACCGGAACAATCAGCCATAAAACAAGATAAATCAACGTGACCGAACCCCCAATACCACCCCAGGGAAATGAAACCAGGCAAAAGAAAGCCACTGCTAGTCTTAAAATCGTAGGATCCCATCCCATATAAGCAGCCATACCGCCTAAAACACCTCCCAATATACGATCATCCGGGTTCCGGAACAAACGTTTGTTGATCTTCTCTCCTCCCGGACTGACTGACTGCTTAGACTCAGTCTGTGAAGTTTCTTTCTCAAACTCTTCTCCAAACAGGTCTTCCGGCTTACCCATACGTTTAATCACCTCCTCCACATGCACAATAGTGATTACCCCATATCCCAGACGGATTTTTTCATTGAATAATTCAGAGATACGCATCTCAAAATCATCCAAGATTTCATCAGATCCTTCTTCCTTTTTGAAATGAATCCGTAAATTGGTCAAATACTTATCTAATAATTGATATGCGTCTTCGTCAATATGGAAAACTGCCCCCCCGGATTAACTGTAAATGTCTTTTTCATCGCCTTATATCATTTAGTTATTTCTAATGTGGTTTATTGTATTATTTAATTCCAGCCAGGAAGTTTCCAGTTCACCTAAAAATGCAATCCCCATTTCAGTAAGCTGATAATATTTCCTGGGAGGACCCTGAGAAGATTCTATCCATTGATAACTTAAAAAACCACTATTCTTTAAGCGTGTCAAAAGCGGATATAAAGTACCTTCTACAACAATCAGTCTGGCCTCCTGCAACTTCTGGATAATATCCGAAGTGTAAGCCGGTTCCTTTTTGAGCAGTAATAAAATACAATACTCTAAAGTCCCCTTTCTCATTTGCGATTTTACGTTTTCCGCATTCATAGGCTATCTCTATAATTTATATACAAAAATATGTAATGCCTATGTACTATGCAATACATACTACTATAATTATTGTATTTTAACTTTTATCTTACTGCAAACCATACATTGTCCTTATTCTTCCAGCCGAAATAATAACAAATGAGCGGTTCTCTTTATAGAGAAAACCGCTCATTTGTTATTATTTATAAAGAAAAAAGATTAATTCTTCAACATCACATTCCGGATCACACTGGATTCATTTCCGGCAGCATCCTTACAGGTTACTATAAAATGATAGTATCCCGGAGTAGTATTGGCAGGGATTTGTACATCATGATGATGAACCCGTGCTTTATCCCTACCGAAAACATCATAGGTTTTATCAAATAAAAAATCCACAGTAGCCGCATCTACTTTGTGAGGATTAAAATTACCAAAGTTTTCATACACTTCCAACTTATAACTATCGAGCATCACATCATCCTCGAGTATCATATCAAAATGTAAGCCCCTCTGTCTCCAATTTTAACAATAGCACCATCCTGCGGCTCCATCAGATTAATCGTAGGCTTAGTTTTATCTTCCTGCTGGTTTTCCGTCCCGGCAAAAACAGGGATACTTAAGACACACAGAGCCAGCCATAAAGAAAAAAATCGTTTTGTTTTCATTTTTATACGAATAGGTTTATTTATAAGCAAATATAAAACAAAAATGAAAGCATCCTAAAAGAAGGCAAAATTTCCAGCCGGATTAATTCTTCTTTCTTACTATCTATTAATAATCTACCCATTATTTACTACTCCGATTCATACTGACCGGGATTTGCATAACACCTGCATCAAAAACACGCGCTATCTGATCTCCCTGTAAATCGAAAGAAACCGTAATCGGGTAACCTTCAGCTGTCATATCCCCATAAAATTTGCCGTTATCATTGGCACGCAGATTACTGGTTTCCATAGTATTTGCTCCTCCGGTAAAATAGGCTTTTACCTCTTTCTTTACCTCTTTAATAGAACAGGTTCCATCTATCCTCTCCCCTGTCATAGGATGACTGAACTGGTAAGACCACTCTCCCAACAATTCTTTCGGGATCTGTTTATCCTGGGCAAAAAGTGACGCACTAAAAGACAATAATACACACATGTAAAATAAAACTGTAGTTTTCATATTCATATAATTAAATTAAAAAATAAAATAGTTATTTCTTTACAGCAGACCGTAAGGAAATCAGCTCCATAAACCGGTCTTTATAAATTCTGACACCGGAATATACTCTTTCCCTATTACGATCCGGTTTTCTCTTTCAATAGCTTTTATTTTATCAATCGCCACAATATAAGAACGGTGGACCCGGATAAACCGGTTGGAAGGTAGTAATTCCTCAGCCGTTTTCATCGTCATCAGGGAAATGATGGGCCGGCTTTCTCCTTCTAGATAGATCTTTACATAATCTTTTAATCCGCTCACATAGGCAATTTTGTCTAACTCTATCCGGACAATCTTATAATCACATTTCACAAAAATACTTCCGGGCTCCATTTGAGCCGTATTTCCTTTCAGACGGTGCTGTGCTTCAAACCATTGTAACGCTTTATTAGTCGCACGCAGGAATTGCTGGTAATCAACCGGCTTTAACAAATATTCAAGCGCATTGATCTGATAACTTTCATAAGCATATTGTTTAAAAGCAGTAGTAAAAATGATCCGGGTATTTGCCGAGATACATTTGGCCAGTTCCAGTCCGTTTAATTCCGGCATCTGGATATCCAGAAAAATAAGATCCACAGGCCGGCTGTTGATCTCCCCCAATGCCAGGATAGGACTGTCATAGGAACCTTCCAGTTTCAGAAAAGGAGTTTTAGCTACATAATTTTCCAGTAAACTAATAGCCAGCGGCTCATCATCTATAATCATACAGGTCAATAACATAAGATCAGAATTTTATAGTGGATACAACCAGTTTACACACATACAGATTATCCTCCACCCCATACGTAAAGATATGCTGTCCGGGATAACATAGCTCCAGTCTCTTTTTCAGGTTTACGATCCCAATCCCGGAGCCTCCTTTATCCTCTTTAGTTTTAGGAAAATTAGAATTGAGAGTAGTAAACGTAATAGTCTCTTTTGTCTGTTCAAAAGTAATCCGGATATAAGAAGGTTGATTGGCACTAACTCCATGTTTAAAAGCATTCTCTACCAAAGAAATAAACAACAAAGGAATGACCTGGCCAGGCTGTTCCACCTCCGGCAGGTCCATCTCAACCGTTGTCCGTGAAGAGGTACGGATCCGCATCAATTCTATATAATTCCGGATGAAATCCAGTTCACACTGAAGCGGAACATATTTTTTGCTACTGTCATATAATACATACCGGAGTAGTTCACTCAACTGTTGAATAGAAAGTTGGGCATTCTCCGGATTTACCAGGATCAGGCTATAAATATTATTCAGCGTATTAAAAAGGAAATGAGGATTTAACTGGCTTTTTAACATCTGTAGTTCCGACTCCATTTTATTGGCAACCAGTTTCCGTCTTTCCGACTCCGATTTATACCATTCCTGTGTCATTTTAAACGCTACACTTATGCCCAGACTCAAAATGTAAGGAATCCAGCCTGTCAGGTAAATAACCAGACGGGTTCCTCTGTCTAAGGCCTGAATATAAGGAGCCACTCCCATAAATAGTAATAGAGTTGCTGGCCCTTCATTAAACAGGAGATAACTAGAAGATTTACCAAATAAAAAGAACCTGCTTCTTTTTAAAAAGAAGTTTATCAATCAGGAAAAAAGTATTAAAATAGTAAAGTAAAGAATAAGCAAAAGGAAAAATCCAGATTACTTTAAACACCTCAAAAGCATGTTCTACAGATCCTTTATTCAAAATCTCCACAATAAAAGGCATGCTGCACATACTAACCCATATAGCAATATGGAGAAAAATAGAATAAGGCTTTTTACTTTTTATTTTATCCATCTGGTAAATATAGAAAAATTAATGTGGTTTCATTTTCTCCAAAGATAAAAGTATGGCCTGGACCCATCAAAAGTTTTCGTCCATCTCTCCATTTCACCCGACCATCCTATTTTATCCATCGACAATAGATTTATAAATAAACCCACCGGTAAATGAGAATAAAATAGTTACTTTTGTACTCCATTAAAAGAAACGAGGCAAAATAATGAATTATCTGATCAAAGGCCCTCAATCTCCAGTCCAGATATCCGTTCATCTGCCGGCATCCAAAAGTATCAGCAACCGTATCCTGATCATGAACGCCTTAGGAGATGATCCACAGGAGATACAGAACCTGGCTGACAGTGACGACGTAAAGGCGATGACTAGTGTACTCTGTTCCAATGACCGTCATTTTGACATCGGAGCTGCCGGAACAACCATGCGTTTCCTGACTGCCTTCCTGTCTAAAATATTAGGAGAATGGGCCCTTACAGGAAGTGAACGAATGAAAAACCGTCCCATCAGACTATTGATAGAAGCATTAAATAGACTGGGAGCACACATAGAATATATGGAAAAAGAGGGATATCCCCCTTTAAAAATAACCGGAAGTGTCCTGCAGGGAGGAGAGATCTCCTTATCAGGAGGAGTAAGCTCTCAATATATCTCCGCACTTTTAATGATCGCTCCCACTATGGAAAAGGGACTCACACTACATCTGGAAGGAGAAATTATTTCCCGGCCCTATATTCAACTGACCATTCAGTTGATGAAAGCATTTGGAGTAGAAGTCCGGTGGGAAGGACAAACCCTGTATGTAGCTCCTCAGGAATATAAACCGGTACCCTTCACTGTCGAATCCGACTGGAGTGGTGCTTCGTACTGGTACACGATTGCTCTGTTTTCATCCAATCCGGAAATTGAATTACTGGGGTTATTTGAAAACAGTTTGCAGGGTGACGCGGCAGGAGCCGGACTATTTGAGCAACTGGGAATCTCCACCACCTTTACAGGAAGGGGAGCTTTACTCCGGAAACACGGAACAAAATGCAGAAAACTAGAATATAATTTTATTAACGAACCCGACCTGGCACAGACATTCGTAGTAGCCTGTGTTTTTTCAGGAACACCATTCTGCTTTACCGGACTCCAGACATTAAAGATCAAAGAAACAGACCGGATCGAAGCCCTGAAAGCAGAACTCCGTAAATTAGGATATGTAATCAACGATATAGGCAACAGTATACTGGAATGGAATGGTGAACAGTGTCCGCCGGAATCCGAACCTGTGATCCGGACTTATGAAGACCACCGGATGGCAATGGCTTTTGCTCCTATCGCATTAGTCAGGCCGGAAGGAATAGAAATAGCAGATCCACGGGTGGTCAGTAAAAGCTATCCCGGATTCTGGAAAGATCTAGAAAAAGCCGGATTTGCCATCCGGGAACAATAAAAATATCAATTGTCAATTATCTTACTCACATGTGGTATATCATTTTAGCAATTGTTCTCTTAGGTATACTGGCTGCTACAGCCGGTTATTTCAGGAATCATAGACTACAGAAAATGCTGGAACGGGGAGAGATCTCCGAAATCCCTGAAGCTATGGAAATAGCCGGGGAAGAGTGTTGCGGGCAACACGCTACCTGTGAAAAAGATAGTCTTTTAGCTGCCGTTAGCAAACAAATAGAATATTACGATGATGAGGAACTGGACCGGTTTCAGGGAATAGGCCCGGATCAATATGAAGAAACGGCTGTCAATGAATTCCGGGAAATACTATATACTTTACGGGATGAAGAGGTAGCCGGATGGCTCCGTAGTCTGCAACTGCGGGGTATATCTTTACCGGACCTACTCAAAGATGAAGCGTTCCTGATTGTCGGAGAAAGAAGAATACATGCCTGATTATGACAGAACTTCTGCAATATGTTTTTTTCCAGAATGCCCTTATAGGGAGTCTTTTAACCGCTGTCGCCTGTGGTATGGTCGGAACTTATATTGTTTCCCGCAGGCTGGTATTTATCAGCGGAGGAATTACCCACGCCTCTTTTGGAGGATTGGGGTTAGGATTTTATCTGGGAACCAATCCTATCCTGACCGCTATGGTGTTTTCTATCCTGTCTGCCTTTGGAGTGGAATGGGTAAGTAAATCACAGGATGTAAGAGAAGATTCAGCTATTGCAGGAGTATGGTCATTAGGCATGGCATTAGGGGTCATTTTTATTTTCCTTACTCCCGGCTATGCTCTCAACCTGTCCGCCTATCTCTTTGGTAATATCCTCACCATTTCTTACACAGACCTCTATTGGATTGCCGGACTGGTATTGGTTTTAAGTCTAGTATTTACCCTATATATACGGGAGATCATATATGTAGCCTTCGACCATGATTTTGCTAAAACCCAGGGACTTCCGGTTAAATCGATTGAATATGCCATGATGTTTTTTATTGCCGTAACAATTGTCCTATCTATCCGATTAGTAGGGATCATGTTGTTAATGAGCATGCTGACTCTGCCTCAGATCACAGTCAACCTGTTTACCTCCGATTTTAAAAAGATCATCTGGGGAAGTATTCTGCTGGGCTTTTTAGGTTGTGTAGCCGGTCTGGTCTTTTCCTATTACCTGAATATCCCTTCCGGAGCATTTATTATTTTAGTATTAGTGATCTTCTTTTTACTTGCCAAAGGAGGATTATTCCTGACCAACAGGCAATAAATAGCGGGATTTTCAGTTTATATTACGATAAGATAGTCCCCATAGGTGAAGAAAGGTTTTTATTATATCATTTCCATCGTTGCACTCAGCCTGCTTTTTTCGTGTAGTACAAAGAAAAATACAAAAGCAAGCCGTTTTTACCATGCCTTCAATTCCCGCTATAATATCTATTTCAACGGGAAAACCTCCTTTGATGAAACCCTGAAAATAATGGAGGATAGTTACCGGGAAAGCTACACAGATATGATCTACTTCCACCCCATCAGTACCCAGCCCAAAGATAAAATGGATCCCGGAGGTCCTTTTGACCGGGCCATTGAAAAAGGGAATAAAGCCATCAAACTCCATTCCATCAAAACAAAACCTCCCAAAAAGCCAGGCTGGAGAAACAATCCAAAACAGGTTGCCTTACAGGCACAGGAAGAATATAATCCTTTCTTAAAAAAATGCTGGTTGCTAACCGGACAGGGACAATTTTACAATGCCGACTTTTTGCAGGCGGCAGCTACTTTTTCCTATATTGCCCGCCATTATGCCCATGATGAAGAAGTAGTAGCAGAAGCTAAATTATGGCAGGCACGTTGTTATGCAGAGATGGATTGGCTGTTTGAATCCGAAGATATCCTGAAAAAACTAAATATAAATGGTATCCCTCAGAATCAACTTAAACTATACGCCAAAGTCTACGCGGACTATCTGATCAAAAACGGGGAGTTTGAAGAAGCAGCCCCTTATCTGCAAACGGCTATAAAAGGTGAAAAAAGTAAACTCCAGCGATCCCGTATGAAGTACCTGTTAGGACAGATGTATGCAGATCAGGGAATCGATGGGTTAGCCTATAAATCCTTTGGCGATGTCATCCGGTCCAATCCCCCCTATGAACTGGAATTTGCCGCCCGTATCCGGCAGACAGAAGTATTTCCGGGAAACAATTACGAAAAAATAATCCGGATGCTGGAAAGGATGGGACGAAATGAAAGGAACAAAGACTATCTGGATCAGGTCTATTATGCGTTAGGAAATATCTATCTCAGCCGGGAAGATACGGTAAAAGCCATACAGCAATACGAATCAGCCATCGAAAAAAGTACCCAAAACGGTATGGACAAAGCTATCTGCCAGATTAAACTGGGAGATCTCTATTTCGGCATGTGCAATTACGTAAAAGCCCAGCCTTGTTTCAGTGGAGCCATTTCCATTATTAACAGAGAATACAAAGAATATAAACGCATCTCCAAACTTTCTTCCGTGTTAGATGAATTAGTCATCCATGTAGAGGCGGTGCAATTACAGGATAGTCTCCAGACACTGGCACGCATGCCGGAAGAAGAACGGTTAGCCGTTATCGATAAGATTATCGAGCAGGTAATCAAAGAGGAAGAAGAAGCAAAAGCGTTAGCAGAAAAGGAGGCCTATCTGGCCGAACAGGAAGCATTGGGAACCGGTATTGACCGGCCGGGTACAGACGTAGGAGGTATTACGATCCCCACAGCAGGAGGAAGTTCCTTCTATTTTTACAATACACAGGCCGTTGCCCAGGGAAAAACCCAGTTCCAGCGAAAATGGGGAAGGCGGACGCTGGAAGATGACTGGCGAAGAAGAAATAAAACCATGACCACCTTCCTGATGGAAGAACCGGAAGAGATCGATATGGACAACCCTACCCTGCAATTTGCAGAAGATGGCACGCCTCTGACGCCGGAAGGATTTCCGGAAGCCACGCCTTCAGGTCTTTCTGATGACCCGAAGACACGGGACTATTATATCCAGCAGTTACCATTAACCGAAGAAGATATGGTAGCCTCCAACCTTATTATTATAGACGGACTCTATCATATGGGTATGATCTATAAAGACAAATTAGAAGATATACCTCTTTCCATTGAAACATTTGAAGAATTAAACCGTCGTTTCCCGGATAATGAAAACCAGTTGGAAAGTTATTACCAACTCTATCTAATGGCTCTGTATATGGGAGATACCGCATTAGCCAGCCGGTATAAAAATAACCTGATAGCCTCTTTCCCGAACAGTGATTATGCCATTGCCATCAGTGATCCGGATTACGAACAGAATATCCAGATGATGGATAGTGTACAGGAATCCCTCTATCAGCTTACCTATGACCACTATCTGGCAGGTGATATTCACACCGTCCGGAATAATCACATAGAGATCACCGCCAAATATCCTTTAGCCAGATTAATACCCAAGTTTATGTTCCTGGATGCGCTTACTTACGTTCAGGAAGGGAATGCGGAAGGATTCAAAGAGGCCCTGAAAGCATTAGTAGAAAAATATCCGGATGCAGATGTAACGGAACTGGCCGGAGAAATGTTAAAAGGAGTACTTCGCGGACGTACCATGGTTCAGGGCAATGTCAAAGGTATGGCATGGAATCTGCGTTTAGGAATGGGCGACGGGGAATTATCAGCAGCAGATTCAGCTCGCACCTTTACAGCGGTGGCCAATACCTCTTACAAATTACTCCTTATTTATCCATCGGGTTCCATAGAAAACAACCAGTTGTTATTTGCAGTAGCAGCCTACAACTTTGGAAACTTTATGGTAAAAGAATTTGACCTTACCATCGAAGAAGCCGGACCAATGACCCTGTTAATGATTAACGGATTTGTTAGTCTGGAAGAAATTCTGCAATATAGCCGGATGATTTATAGTACGGACGGATATGCATCAGCATTTACCCGGGAACTTACCATCCTTCCTATCTCTGAGGATAACTATGAAACCCTTATGCGCGGAAAAACCCTGGAAGAATACATTGAATTCTTTGAGGAACAATTCGGGGAACTGGCTCCCGAAATGGTGGAACGCTGGCGAACTCATATGGAAGAGGAAGATTTGGAAGAAGAAACAGAGGAAGAACGCTCACATCCGGAAGAAACTATACAGCCTGCTACGACCGGACCGGAAGAAGAAATTATACCGGAATCTCCCGTCATTGAGAAAGAAGACGAGGAAAACATACCGGTAGAAATCCCGGATGTTCCTGTAGATACTGACATAGAAGCTATTGCAGAGGAGCCGGCAGGAGTTGTTGCTGATACGATCTCTGTCATAGTCCCTATACCCGTAGAGGAAAAAGTATTAACCTTAAAAGATATAGAAGATATCCGCCGGAGAGAAGCCGAAGAAGAAGAGGCACGTAGGGAAGAAGCACGTAAAGCACTGGAAGCAAAACAACAGGCAGAAAAAGAATTACAGGCCCGGCGGGAAAAAGAACGGGAAGAACTACTCCAACAACAGAAAGAAGAAGCTGCTCTGTTGAAAGCAAAAGCAGAAATGGAAAAACAGTTACAGGCTGACCGGAAGCAGAAGCTAAAACAGGCAGAAGCAGAACGTAAAGCCAAACTGAAAGCCCGTGAACAACTTCGCAAACAAAAAGAGCGCGAATATAAAGGACGGCAGAAACAAAAAGAAAAAGAACGTAAAGAAAAAGAACGGGAATACAAGGAAAAGATTAAACAGCGGGAAAAAGAAAGACGCGAAGCCCAGAAAGCCAGGGAAGCAGCCGCTAAAAAACGGTAAATAAATGCATCCGGACTGATCCTTACATGGCGGTGTGTCAGTCAGTACCCATACGAAAGTGTAAAAAGATCCGTGCGGACTACAACCTATTTTCCCTGGATATAATTCCTACTTTCCGTGCGGACGTTGATAAAGTTCCATGCGTGGAAATTTTCCTGCTGTACTATAGTATATAGTAAAGGAAAATAGTATACTTATTAACTCCGGATAATATACTTATTAGTCTCCGCTAATAAGTATATTATCCGGATACTTCCTATATCTATGTTGTACCTTCTCCGAAAAAATACCTGGATGTATTTGTTCGTAAAATTACAGACGGATAAAATAAGACAAAGGAAAAAACCTACCCCTACTTTTTACTATATACGTTTGTGATTTATCTTTTCCTACACAATTAACACTAATTAAATGATTTGCAGTTGATCGATTACGAAATAATCGTAGATTTGTAAAAAAGAAAAAATTATCCACCTATGCAAAAATTAACCCTACAGGAAGAAGAAGTAATGTTGTGGATATGGCAGATCGGGCCTTGCTTTATCAAAGATATTCTGGCAAGATTTCCTAACCCCAAACCGCCTTATACCACTCTTGCTTCTGTTGTAAAAAACCTGGAACGAAAAAAGTATGTAAAAGTAAAACGGCACGGGAATACTTATGAGTACCATGCACTTATTCCGGAAAGTGAATATAAACGTACGTTTATAAGTGGAGTAGTTAGGAACTACTTTGAAAATTCCTATAAAGAGATGGTATCCTTTTTTGCAAAGGACCAGAAAATCTCTGCGGAAGATTTACAGGAGATCATTCAGATGATCGAAAAAGGGAAAAAATAAATAACATTTAGATCTGACATACTATGACACCGGCAATAGTATATTACTTCAAGGTAAATATAGCTTTATTGCTGTTTTATGCATTTTACCGTCTGTTCTTTTATAAAGACACCTTTTTTCACTTAAGACGGTTGAGCCTGGTTTCTTTCTTTGTGCTGGCTTTATTATATCCGCTCCTGAATATTCAGGAATGGATACAGGGAAAAGAACCGATCGCAGAGGTAGTGGCTATGTATTCTGCTATTTTGCCGGAAGTGATTATTTCTTCAACAGAAGCAACTCCTAACGGATGGGAGATTCCATTCTCTTCTTTCCTGACAGGTATCTATCTGTCAGGTATTCTGTTTTTGGGCCTGCGATTCTTAATCCGGTTAGAAAGCCTTATTCATCTGGCTGCACATGCACAGGTTAGCTATCTGGATACACATACTATTTATATTCCTGAAAAAGAGTCACCTCCTTTTTCTTTTTTCCATTTTATTTCCCTACTCCTTATCGTTATTCAGAGACAGAACTACAAGAAATCCTTGAACATGAATACACACATGTCCGCCAATGGCATTCCCTGGATGTGATAGTTAGTGAATTGATGTCTGTTCTATGCTGGATCAATCCCTGTATCTGGCTTTTAAGAAAGGAAGTCCGTTACAATATGGAGTATCTGGCAGATCATACGGTGCTGGAAAAAGGTTTTGATCATACAGCTTACCAGTATCATTTAGTAGGATTGGCTCATCAACAGGCTGGGGTAGGTTTATACAATAGTTTCAGTATGCTCCATCTTAAAAACCGTATTCTGATGATGAATAAAAAGCGGACACACGGATTCAGCCGGACAAAATATATCCTTTTTATTCCTTTGATCATAGCTTTACTGATAAGCAGTAACATCGAAGTGATGGGACGGATCACGTATGAATTAACCAGGAACGCAAGAGAAAAAACGGTTCTTCCTGGTCTTTTCTCTACAGAAGAAAACCAAACATATCTTTCCGGAATATATGAGACCATACATGCCCTTAAAACAATATTCCTTCCATGGCCAGATCTTTCCCGGAAGAGACTATTCGCCCTCCCCAATTACCCACTCATGAGATAGAAAGGGATGAAAAAGTATATACGTTAGTAGACAAGATGCCTGAGTTCCCGGGAGGAGAAGACGCTTTATTAAAATTTATCAACCAGAATATCCGCTATCCCCAAGAAGCTCAAAGGAACGGCATGCAGGGAAGAGTGATCTGTTCGTTCGTAGTAACTTCCAGGGGAAAACTCAAAGATATAGAAGTAGTCCGGGGAACACACCGGATATTAGACCAGGAAGCAGCCCAGGTAATTGAATTAATGCCGGAATGGACTCCGGGAACACTCAAGGGTAAACCGGTAGCAGTAAAATATACCATACCCATCACATTTAAGTTACAAAAGCCGGTGTAAACACCACCATATATACTGATCCGGAAGAATGCATATGTTAGAAATCTTAATTCTTTTGGAGGGTTCATCCAAACCTTTTACATTTGTTGCAAATCCTGGAATGAATAAAAAGACTCCTTTACCTTCTGTTTATAACCCTTATTCTGACTACCCATTCAATAGCCCAGCAAAAAAAGTAGCCGTTGTTTTAGGAGGTGGAGGAGCTAAAGGAGTGGCCCATATAGGTGTATTAAAAGTACTGGAAAATGCGGGTATGCCCGTGGATTATGTAGTAGGAACCAGTATGGGAGCCATCGTAGGAGGATTATATGCGATGGGATATGATGCGGCAACTATTGACCGGATGGTCCGGGAGCAGGATTGGAGCATGTTATTAAGTGACCGGATCCAAAGAAACAGTCTTACTTTTCCGGAAAAAGAAAATGCTGAACGATATATTTTATCACTTCCTATCAGAAAAATAAACGGGAGATCCTTCCCGGAGGAAAGATTAAGGGGCAAAACCTGCAAAACCTGTTTTCCAACCTGACCATAGGCTACCATGATAATGTCGACTTTCATGATCTGCTGATTCCTTTTGCTGCCGTTGCCGTGAACCTGGTTTCCGGTGAGGATTATGTTTTTCAATCCGGAAGTTTACCGGTAGCTATGCGTGCCAGTATGGCTATTCCCGCAGTGTTTACACCCGTCCAGTTAGACAGTACGGTTTTGATCGATGGAGGTATCAACAATAACTATCCTGCGGATGTAGCTAAAAAGTTAGGGGCAGATATTATTATCGGAGTGGACCTGGGAACGAGTGATCTGAAACTGCTGGATGAAATTAATACTCCAGGGGATGTAGTAGGACAGATCATTGCCCTTCACGGATATGAAAAATACAGCAAAAATAAAGAAAATACCGATCTGCTGTTAAGACCGGATATGACTCCGTACAATTCTGCCAGCTTCAATCCGGTAGCTATCGACACCATGATCCACCGGGGAGAACAGGAGGCCCGGCGGCATTGGGAAGAGATCCTTACCCTGAGAGAACAAGCGCTGGGAACGGAGGATCCGGGACACTCCGTGCGTGCATATAAAACAGGTATACATCCTTCTGATACTTTTTATATACGCCATATTGTTTTTGAAGGAGCGGACCCACGGGATGAAAACTGGTTACGAAAGATATCGGGCCTGAAAGAAAACAGCAGAATTACTATCCACCAGTTACAGAATGCCATGTCTATCCTGACGGGCACTAACACATATTCCCATGTCAGCTATCAACTGACCGGAGAACCACCCTATGATCTCCGGTTAATTATGCAGGAAAAATCCAATACTTCCATAAACTTCGGGATCCGTTTTGATACGGAGGAGATCGCTGCCGTCCTGTTGAACGGGACTTTTGACTACCGTTCCCATGCCCGGTCCAAACTTTCTGTAACAGGCCGTATCAGCAAAAGTGGGTATGGAAGAATTGATTACGGGTTGGAACGTACGCCTATGCGGAATATTAACCTGGCATATATATTCCGTTATCAGAATGTAGACTTCCATTCCAGGGGAGAAAAGATCCTGAATACCAATTACACGCACCACACTGCTGAATTAGCCTACTCGGATATGAACTGGCTGAATTTCAAGATAAAAGTAGGGGTGCGGTATGACTATTTTAATTATAATTCTTTTCTGTACAAAGGAGAATTTGACTCTTATGATGTAAAGCCGGAAGGCTATATCAGTTATTTTGGGATGGCACACCTGGAAACACTGGACCGCCGTCATTTTCCCAACCGGGGAGTCTCTCTGGAAGCTTATTATTCGATGTATACGGATAACTTCGTAAATTATAACAGGAAATCTCCTTTTTCTGCTGCCGGGTTTGGTTTTACCAGTGTGATCCCTCTTCGTTCTAAACTTACTTTACTTCCTTCTATCTACGGCAGGGTACTGATCGGAGGTAATCTGGCTTATCCGTTCCTGAACGCCGTCGGCGGTGAAGTACCTCAGAGGTATCTGCCCCAACAGTTACCTTTTGCAGGGATAAACCATATTGAAATATTTGATAACGCTGTCGGTATTATACGCCTTCATTTACGCCAACGGTTATGGAGCAGGAATTATATTTCCCTGATCGGGAATTATGCCGCCCACCATAATGATGTGCTAAGTATCCTACAGGGAAAACATATCTGGGGAGGTAGCATCGGATACGCTTACAATAGTTTTGCCGGTCCTATCCATACCAGTATCAGTGTATCCAACTGGAATAAAAGTGCCCAGTTTTACCTGAATATCGGATATAATTTCTGATCTTTATACTCCTTTTACTATTGACAATCTAACATATAATAAAATGATTTCACAGGCTTTACAATTCTTACGGGAATTAGAGGAAAACAATAACCGCATCTGGTTTCAGGAAAACAAAGAAAGATATGAAGTACTCCGGAAAGGGTACATCGAATATGTCCAGACCCTGATTGACAGGATCTCACTTTTTGATCCGGAAATTGCAGGGCTGGAAGCCAAAGATTGCCTTTTTCGTATTTACAGGGATATCCGGTTTTCTCCGAATAAACTTCCTTACAAAAATTATTTCGGTGCCTATATGGCTTCAGGAGGTCGTAAAAGCCCACGAGGCGGTTATTATTTCCATTTACAACCGGACGGCTGTTTCTTTTCCGGAGGAATCTGGTGTCCGGAGCCGGCTTTATTAAAAATGCTCAGAAGAGATATTTATGATCAGATGGATGAATTTGTGGCTATCATAGAAAACCCTGAATTTAAATCTGTTTATAAAGAGCTGGAAGGTGAAACCCTTAAAAGGATGCCTGCCGGTTACCCATCGGATACTCCACGCGGAGAAATCCTGTTACATAAAGACTTTTGTGTCATAGCCCCGGTTCCGGATAGCTTTTTTGACCAGCCGGACTGGATCGATACGGCAGAAAGTTATTTCAGAAAGCTGTTACCTTTTAACCAATTCCTCAATTATACAGTAGACGAATTCCAGGGACGGGTTTAAAACTATTTAAAAAAGAAACAGAAAAAAATTCTTTTTTTAAAATATCTTGGATTTACTCCTATATTTGTCTAAGAAATCAACATATATGAAAACACATTTTTTATTATCTGACAGAAGTACTAAAAATGAGATCCTTAAAAAACGGATTATTCAATATTTAATTATATCCGGAGAGTCTTCCATTGCTGACCTTAGTAAAGAAATTGAATTAAGTGTCCCTACGGCGACTAAATTAGTCATGGAACTATTGAAAGAGGGATATATCTTAAATTCGGGCAAGCAAAATACCAGCGGGGGAAGGAAACCTAACATTTATGGTATTAATCCGACTTCAGGTTATTTTGTAGGAGTGGATGTACACCGGAAAAGAGTACTCTTAGCGACTATTGACTTCAATGGAAAAATAATTGATGAAGAGATCTCTATTGCCTATGAACTGACCAATACCCGGAAATCGCTCAAAGAATTATGCCATATTATTAACAGCTATATAGATCATCTGGATATAGAACGGGAAAAGGTATTGCAGATAGGTGTCAATCTTACCGGCCGTATCAATACCAGGACAGGTTATTCCTTTAGTTATTTCTACTTTGATGAAAAACCGCTTTCCCAGATTATGAAAGAACAACTGGATATTCCCGTCACTCTTGAGAATGATTCTCGGGCCATGGCATACGGAGAATTCATTGCAGGCGAAGGAAAAGGAAAAAACAATGTTCTTTTCATTAATGTGAACTGGGGGTTAGGTGCAGGCCTGATTCTGGATGGTAAATTATATTATGGTAAATCCGGATTCTCCGGAGAATTTGGCCATATCAGTGCGTTTGATAATGAAATTATCTGTGGTTGCGGTAAAAAAGGCTGTCTGGAAACCGAAGCCTCCGGTTTTGCAATTCAACGGGTTTTAAAGGAATGCCTGAAACAGGGAAGTACTACCATACTTTCTGAGAAAATAAAAGAAAAAGGAGAGATTACTTTAGGTGAATTTGTAGATGCTGTTCTAAAAGAAGATGTGTTATCCATCGAGATCGTAGAACGGATTGGCAATCATCTGAGCAGATGGATGGCTGGAATGATCAATATCTTTAATCCGGAATTAGTGATCATTGGAGGTCCCATTTCATTGACGCAGGATTATATCCGGTTGCCTATTAAGAGTGCAGTGAAGAAATATTCCCTGAATCTGGTGAATCAGGATACGGATCTGGTTATTTCCAAACTGGGCGAGCGGGCCGGACTAATCGGAGCCTGTTTATTATCCAGAAGTAAAATGTTGGGTTTGTTATAAGAGAAGTATAGGCAAACGCAATATTTTAAAATTCTCATATGATCATCTTTTATTATTAAATTATTTTATTAATTTTGCAACAAAGCAAGATGAAATTAATTATAAGTCTACCTAATATCTCTAAATAAAAGAAATATAGCAGACTTTATTTAATAACCTTAAAAGAATGATCTATGAATTTTGTTAACTTATCGCTGTTATATAAAGAAGAGCTGTTACAAAATGTTATACCTTTTTGGCTCCAGAAGTCACAGGACACTCCATTCGGAGGATATTTTACTTGCCTGAAACATAATGGGGAGGTTTTTGATACGGATAAATTTATCTGGCTGCAAGCCCGTTAGGTCTGGTTATTTTCTTACCTCTATAATAAAGTAGAGAAAAAACAGGAATGGCTGAAATGTGCCATTCAGGGAGGAGAGTTTTTAAAAAAATGGGGACATGACGGCCAGTATAACTGGCACTTCTCTCTGACCCGGGAAGGTAAACCGCTGATCGCTCCTTATAACATATTTTCTTACACATTTTCCGCTATGGCTTTCGGGCAACTTTATCTGGCTACAGGTAATGAAGAGTATGCCCATATTGCCAAAGTAACTTACCAGACCATTTTAGAAAAAAGTGACAACCCAAAAGGGAAATGGAATAAAGCAATTCCCGGAGCCCGGGATTTAAAAGGATTTGCTCTTCCTATGATTATGTGTAATCTTTCCCTTGAACTGGAACCCCTGCTGGATGAAAAGGTATTAAATAATACGATTGAAACTTGTATTCACGAGGTAATGGAAGTATTCTATAAACCTGAATTAGGGTTGATTGTAGAAAATGTAACAGCCGATGGTCAACTGTCAGATAGTTTTGAAGGCCGTCAGGTAAATCCGGGACATACTTTAGAAGCGATGTGGTTCATTATGGATTTGGGAGTACGGTTAAATAAACCAGAGCTGATAGAGAAAGCCGTCAGGATCTCTTTAGATGCGGCAGCCTATGGCTGGGATAAGGAATATGAGGGTTTTTCTATTTTATGGACAGAAAAGGGTATCCTCCCCAGCAGTTAGAATGGGACCAGAAACTCTGGTGGGTACATACGGAAGCACTGGTTTGTATGATCAAGGGATATCATCTGACCGGATCAACTGAATGCCTGGAATGGTTTAAAAAGATACATAATTATACCTGGGAACATTTCAAAGACACAGAGCATCCGGAATGGTTCAGTTACCTGAACCGCCGGGGAGAAGTCCTCCTACAATCCAAAGGCGGTAAATAGAAAGGATGTTTCCATGTTCCCCGTTCATTATATCAATGTTGGCAGATCTTAGAAAAATGCAAATAAAATGAAAACTCTACTTACCACTATTCTTTTTTGTTTCCTTAGCTTTTCCTGTGTAAAAACCCATGAAGTAGATGTACTGATCATCGGCGGAGGTGCCAGTGGAACAACTGCCGGTATCCAATCCGCCCGGTTAGGAGCCAGGACCCTGATTATAGAAGAACATACCTGGCTGGGAGGAATGCTTACAGCAGCAGGTGTCAGTGCCATTGACGGGAACCACAAACTACCGGCTGGTTTATGGGGGAATTCCGGGACAAACTGGTTGAACATTATGGACATGAAGATGAACTACGGACAGGATGGGTTAGTAAAGTATTATTTGAACCTTCTGTAGGAAACAAGATATGGGAAAAACTGGCTGCAGAGGAATCCAATCTGGATATATGGCATGAAAGTATTCATCAAACCATCCACAAAGAAAAAGGATATTGGCTGGTAGAAGGTACAAAAGCAGGTACTCCTTTCCGGATAAAAGCCAGACTTTTAATTGACGGGACAGAATTGGGAGACGTAGCTAAAGCATGTGGTGTCTCTTACGATATAGGTATGGAAGCCAGAAGTATTTGCGGAGAAGCGATCGCAGGCGAAGAGGCAAATGATATTATCCAGGATATTACCTATGTGGCTGTTTTGAAAGAATATGAGAGGGATGTTACTATAGAAAAACCTGAAAACTACGATCCTTCTTTATTTTATTGTACCTGTGAATCTCCTCTCTGTGTGGATTCACAGGAAAAGAACTGGCAGACGGACTGTACTTACATGATGAAATATGGTAAGCTCCCTAACAATAAATATATGATTAACTGGCCCATAGAGGGGAATGATTATTACCTCAATATCATAGAAATGTCCCGGGAAGAACGGCAGGAGGCATTAAAAGAGGCAAAAAATATCACGCTGTGCTACTTATATTATTTACAGACAGAATTAGGTTTTAATACGTTTGGGTTAGCAGACGATGAATTTCCTACCGAAGACAGGCTTCCATTTATTCCTTACCACCGGGAATCCCGGCGAATTCACGGATTGGTTAGATTTAACCTGAACCATGTGACTCATCCGTACGATCAACCACAAAAGTTATACCGTACTACCATTGCCGTAGGGGATTATCCGGTAGACCATCACCATGCCAGATATCATGGCTGGGCCGATTTACCGGAATTACATTTCTATCCTATTCCATCCTATGGACTACCAATAGGCACACTGATCCCGCAACAGGTAGATGGATTAATTGTCGCAGAAAAATCGATCTCTATTTCTAATCTGATCAATGGAACGACTCGTTTACAACCGGTCGTGATGCAGATTGGACAAGCTGCAGGTATTATAGCCGGATTAGCCATTCAAAAGAATATACCGGTTGCCGAAGTGCCGGTACGGAAAATCCAGCAAACGTTATTAAACGCAGGAGGTTATCTTCTTCCCTATTTAGATGTCCCTGTCAGCGATCCGGCATTTCAGCCTTTACAGAAAGCAGGGGCCACCGGAATACTAAGAGGCAGAGGGATGAATGTAGGCTGGGAAAACCAAACCTGGCTGGATGCGGACTCTGTCCTTATTTCAAAAGATTTAATAAACGGGTTAAAGGATTTTTTTCCTGCTTTTAATAGCTCAATAGAGAAAGAGGTAGTCACTGTTGAAGAAGCTCTCCGGATCCTATATGAGTTGAAAGCATGTTTGAACCAAACGGATCAGCTCTCTACAGCAGAAACCTTTATCAATTCTGTAATCAGTAACCGGAACATAACAGAACTGGAAGATCCCGATCCGGCCCGTCCGGTTACCCGGAAAGAATTTGCTCTTTTATTAGATCAATATGTTGACCCGTTCGGATCAGTGAATATAAATATGTATGGAGAAATTATGAATCATGGAAAACAATAACCGAAGAAATTTTATCAAACGACTATCCGTTGCCGGAGCTGCGATGGCTACCGGTACAATGACCGGATGTTCATCCACAGGGTCTACCATTCAGGAATCTGAAATGGAAAGTACACTTATCATCCCCAAAGCTCAGGGATTAAAGATCACCGGGACTTTTCTGGATGAGATTTCTCATGATATTCCCCACCAGAACTGGGGAGAAAAAGAATGGGACCAGGATTTTGCCCATATGAAAGAGATCGGGATCGATACAGTGATTATGATCCGTTCCGGATATAAAAAATTTATTACTTACCCTTCCGACTATCTGATGAACCAGTTTGGCTGCTACAAACCTTCTGTAGACCTGTTGGATATGTATTTGCGGTTAGCAGACAAATACCAGATGAAATTTTATTTCGGATTATACGATTCAGGTATATATTGGGTAACCGGAGACCTGAGTTGGGAAATTGAATCCAACAAATATGTCATCGAAAAGGTCTGAAATAAATATGGTCATCACAAGAGTTTTCAGGGATGGTATTTAAGCCAGGAGATCAGCCGGGCAACCAAAGGAGCTATTGATGCCTTTAGTAGTTTAGACAAACAATGCAAGGAAGTATCCGGTGGATTACCTACCCTTATTTCTCCATGGATTGACGGGAAAAAAGCCGTAGCTGCCTCTTCCTCCACCATCAGCAGGGAAGACGCCGTATCCATAGAACAACATGAAAGGGAATGGTCAGAAATATTTGATGGCATTAAAGGAAATGTAGACGCCTGCGCTTTTCAGGATGGACACATTGATTACGACGAATTAGATGCATTTTTCAGTGTAAATAAGAAAATGGCAGACAAATACGGAATTGAGTGCTGGACCAATGCAGAATCTTTTGACCGGGATATGCCCATCAAATTCCTGCCCATTAAGTTTGACAAGCTAAGAATGAAGCTGGAAGCGGCTGCCCGCATTCAGTATGATAAGGCAATCACTTTCGAATTCTCCCACTTTATGAGTCCGCAATCTGCTTATCTGCAGGCCGGACATTTATACGACCGCTATAAAGAATATTTTAATATGAAATAACCATGGAACTACCACAAACCCGGTCAGCCGGAAACATAGGCTATGTGGCTTTTCTTTCTGCCATAGCCGCTTTGGGAGGTTTTCTGTTTGGATACGATACAGCCGTAATTTCCGGAACGATCCGGAATGTTTCCCTGCAGTTCCATATGGATGACCTTCAGACAGGATGGTATGTAGGATGTGCATTAGTCGGATCCATTATAGGGGTGGCTTTAGCCGGAAAACTCAGTGACCGGCTCGGACGGAAACTGGTTTTATTCCTGGCAGCTATTCTCTTTACCTCTTCCGCGACCGGCTGTATGCTGTCTACTTCTGTAAATGAATTGGTTATTTACCGTATAATAGGCGGCCTGGGTATTGGAGTTGCCTCTATCATTTCTCCTCTTTATATTTCCGAGATCTCTATCCCCAGATACCGAGGTACTTTAGTCGTTTTATATCAGTTAGCTATCACCATAGGGATAGTAGTTTCCTATTTTATGAACTCTTTCGTCCTGAAGTACTCATTAACTGCTTCCTTTGAGAACTCCTGGTTAACTACCATTTTCATCTCTGAATACTGGCGGGCCATGTTAGGTTTGGAAGCTATACCAGCCCTTTTATTCCTCGGTATGCTTTTCTTCATTCCGGAAAGCCCCCGCTGGCAGGTTACTCACCGGAAAGATGGAAAAGCCTTTGAGAGCATGAGTCGTATGTTTGGAAAGGAAGCAGCCAAAGCACAGATCACAGAAATTAAAACATTGATCCGGACAGAAGAAAAAAGCGACTGGCGGTTATTGTTACAACCCGGTTTTCGTACGGTGCTCTTCGTAGGTGTCAGCTTAGCGATCCTTGGACAATTTATGAGAGTCAATGCTATACTTTATTACGGACCTGTTTTGTTTGAAGAAGCGGGACTGGCACAAAGCAACTCGTTGGATTTTCAGATTATAGTAGGTCTTGTGAATGTGTTCTCCACCATACTGGGGATGTGGTTGATTGACCGTATCGGACGTAAAAAACTGGTATATATAGGAGTAACGGGAATGATTTTCACTCTCACCCTGATCGGGCTTTACTTTCTATTAAATAAAGAAGGTGTATCCTTAGCTCCTGAAATCTTACTGGGATTAATCATGGCCTATATTTTCTGTTGTGCCATCTCCATCTGCACCGTGATATTTGTGCTGCTATCTGAAATGTACCCGGTAAAAGTGCGGGGAGCCGCCATGTCAATAGCCGGTTTGTCCTTATGGATAGGTACTTATCTTATCGGACAACTCACTCCCTGGTTACTGACTAACCTGGCTCCTTACGGAGTTTTCTGGTTATTCGGAGTCATGTGCATCCCTTATTTAATGATTACCTGGAAACTGCTTCCGGAAACAACCGGGCGTTCCCTGGAAGAAATAGAACAAATAATTACAGGAAAATAAACTCAATCCCTTATGAAATGTACACTATTTATTTTGTTTTACTCTTTTATGGTATTATTCTTTCCATACATGCACAGATAGATTTAAGAAACCTGTTGATTGAAGGACAGGTAACCGATCAGGTAACCGGAAAAGGAATTCCCGGTATACCCGTATCAGACGGATACAATATTATACAGACAGATCAGGATGGGAATTATCAGTTAATTACCAACCGGGCAGCTGATTTTATTATGGTAACGATTCCTTCCATGTATGAAATACCTATGAAAAACGAATTACCGGATATAGGAACACCGATTGATAAACAGAAAGAAAAACAACAAATCCATTTTACGCTAAAGCCCTTGGATAAGCCAGAGACTGACCATCGGTTAATTGTATTCGCAGATCCCCAGGTGTATGATACAAATGACCTGAAAAAGTTTGAGCACTCCGTGGAAGATATGATCCGGACCATCCGGGAAAAAGAGATTTCGACCTATGCATTTGTGTGTGGTGACATCGTGTTTGACAAGCCGGAATTATTTGCCCCTTATAAAGAAATCGTAACCCAGCTTGCCTGTCCGACCTTCCATACCAAAGGCAACCATGATATGGAATACGGAGGATGGTCAGCCGAGACTGCACAGACCATCTTCCGGGAAGAATTCGGACCGGAGTTTTACTCATTCAACCGGGGAAATATTCATTATGTAGTCCTGGACGATGTGATGTACACATCAAATGCATTTTATTATATCGGATATCTGAGCGACCGCCAGATGAACTGGTTAAAACAGGATTTAGCCCTGGTAGAATTCGGGGCCACCGTAATCGTGATGTTCCATATCCCTGTATGGAGCCTGGAATTAAAAGAAAACCCGTTTGCGATGGGATCCTTATTCAACTGTTTACAGAACCGGGATCATCTCTTTGAACTCTTGAAACCATTTAAAGCACATGTCTTCTCCGGTCATAACCACAGTAACGAAAACTATGTGCTTACTAATAATATCTTTGAGCATATCCGCGGTGGAATCTGCGGAAGCTGGTGGCAATCCGATATCTGTACAGATGAAACACCTGCCGGATATGCAGTATATGACATCCTGGATCACCAGATAGAATGGTACTACAAATCTACCGGGAAAGATGCCAGCTATCAGGCAACCTGGTATGCACCCAGGACAGATCCGGAACGTCCGGAAGCCATCATTGCCAATGTATGGAACTGGGACCCGGAATGGAAAGTGGAGTGGTATGAAAATGGAGAGCCCAAAGGAGAAATGACACAATATAAAGGATATGATCCTTACATCAAGCCTTACTTTGAACAAAACCGGTCCCAGTGGGTTCACACATGGATCGGAGTGACCCCTACGGATCATCTGTTCTACGCCATTCCTTCAGATACCCGGTCGACTATAAAAATAGAAATAACCGATAGATTCGGGAAGAAATATGAAGCCAGCCAGTTGAAATAAGGAAAGGTACTGCAAGGAGCGACCAGCTACTAAACTCTTCCCGCTCATTTTCCGGAAACTTATATTAAAGAAAAATGTTGTACTTTTGTAAATCTATTAATCAGTAAGTATGCGGATGGAGAATGAGGAGATGAAACAAATCTGGAAAATACCGAAACCAACTCTGAGAAGGCTACCCTGGTATCTGGCTTTTGTTAAGCTGTTGAAAGGAAAAGGAGAAACATTTGTTTCGTCCACCCAGATAGCAAAAGAGATCAACGTGGATTCCAGCCAGGTAGCCAAAGATCTGTCTTTTGTAAATATCTCCGGCAAAACCCGTATCGGATATGAGATTAATGCCCTGATCAACGTACTGGAAGATTTTTTAGGGTTTACTTCCCAACATAAGGCATTTCTTTTTGGAGTAGGTAGCTTAGGAGCTGCTTTATTACAGGACTTCGGTCTGAACCAGTACGGCCTGGACATTGTGGCCGGTTTTGATATCCGGGAAGAATTAGCCGGAACAAATATCAACGGTATTCCGATATACCACATCCAGGACTTTCCATCCAAACAAAAAGAATTCGGAGCAATCATAGGAATTATTACAGTTCCGGTAGAAAAAGCACAGGAAGTCACAGAACAGATCATTAACGGCGGGATCAAAGCCCTTTGGAATTTTACCCCTTTTCGTATCCGCGTACCGGAACACATCGTTGTACAAAACACATCTATGTATGCCCACTTAGCTGTTATGTTCAATCGTCTGAACTCAATGAACCACTGAAATGAAGATCATCGCTGTAGGAATGAATTATGCTACTCACAATAAAGAGATGCATCATTCGTTAGAATTATCAGAGCCCACTATCTTTATGAAGTCCGACTCTTCATTACTGAAAGACGGCAAACCCTTTTTTATTCCGGATTTCTCTTCAGAAATCCATTATGAAACAGAGATAGTCATTAAGATAAACCGGCTTGGAAAAAATATTGCCGAACGATTTGCCTACCGCTATTACGACGAAGTAACGGTGGGAATTGACTTTACCGCCCGGGACCTACAAAACAGATTAAGGAAAGACGGGCTTCCCTGGGAACTGAGCAAAGCATTTGATCATTCGGCAGTTACCGGCACATTTGTACCGCTGGAAGAGATCGGGAAAATGACAAACCTTCCGTTCTGTCTTACTATCAACGGAAACAAAGTGCAGGAGGGTAATACCTCCCAAATGATCTTCTCAGTGGATAGAATTATTGCTTATGTAAGCCGTTTTTTTACCCTGAAGATCGGAGACCTGATCTATACAGGCACACCTGCCGGGGTAGGGCCCGTTAAAATCGGAGATCATTTGCAGGGATTTATCGGCGAAAGAAAATTATTAGATTTCTATGTGCGATGAGAGTTCGATACGATACAATATATGCAACGATTACTATATACATTATTCATCCTGGTCTGTTGCCTTACATCCGCTTCAGTCTGGGGAAATGGTAACAGATACACTTCACAATCTCTGCTGTCCTCCGGAAAATGGCATAAAATACAGGTAGATACCACAGGCATCTACAAAATCACCTATGCCGAACTCAGAAATCTGGGATTCAATGATCCGGAACAGGTTTCTATTCATGGATACGGCGGTTGGCCATTAGATGAAAATTTTAACAATGCTTATATAGATGATCTGCCGGCAACGGCTGTATGGCGGGGATCCGACTATCTTCTTTTCTATGGACGGGGACCTGTCAAATGGGAATACGACTCCGTTTCCACTTATTTTGCACATACTTATAACCCCTACTCCACCTATGGTTGCTATTTTATTACAGATGCTACCGGGGTCAAAAACATGGAAAAAGTGGCTTCTGCCAGTGGAGCAGTTCTTTCAATCGATACCTACGATGATTACGTGATCCACAAAAGGGAATTAGTTTCCCTCAATCTATCCGGTCGGGAATTATTAGGAGAATCCTTCACCTCCACTACGTCACAGGATGTAAGAACTTTCCGGTTGCCGGGAATTGTCAACGAAACCGGAAAAGTCAGGGCACGCTTTGTTGCAAGACCTACTTCTTCAGGCGGAGCCGGAACTGTATCCCTCTCCATCAACAAGGCACTTATCGCCACCGCAACAGTAAGGGTAATAAGTGGGTCAACGGCTGAGATCCCGTTTATAGTAGGAAACGAAGCAGTCATACAAACAGACTGGTCAACCACCAAAGAGGAAACATCCGGAATAAACGTATCTTATAGTAAAGCAGGAGATGCAAATGCAAGGTTGGATTTTGTATCCCTGCAAATGAAGCGAACCTTACAGTCTTATGATAATTATACATTCTTCCGCAGCATAGCCTCTATCAATAATGCAACCAGATTTACGATCCGCAATGCCACTACCCAAACGGTTGTTTTTGATGTAACAGACCCTCTTAACCCTACCGTGATGGAAACCACTCTCAATGGTTCCGAACTAACCTTCTCCATACCGGCAGGAGATCTGCGGGAATTCGTAATCGTACAAACCAATCAAACATTTCCCGTACCGGAGTTTGCAGGAGAAGTTTCCAATCAAAACTTGCATGCCCTGCCACAAACCGATATGGTGATTATTTCCCCCGGTGGATTCCGCAGCCAGGCGGACCGGCTGGCAGCAGTACACCGGGAAAAAGATAATTTATCCGTAACAGTGGTGGACCCCGAAGAAATCTACAATGAATTTTCCAGTGGTACACCCGATGCAACCGCCTACAGGCGATTTATGAAAATGTTCTATGACCGGAGAAGTTCAGAAACAAATGCCCCTAAATACCTGCTGTTATTCGGAGATGGTTTCTATGATAACCGGTTCATAACTACAGAAGGAAAACAGATCAGGGATCTGCAGAAAATAATGCTTTTAACCTATCAGACACAGGAATCCCTTACTTCCGCCTCCTATGTAGTAGATAATTATTTTGGGATATTAGGAGATACAACAGGAGAGATAGGGACCCATCCACTGCATCTGGGAGTAGGAAGAATACCCGTAAGAACCCTGGCAGAAGCCACTCAGGTAGTAGATAAATTGCTTTCTTATATGAACAATGAAGGAGCCGGAGCATGGAAAAACAATGTATGCTTTATCGCAGATGATGGAAGTAGTTCCGATAGTTTCAATAATATACATATGTCTCAGGCAGACCAGTTAGCCACCATGATTGAAGCTGACCATCCGGAATATCTGGTCAATAAGATCTATTTCGATGCTTATAAAAAATCAACCAACGGAAATTCCTACCCGGATGTAAATACTTTGGTTCAGAGTTCCTTAAAAAACGGAACGTCTATTTTAAATTACACCGGACATGGAGGAACCACTGGCTTAAGTGATGAAAAAGTGATTACTCAGGCAGATATCACGAATTATGACTATGAACATCTGCCTTTATGGATCACTGCTACCTGTGATTTCACCCGGTTCGATGCACTTGCTACGTCTGCAGGCGAAGATGTCCTGCTTTCAAAAAGTGCCGGAATTGGCTTATTAACCACTACCCGGGTAGCTTTTACCAATACAAATACCGTGATTAACCAAGGTTTTATACACTTCCTGTTTGAACAGAATGAAAACGGCTATCTAAGGTTAGGAGATGTACTGAAAAATACGGTAGATTCTGCAACAAACACCCTAAGTTCAACTCTCCATCCGCGTATCGCAGGTTTTGCCCTGATCGGAGATCCGGCCCTGCGGTTAAATTATCCGGAATATAAAATACAAGTAACCGCTATTAACGGAGAAACCATTTCAGGAGATACGATCACTATCGGAGCGCTGGAAAGAGTCACCGTTGAAGGAGAAATCTACCAGCCTGACGGAAACCTGGCCACCAACTTCAACGGAATGGTCTATCCCACAGTATTAGATAGCCAGGCTGAAATCACAACTTTAGACAATAATAACACAGGTACTGCATTCACCTACAAAGATTACTCCGGGACTATTTTCATGGGAAATGAATCCATAGAAAACGGGAAATTCAGCTTTACATTCACCGTTCCCAAAGATATTGCCTATTCTGGCGATGAAGGGAAAATGGTGTTGTATGCATACGATGAAACCAACACACTGGAAGCCAATGGTTCCTTTAAACAATTCAAAGTAGGAGGAACTGGAGGAGATATAGATGGAGATACGGAAGGACCGGAAATCCGGGCCATCTATCTGAATGATTCCACCTTTGTTCCGGGAGATAAAGTGAACAGCACTCCTTTCTTCATGGCCCGGGTATGGGATGAAAGCGGAGTGAACATCACAGGGAATAGTGTAGGACATGATATTATGCTGATCATAGATAATGATGCCAACAAAAGTTATAATCTGAACGGCTATTATGAAACCATACCTGGCTCAGGAGGAGAAGGTATTATCAAATTCCTGATCCCGGAATTGGAAACAGGTATCCATACTGCCGAATTCAAAATATGGGATGTCTATAACAACCCCACCACCTACACCTTCGATTTTGAAGTAGTAGCCGGACTCAAGCCTGTCCTTGCCCAGATTATAGCCACCCCGGTACCAGCCAGGGAAAATGTCACATTCCACATTTATCATAACCGTCCGGAATCCACCTTAGATATCACAGTAATGGTCTACGATATGACCGGAAAACTTCACTGGAAACATGAAGAAAAAGGCAGCTCGGATTATTCCAAACCGTATACGGTTACCTGGGACCTGAGCAATAATCAGGGATCCCGTTTACGCCCGGGAGTCTATATTTACCGGGCAGCCATCAGTTCCGATAATTCTAAAGAAGCTACGGATGCAAAAAAATTAATCATTCTGGGACAATAAAACAGGTATAATCATAGTTTAATAGAAGTAAACATTTGCAATACACGTATATGATAAGAAGATCGAAGACTTTTCTGCTGCTTACTGTTTCTCTGCTGATCATCACTTTTGTTGATATACAGGCGCAGGAGAAAACAGATTTTGCACCGATCAATACAGCGGTTCCCTCCCTCTCCATTGCACCGGACGCCCGGGCAGGAGCGATGGGAGATAACGGGGTAGCGACTGAGCCGGATATTAATTCCCAATACTGGAACCCTGCCAAATATGCTTTCCAATACAGCAAAGCAGGAGTCTCCATGTCCTATACACCCTGGTTAAGGAAATTAGTCAACGACGTGGCCCTTGCCTATTTAGCCGGATACTATAAAATAGGACAGTATGATAATCAGGCGATCGGAGCTTCCATACGCTACTTCTCATTAGGAGAAATCGCATCGTATACAAATGAAAACCCAAACGGAGCACAATACACTATGAATCCCTATGAAATGGCCTTCGATATCAGCTATAGCCGGAAATTGTCCGAATCCTTTTCTATGGCTGTTGCTTTCCGGTATATCCGGTCAGATATGGGAGTCAGTGAAGAGGAGGATATGGTACCGGGAAATGCCTTTGCCGCGGATATTGCAGGGTACGGAGAAAAATATGTGTTCATAGGTGGAGGAGAAAGCCTCTGGAGCTACGGATTCAATATTTCCAACATAGGTAGTAAAATCTCCTACGATGGAGGGAACACCAACCAATTCCTACCGGCCATGCTGAAAGTAGGTACAGGAATCCTCTATCCATTAGATGATTACAACACTTTAGGGCTGTATCTGGATGTAAGTAAATACTTAGTTCCCAGCCTGCCCAAAAATACAGGTACAACAGATGAAGAGAAAGAAGAATATGAAAGGTTAAAAGAAAAATACAACAGCATGTCTTCTATCTCAGGAGCCTTCAAATCTTTCTCAGATGCACCCGGAGGATTCAGTGAAGAACTGAAAGAGATCATGCTGTCAATCGGTGCGGAATATAGCTACAACAACCAGTTCTTTGTGAGAGGTGGGTATTTCTATGAGAACCAAAACAAAGGAAACCGTCAGTATTTCTCTTTGGGAGCCGGTTTCCGAATGAGTGTATTCCAGATCAATGCCGCTTACCTGATCAGTACCGTTGCCAGTAATCCATTAGACCAGACCCTCCGTTTTTCCTTATCATTCGACATGGATGGAATCAAAAACCTATTCCGCTAAACAAAAAGAAACATGAAAATACGGGTTGGATTTGGATATGATGTACATGCCTTAGTACCCGGCCGGGAACTATGGATAGGGGGTATCCAAATAGACCATACCCTGGGTCTGTTAGGACACAGCGATGCGGATGTACTGATTCATGCCATTTGCGATGCACTGTTAGGAGCAGCCAATATGCGGGATATCGGGTATCATTTCCCGGACACAGCAGGTAAATATCAAAATATTGATAGCAAAATTCTCTTACGGGACACCATGAAACTGCTCCGGGAAGCCGGTTACCGGTTAGGCAATATAGATGCTACCATTGCAGCAGAAAAACCTAAACTAAACCCTCATATTCCGGCTATGAAACAGATGCTCTCAGAAGTGATGGAAATAGAAGAAGAAGATATATCTATCAAAGCAACCACCACTGAAAAGTTAGGTTTTACTGGACGCCAGGAAGGAATCGTAGCATATGCCACGGTATTGATTCAAAAATAATTTGTAGCTTTGAACCGGAAAGCGATCAGAGGATATGAAAAATAACGACTGGAAAGACCGGTTAGGAATTATGTATTCCACCAATCCGGATTTTACATACCATACAAGAGAGGAAGAGGAGGAAGAAACCCTTCCCAAAGAGAAACAACTCTTGCGTATTTCCTTAGACAAACGCAATCGGGGAGGAAAAGCCGTGACCTTAGTTACCGGATTCCGGGGAACCGCAGACGACCTGGCCACCTTGGGTAAAATGCTCAAAGTAAAATGTGGTGTAGGAGGTTCCGCCAAAGACGGAGAGATGATCGTGCAGGGAGACCATCGTCAGAAAGTACTGGAAATCCTGCAAAAAGAAGGATATACCAAAAGCCGGATGATCTAATTAACACACCTTATGCTGACTGTTTACAGAGCCTCAGCCGGAGCAGGCAAAACACACAGACTGACCGGAGAATACCTGAAATTACTTTTCAGTCAGCCGAATGCTTACCGGCATATCTTAGCGGTTACATTTACCAACAAAGCTGCGGATGAGATGAAAGAACGTATTATCCGGGAGCTCTACAAGCTGGCAGCAGGCAAAAAGTCCGATTATATCAAACTGTTAACCGCTACCTATAACCAGACAGAAGAAGAAATAAGAAAGTTAGCAAAAAAAAACCTAACAGCCATCCTGCATGACTATGCAGCGTTCAATATCAGTACCATTGATAAATTCTTTCAGCAAACGATGCGTGCCTTTACCCGGGAAATCGGGTTACAGGGAGGTTATGGCATTGAGATGGATCAGGAAAGAGTGCTTTCCGAAGCCATTGACAACCTGTTGGCAGACCTGGAAAAGCCGGAAAGTAAAGAACTGTTAGGATGGTTACTCCGGTTTGCAGAAGAAAAAATAGAAAACGGAGGAGAATGGAATCTGCGCCGGGATATGATGATGCTCAGCCGCGAGATCTTTAAAGAAAGTTACAAGGTTTTCAGCGATGCAGTCAAACAGGATATTGAAAATAAAACCTCTTTAGAAGAGTATAAAAACGACTTGTACACCATCATCCGCCAGGTAGAGAAGGAAGCCCGGCAATTAGGGGAAAAAGGATTGGCCGTACTCAACCGGTACGGACTAAAACCCTCCGATTTTAAAAATGGCAGCCGCTCCCCTATCTATCAGTTTGAGAAATTAGCCAAAGGCGAATTCAAAGAACCTACTGCCACATTTATCAACTTAGCCGATTGCATGGAAGGGTGCTACACCAAAACCACTCCGGAAGCTATGGTCTCTATTATCTGCTGTGCCTTCCAGGATGGATTGAATGACTGCATCAAAGGCGTGGTTTCCCTGTTCTCCGATCTGAAAGCCTATTACACAGCCAAAGAGATCATCCGCTATTACTATACTTTAGGGATCCTGACCGACATCTCCCACCAGATAGCTATGTACCGGGAAGAGAAAAATATCATGCTTATCGCCGATACCACCGAATTGTTGAACAAGGTCATCGATGGGAACGATATACCTTTCGTCTATGAAAAAACAGGGACTACCATCGACCACTATATGATTGACGAGTTCCAGGATACCAGTGGAATGCAATGGAGCAATTTCCTTCCCCTTATCAAAGAAAGCCTGGCATACAAAAAAAACAACTTGATCGTAGGAGACGTAAAGCAAAGTATCTACCGGTTCCGTAATTCCGACTGGAAATTGCTAGATGAACAGGTACAGAGGGATTTTGACAGGGAGTTAGTCAAAGAAGAAACCCTGAAAGATAACTGGAGAAGCTGCAGAAACATTGTAGAATTCAATAATTCCCTTTTCACGGTCAGCCCTGCCCTGCTACAGGCCATGTATAATGAACCACTGACAGATTCCCCTCTCAGCGAAAAGGAAAAAGAGGTCTTCTCCACCAAAATCATGTCCGCCTATCAACAATCAACTCAACGGGTCCCCATCCCTTTTCAGAAAAAAGAGGGACATGTACGGATCGACTTCCTGAAAGCGGAAGAAGCGGCAGACTGGAAAGAAGAAGCCTTACAGAAACTTCCCGCCACACTCAAACAACTTCAGGATAAAGGATATGCCCTGAAAGATATAGCCATTCTGGTCCGGACGAACGTAGAAGGAGCTTTAGTAGCAGACACCCTGCTGACCTATAAAGAGGAACATCCGTCCGGAAAATATCACTACGATATTATTTCTGACGACGCCTTATTTGTAAGCAGTTCCGCCTCCGTCCGTTTCATTATCGCTCTGCTACGGCATCTTAAAAACCCGGACGATCCAACCTGCAGACATATGGCACTCTTTGCCTATAATGCCCTCAAAGGCCGGATAAAAACAGGCAGTCCGGAGGCAGGTTTCACCCGGGAGCAACAACAGATCCTCTATGATCTCTCCCACAATTCCCTATACGAAACCACCGAAGGGATCTACCGGTTATTCCGGGAAATCATTCCGGAAAATGAACAGGTATTTATCCAGGCATTCTTAGATATGGTCTCCGAATATGCCTTAAAAGAAACCTCCGACCTGAACCGTTTCCTCAAATGGTGGGAAGAAACCGGACGCCGGAAAACCATTGCCACCCCCGACGGCCAGAATGCGATCCGTATCCTGACCATCCATAAATCCAAAGGGTTAGGATTCAAGACAGTTATCCTTCCTTTCGGTGATTGGGAAATAGATCATAAACCCACAAAGCCTGTGATTTTATGGTGTCGTCCCGGCGAAAAACCGTTCAACCGTTTAAACTTGGTACCCATCCGGTATAGTCAGAACCTGAGCAAAACCATATTTGCCAAAGAATACTTCCATGAACGGCTACACGCATTTATTGATAACCTCAATACCCTGTATGTAGCCCTGACAAGGGCCAAAGAAGAACTGATCCTCTTCTCTCCTCACCCGAAAAAGTTAAAAAGCAAAACCAGAGAACCGGAAAAGATCACTTGCATAGGAGACCTGTTATGGGCCAGCCTTTGTATCCGGGAAGAAGCCCCCACAGAACAGGAACAGACGATGGATCTTCCTGCCTGTTTTTATCCGGAGACCGGATCATTTGAAGTAGGTAACCATTGGTTACCCGCCACCGGAACTGACGATCCACAGGCTGTACAGGAGATTCCCATAGAACGTATTCACTCCATATCACCAGATGAACGGCTGAAACTACGGCTATACGGCAAAGGGTTTTTCATTAACAACCCCAGGAAAAAATATTCCTCAATAGCCCGTGAGATCCTGAGCCATATCTACACAAAAGAAGATATTCCCCGCACCATCGGGAACTATCAGCAGGCAGGTATTGTTAATGAGGAAGAATCCCGGCTTCTGCATGCACAGATTGAACAGTGGATTTCCCAACCGGAAACAGCGCCATGGTTTGACCCATCCTGCCAGGTGTTAAAAGAACCGAATATCCTGACCAATAAAAAAACCATTAAACATCCGGACCGGATCGTGATTAAAGACCAGACCATAACAGTGGTGAACTATAAATTCGGGGAGAAAAAAGAGAAACGCCACCAGGGACAGATCCGGAATTATATGAAACTGATTCATGAGATGGGCTATCAGGAGGTTAAAGGATACCTCTGGTATGTAGAGCGGAATGAAATTGAATGTGTCTGAAAGGATTTACTTTGATATTCGCTAAATAATCAATACTTTTGTAAATTCTTTATTGTAAGACGGCTTAAAAAGGATGAAAGTACACAAGGAAGGGACCAGTTTATTACTGACACTGTTCACAATTCTGTTTATTGTGAATATCAGTTTGTATTATACCACCCATAAACCCTGGATATTCTATGTAGTCCTGGGAATTACCTCCACACTTTTCCTGCTGGTTCTTAATTTCTTCCGGAGTCCATTCCGGAAATTCCCCTACGATTCCGAAGGATTAGTGATCGCCCCTGCTGACGGAAGGATCGTTGCCATAGAAGAAGTAATGGAAAACGAGATCCTGCATCGCGAATGCCTCCAGATCTCCATCTTTATGTCCGTATTCAACGTGCATGCCAACTGGTTTCCCGTAAACGGAACTGTGAAACATGTGTCCCACAATAGCGGCCGTTTCATGGCCGCCTATCTGCCTAAAAGCAGTACAGAGAACGAACGTTCAGCCGTGGTGATCACAACACGCAACGGAGTGGATGTATTGGCACGCCAGATCGCCGGAGCAATGGCCAGAAGGATTGTCACTTACGCTAAAGAAGGAGAAAAATGCCATGTAGACGATCAGATGGGCTTTATTAAGTTCGGTTCCCGGGTGGATGTATACCTTCCCCTAGGAACAGAAGTATTAGTAGAAATGGACCAGACCGTTACAGGCAACCAGACACCTATTGCCCGGTTAGGGAAACCGGTCTGAAAAGAGCTGAACATGAACATACGTAAACATATTCCCAACACCATTACCTGCCTCCACCTGACAGCAGGATGTATTTCCATAGTCATGGCACTAAACGGCCAGTTCCTCTGGGCACTCCTATGGATCATCCTCGCAGGCATCTTAGACTTTTGTGATGGTTTCGCAGCCCGGCTCCTGCATGCTTATTCCAACATCGGAAAAGACCTCGACTCCCTGGCTGATATGGTCAGTTTTGGAGCAGCACCGGGAATGATTATGTTCTCTCTGCTACGGGAAGCCTCCATCTACCTGCCATGGGGATACCTGAATGAGTATATTCCCTATACAGCCTTTATTATTCCGGCCTTCTCTTGTTTAAGGTTAGCCAGATTCAACAATGATACCCGGCAGTCCACCTCCTTCATAGGACTCCCGGTACCGGCACATGCCTTGCTATGGTCCTCCGCAGCCTATTCCATGTTGCCTGTGCTCGCTCATCATACCGCCATCTGGATACCGGTAATCCTGGTGTTGTTTACCCTCACCTCTCTTTTATTAGTATCCGAGATCCCGATGTTTTCGTTTAAGATCCAATCATTAACCTGGAAAGGCAATGAACTGCGGTACATCTTAGTGGTCTGTGCCGTATTTTTTGTCCTGTTTTTCGATTTTTTAGGCATTACCGGCACTATCATTCTATATATTCTGTTGTCTATTTTTAACAATAAGAGATCATAAGATTGATTATCTTTGTATAATTAGATAATATAAATCAATTAGGAATAGCTTATGTTCAAGTTTTTATTCATGATGTTCTTTATGTTCATCCTGTTAGTCTTTCTGATGGGTTTCTCCATTTTGCGGACCATTAAGAATGTACTTTTCGGGAGTGGAAGCAAAGAACAGAAAAACGGACAAAGGCGTAAGACCAGCAGGAGACCTAACTCGGAACAGCAACGTTCCCGGAATGAAGATACCGCTTCCCAGAAAAAGAAAATATTTACCCAGGAAGAAGGGGAATATGTAGATTACGAAGAAGTGAAATAAAGACTATCTTTTATTCCGGAAAAAAGTAGTTATCTCGTGGGCACATTCCTGCTCCAACACGCCTTTTATACTAGTAGCCTTCGGATGGAAAGCCCGGGGAGCAAAGACACTGAATCCTCTCTTTTTATCCGCTGTACCATACACAATCTTACTGAGCTGCGCCCATCCGATCGCTCCGGCACACATCACGCAAGGCTCTACGGTCACATACAAACTACAGCCGGAAAGGTACTTAGCACCCAGGATGCTTACTGCAGCCGTAATGGCTAACATCTCTGCATGCGCTGTCGGATCCTGCAGACGCCCCGTCTGGTTATGGGCACGGGCAATAATCCGGTCCTTACACACCACCACCGCCCCGACCGGAACTTCTCCCTCATCAGCAGCCAGCCGGGCTTCCGCCAGCGCCTGCTTCATAAAATATTCATCCGTGAAAAAATTCATCGTCTCATTTCATTTTCATTGAAAAGGGTCGGATAGTCCTCTTCCAGCGTTTTCAATATATGGGAAAGAATCGTCTCTCGGTATCAGCGAGATTTATTGGAAATCTTATATTTGGACAGATAACAGTCCACCGCTTTCTGCTCCTCCTGGTTGAGCATAAAGGACACCTTATGTATGCGCGGCTGATTGGGTAGCGCAGCAGACTTTTTCCGTATCTGTTTCATAGGTACAAATGTACAAGTCAAACCTTAAATAAAAAAGAAAATATATATATTTGTAGGGATGGGAACAGCGGATATACATACCACAACCGGAAAAAAGGGAGAAAAAGAGGCCAAAGCCTATCTGGAACAAAAAGGATACCAGGTGTTACACACGAACTGGCGTTCCGGACACTATGAACTGGATATTGTGGCCTCCCTGCCCGACCTGCTGGTATGTATAGAAGTCAAAACCCGGTCCGCCAATTACCTGCTTTTACCGAAAGAATCCATCAATAAAAGCAAGATCAAACGCCTGGTAGCCGCCACCCATGCCTATGTCCGGTATTTTCACATAGATCTTCCCGTCCGCTTTGACGTGGTTACTCTGGTCTATGAAAAGGAAACCTGCCGGATAGAACATATAGAAAATGCATTTTATGCTCCCTTAAGTAAACGGTAAAAAATATACCCCATGAACATAGAAAAAGCAAGAGAATACTGCCTGACATTTAGAAACGCGACAGAATCATTTCCTTTTGACGATGTCTCCTTAGTATTTAAAGTAGAGAATAAAATGTTTGCCTTACTGCCATTAGACGTAGCCGAACCCAAGATCACCCTTAAATGCAGCCCGGAATATACGGAAGAGCTCCGGGAACGGTACCAGGCAGTGGAACCGGCCTTCCACTTCAATAAAAAGTGCTGGAACTCCATCTACCTGGAAGGGGACATGCAGAATGAAGAGATCAGGCAGTGGATCAGGCACTCATTCCGGGAAGTAATCGCCGGATTACCTAAAAAAATAAGAGAATACTACCCGGAAGAAGAATAATGAAACAGCCACAGATCATCCATATCCACGAGACAACCTCCACCAACCAGTACCTAAGGGAATTAGCCACAGGGAAAAAACTGCCGGAAGGTACGATTGTCACAGCCGAATTCCAGACAGCCGGAAGAGGACAGGCCGGAAATAGCTGGGAGTCCGAAAAGGGGAAAAATCTGACCTTCAGCACGATCCTCTATCCGGAAGGTATTCCGGCAAACCGCCAGTTCCTTATTGCCCAGATCGCTTCGTTAAGTGTCAAAGAAACGTTAGACTATTACACGCATTCTATTACGATCAAATGGCCGAACGATATCTACTGGAAAGAAAAAAAGATCTGCGGTATGCTTATCGAGAATGATCTGACAGGTCCACAGATCTATTGCTCAGTGATAGGGATCGGTATCAATCTCAATCAGCGCCATTTCCTCAGTAATGCTCCGAATCCGGCCTCTCTTACCCAGATCACAGGTGAAAAATATGATCCGGAAGAAGTCCTGAAACGATTCCAATCCGTGTTTTATTCTTACTATCTGGAACTCCTGCAGGAAAAAGAAGGACAGATCAGAGAAAAATACCACGCCGCCCTTTTTCATAAAGCAGGTTATCACCTTTATGAAGACAAAGAAACCCAGGAAAAGTTTCAGGCAGCAATCCACACCACCGAACCAACCGGACACCTGATCCTGCAACTGAAAGACAAAAGCCTGAAACGATACGCCTTCAAGGAGGTTTCCTATGTACTATAAACGAGCCGACTCCGGCTGCTCCGGTGATTTTCCCTGAAAAAGTCGTAGTGTCTGTGCTGTAATGATCCATCCAATGCATAGGAATAAAAGTTTACTGTTTATGAATGCCCCGTCCCGCAACGAAAAAATAACCAAACAAAGATAAGGGGATACCAGGTGGTCATTTCCGGGAACTTCCGGATAGTTCCGGAAACTTCCGCATGTAGATAAAAAAATAATCCACATTCCGAAACACCCTGGCTTATCCGGCATCACACAGCTACTCCATGTCTACGCTATGGGAACCACAAAAACCTGCGGGAAAGACAGAAACGGAAAAAAGAAGACAAAATATTCCCTTCCCAACCCGTCAACCTCCTGTACCATTTCCGGGAAAAGCCTGGATAGTATACGTATCAGCCGGACTTAATATACTTATTAGCTCCACTTAA
>JAJQFE010000020.1 GCA_021201295.1 Tannerellaceae bacterium | reverse complement strand
CAGGTTTAAGCTGAAAGAAAACCGTGTTTTCCGCCGGTCCATTACCACCCAGTCCTATCCGGAAGAGCATAACTATCTCCAACAAAGCTATACGTTACCTCTAGGTTATAGGTGACCCCATAAGGGGAGAGTGTCGGTTCTAAAAAGTCGAGCCGTACGAATCCGTTATCGGCAGCCAGGATAGCGGCATGTGAAGTATCGATTTGTATGAGGCCGGTTCATGGAATGAATTATACCCGACGCAAAACCTGGTGAATGCCTATGAAACCACGAACGGGATGCTTGTGACGGATCCGGATAATACCCTTTATGATGACCAGAATCCGTATGCTAACCGTGATCTCCGTTTCTACCAGTCCATCGTGTATAATGGTTCGGAATGGGAAGGAAATATCATGTCTATGGTCACTAATACGGTGGATGATTCCAAAAGCGGTTTATGTAAACCGGTACTGGGAAAAGCCCGCTGCGGATATGGTCCCCGCAAATTTATTGAAGAATTGCCCACTTCCACGAATTTATATGGAGGCTATGCCCAGGATAATTACTGGCCGTTTTTCCGGTATGCTGAAATACTGCTCAATTATGCAGAAGCACAGAATGAAGCACTGGGTGCTTCGGACCAATCGGTGTATGATGCCGTGAATGATATACGCGCCCGGGCTGGTCTTCCGTAATTAACAGGAAAGGACTCAAACCGGTCTCAGAGGAAAACTGCCGGAAGTTACCTGCGGTTTCCTTTGTGATCGGAATCCTTTTATTGTTTCCGGTGGTGTTTTTTTATAATTTTACCAACAATATAATGGTCAATGAAATGAAGAGATGCGTATATATGTGTGTCGCATGGGTTACGGGAATGTTCCTGGCTATAACCGGTTGTGGAGGGAAAAAACGGGAGGTGCAGCAGATACCGGAGAAGAAACGGTGGTTTTGCCGCATGGCTATAAATTAGTATGGTCGGATGAATTCACCGGAGTTCCCAGTCGTAAAATATTGCCGGATTCTACCCGCTGGTGGTACGAAACAGGAGGCCGGGGATGGGGCAATAACGAACTTTAGCATTATGTGGCCGGAATCATTGAAGAGGATACACTGGCCTATCTAACAGATGGTACCCTAAAGCTGAAAGCGATTAAACTGGCCGAACCGTTGGAGGGTAACCTCTACGCATCTGTCCGGTTAAACAGTGTTCCCTCCTGGCAATACGGTTATTTTGAAGCCCGTCTTAAATTGCCGGAAGGGTACGGTACATGGCCGGCCTTCTGAATGTTGCCGGAAGATTTTAAAGAGTGGCCGGCGGACGGGGAAATCGATATTATGGAACACGCCGGAAACAATCCTGATTCGGTTCATATTACGGTACACACGGAAAAAAATAACCATGCCCGTCATATGCAGGTCACCCGTATTTCCCATGTGGAAAACAGCCAGGGGGAATTTCATGTCTATGCTCTCGAATGGACGGCGGAGTGCATTAAAGGGTATATCGACGGGGATTTAAAATATATCTATGAGAACGACGGCCGGAACGATCCGGAAACCTGGCCGTTTGATAAGCCCTTTTACGTGAAACTCAACCTGGCACTGGGGGCTTTTTCAGTGACCAGCATTGGGTGGATGAGGAATACCTGCCTGCTATTTATGAAATAGATTATGTGCGGGTTTTCTGGAAAGAATAGCTGGTTAATACCCGGGAAATTTAATGGATTAACCTCTTTGTCCGGTAGATTACCGGGTAGTCTATTAAGTGTAGAGATCTGAAGGTATTCGTATAAAAGTTCCTGTTAATCGATAATATAGTTGTATCTTCGTGCTGCGTCGGACATATTTTATACATTTACCGGATGATGGATGAGCATATAAAGAAAAAAGTACTGCTCCGGACTTCCTGGATCAGTACGATTGGTAATACTGTTTTATCATTGGCAAAGATCGTTGTCGGGATTTTTTCCGGTAGTGTGGCTGTGCTTGGGGATGGGATTGATTCGGCTACAGATGTGATTATTTCTTTGGTCATGATTTTTACAGCCCGTATTATGACACGGCCTCCCTCGCAAAAGTATGTCTATGGATACGAGAAAGCGGAGAGCATTGCTACCAAGATCCTTTCTATGGTGATTTTTTATGTGGGCTTACAGATGCTTTTCTCTACTATGCAAAGTCTATTTTCGGATGCACCGAAGGAATTACCGGCGACTATTGCCATATATGTAACGGTTTTCTCTATCGTGGGAAAACTGGGACTTGCCTGGTATCAATATCATCAGGGAGAACGTGTGAGTAGTTCTTTACTGATTGCCAATGCACAAAACATGAGAAATGATGTGATCATTTCTGTCGGTGTCCTGGCAGGGTTGGTCTTTACATTTGTTTTTAAACTCCCTGTTCTGGATACGATTACGGGATTGATTGTCAGTCTGTTTATTATTAAATCCTTCGTCTCTATTTTCATGGAGTCGAATGTGGAGCTGATGGATGGAGTTAACGATGTGTCTGTCTACCAAAAAATCTCTGAAGCAGTAGAAAAAGTGCCGGGAGCCAGTAATTCCCACCGGGTATGCTCCCGCCAGATCGGAGGGTTGTATATGATTGTGCTAGATATAGAAGCAGATGAAGAAATTACGCTGAATGAGGCGCATGCAATTGCCGAAGAAGTGGAAGATAGTATTCAGGGTACTGTGGAAAATGTATATGATATTGTCGTACATGTGGAACCGGCAGGAAAACATCATGATGCGGAAAAATTCGGAGTGGATAAGCACATGCTTTCCTGATCAGGAAAGTGTAGTTATATAACTTTCTTTTTATTCAGGTTGTTATATGATCAAATGTAATAATTGAGTATATGAGCTTGAAAGAATATAGTAAAAAAAGGGATTTTCAACATACACCGGAACCGGAAGGTTTGGTTGAAGTACATACCAGTACACTGGTATTTGTCGTTCAGAAGCATCAGGCTTCCCAGCTTCATTTTGATTTTCGCCTGGAATTGGATGGGGTGCTTAAAAGCTGGGCAGTCCCGAAAGGTCCTTCTATGAACCCGTCGGATAAACGATTAGCGGTACTGGTGGAGGATCACCCGCTGGAATATGCCAGCTTTGCCGGAGAGATTCCGGAAGGAAATTACGGAGCTGGTACGGTGGAGATCTGGGATACCGGGTATTGGACTCCGGGAGGGGATTTCAGCGATGTAGAGAAGGCATTGGAAGGTGGTGTCCTGGAATTTATATTACACGGAGAAAAGTTACAGGGAAAATTTGCGTTGATCCAACTGAAGAAATCCAAAATAAAAAATGGTTGGTTACTGGTAAAGAAAAAGGATGCATATGCTGTTAGTCGTCCATATGATGCTTATGAACAATAAATAAGCAGTGAAGAACGTTAGACAAATAACAATTTTATTTTAGTAATTTATAGGTAGGGTGAGAGTGAAAAAATAGTTAATTCTTATGCAGCGTTTTCATCTTTTTTTATCTTTATAAAAGACTATTATAACGAGGAAATCATACTATGACAACACTATTTTATTTAGTTCTTATTCATGCAGGTATTCTGTTTGTCTTGTTTTTACTGTCTATCTGTGATAAAAATGAGACGTTTTTTCGTAACAGACAGTTTCTGAATGGTACCTGGGAGTCTATCCAGGGAACAGATTCTGCTTTATCTGCTAAGATCAGTATTACGTTTACAGATGACTTCCTGATTAAAAATAATGATCTGTCTCATCCGATCCCTTACCGTTTATTATCAGGGAACAAAATAAAACTGGATCATCCGGACTATGCAGTTCTGCAGATTTGTTTGTTATCTTTTAATGAAGACCGTACACTTACTATCTATTATACGGATCTTCCGGACGCTCCAGATTCTACAAATTTAAAACAAATCACTTTCCGTAAGCGAATGAGCTTTTCGATGCAAAAGAAGGCTTCTTAACCATTCTGTATCTGGATTGTTAGTATAAAAAGCGGTGAATTTGTCAAAGAAAACAGGGAAAAGGTGAACGAATCGCTTTTTATTTTTAATTTATCCGTTAAAAAGAAAGAGCTATATACAAAAAAATAGTATATTTGAAAAGTTTTTTATCCATTACTATGCGTGGAAAAGCGTTATTGAGGAGTTTATTCTTTGTTTGCATAACCTTTATATTTATAGGTTGCAGCGATTATTTGTCTGACACTTTCAGGCAAAATATTGTGATGGCTCTCCCGCAAATGCCGGCGGTCGTTTCTTCCAGCCAGGTAATCCGTAGTTATGAAGAATTAGAATCCCAGTTGACTCCGGAAGAATTAGAACTGCTCAAAGAGATTCCTGTTACCCAATCGTTGCCGGCAGAGGAAAATGAAGAAGAGGAGGGGGCAGAGAGAGCAGTCACTTTAGGACAATTACTGGAGGATATTGATTTTGAAAAATATAGTCTTTTATTAGGAGTGGGATATTATGGGAATCATAAAGATACTATCCTGACTCATTCCCTGTTGCAGACGGGTGCGAATGTATATGAATATGTGGTTTTCATACCGGGAATGTCTGCTGAACCGGATAGCTTTAATTATGGAATGATCGTACAAAAACTTCCTCCTGCTGCCAAAGTGAACTTCCGGACTGTGATCAGGAATGAATTTAAATAAAAAAATACCCCTTCCTTCGTCACCATTTCTTTTGTTTACCCCAAAATCCGTCACATTTATTTTCCTGTTTGTTTCTGTATTTCACTTTCTGAACAGTAATTTATGCATGTTCCGAAATCCAGTGTTAAGTCTTTTTCTTTCCTCCAGAAAAGACTTCCCATTCTGCCTGTATTTTTTTAACTTAGAGACAATAACTCCGATTCCTGAATAGTAAATGAGGAGTTAATGAAGGTGAAGGATGCATCCGTTCAGATAGAGACAGATGGTTGTTAGGTATTTGACGTTAAATTAGATGTAAGGTTCTATATGTATTCTTATTTGTCTATCTCCGGATGCATCCTGAAACCTGGCGGAATGAACACCTACGTGTGTAGACTAACAAAGAGCAGAACAGCATTCATGGGTTGTAAAGATCCCAAAACTAAAACCGAGAGACACATTTTTCTTTTTTTTGATCTGTGAAAGTCTGTTCTGCTTTTTATTCAGCCTGTTGGCAACAGCGATAAATGATTCCTGATTTTTCTTTTTTATGCAGGGAGGAACAGGAGGAAAACAGGTTGACATCTAATCTTGTGGAGTCAAAACGAAATAAACAGGTATGCTTACACCACATCTACATGAAAAGCAGAATCTTTCTCCTGCTGCTTTTTTACTCTGTCATTTTTTTCTTATAGGATTGGTCGGATGTATATTTCATACTGAATCCGGGGAAGATATCCCGGAATATCTTCTACCTTATGAAATTACTATGGAGGTCTATGGGTTATATGCTCCGGGAGCAGGCATGGCTCCGGAAGAGTATGACCAGATTGGTATGTATGGAATCGAATGGGAGCATGGGTCAGAACTCCCTTTATTTCTCCCGGAAGCCTGTACTATTGAAAATGTAAAGTTTTTATTTCAGCATAGTGAAAGCGGGTGGTTCCCTGAGCGTCCTCTCTACTATCCGGAAAAAGGAAAGAAACTGGATATGTATGGATATTACCCCTATCATCCTTCCTTATTGGCGGACGGATCTTCTGTTTTTTCTTTTCAGGTGGCACAGGACCAGAGCAGCTATGACCGGTATGCAGTGTCTGACTTTTGTGCGGCACATGAGACAGGTGTTTATAATTCTGCAGAAAAACTTCCGGTCTGGTTTTCCCATATGCTTTCCCAGGTAGTTTTTATGGTAAAAGCGACTGATGAATATCCTCTGGAAATACTATTGGATGCAGAGATCGTTATCCGGAATGCCATTCTGAATTATAGCTATGATCTTTCTATGGGAAGACATGGAGAATTAGTGCCCGGAGATATATGAGGAGATGTTTTTCCATATGGTTCATGGAAAATTCATCCGGAGGTAGAGCAGGTGATTATTGGTTATAAAGCTATTATTCCTCCGCAGGAGTTGGGGGAACATACCTATGTGGAACTTCGGACTTCTGCCCGTACGTTTGTTTGCCGGTTTACTCCTTCTATCATGTTGCATATGGGAACTTCTCGGATCATTAGTTTTATTTCGGGAAATTCCATGCTGACTACTCTGACAGCAGAGAATGGCTGGATCTATGACGATTAATAGTATCCTTTTTTCAGGAAAGAGCAGCAATGGCTGTTCCGATCAGGTTGGCGTCTTCCATATAGTGAATATGAACCTGAATATCCACCCGGCCGAAAGAGGCTAACAGTTTATGGAGTTCTTCCATCACCAGGTCCTTATAATTTTTACCTTTCCGGTTTTCGCTCCAGAAAAGACTTCCTTCTGCCACTAACCGGATCCGCCGGATTTTCGGATCCTGGGAAATCAGTACCAGGATCAGTCCTACCAGTGAGGCTGCCACTAAATGGGCTGACTGTTTGTAGATCCAGCGGGCTACGCGGACATACTTCTGTTTGTGGAGATCCGGATAGCTGAGGATTGTAGTGAGTTTACGGGCATCAAAATTCTCTTCAAACTCATCAAAAGGAAACATGCCTTTCAGGATATTTCCCAAATACATGCTGGAAACTGCTTTTTCAAATCGTTGTGCACCTACTGTGGTGGAACAGGCATCTAAAATGTTATCTAATTTGGTCAGATGGGGAGGATGGAAATTCCCGGATTCCAGGTTGACAGGGATCCAGGGATGGTCGTTATACTTTCCTTTTAACTTTTTTATTTTATCCGGGTGAAAGAAGGCAGCCATATTGGTTCCGGTTCCGACAATTAAACCAATATAGGCATCGAAATCTTTATCTGTCAGACCTGCAAACAAGCTGGCGACCGTGTCATTCACTACTTTAATTCCTGAGAAAGCGGGAGTGGTATGGGCATTTAGGTAGTCGATTAAGGATTGGCCAACCGGTTTCCCGATCATTTCTTTAATATCTACTCCTTTTGTCCATCTTAACAGTTTGGCATCTCCGTTTGGGAGGGATTCGGCAGGAAAAGAAAAGCAATAGCCGATAGGGAGTTCACCGGCCCGTTTAATTTCTTTGATGGGGTCTGTTTGTTCCTCATATAGATCCTGTTCTGTAAATCCGGGAGTTTTCATGACGGAAAGATCTTTTTTCCATCCATTTTCCGGATGAATAGTCGGTTTTCCTGCCTGTAGGTCAATGGCTGCCACCCGGTAATTGGTACCTCCCAGATCCAGGACAATCGTCTGTCCTGTCACTTCCGAAGTCTGGGGATAAATATACGTAGGAATACACTGGATCTCTGTGTTATCGGCTTCCAGCCCTGCTTCTATTTTTTCTTTTAGTGCTGTTGCAATTTCTTTTAGTTGCGTTTCACTTAGTTTAAAAATATTTTTTTATAGTGATAGACGGGAGTTCCCGTGGTTTTGATGTTTGATTCTTTTTCCAATAACAATTTCTGCCGGTAAATGATTATTGAAAAGAGGGTTTTTTAGAGAAACCTTCTGAAAAAACTTTCTATTCTTCTTATGAAAGGCTGCCTGTGTTTTTCTTGTCATCTGTTTTTATAACCGGATGGGAACAGACAGGATAGGAGCGTATATTCTTCAGGCGATGGTATACCACCGGAAAAGACCGGGGAAGTACTGGGAAAAACTCTTTTCAGACGGGTGATAGGAGTGTGGAACTGCCTGTAAATTTTCGCCTGATATTCACAGGAATGTAATCATAAATTGTTACTTTTGCGACTTAATTAATGTAGTGAAAGAATGGATGTAGCCATAGTCAATTATAATGCCGGAAATATTTATTCGGTTGATTATGCTTTAAAACGTTTGGGTATTACTCCGGTGGTGACCGGTGATCCTGAACTGTTAGGTAAGGCGGATAAGGTGATTTTCCCCGGTGTAGGGGAAGCCAGTACTACCATGGCGTATCTGAAAGAACATAAATTGGATCAGGTGATTACGGGTTTGAAGCAACCTGTCCTGGGTATTTGTTTAGGCATGCAACTGATGTGCCGTTTTTCTGAAGAAGGAGCTGTGGATTGCCTGAATATCTTCGATACGGATGTCCGGTTATTTGTTCCTGAAAAACATGAAGATAAGGTGCCTCATATGGGCTGGAATACCCTGACGGATGTAAAAGACGGATTGTTTTCTCCAGAACTGGAAAACCGGTTTGTGTACTTCGTCCACAGTTATTATGTTCCGGTACATGCAAGTACGGCGGCTACTTCCCATTATATTTTGCCGTTTAGTGCAGCCTTGCAGAAGGATAACTTCTACGCTACGCAATTCCACCCTGAGAAAAGTGGTTCGGTAGGTGAAGTGATTTTGAGAAATTTTCTGAACCTTTAGCTTCAAACAGAAAGAGATATGATCGAACTGATTCCCGCGATAGATATAATAGAAGGTAAGTGCGTACGGCTTACGCAAGGAGATTATAGTACCCGGAAAGTATATAATGAAGACCCCTTGGAAATAGCTAAGATGTTTGAGGATTATGGGATTCGCCGCCTGCATGTAGTAGATCTGGATGGAGCCCGTGCCGGACATATTATTAATTACCGGGTGTTGGAACGACTGGCTATCCGTACAGGGTTAGTCATTGATTTCGGGGGTGGGTTGAAACAGGATAGTGATTTACGGACCGCTTTTGAAAGTGGTGTACAGATGGTTACCGGTGGTAGTATAGCCGTGAAAGATCCGGATGTTTTTTCTTCCTGGATCAGTACCTTCGGCAATGATAAGATCATTTTAGGTGCAGATGCCAAAGACCGGAAAATTGCGGTTAGTGGCTGGGAAGAAACTACGGAGGCGGATCTGTTCACCTTTATTGAAGACTACTGTAACAAAGGCATCACGAAAGTGATCAGTACAGATATCAGCCGGGATGGTATGTTGCAGGGGCCGGCTGTTGAATTATATCAGGAGATGCATACGACTTTTCCGGAGCTCTATATTATAGCCAGCGGCGGAGTCAGTTTCATAGAAGATATTGAGAAACTTAATGAGGGTGGCATTCCTGGTGTTATTTTTGGAAAGGCTATTTATGAAGGTCGTATTCGATTAAAAGATCTGGAACGTTTTATCTGATAAAATAAGAAACTATGCTTGCAAAAAGAATTATACCCTGCCTGGATATTAAAGATGGTAAAACCGTTAAGGGGATCAATTTTGTTAATTTCCGGGATGCCGGTGATCCAGTCGAACTGGGAGCCCAATATAGCCGTGAAGGGGCGGATGAATTAGTCTATCTGGACATTACCGCTTCTCATGAAGGACGCAAGACATTTACGGAACTGGTCAAAAAGGTGGCTGCCCATATTAATATCCCTTTTACTGTAGGGGGCGGCATTTATGAGTTGCAGGATGTAGAACGTCTGTTAAATGCCGGGGCGGATAAGGTATCGATTAACTCTGCAGCAATCCAGAATCCCGAACTGATTGAACAGGTTGCCAGGCACTTTGGAAGCCAGGTTTGTGTGGTAGCGATTGATGCTAATCTGGAAAACGGGAACTGGCGCTGTTATCTGAATGGAGGCCGGATTCCTACTGATAAATATTTATTGGATTGGGCTAAAGAAGCAGAAGGGCGTGGAGCAGGGGAGATCTTGTTTACCAGTATGACGCATGATGGCGTAAAAGAAGGATATGCCAATGAAGCGTTAGCCACTCTGGCAGATTTATTGCATATACCTGTGATTGCCTCCGGAGGAGCCGGCAACATGCAACATTTCCGGGATACATTTGTGGACGGTAAATCGGATGCGGCTTTAGCTGCCAGTGTATTCCATTTTGGAGAGATCGGGATAAATGATTTGAAGCAGTACCTTCACAGGGAAGGGGTTCAGGTGAGACGATAAGAGGGTAGTTAGTAGAGAGTAGTTAATAGAATATATTCTTTTCTGTTAAAGACAATTTACTCCAAATAAATAGAAAGAAGATGAATTTAGATTTTGAGAAAGCGGGCGGACTTATTCCTGCCATTATACAGGATGACAAGACTAACAAAGTATTAATGTTAGGCTTTATGAATGAAGAGGCTTATAAACAGACCATAGAAACCGGAAAAGTTACTTTTTTCAGCCGTACGAGAAATTGTCTGTGGATGAAAGGGGAAACCAGTGGTAACACGTTGCAGGTAGTGCAGGTTATGGAAGATTGTGACCGTGATACCTTACTAATCAAAGCGAATCCGGCAGGACCGGTTTGTCACACCGGAAATGATACCTGTTTTGGGGAGAAAAATGCCGAAGACATTCTGTTTCTTAAACAATTGCAAAATTTTATTGAACGTCGCCGGCAGGAAATGCCTGAAGGTTCTTACACAACTTCTCTATTCACCAAAGGGGTCAACCGTATGGCTCAGAAGGTAGGAGAAGAAGCTGTGGAGACAGTGATCGAAGCCACCAACGGAACAGAAGAGGGTTTTATTTACGAGTCTTCAGATATGATTTATCATCTGATCGTTTTATTGACCAGTAAAGGGCTTTGCATTGAAGACCTGTGCCGGGAGTTAATGAAAAGACATAAAGCGTAAACAAGCAGGTAGTAACTATTATAAGAAAATAATAATTTACAAATCATACTATCATGGAAGAAACAGTACTACTCAGGCTGGAAGGTGTGGAAATTTGCCGTAATGAAAATCTGATTTTACAGAATGCTTCGTTAACGATCCATAATGGAGAGTTTGTGTACGTGATCGGGAAAGTAGGTTCCGGTAAGAGTAGTCTGTTGAAATCCTTATATTGTGAGATTCCTGTTAAACAGGGAGAAGCCTGGTTGATGGAATATAACCTCCGGAAGATCAAAAAGAAAGAAATTCCCTATTTACGGCGTAAACTGGGCATTGTATTTCAGGATTTTCAGTTGTTGACAGACCGTTCCGTGGTAAAGAACCTGGAGTTTGTATTGAAAGCGACTGGATGGAAGAAAAAAGCTGAGATCAGGGAACGGATTGATGTGGTCCTTCAGAAGGTAGGCATGCAAAATAAAGGATATAAAATGCCTCATGAACTGTCAGGAGGAGAACAGCAGCGTATTGTCATAGCCCGGGCTTTGCTCAATGAACCGAAACTTATCCTTGCCGATGAACCTACCGGGAATCTGGACCCGGAAACCAGCGGTCAGATTGTGCAGTTGTTGCACGATATTTGTGAGCAGGGGACAGCCGTGATTATGACTACTCATAATTATACGTTAGTGAATAATTATCCCGGACGTATAGTAAAATGTGAGAATGCCTGCCTAAATGATGTGGCAGAATAAAATTTTATGTAACTTTGCAGGGTTTTTGACTAAAAGAGAAATCACGTAGTCAGAGGAAAATAAGTGATCCGGAATATTGATAGTCATTTGCGCTTATTTCTTAACTTCTGACGAGCGAAGCGAGGGTAACTCCCTTGACTCCTAGATGAACAACTAATTTATAGAAGAACAAAACAATTTACATTCAAAAGAAAATGAAAGTTTTAAAGTTTGGTGGTACTTCTGTGGGGTCTGCACAGAGAATGCAAGATGTAGCAAAACTGATTACGGGAGACCGTAATATCGTGGTTTTATCTGCTATGTCGGGTACAACTAATTCGCTTGTCGAGATTTTTGATTATCTATATAAGAAGAATCCCGATGGTGCTAATGAGATCATTAATAAACTGGCTCAGAAATACTATGGCCACATTGAGGATCTGTATGCTACCGCTGACTATAAACAGAAGGCGAAGGAACATGTAAACTCCATTTTCGACTATATCCGTACGTTTACCAAAGATTTGTTTACTTTATTTGAAGAGCGGATCGTACTGGCACAGGGTGAATTGTTATCTACCGGTATGATGAACCTGTATCTGCAGGAGTGTGGGGTAAATTCTGTCTTACTGCCTGCTTTAGACTATATGCGTACAGATAAAAATGCAGAACCGGACCCGGTATATATTAAAGAAAAACTGAATGCACTCCTGACAGCACATGCAGAGGCAGATTTGTATATTACACAGGGATATATTTGCCGGAATGCTTACGGAGAGGTGGATAACCTGCAAAGAGGAGGAAGTGACTATACTGCTTCCCTGATCGGTGCCGCAATTTCTTCGGATGAAATCCAGATCTGGACAGATATCGATGGCATACATAATAATGATCCCCGTATTGTAGAGAAAACAGCTCCGGTACGTCAGTTGCACTTTGAAGAAGCGGCAGAACTGGCTTATTTTGGAGCTAAAATTCTGCATCCCACCTGTATTTTACCAGCTAAATTAAATAATATTCCGGTCCGGCTGTTAAATACGATGGAACCGGAGGCTCCGGGCACGTTGATCTCTAACGAAACGGAGAAAGGAAAGATTAAAGCGGTTGCCGCAAAAGATAATATTACAGCGATCAAGATCAAAAGTGGACGTATGCTGTTAGCGACCGGATTTCTGCGTAAAGTATTTGAGATCTTTGAGAACTACCAGACTCCCATTGATATGGTGACCACTTCCGAAGTAGGTGTATCCGTGACAATTGATAACAAGAGACGTCTGGATGAAATTGTAGATGATCTGAAAAAATATGGTACAGTCACTGTCGATGACGACATGACCATTGTTTGTGTGGTAGGTGATCTGGAATGGGACAATGTCGGGTTTGAAGCCAGCATTGTCAGTGCCATGAAAGAAGTTCCTGTCCGTATGATCTCCTATGGAGGCAGCAATTATAATGTGTCTCTGCTTGTGAAGGCTTCCAATAAAAAGAAAGCTCTCCAGGCACTCAGCAGTCATTTATTCAATAATTAATAACTTCAAAGGGCAGCTGTTTTTGCAGACTGCCCTTTTTATCTTATACCAACATGATGCTTAAAGGTACTTTTTCTGTCGATAAACTGAAGGCGCTGGAGACGCCTTTCTACTATTACGATGTAGAGTTATTACAAAAAACACTGGAGGTTGTCAAAGCAGAAGCTGCCAGATATAACTACCATATTCACTATGCAGTGAAAGCAAATGCCAATCCACGGATTCTGTCTATTATTGCAGCTCATGGGTTGGGTGCGGATTGTGTAAGCGGCGGTGAAGTGCAGGCTTCTCTGGAGGCTGGTTTCCCTCCTGATAAAATTGTGTTTGCCGGTGTGGGTAAAGCGGACTGGGAAATCAATTTAGGATTGGATCATGATATTTTCTGTTTCAATGTAGAGTCTGTGGCAGAGTTAAGGGTGATCAATGAACTGGCAAAAGCCAAAAGGAAAGTTGCCCAGGTAGCTTTACGGGTGAATCCGGAAGTGGACGCCCATACCCATGCCAAGATTACTACCGGAATGAAAGAAAACAAATTTGGTATTAACCTGAGTCAGCTGAACGGCATGATTACTGAACTGCTGAGTATGCAATATGTGAAATTGATCGGCCTGCATTTCCATATCGGGTCACAGATCACAGATATGTCATCCTTCCAGAATCTGGCTATTCGTGCGAATGAAATTCAGGAAGATCTGGCCACTTTGGGAGTCCATTTGGACAATATTAATTTTGGTGGCGGTTTAGGAATCGACTATTACCACCCGAATCATGTACCCATTCCTTCTTTTGACAATTATTTTGCTGTGATCCATAAACTGCTGAAATTACGTCCGGGCCAACAGGTTCATTTTGAACCGGGACGTTCAATTGTCGGACAGTGCGGGAATATGATCTCTAAAGTGTTGTACGTCAAGGAAGGAGAAACCAAAAACTTTGCCATTCTGGATGCCGGCTTTACGGAGTTGATCCGTCCGGCCATGTACGATTCTTATCACCGGATAGAAAACATTACCAGTGAAGAAACCCTGGAGGTCTATGATGTGGTAGGACCTATTTGTGAGTCTTCCGATGTATTTGGGAAAGAGGTGAAATTGAACAAAGCCCATAGAGGAGACCTGATCGCTTTCCGTTCAGCAGGTGCTTATGGAGAGGTAATGGCTTCCCAGTACAATTGCCGCTGCCTTCCGAAAGCCTATTTCTCCGATCAGCTATAATTTTTTAGTAGTTGAAAGAGTCAAAGGAGTTAAGGAGTTAAGTAGATGTTTTTTCTACTTAACTCCTTTAACTACTAAGGAGCGAAGCGACTGCTGACTCCTTAACTACTATTATTCCTTACTCAACAATTAATATCCAGTCATTCCCTCTTCCGGACGAAGGAGGTGTGATCGTCTGACTGTTTTCCCTGGCCACTTTCCCGGCATCTGTCCATTCTCCGGTACGTGGATTCATCCATTGCAAGTTTACTTCAGAAGTACGGCTAACCGTACTAAAGTCAATCGTTGTTTTCTCCCCGGTTGGAAAATAGATAAAAGCAAATCCTTCTCCTTTGAGTGCTACTATCTTATCCGCAAATTATCATTGTCCGACACGATCATATCCTGTGCCGGCTTACGGGATTCCCAGTCATATTTTTCCATTAAACGACGTGCATGAATGACCTGGATAGCCCCAGGTAAGTGTAATGAACTTTTCCAGTCACCACGAGCCTGGTCTGCCGGTTCCCGGCCGGGAGTCGCCATTTGCCAGATATCATGGCACCCATAAGTGTGTCCGAATGAACCGGAGAACAGGCTCCAGTACATAGCTTGTCGTATATCCGTATCATCAAACCATTTTCCTGTTTCTGCTTTCCGGCATACCGGATAATTTTCATAACGAGTTTTCCATCCAGACAGGGTTTGGTCGGATAGCGCTCATAATCTTTGATAAGCAGTGTTTCATATATTTCATAGTCCCGTTGACAATTCCCGGTTTGTACCATGTTGAAGTCTAACCAGACATTGTTATGAAACCACCGACTGGAAGAATGTTCATTTGGGGGAAGGAAAGTCATCAGATGGTTTTTATCCGTACTTTTGATCCCTTTCCCGATATTATCCCAGATAGCAAAATTACTGTCACCACCCCAGCGATCCCCTCCGTTGATCCAAATAATATTCCGTACATTTTTATATCTTTTTCCTAACCAGGCTCCGTAGGCTCTGGCATGAGCCGGATTAAAAATCTCCGGTCCTGTTCCTTCCTGCTTGTCCACTTTATCACCCCAGGTAGGAAGTAGCCCGATATACAGACCTTTTGACTCTGCTATACGGATTACCTTATCTACCCATTTAAAATATGTTTCATTTGGGATCACGTTATCTATATCCTTTAGTGGCAGCTGCCCGTTTGCATCCGGTGTATATAATCCGTCCAATTCTGCCAGGATTGCAGCTTGTATAACTGTAAATCCTTTTGCTCTGCGATCTTCCAGGTATTCTTCAATCTCTTTTTCATTCAACCGGTGAAACAGTTCCCAGGCGGTGTCTGCCAAATAAAAGAAGGGTGTCCCGTTTTTATGTTGCAGGTACCGCCCGTTTTTGGAAACTTCTAGTCTCCCTTTCAGGAAATCCACAGATACCCCCTGCCAGCTACCGGATTGAGAATAACCGGTGACAGAACAAATAAAGGCAATAAGTACAACGTATAAGTAGCGCATGAAATAAATATTTTAAGTTTGTTATTTTCAGCTATGCTCAAGGGCTTAAAAATATTCGGTTCCTGACAAAGAACCGATATATGACAGCTTTCGTAAACGAATGATTTTCTCACTTTGGGGGATGGAGTTCATCAAACGGTTTTCTCTGATCAACCTCTTCATATACAAAGGTTTTTCAATATTCTTTTTTCATGAGTATGACCTCTATTGCAAATATAAGAATTATAAGAATATTACCAAGCATTATCTTTTTTTCTTTTATCTTTGTCTCAAACCAATCGTATGCCATTATGGAAGCATTGAAACTGATAAAGAATGACCCTTGGCTGGCTCCCTATGAACCAGTCATTCAGGAAAGATATAATCATGTCATCCAGGTAGAACAGAGTTTAACGAACCGGGGAATGCAATCTCTTTCGGGTTTTGCTTCCGGTTATCTTTACTTTGGACTACATAAAACTCCGGATGGCTGGGTCTTCCGGGAATGGGCTCCGAATGCGACAGCCATGTATCTGATCGGTACGTTCAATAATTGGGAAAAGAAAGAATTGTATCGTTTGGTAGGCATTGGAGGAGGAGTCTGGGAAATCCGGCTGGAAGACCATTACCTGCACCATGAAGATCTGTTTAAGCTATTCGTGGAATGGAAAGGAGGAAGTGGGGAGCGGATTCCTGCCTGGACCCGCCGGGTAGTGCAGGATGAACAGACCAAGATATTTAGTGCACAGGTCTGGAACCCTGCCAAACCCTATGTGTTTAAGAAAAAGAATTTTAAACCGAATACTGCGCCGCTTCTGATTTATGAGTGCCATATTGGTATGGCCACTAATAAAGAGAAAGTGGGAACCTATGAAGAGTTCAGAACACAGATATTACCCCGGATTGCTAATGACGGCTACAATGCAATCCAGATTATGGCTATCCAGGAACACCCCTATTATGGTTCCTTTGGGTATCACGTGAGTAGTTTTTTTGCTGCTTCTTCCCGTTTCGGGACACCGGAAGAGTTGAAGTATCTGATTGATGATGCGCATAAAATGGGCATTGCAGTGATTATGGACATTGTCCATAGCCATGCGGTTAAGAATGAGGTGGAAGGACTGGGACGTTTTGATGGTTCCTATAATCAATATTTCTACGGAGACGGGCGCCGGGAACATCCGGCATGGGATTCTCTTTGTTTTGATTATGGTAAACACCAGGTACTCCATTTTCTGTTATCTAACTGTAAGTTCTGGCTGGACGAATATAAATTTGACGGATTCCGTTTTGACGGAGTGACCTCTATGTTATATTATAACCATGGATTGGGAGAAGCCTTTACCAACTATGGGGATTATTATAACGGTGGACAGGATATCAATGCGATTACCTATCTGACATTGGCCAATAAACTCATCCATGAAGTCAATCCGAACGCTATTACCATTGCCGAAGAAGTGAGTGGTATGCCGGGACTGGCAGCATTAGTAGAAGAGGGAGGATATGGGTTTGATTACCGCATGGCTATGAATGTACCTGATTACTGGATCAAGATGATCAAGGAGAAAAAAGATGAAGAGTGGCATCCGTCTTCCATCTGGTGGGAAACCACGAACCGGAGAGTGGATGAAAAGACGATCAGCTATGCAGAAAGTCATGACCAGGCACTTGTAGGTGATAAAACCATTATTTTTCGCCTGATCGATGCGGATATGTACTGGCATATGCAAAAGGATGACCATACTTTTACAGTAGACAGAGGTATGGCTTTACATAAAATGATCCGTCTGGTAACCGCTTCTACGATCAATGGCGGCTACTTGAACTTTATGGGGAATGAATTTGGCCATCCGGAATGGATTGACTTCCCACGTGAAGAAAATGGCTGGTCTCATAAATATGCCCGCCGCCAGTGGGATTTGGTAGACAACAAAGATCTGAAATATCAGTATCTTGGCGAGTTTGACAGGGAAATGATCGAACTGATCAAAAGTGTGAAACATTTTGAAGCAACAGCGATTAAAAAAATATGGGATAGTGATCAGGATCAGATTCTGGCCTACATGCGGAAAGACCTGGTGTTTATCTTTAACTTCAGCCCTTCCCAATCCTATCCGGGCTATGGTTTCCTGACCCCTCCGGGAGAATATGAAGTCGTACTGAACACAGATGCTACCCGCTTTGGAGGTTTTGGACTGGCAGATGACACGATCCACCATTTCACCCAATTTGACCCCTTATACAAAAAGGAGAAAAAAGAGTGGCTGAAAATTTACATACCAGCTCGTAGTGCGGTTGTTTTGAGGAAAATGAAGAAATAATAAGTAGTTAAAGGAGTCAAGTAGTCAGAGGAGTTAAGTAGCAAGAAAAACAATTCTACTTAACTACTAAGGAGCAAAGCAACTGATAATTCCTTACCTCCTTTAACTCCTAAAATAAATTATAAGTATGTTATATCCATTTACATTTAAGCCAATTCTAAAGAAGATCATTTGGGGCGGATCTGATATCTGTCCGTTTAAAGGGATTACTCCTGCACAGGATGGTATTGGGGAAAGTTGGGAACTTTCTCATGTGGAAGATAATTTTTCTGTCGTAGCCAATGGGGATCTGGAAGGGAAAACACTGGATCAGTTGATCAAAACCTATGGAAAAGAATTGGTAGGTGAAACAGTCATGAACCAGTTTGGTACGACTTTTCCTCTGTTGATCAAATTCATTGATGCACGGGATAATCTGTCCATACAGGTTCATCCGGATGATGAACTGGTGAAGGAGCGTCATCATTCTTTCGGAAAAACAGAAATGTGGTATGTAGTCAAGGCTGCAAAAGATGCGGCTTTATATTCCGGCTTCTCCCAACAGATTGATGCAAATGAATATGTGGAACGGGTAGAGAACAACACCATCATGGATGTACTTCAGCGTTACGAAGTGAAGGAAGGAGATGTGTTTTTCCTGCCGGCAGGACGTGTACATGCGATCGGTGCCGGTTGTTTCATCGCAGAAATCCAGCAGACCAGTAATATTACTTACCGTATTTACGATTATAACCGTAAAGATGCGAATGAAAACGGACGGGAACTGCATACGAAACTGGCAAAAGATGCCATTAATTATACCCTCTATCCAGACTACCGGACGCACTACAAAGAAGAAAAAGATATTCCGGTTGAGTTGGTAACATGTAAATATTTTACAACCAATCTGCTGGAACTGGATAAACCCATAGAGCGTAATTTTGCCACCCTGGATTCCTTTGTGGTCTACATCTGCATGGAAGGTAAAGCTACGATCCGTGATAATAACGGTCATGCAATCACGGTTCATCAGGGACAAACGGTGTTGATCCCGGCTATTACCCAATATGTAACTATCACCCCGGACCCGGAAGCCAAATTCATGGAAACTTACATCCGGTAAATTCAGACGATATATTAAAAATAACCCTTCTTTACCGATGCTGGCAAAGAAGAGTTATTTTTTATAGCCATTTATATAGCGCTAAAAGATGATCGGCGTATTATAGAAGGTATATCCAGTCGCGACCGGAAGATTTATTAAACCATTAAAAAGTTGAATATCAAAGTTTTCTTCTTCTCTTTGGAGAGAGGAAGAAATACCCTGAATGCGAACTATTTAACAATGTAAAAAATCTTCCGACCACAACTAATTGAAAATCCCCTTTGACCAAAAGTTATAAATGGTAAGCCATGACCCTGAATGGGGGTCCCATATGCATAACCGCGGGTAATATCCGTGGTAACAGACTGCTCTTTTTTCTGCAACCCGGATGGCGTGTAACCCTTCACAGGGTTGTAGGAAGAGGAATTCTATCTCCCCCAGGTACTACCTGGGGTTATGCACAGGCGAATCCCCCGGACTCCATATAAAAATAAAAAACTCTCTGGCGAAAAATAAACGAGGTCTTCCTAGTTCCGCTGGGGAAGCAACAGGAAGGAGGAAAATTAGTAAAAACTAATAAAGGGTAAAAACTACAGGAATAGCATGATGATTAGCTGGGCGGTGATGACCCGGAGGAACATGGAGAGCGGGTATACAGTGGCATAGGAAACGGATTGTTCGTCTCCTTCCACGATCGTGTTCGCATAACTCAGAGCCATCGGGTTGGCCATGCTCCCGCAGATCATTCCTATGTTGTTGGCATAGTTCAGTTTGAACAGGAAAGAACCCAGGAGTCCCACCACGATAATGGGAATGAAGGTCAGGAGGAAGCCTAAGCCAATCCAGAGGAGTCCCTCTGTGCGAAATACGGTTTCAAAGAAATGAGCGCCGGCATCAATTCCCAAAGCGGCCAGATAGATCACGATTCCAAACTGCCGCATCATCAGGTTGGCACTTTGTGTGGTGTAGGTCGTTACATGGAAACGGGGACCAAAGGCGCCCATCAGGATCCCTACGATGATCGGTCCTCCTGCAACTCCTATGCGGATCGGGGCACTGATTCCTGGAATCGCAATCGGTAGTACTCCCAGCAATACGCCAAAAGCGATTCCTAAGAAAATAGCGAACAGGTTGGGTGTAGTGAGGCGCTTTACTTCGTCTCCCAGGATTTTTCCTACATTATTCACAGCGGTTGCTTCCCCGACAATGGTTAGCCGGTCTCCGGTTTGCAGCCGTAGCTTGGGAGAGGCGATCAGGTCTATTCCGGCGCGGTTGACGCGGGTAATATTGATTCCATAGAGGTTTCGTAAACGTAAGAAACCTAACTTGACACCATCCGGTTTACTCTGGGTTACCACGATGCGACGTGAGATCAGGGTACTGTCCACCGCATTCCAGTCCACATCTTCTTTGTTCCAGTCTCTGTTTTCTTCTTCTCTGAACAGGATACGGATCCCATCCACGTCCGGTTTGGCAGAAATAACCAACAGGTGGTCTCCTTTTTCAAGCAGGGTTTCTGAGGTGGGGATGGATACTTTGCTATTCCTCCAGACACGGGAAATAACAAAGTGTTTCTCCGTTAGTTTCATCACTTCTGCAATACTTTTGTGATAGACTCCCGGGTTGCTTACCAGGAATTCAGAGACATGAGGTTTAGCAACGGTTTGATCCTTATGGTAATGGCAAGCCTCTCCGTATAGTTTTTTCAGCAGCAGGATCGCCAGGATTACTCCTATTACTCCCAGAGGATAGGCAACGGCACAGGCTAATGACATGTCTGTTACTGTCTTGGTATCATCCGGGTGGATTTGAAGGAACGCCTGTTGGGCTGCCCCTAATACAGGTGTATTGGTGACGGCACCGGAAAGCAGCCCTACCATATTCGTCAGGGAGACACCTGTCGTCCAGTGGAGCCCCAGGGTCAGTAGTAATCCCAACAGGATCACCCCGATGGATATGAGGTTGAGTTTGATCCCTTCGTCTTTGAAAGAGGAGAAAAACCGGGGCCGACCTGTAAGCCCAGGGTATATACAAATAGGATCAGTCCGAAATTCTGGGCAAAGACCATCATCTCCCGGTTAAGGACAATCCCAAAATGTCCGGCAAGGATTCCTGCAAAAAAGACAAAAGTAATACCTAAGGAGACACCAAATAGTTTTAGCTTTCCTAAAAACAGGCCGGTCGCAGATACGAGTGAGATCACAACAATAGCCTGTATAACAGTCGGCTCAGAGAAAGCCTCCAGCAACCAATTCATTTTATTTTATTCTATTATGGGGGACAAATATAGATATAATTTTAATTGACCCCTGAAAATGGAAAATTGATATTTGAAAATTTATTTATAAAACAAGCTATTAAATATTTGGTTGTGGCTTCAAGTGAAGAAGGAAAGTCTTATTTTTGCCTGTGCATACTTATTTTAATGATAACCGGAAATCTGATTTCCCATTTTCAATTATTATTTTCCATTCAAATGAAGATTATTCATACTGCTGACTGGCATTTGGGACAGACTTTTTTTGGATATGACCGGGATGAAGAACACCAGGTGTTTCTGGAATGGTTGACAGCGTTGCTGGTTAAACAACAGACCGATGTCTTATTGATCTCCGGTGATATCTTCGATGTAGCTAATCCTTCGGCTACTTCCCAGAGACGGCTTTTTCATTTTCTGAAAGAGGTGAACCGGCGGAATCCTTCCCTTCAGGTGGTAATCACTGCCGGAAATCATGACTCTGCTGCCCGGCTGGAAGCTCCGGATCCTTTACTGAAAGAGTTATCTATTTCTGTCATAGGGGTGATTAAACGATTGCCAGAGGGCGGTTTGGATCTTACTTCTTTAGTAATCCCTTTATCCGGAAAAGATGGGAAGCGGAAAGCCTGGTGTATGGCGGTCCCTTTTCTGCGCCAGGGAGATTACCCTCCTGCGGAAGAACTACCAGACAGTTATGTGCAGGGAATCCACCGGATGTATCATGCCTTATACAAACAGGTGGAAACCATGAGGCAGCCGGGAGAAGCGGTGATCGCTATGGGGCATTTGCATGCGACAGGGGCAGAATTGACTGAGAATGACCGGAGTGAACGGGTGATCATGGGTGGTCTGGAGTCTGTTCCGGCGGATGCTTTTCCGGCCGGATTAGCCTATACAGCTCTGGGACATATTCATAAGGCACAGCGGGTAGGGGGAAAGGAAAATATCCGGTATGCCGGTAGTCCTCTCCCCATGTCTTTTTCAGAAACGAAGTATCGCCACCAGGTGGTGTCCATACAGATAGAAGCGGAAGAGGCGGTTTCTATAGAAGCAATACCTGTTCCCCGTACGGTGGATCTGCTCCGTATCCCGGCTAATCCGGCCAGTCCGGCGGAAGTGGAGGCTCAATTGCGAGAATTGCCGGAGTTGGCAGATGAACCTTTGTGGAAACTTCCCTATCTGGAGATCCAGGTATTGCTGACAGAGCCGGATCCCGGGTTCCGGCACCGGGTGGAGGAGATCTTATCCACCAAAGCGGTCCGGTTGACCTCCATTGTTCCTTCTTACCCTAAACAGAAGAAAGATAGTCTGTTACAGCCGCTTTCCTATACGGATCTCCAGGAAATTGATCCTTTGGTGATGTTGGAACATACCTATTCTGCCAAATATGGAAGTGAATTGCCGGAAGAGATCAAAGAATTATTTCATGAAGTCATGCAGGAGGTGGCTCTATGAAAGTATTGGCGATCTGCGGACGTAACCTCGCCTCCTTAGAGGGGGACTTCTCCATCGATTTTACGGTTGAACCTTTAGTCTCTACCGGCATATTTGCGATTTCAGGCCCGACAGGGGCCGGTAAATCCACTATTTTAGATGCGATGTGCCTGGCTCTTTTTGCCCGTACACCACGGACGAACCAGGCAAAAGAAAATAATGTGCGTGTCAGGGATGTGGATGACCAGGTGTTGATGCAGAGCGATCCGCGTTTCCTTTTGCGGCGGGGGACGGCTTCCGGGTATGCCCAGGTGGATTTCCTGGCCATGAACGGACACCGGTACCGCTCCCGCTGGTCGGTCGGCCGGGCACGGGAGAAAGAGAGTGGCCGTTTGCAGAATGTCCAGCAGACGTTGTTTGATTTGGATAAAGAAGAGGAGGTGCAGGGGCGGCGCTCCGACATCCAGGCCCGGATTATTGAGCTGATCGGGCTGACTTTTGAACAGTTCACTCGTTCTGTCTTACTGGCCCAGAATGATTTTTCTACTTTTCTGAAGGCTGAACAGGGAGAAAAAGCCTCCTTGCTGGAAAAGCTGACAGGTACAGAACACTACTCTATCATTTCCCGTGCTATTTTTGAGAAGAATAGTGCAGCGAAAGCTGCGTATGAAAGATGTGCTTTTCAGGTGAAGGATATAGAGTTGCTAACGGAAGATGAAGAGACTGCTGTCCGGAATTCCCTGGCGGAGATTGCAGAGGTGATCCGGAAGTTGGAAAGGGATCAATCGGAAAAACAGACGCTGCTGAAGGAGGTGCAGTCTACGGAAATTCAATTGGTAACCAAGGGGAAGGAGCAGCAGGAGGCAGAAGGAAAACTCATGCAGGCACAGAATCTTTTTCGGAAAGCCTCCGAGGAGTATGAAGTCAGTAAAAAGGAACAGCAACAGAGTGAGGAGTACTACCAATCGATTCAGCAGGAGATCATTCGCGCCGGACAGTTGGATGTACGTATCGAAAGTGAAACGCGAGTCGTGGCTGAATCTGCAAAAGGGTATCATTCTCTTGTATGGGAACAGAAGGAGTTGAAAACCCGTTTCCAGCAAGTGGCTGACCGGCTGAAAGAGGCACAGGAAAAAGTCACCACTTGTATTCAGTGGTTGGAAAAATATAGTGCTAAAGGGAAGATAGCGGAACAGATCTCTTTGTTATTATCCCATCTGGATTCCGCCTATCAGGTTCATCAGATGCTTGTTTTATCCGAGAAAAAGCTGCTTTCCCTGCAACAGCAACTGGCCGGTTCGGAAGAGAAGACCGGAAAAGTCCGGTCGTTACTGAACAGCCGGATGAAAGGGCTGAAAGAGGTGGAGGAGAAAATAGACTCTTTGGAAAAAGCGAGTGCAGCCATTGACATACAGGCAATAGAAAAACAATTGACGAATACACGGGTGAACCGGGAGAATTTATTACTGGAGCAGGCTCAGTTTGTGACTACCGGGAATATTAAATCATTACGGGATAAGCTGGCTAAAAACATGCCTTGTCCGGTGTGTGGAAGCCTGGATCATCCCTATGCTTCCCGGGAAACCAATGAACGGATCCTTCAACTGGCTAAAAAGATCACGGATTGCACGTTGCTTCTTAAAAGCCTGACGGAAGAAACATCGCGCTATCAGGTGCTGCAGAAAAACGTGCAGGAGTTCCGGCAGAAACAATTCGTGTTGAACGGGGAGCTCTCCGCTACTCAACAGGAACTTCTCCGGTTGGACCACCAGCGTAAACTGATTGCGGAACAGATAGAATATGAGAAAGAACGGTTCCGGGAACAGAATGAACGGTTGCAGGGTATCCTGACTCAGGCCGGCCGGGTGTTGGGCGGAGATACCTGGCAGGTGAACTGGCTGCGGGACCCCGAAGGGTTCCGGAAAAAACTGGTGAGCTTTACTAAAGAGTGGCGTGAGAAGCAGGAGAGCCTCCGGCAAATGGAAAAACAGCAGAGTGGATGGTTCTCAGAGAAGGAGTCGTACCAGACATTTTTGAATAAGTTAGTCAGCCAGGTGGAGGAGGCCCGGCAGCTCCATCAGCAAAAAGCAGAAGGATTACGATCCTTGCAGGAGGAAAGAAAAAAACTACTGGGAGGTAGACTGGTAGAGGAGATTGAAAAGGAACACCGGCACAAGTTGGATCAATTAAAGCAGAAGCTGGAACAGCTACAGAAGATACGGGCGGACCAGTCGGTCATTCTGGAACAGCAGCGTGGAATCTCGGAGCAGATCCGTGCGGATCTGGAAAAGACCCGGGAGGAACTGATCCTCCATCAGAAAAAACTGGCGGAATGGGAACAGGATTTCCGGAAAAATTCCGCAGGCTGGACGCTGGAGGCTTCTTTAGAGAAGGAAATAGCCCGGAGGGGGGAACATCAGTTCCAGCTGCGGACCCAGGAGGAAAATAAGAAAAAAGTGGCGGATCTCCAGGAGGAGCTGACGCTTCTTAAAAACAAAAGTGAACGATGGGCTAAATTGAATGAGTTGGCCGGGTCGGCAGATGGTGCCAAACTGCGCCGGATCGCGCAGAGTTACACGCTGGATGTACTGCTGAACTATGCGAATGTACAGTTGAGGAACCTGACCCGCCGGTATCGCCTGGAACGGGTGCCAGAGACACTGGCCCTGCAGGTGATTGACCGGGATATGTGTGATGAGATCCGTACGGTACACAGTCTTTCCGGTGGAGAATCTTTTCTGGTGTCTCTCGCACTGGCGTTGGGCTTGTCTTCTCTTTCGTCTAACCGGATGAAGGTGGAAAGCCTTTTTATTGATGAAGGATTTGGATCACTGGATTCAGATACCTTGCGGATTGCTATGGACGCGTTAGAAAGTCTGCGTACACAGGGCCGGAAGATCGGGGTCATATCACATGTGCAGGAGATAACAGAGCGTATTCCCACCCAGATCAAAGTTTGCCGTTCCAGTAATGGGCGAAGCTATATAGAAATTGTGTAGAACCGGTGCATCCGTTTTCAGGGTTTGGTGCACCGGATCAGCACTTTCTCTCCCTGCTTCAGCGTGGTAGCAAAGAGATAGACCTCCCCTCCATCCGTGATGCGGGTCCGTTTCCGTAGCTCTTTCACCGGAAGGGGAAAATTCCGGACCGTGATATGGGCCTGTGGGATAGTTTTGGAAAGCCCTTGGGCTGTTTTTCCGGTGAAAGGGGTTACTTCCTGTACAAGAAATTTCCTTCCCGGGAAATCCGCTATGAAATTTCTGGAAGTATAGAGGTGGCTATGCGGATGTAGTTTTTCTACGCCTGTTTGTGTAATACTTTTGAAAGCGCCGGATTTTAGGATGGACGTGTTGGGTTCGTACAAATAGTTTTTTACCTCCTGTGCCAGGACTGGCACACACTCTTTTTCCCGCTGCAGGCTGGTTTGGAAAAGTTCTTTTTCTCCGGCTGCGGACCTGTTCCAGCAATAAACAGCCGGATCACTTTCTCCGACTCCCCTTTCTATGACAAACAGGAGCTCTTTGCAATCATTTTTTACGGATAGCACATGAATCGCTGTTGTTCCGGGCAGCAGGTCCAGGGTCATGCGGATATCTGCCATCGGAGATAATTTGGCAATTATTTTAGGTGCTTTTTGTAGTAACAGAGGAAGTAGTTCCGGAAGGTTTGGTTCACAGTCCTGCAGGGCAAAAATCCGTTTGTTCCCTTCTGCCCTTCTGGCCGGGTCCACATAGAAAACATCCACATCCTCTATCTCGTTGAGGCAGGCTGCTGCATCTCCGTTCTTTACGGTTATGTTTCCTGCCTGTAGGGTGGTGAAGTTCTGACGGGCCGCTTCACAATACTCCGGGAAACGTTCGATATAGGTGACCTGCCGGACTTTTCGGGAGAAGGAATAGCTATCTATTCCTAATCCTCCGGTCAGGTCACACAAGTGTTGTCCTTCTTCTACCAATTGTTGTTTATAGAGCGCTGTTGCTTCCGAAGAGCATTGTTCTGCTGCTATTTTAGAAGGAAAGACCAGATCCTCTTGCTGATACCACGAAGGTAGTTTTTCCCGGATCTGTTTCCGAACCCGGATCTGCTCTATGGCAAAAGGCATATCTATCTCCGGGTAGCGGGAGGCGCTCAATAAAAGCCGCACCGGATCTTCCCCTGCATGTTCCCGGATGAACTGTTTCGTAACCTCTGTTAGTTTCATGTGACAAAAGTAAGGATTTATCAGCTATTTATAAAAGGATACCTGTCAGCTTCCGGGGGGGAATTAATATACTTATTACGAATGAATAATATACTTATTAGCAACGATTAATAAGTATAGTAAGGACAGAATCATAGGATATAAATTTTATGGAGCGGGACAAGCCGTGTGGAGGATGTACTGCTTGTCCCTGAACTGTTTTTCAGAACCCAAAGTACCAGGAGGCGATCGAGAAATAGATCAAGACTCCGGTAATGTCTGAAATGGAAGTAATTAAGGGTGCACTTGCCGTTGCCGGGTCTACTTTAAATTTGGTGAAGATAAAGGGAAGTAACAGACCGATCATACCACCGGCCATAACTGTCAGGACCATGGTGGAAGCGACTACTGTAATTACTTCGGGGGCCCGAAAACTTGCAACTAAGGATACGCCTGCTGCCATCGTAATTCCCAATAAAAGAGAGACAAACAATTCTTTTCTGAGGAGTTTGAGCCAGTCTTTCATTTCTACATCTCCTACTGCTAATGAACGGATCATCAAAGTTGCGGATTGTGAACCTGCGTTTCCTCCACTGTCTATCAGCAGTGGGAGAAAGAATACAAGCGCTACGACTGATTCTATTACATCCGAGAAACCGGCAATGGCTGCTCCTGAAAAGACATTCATAAAGACCAGAGCAATCAGCCAGACAATCCGTTGTTTATATAAGGTAGTAATTCTGGCTTTCAGTGGATTGACTACTGCATCCTGCAACGAACCGAATTTCTGAAAATCTTCTGTGTTTTCTTCTTCGACCACATCCATGATGTCGTCGAATGTAACAATACCTACCAATGTCCCATCAGTGTTTACAACCGGAAGAGCTACTCTGTCCTGTTCCTGAAAAATACGGACTCCGACTTCCTGATCATCATATGCATTCAGAGCTATAAACTGATTATCTGTCAGATCGGATATTTTCTGATCCGGTGAAGCCAACAGTAGTTCTTTGATTCGTAAGTCATCAATTAATTTCCACTGAGAATCTACTATATAGATAACATTTAAGGTTTCGGAATCTCTTCCGAATGTCCGGATATGATCTAAAGCTTTTTCTACGGTAAACCAGGGCTTGACTGCTACATATTTGGGAGTCATTAATCGTCCTACGCTATCTTCCGGATAGCCTAACAGACGAATCGTGATTTCCCGTTCTTCGTGGGAAAGCATCTGGAAAAGGCGCTGGCTTACTTTACCCGGCAACTCTTCAAACAGAGCGGTACGGTCGTCCGGGTCCAGGTCATTAACCAGGTTAGCTAATTTATTACTGTTGGATGCTAATCCTTTAATAATATCTTCCTGCTCATCCGGAGACAGATGGGAAAAAGTTTTTGTTGCCAATGCGCGAGGAAGTAGACGAAATAAAATGATTCCGTCTGTTTTGGATGCTTCTTCAATGATCTCAGCGATCTTAACAGGCTGTAGAGTTTGCAGTTCTTCTTTCAGAACTTTCCAGTTTTTATTATCAATGAGTTGTTGGATTTGAACGATGCTTTGATTTTTCATATCGCCTCCTTACATTTTTTAGCTCTGCAAGGAGACATCAGGACCCTTACAGAGGAATTAATACTTCTGCTTACTGTTTTTACTATTATACGGTCCTTCGTCCATACGGTAAATGTGTTTAATTTGATTTTTTAAATCGCCGCAAAGGTAGGAATTTTATTCTTTCAGTAGGATTTTTCCTTCTATTATTTTATCCTTTTAGTATATTTATGCTTCTTTTTCTTCCAGGATGTCAGCCGGTGCCTCCTCATTTTCATCTAATAATAACCTTTTGTAAGTATTAATCTGCTGTTGTTGCAGAGGCGTTACTTTAGGATACTGAGGCTTGAGGGTAGCCACTTTATCACAAATAAGTTGGGCGACTACATAACGCATATACCATTTATTATCAGCGGGGATCACGTACCAGGGAGCAATTTCCGTAGAGGTATTGGTTAACATATCGGAATAGGCTTTCATATACAGATCCCAATGTTGGCTTTCTTCAAAATCAGATGAAGAGAATTTCCAGTTTTTATCCTCTTCTTCCAACCGGTTGATAAAACGGCGGCGTTGTTCTTCTTGTGACACATTTAGGAAGAATTTCATTACAATAATTCCATTTTCAATCAGGTATTGTTCAAAATTATTGATCTGCCTGTATCGTTTTTTCCAGAATTTTTTATCTGCATCCTGTATGGTATGTATATCCGGTAGTTTGTTGCCTAACAGGATTTCCGGATGTACTTTAGACACCAACACATCTTCATAATGGGAGCGGTTAAATATGCCTATCCGTCCTCTTTCGGGAAGACATTTACTGATACGCCATAAGTAATCATGATCCAACTCTTCATTGGAGGGCTGTTTGAAAGAAAAAACCTGACATCCATGCGGATTGATCCCCGACATTACATGTTTGATTGTTCCATCTTTTCCGGCACCATCCATCCCCTGGAAAACAGCTAAAATCGCATATCGATCCTGTGCATATAACCGGTCCTGAAGTTTAGCCAATTTATTTACATTTTTCAGACGCAATATATCAGCTTCCTCTTTACTTATACGTCCTGTATAACCAGGATCAAAATTGGATACTTTGTGTTTGACTCCCGGTGTGGCTATTAACTTTTTCAGGACATCTCTTCTCATATATCTTGATTTATTGGATTGTACTATCTTATTGATTATAACAGCCTAAAGAAATGAAAGTTTACTTTTTAACACCTGACTGGTGAGTATAAAGATGGTGAATGATACCATCTACCAGACTGATTTTAGGCACAAATAATTCACTCACTCGGCAGATTTTACTGGCTGTAAGAAATATTTTCATAGCCGGAATAATGACATCCGCCCGGTAGGCATTTAATTTGTAATCTGTCATTCTTTCTTCATAGGTCATATTTTTTAAGGTATCATATAAGACATTGAGTTCTACATAACTAACCGTTTGGTATTTGTTACTTCCTATCAGTTTATGAATTTTATTAATATTACCTCCGAAAGCTATAATACTTAACGGAGCATATGCTTTATAAGCTTTCCTGAGCCACTTTTTGTAATTCTCTTTTTCCTGTAATGTTACTTTTCCGGCAAGCATACGAACGGTGCCTATTTGGAAAGAATAAGATTTTATTTTCTTTTGGCCACTGATAAGAGTAATCTCCGTACTACTGCCTCCCACATCCATATAGAGGTAGTTCCTGGTAGGATCTGCTGTGTATCTCACTGCTCCGGCTTCCAGAATTATGTCGGCTTCCTGTTGTCCGGTAATGATCCGGATTTCTATTCCACTATTCTTTAGAATAGTTTGTACCATTTTATTTCCATTCCGGGCATCCCGCATAGCACTGGTGGCATAAGCCAGATAGTTTTTTACCTGGTAAGCTTTCATCATATATGAGAATCCCTGCATGGCATCAGTTAATTGCCGGGCTTTGATTTCGCTGATCTCTCCCTGGCCGAAAACATCTTCTCCCAGCCGGATCGGTACACGTAGAAAGGCTACTTTTTTGTATATATCTTCTCCATGACAACGTTCAATATTATTTACCAGAAAACGGATCGCATTTGAGCCGATATCAATAGCAGCCAATGTAGTTACTTCCATCATTCGTTCTGTTTTTGTAAATAGTAATTATATAAAGCAACCTGGGATCGGCAGGGATTTTTTGCATTTCTTCTTACATAATTATTTTTGCCTAATATTTTTAAATCCCTGGCTTTCACATTATCAGCCCACTGAATATCAAAAACATCCCGTATGGTCTGCTTTATTTTTGTATCTATTATAGGTACACCTATTTCTATCCGGGTATCCAGGTTCTGGGTCATCCAGTCTGCACTGGAAATATAAGTCTGTTCCTCACCGTCACTATGAAAAATGAACAGGCGGGTGTGTTCGAGGTATTTGTCCACAATGCTGGTCGCACGGATATGGTCACTTTGCTCTTTTACCTGGGGTTGCAGACAGCAGGTTCCTCGTATGATCAGCCGGATCTCTACTCCGGCCTGGCTTGCTTTATATAAGAGGTTGATCATCCGGATATCTGTCAGTCCGTTAAACTTAGCATAAATATAAGCTTTCTTTCCCTTCTTGCTGTTCCTGATTTCTTTGTCTATTAGTTTTTCGAACTGCTCCCGCATGAAGTAAGGAGAAACAAGCAATTGTTTATAGGTAAAACGTTTGTGGGGATTCAACAGGAATTCAAAAACAGCTTTTGCATCGGCTGCAATATGAGGATGTGCAGTCAGTAATCCGAAGTCACTGTATATCTGTGCGGTAGATTCATTGAAATTACCTGTTCCGATATAGGTATATCCCTTAAATTGTCCTTTCTCTTTGCGTTCTACATAGATAAGTTTACTATGTACTTTTAAACCTGGTATCCCATGGAGTACCTTAATACCTGCCTTTTGTAGTTTATCGGAATTAACTACATTTTGCTCTTCATCAAAGCGGGCCATTAATTCTTCCAGCACAATGACTTCTTTTCCATTTTCAGCAGCATTGATCAGAACATTGATCACTTTAGATTGTTCAGCAGTCCGGTAGAGGGTAATGCAAACCCGGGTTACTTTAGGGTCAATTGCTGCTTCCCGCAGAAAATCTATGACATGGTTGAAGGTATGGTAAGGAAATTAAGAAAAATATCTTTTTCTTTGATTACCTGGATGATACTCAAAAAATAAGGGATCTCCGGATGATAAAGAGGAGGTGGGTTATCATATTCCAGTGCCGGGTTGATTACCGGAAATTTCATCAGATATTTCATCATGTGGTAACGCCTGCTCCCTAAGATTTTGAAGTCTTTCAGTTTTAATTTACTGGTAAGTATCTCTAACAGGTCTTCCGGCATTTCGTGGTCATAGACCAGCCGGACAGGTTCCCCATGTTGCCGGCTTTCCAGACTGGCTTCCATTTTTTCCAGAAGACTTTTGGAAATGTCGTCGTCTACGGTTAGATTGGCATCCCGTATTAATTTAAAAGTATACGCCGTAATGCTGTCATGCGGGAACATAAAAAATATTTCATTCAGGCACAAGCGAATAATATCATCTAAAAAGATAATATCTTTACGTTTTTTTACAGAAGGCAGTAATATAAAACGGGGGCATTCTTTGGTAATAGGAATAGGAATGATTGCATACCGGATATTTTTACTTCCTTCCAGACTCATTTTAACCGCATGGTATACGTTCTGGTCACTTAGGAACGGCATTTTTGTAGCTTTCCGTATCATTAATGGCACGATCAGCGGGCTTACCTGACGGGAGAAATAATCCCTGCAAAAAATTTCCTATTCCAGAGAAAGTTCTTGTTCATTTAACACATAAATCCCATTTTGTTTCATTTCGTTTAAAATGGTCTGGTAAATATCTGTAAATGATTTCTGTGCCTGTTCGATCCCATCATATACCCGGGCAAGAATCTCTTTGACAGGGTATCCCTCTACGGTTTTCTGGCTTTTGCCCTCTTTTAACCGCAACATCCGTAATAAATTGGCTACCCGTACTTTAATAAACTCATCCTGATTATTGGAGAATATACCGAGAAATCGTAGTCGTTGTATCAATGGAACAGTTTCATCCTGTGCTTCCTGTAGTACTCTGTTATTAAAAGCCAACCAACTTAACTCCCTGTTGTATACCTGCATACTTCCTTTTTTATTCTTGTCGTATACCAAATAAACAAGCAGGAAAGGTAATAGTTTTACCGGTAGAGGGAAGTTTTTAAGGCATTATACATACACCGGTACACAGGAATCTCGATCTGTTCCTGTTCCGCTAAACGAACAACATATCCGGTAAGTGTTTCTAATTCATTTGCTCCTCCTTTTATAAAATCCTGATGTATAGAAGTAGTCGCTCCTGTAGGCATCATATTCCGTGATTCAATGGAATATGTTACTATCTGTTCCGGAAGCCGAATTCCTTTTGTTCTAGCAATCTGCTCTAATTCTTCTCCTAATTTCACAAACGTATCTTTATGCAGACGGATCACCTCGCTGATCGGTAAATTATAATAAGAAGTAATAGTAGCAGCAGTAGATATGAAAAAAAACTTTTTCCATAAACGAGTTTCCATATCTTCCGGATTAAACGCGTTGATTCCAGCTACCAGAAGAATGGATAGTAACTTTTGTTGTGGTTCACGTTCACTTTCTTCACTCCCGAAAAACAGCCGCTCATCTGTAGAGAACCGGTTTATAATTCCCGGAGCTTCGATGCGGGAACCGATGTAGACACATCCTTTCCAGACGGTATGTTCCGGTAACATCTGTTGGATTCTTTGCGTGTTATCCAGACCATTCAGGAAAGGAATAATTACTGTTTTTTCTCCGATCACCGGTTTTAACTGTTCTATATTGCTTTCCAGGTCATAGCTTTTCGTACAACAGAACAGGTAATCCACTATTCCAATCTCTGACGGTTGATCGGTGATCTGTGCAGGGATCGCCTGGATCTCACTTTCCGGTGTACGGACGAGAAGCCCGTTGGTACGGATCGCTCTCAGATTTTCTCCTTTTGAGATAAAATTTACTTCCACCGGGCTTTCCGGTTCATAATGGGTAGCCAGTAATCCTCCGTAGTAGCCTCCTACACCTCCTGTTTCCGAAATGGCTATTCTGATTTTTTCATTGTCTGTTAGGATTGGGGTAATTATATATTAAAGTAACTCTAAATCTTTTAGTAATCCCGAAATATTAGCTTCAAAATTTACTCCGAACCGGTGATCAGTTCCAGCCAGATAAGTAGTCATAATGCTGTTGGCTGTAAAACGGACTGCTATGCGGGTAGATTCATTCAGGCTAAAATTATTCATTAAACCTGCTAAAAGTGTACTGGCAAATATATCTCCGGTCCCATGGTAACTGCCTGGTATACGGGAAACTGCCACATAGTCCGTTACGTTAGTATGGACATCAAAAGTGGCGGCTCCTAATTCTTCCTCATTAAAATAAACTCCGGTCAGCACAATTTGTCTGGGTCCCAGTTCACTTAACCGGATCAGTAGCTCTTCAATATAAGCGTGCGTATAAGGCCCCGGATGATAAGGTTCATTTAATAATAAGGCTGCTTCTGTGAGATTAGGAACAATGAGGTCTGCTTTTTTGCATAGTTCTCTCATTCCTGTCGCAAACTCAGGAGTAAATACTTTGTAGAGTTCTCCGTTATCCGCCATAACCGGATCTACTAAAATAAGATTATTTGCTGTTTTAAATGTATCAAAAAAGGTACTGACTATATTTAATTGGGCAAAAGAACCCAGAAAGCCACTATACATCGCATCAAACTGTAGGTCCAGGGATTTCCAGTGCCGGGTAAACGGAAGCATATCTTCTGTCAGATTCCGGTAAGTATATCCTGTGATCCCACCGGTGTGGGTAGAAAGAACAGCGGTGGGTAGGGCACAGGCTTCTACTCCTGTAGCTGAAATAATGGGTAAGGCTACTGTCAGTGAACATTTCCCAAAGCCGGAAAGGTCGTGAACAGCGGCAATTCTTTTTTGTCTTTTAATAGATTTCATCTTTTGAATGATTTTATATGGAACAAGCTCACGGACGGATTTGTTGGCTAACGTAAAATGCACTGTAAATCCCGAACATAAGCCACCTTTTAAATGTTAATTAAACAGAAAACCATAAGAAAGTAAGAGTGCAAATTTATATAGAAAGTGATGAAAATAAAACATATTATTAAAAATTAGAGAGGCATATTTACTTTAGTTGATGGATCCCAGATTGCCGGATTGATTACTTTTCTTCAGAAAGATAAGGACTTGATGGTCATTGATCATACAGAAGTGGACGGACAGTTCAGTGGACAGGGCTGGGGCTGGAAATTAGTACTGGAATGTGTTAAATATGCCAGAGCAAACCATATGAAAATTACCCCTTTATGCTCCTTTGCCAGACAGATTTTTAATCAGGAACCGGAGATTCATGATGTGCTGTATCCATCTGGTAAATAATAAATAGATAGATCAAAACCAGTTAACTATGGCAAGTAAGAAGGTGAAAGTACTTCCAGATGGACCATATCAGGTGACCGGAAACGTAGCACTGGATCAGTTACGCTATATTACCGATCACAAGGAACATTCTGTGGATTACGATCGATTGAAAAAAATATCCGGCACAGGAAACTTATTTTCTTTGTCGTTGCGGGCATAGTAAAAACAAACCGTATTGTGATGGTGCACATAAGAAAAAAGGATTCGATGGAACAGAAACAGCTAAGCATACCACCTATGATGAAATGGCCCAATTTATGCAGGGTAAACTGATTGATCTGATGGATGCGGAGGAACTTTGTTCAGTTGCCCGTTTCTGTGATACGAAAAGTGGTACCTGGAATCTGGTATCAACCGCTGAAAATCCTGATGCAAAAGATATTATTATTCATCAATGTAAGTTTTGCCCCAGTGGCCGTCTGACAGCCGTAACCAAAGAAGGAGAGAGGATCGAGCCTTATTTACCTAAAGAAATCAGCTTGTTACAGGATCCTGTAACAAGTAAAATCGGTCCTTTGTGGATCAAAGGAGGAATTGAAGTAGAAGATGCGAGCGGGAAATGTTATCCGGTACGGAACCGGGTTACGTTATGTTGTTGCGGAAGGAGTGAAAATAAACCTTTTTGTGATGCTACCCATGTAGACGATGAATAAATCTTTCCGCAGACTGCTTTCTGGAAACCAGAAAGCAGTCTGCGGAAAGAAAATAACTGGGATTCGATCTCTTTACCAGAAATAGATGTAAAAAGCCACGGTAATACTTAAAATAATGCAAGTATGAATTACGTCCCATTTATTCCAGCTTGCACGGGTTGCAGCTTTTTCTTCCGGAGTAGCTGAACCATATACCAGCCCCCGGATCTTTTGTATATCCGGTGCTTCCGTACAGTAACTGACGATAATCACTACGAGGATACAGAAAAGGAACATCCATCCACAGAAAAACAACCAGTTCAGATCGAAAAATATATATTTGAAGATCGACTCTCCTGCATGGATGCCGGCAGTTGTATAGTATACTTTGGCTCCCAGGCGGGTCATACCAATAATAAATCCGGAAAGTAATCCCCACATACCTCCCAAAGCTGAAGCCCGTTTCCAGGTGATACCCATCAGGAAGGCGGCTGCAATACCTGGAGCCAGTACAGATTGAACATCCTGTAAATAAGTATATAGTACATCTCCCACGCTTCGCATAATCGGTATCCAGAGAATACCTAATACCACAATCACAACCGTAGCCATTTATCCGACTACCACCAAATGTTTTTCGGATGTCTCAGGCTTAAATTTTTTGTAGAAATCAATGGTAAACAACATGGCAGAAGAATTAAACAGAGAAGCTAATGAACTCATGAGTGCGGCCAGAATACCGCATACTACTAAACCTTTCACACCGGCAGGAAGTAATTTTGCCACTAATACAGGGAAAGCCGCATCTGCATTATGCACTCCGTTTTCCAGGAGCGGTAGGAAACCTTCTGTTCCATGGGCCAGGTAGTGTTGATGCAGTGCAAAAGCAATCATACCGGGAATAAGGAATAAAAAGACCGGAAGAAGTTTTAGGTAAGCACCGAAGATGGCTCCCCTACGTGCCTCTTGTTCATTCTTCCCGGACAAGACCCGCTGAACAATAAACTGATCTGTACACCAATACCAGAAACCAATAATTGAAGAGCCGATCAGAGCACCCAGCCAGGAAAATTTAGAATCTCCGTTACTACGGATCAGATTAACCATCGTATCTCCATATTCATTGACAGGCTTAGCTGAGCAGTAAGCAAGTACCTGGTCCCATCCGCCTACTTCTTTCAATCCGAGGATCAGAATAATAAGCGAACCTAAAAGCAGGATTGGTGTCTGAAGTACAGAAGTGTAAAGGACCGATCTCATTCCTCCAAAGATAGTATAGACAGCAGTCAGTAATACAAGCCCGATGGCGGCTATCCAGAAAAAGTCAATGCCCCAGATTTCCTGTATACCAAATACCTGCTGGAAAACCAGTCCTCCTGCATAAACCGTTACGGCTACTTTAGTCAATACATAACTTACTAATGAAATCAGTGAAAGAATAGTGCGGGATTGACTGTTATACCGTTTTTCCAGAAATTCCGGCATAGTCAGCACCATACTCCGGGAATAGAAAGGAACAAATACCCAGCCTAAGATGAGGATCATCCAGCCCTGGATTTCCCAGTGTGCCATTGCCATTCCACTGGATGCTCCCGTACCTGCCAACCCAATTAAATGTTCCGAACCGATATTGGATGCAAAAATAGATGCTCCGATGGCTATCCAGGTTGCATCCCTTCCACCTAAAAAATAATCTCCGGAGTTATCCTGTTTCTGTTTAAGTACCCATATAATAATTCCGATTAAGGCTAATGCGAATAACCCTATGACAATAAAATCAAGTGTTTCCATAAATCTGTGTTTTTCATGTACCCGCTGCCTGGGTGAAAAGGCTATAACGGGATCTTTTCTATTCTCTGAACATGTCGGCCTCCTTCAAATGGTGTCGCAAGGAAAGCTTCGATAGTTCTGGTAGCTTCCTCCTGACTGATAAACCTACCGGGCATAACCAGTATATTCGCATCATTATGTCCTCTGGATAATTCTGCTATTTCTGCCTGCCAGCACAATGCTGCACGTACGCCCTGATGTTTGTTTAACGTAATGGCTATTCCGTTTCCGGCACCACAAATCGCAATGCCTGGATATACTTCTTCTTTTTCTATAGCCTCGGCTAAAGGATGGGCAAAATCCGGATAATCACAACTGTCTGAAGAATAGGTTCCAAAATCTTTATAACGCATTCCTTTAGAGTCTAATAGTTGCTTTACAAATTCTTTGAGTTCATACCCTGCATGGTCGCAACCTAATCCAATTGTTCTCATTGTTTATCAGTATAGAGGTAAAAAGAGTAGATTTCAAGAGTAGTTAAAAGAGTTATCAGTCGCTTTGTCCCTTAGGAGTTAAGGAGAATGAATAAATTTTGCTGTCTGACTCCTTAACTCCTTTAAATTCTTGACTCCTTGTTTAGAGTTTTATGCTATAAATTCTTTGACTTGTTGATATACGTTTTCTCCTGTAAATCCTAACTTCTGGTCCAATACTTTGTAAGGAGCAGAGAATCCAAAGGATTCCATTCCCCATATTTTACCATTGCAGCCAACCAGACCTAACAAGTTGACTGGTAATCCGGCTGTGAGACCGAACACCTTGCTGCCTGTCGGAATAACAGATTCCTGGTAAGCTTCTGTTTGGTCGCGGAATCTTCCTTCAGACGGAACAGAGACAATACGAACCTTTACACCATCTTTGCGTAAGAGTTCCGCACCTTCCACCAGAGTAAATACCTCCGAACCGGAAGCTACCATAACAATATCAGGATCACCGTCACATTCTACAATATAAGCACCCTTTTCTGCCTGTAACGCTTCTGTGTAGCGGTCTGTTTTAGCAGGAAGATCGGTGATGTTCTGGCGGGAAAGAATTAATGCAGTGGGAGTTGAAACATTTTCCATCGCCATTTTCCAGGCAATTGTTGTTTCAGTTACATCCGCAGGACGAAGAACCAGAACTGAATTATGTCCTTTATGATTTTTCAGTTTTTCAAGCAGACGGATCTGGGCTTCCTGCTCTACCGGCTCATGGGTAGGACCATCTTCTCCCACACGGAAGGCATCATGCGACCAGATGAATTTAACAGGTAACTCCATCAGGGCAGCCATACGGACTGCTGGTTTCATATAATCGGAGAAGACAAAGAATGTACCACAGGCAGGGATTACCCCTCCGTGTAAAGCCATACCAATACAAACACAAGCCATTGTCAATTCAGAAACACCGGCCTGATAGAACGCACCACTGAAATCATTTTTAGTTAATGCATGGGTTTTCTTCAGGAATCCATCTGTTTTGTCAGAGTTAGAAAGGTCTGCAGAAGCACAGATCATATTTTCCACCTGGGTAGCCAAGACTCCTAAGACAGTGGCAGAAGCAGTACGGGTAGCCTGATTTGGTTTTTGTTCGATTGCTTTCCAGTCAATTACCGGCGCAGTTCCGGCAAACCATTTCACCATTTTTTCCGCTAATTCCGGATTTGCCTTAGCCCATTCCTCTTTAGCTGCATGATGTTTTCCTACTATTTCTTCCAGCTCTTTCATCCGTTTAGCATATAATTCCTGAACTTCAGGGAAGATAACAAACGGATTGGCAGGATCACCACCCAGTCTTCTTACAGTCTCTTCATAAGAAGCACCTGCAGCAGAAAGCGGCTGTCCATGCGTAGATACTTTGTTTTCGAAAGAACTATCATCAGCAGTTACGGCTCCTTTTCCCATAATGGTGTGGCCAATGATGAGAGTAGGTCTTTCAGACTCAGCTTTTGCTTCGTCCAGTGCTTTCCGGATTTCATTTACGTCATTTCCGTTAATCGTAATGACTTTCCATCCCCAGGCCTCATATTTCATTGCTACTTTTTCACTGGTAACTTCTTCTACTTTGGTTGAAAGCTGGATATTATTGGCATCATAGAACATGATGAGGTTATCCAACCCTAATGTACCAGCTGTACGGCCTGCACCCTGAGAGATCTCCTCCTGAATACCTCCGTCCGAAATGTAGGCATAAATAGTCTGACTCATTTGTTCTCCCAGGCGGGCTTTCAGGAATTTAGCGGCAATGGCAGCTCCTACTGCATAGGTATGCCCCTGCCCCAGAGGACCGGATGTGTTTTCCACACCACGCATTACATCTACTTCGGGATGTCCCGGAGTAACACTCCCCCATTGGCGGAACTGTGACAATTCCTCCATGGCATATTTTCCGGTGAAAGAAAGAACAGAATAAAGCATAGATGACATATGTCCCGGGTCCAGGAAGAAACGGTCTCTTGCTTCCCATTTAGGATTTTTTGGGTCAAATACTAAGTATTCTGAATACAATACGTTAATAAAATCCGCACCACCCATGGCTCCTCCCGGATGACCGGAATTTGCTTTTTCCACCATGGATGCAGCCAGGATACGTATGTTATCGGCTGCTTTGTTCATTATTTTAATATCGTTCATTAGAGGAATTATTTAAATTTTTTTGCAAAGATAGACAATCTCTTTATATTCAGTGATCATCTTTTAAACAAACAATTCGTTTTCAGTAAAGTTTCCTGTTTTTTGATATTTATCATAGAGAGCCAGATAGATCCGGTGATTCTCCGGGACAGGAAGATATTCTTTTGCAAATCCCTGCCCCATTGCCTGTTGCGCATCTTCTATCTTAGAATAAATCCCTGCAGCTACAGCCGCAAACATGGCTGCACCGAATGCACAGGCCTGCTCCACTTTCGCTACCTGAATCGGCATATTCAGAACATCCGCCAATGTTTGCATAACAAAAGGAGATTTAAGAGAAATCCCACCAATGCCAATCACGCTGTCAATCCGGATACCCTGGCTCAGGAAACGATCTATAATCGCTTTGGAACCATAAGCTGTAGCTTCCACCAGTGCGCGGAAGATCAAAGGGGCAGAACTACCCAAATTGAGTCCTGTAATCGTTCCTTTCACTAACTGGTTGGCGTCCGGTGTCCGGCGTCCGTTCATCCAGTCCACTGCTAAAATACTGCTTTCCTGTACCGGCACTTTGGCAGCTTCTTCTGAAAGAATCGGAATGATTTGGTCCATAGTTTCTGTGATAAGCCGGGCTCTGGTTTCCGGGTCTGTTAAAGTTGTCCGGGAAAGGATCTGCTCCAAAGGCCAGGAAAGTACTTTTTTAAACCAGGCATAAATATCACCGAAGCCGGATTGTCCGGCTTCCAGTCCGATCATGCCGGGAATCACAGAACCATCCACCTGACCACATATTCCGGGAATCAGTTTATCTCCCATCTCCTCATATGAAGACACCATAATATCACAGGTGGAAGTCCCGATTACACGTACAAATGTCCGGGGCGTAATCTCTGCTCCTACAGCTCCCATATGGCAGTCAAAAGCTCCTACTCCTACGGCTACCCGGGTGGTCAGTCCCAGCCGTTCAGCCCATTCGGGAGTCAGATATCCTACACAGGTATCACTGGTATAGGTATTTTCAAACAGATGGCTCCGGAAACCGGTTAACAGGGGATCCAGTGTGGTCAGGAATTCTTCTGAAGGAAGTCCTCCCCATTTCTCTGACCACATGGCTTTATGCCCGGCTGCACAACGACTACGATATACCTCTTCCGGTCGGGTTTTACCTGTGATTAGGGCAGGCATCCAGTCACAGTGTTCGATCCACGCATAGGCATCTTTCCGAATTCCTTCATCCTGGCGTAACACATGTATCATTTTAGCCCATACCCATTCCGAAGAATAAATACCTCCTTCATAAGCTGTATAATCAATTTCCCATTTTTTAGCCAGTTCATTGATCTCAGCCGCTTCCCGGATTGCAGTATGGTCTTTCCAGAGCACAAACATCGCGTTCGGGTTTTCTGCATGCTGTGGCAACAGGGCTAAGGGAGTTCCTGCCTGATCTGTTAATACAGGCATACATCCGGTAGTATCAAACGCCATACCCACTATCTTTCCGGCAGTTCCGGCAGGACATTGCTCTAATGCCTCTTTCACTGACTCTTCCAGTCCTTCTATATAATCTAAAGGATGTTGCCTGTACTGGTTTTGTAAAGGATTGCAATAAGCTCCCTCCATCCAGCGGGAATAGCATTTCACGGCAGACGCCAGTTCCTTTCCTGTAGATGTGTCTACAATGACGGCACGGCAGGAGTCCGTACCATAATCCAAACCTATGACATATGTTTCTTTATCCATGGTTTATGCCTCCAGTGAACGGTTCAACATATAGTACAGGTCATTATACCGTAATTCTTTTTTGAACTCACTGATAGTAGTCGTTTGATCAATTGTCACTAACTCAATACCGGCTATTTCTGCATAATCTTCCATATATTCCCGGGTCAGGTCATAAGAAAAAGCGGTATGATGAGTACCTCCTGCCAGTATCCATGCCGTAGCTCCTGTTTCCAGATCCGGCTGTGGGATCCATAAGGCACTTGCTACTGGTAAGTTTGGCATAGGAATATCCTGATCCAGTACTTCAACCGTATTGACAATCATACGGAACCGGTTACCCATGTCCACAATCATAGCAGCTACTCCGGAGCCGGCATGGGAGGTAAATACCAGACGGGCCGGATCTGCTTTTCCTCCAATCCCTAATGGATGGACTTCCAGCCGGGGTTTCTGAGCAGCAATCAGCGGGCAAATCTCCAGCATATGAGCCTGTAAGATGGCACTCTTTTCTCCGTCGAAATGATAAGTGTAATCTTCTAAGAAAGAACAACCTCCCGGAAGTCCCTGTCCCATCACCCAGAAACTTCGGTAAAGGGCAGCTGTTTTCCAGTCTCCTTCCGCACCGAAACCATATCCTTCGGCCATCAGTCGTTGGGAAGCGAGACCCGGCAATTGATTCATTCCGTGCAACGCATCAAAATTGGTAGTAAACCCTTTTGCCTTTTTATCTTCCAGAAAGCGCCGCAGGGTAATTTCCTCCCGCGCGGCTTCCCGCACCTGCCCATGGTCTTTTGCTCCCTTCCGGCAGTTCTCCGCTATATCATATATCTGTTCATAAACAACTATTAGTTCATTGATATCCGCTTCTGTCACCTGATCCTGGTAAGCCACCAGGTCACCGACCGGATAATAGTCCACATGATAGCCCAGCCGGATCTCAGCTTCTACTTTATCCCCGTCTGTTACAGCTACGTTATTCATATTATCTTTCATCCTCTATCTGTTTTAGTTTCCCGTCTTTGTGGATTAGTGAAGGTACTGGGTGAAAAAGGCCTCTATTTGACCGAACGGTATCATATCCATACGGTCGTATAGGTCTACATGGCTGGCTCCGGGGATGATCATCAGTTCCTTGTTATCGCCCGTGAGTTTCTTAAACGTATCTTCACCGAAATAACGGGAGTGGGCCTTTCCCCCGTGAATAACCAAAACGGCATTCCGTATCTCTCCGGCGTATGATTGCTGTTGCGTATTAATAAACGAGAGAGGGGCAGTGACAGTCCATCCGTTGTTTGAGTTAAGCGAACGTTCATGATAACCGCGAGCAGTTTTATAATAGTCATAATAGTCTTTCACAAACCGGGGAGCATCATCAGGCAGGGGATCAACCACACCACCACCCAGTGCATATGTGCCGTTCCTGGCATCTATCGTTCGCTGGGCATTAAGTTGCCGGCGAAGTTCATAACGGGCTTCTGCATCCATCAAATCGTTATAGCCATTCGCATTCACACGGCTCATATCGTACAGGGTAGAGGCAACCGTGGCTTTGATACGGGTATCTATCGCGGCAGCATTGATAGCCAGCCCACCCCAACCGCAAATACCAATAATCCCTATCCGTTCCGGGTCTACCTGATCCTGTATGGAAAGAAAATCAACTGCGGCGCTGAAATCCTCCGTATTAATATCCGGCGATGCGACATAACGAGGTTCGCCACCACTCTCCCCGGTATAGGAAGGATCGAACGCGAGTGTGATGAACCCACGTTCAGCCATTGTCTGAGCATATAAGTCCGAAGACTGCTCTTTCACCGCTCCGAACGGACCGCTTACAGTGATGGCGGACCGCTTTCCTTCCCCGTTCCCGGGGATATAGAGATCCCCTGTAAGGGTGATACCAAAGCGGTTAGTAAATTGTACTTTTTTATGATCTACTTTATCACTCTGCGGAAACGTCTTGTCCCAGTGTGTAGTAAGTTCCGGAGTATTCATTTCTGTATCCATTTTTTGATTTGCATAGCCGGTAAACGTCATTGCGCCTACAAGAGCTACTATTAATAATAATTTTAAACGCATGCTTCTGTTTTTTTAAATTGATCTTATTTCCTGATACAAAAGTAGAGTAAACTTCCCACAGCAAATTCGCTGTAAGGCTCAAAGTTCCTTGCTCTAAAGCTCAGGTTGACACTAACATACTAACCAGGCGAAGTCCGGTGTCAGTTCTGATTATATAGATGAGTATTAAAAAACAAATTAAGAGAGGACATGTACTTAGAAATTGATCATTTAGGAGTATAGGAGCCGGGTATCTTTTCTGAAAATGAAAATGTCAACCTTTTTCCGATACCGACCGGACGGGGAGCAAGAAGCAGGACGGTTAGCCCGGGTCAGCAGAGATAGTATCCCTATCCTGAATACCCACTAACGGTTTTACGCCTACCGGGTAGGTTGAACCTCAGGACCTTTAACCTTAAAGTACAGGAAGTATAAGGTTAAAGGTCCTGATGTTGAAGGTTGAAGGTCCTGTATGTTAACCTAACCGGTCTGTACCCAACCAATAACCAGGGTATGACTTCCTCTTAATAGTCCATGAGATAAACCTTACTATCACTACTATATTATCATCCAAAAACTATCTGTTAAGTAAAAATTCACGTTCCATATGAAAAGAGAAAAGCCGGAATTTCTGTCTGATGGGAGAGATATGTATAGGTTTTGGTGACGGAACCTCTTTTCAGTCACCCTCAGTCACCCCTTCAGTCACCTTATTTTTTAGACGTAACCATTTATTTATTAAATAAATACACACAAAAAGGTGACGGGTGACTGAAAAAAACTGAAAAACAGTATGTAGAAGTGATTGAGTAGGTCCGTTACTCTTTCTATCTGGTTTAGCGGGCTTACCAGGCTATCAGTCCATGGGAAGCGCTTATTTATAGAAAGCCAGGAAAATAAATTTTTCCTGTGCTTGTCAGATCATCGGGTAACAGGAAGCGATAAAGGGGTATGAATAATGAAAAAGCAAAGAGGCTGAACCTTTTAGGGTACAGCCTCTTGATCACATGATATAATTCCGGTATTATTTCTTTTGGAGCACTAATAATTTACTTCCATCTGTTCCATATAAATTTACTGTACGGATAGGGGTCGATGAATCAGGAGAATCAAAATGCACCACTTTATCTATAGTTTTCAGAAACTCATCTTCCACAGACATATCCAGACAGGCCATACGGGTGGTGATCACCTGCATAAACTTAATAATATGGTTTTGCAAAGGGGTATACTCAATCCGTCCCGATAAACGGTTACAGCCGGCATATCCGAAAACCACCTTCTGATCCATGTCAAAAACCAGATAGGGAGTCTGTTCCCCGGAATCGAGAACATGTCCGTTCATTTCATATACCCACCATTCACCCTCCAGACTGGAAAAAGAAAGCCCTTTATTAGCACGGTTAGAAGTTCCACAGCTCATAAAAACCACTGTAAGAATAACCAGGGAAATAATGCCAGTTAAATATTTCATTTATTTATTGTTTTGTTAATACCAATAAAACAGTACCTGTATTATCGGTCAGATACATTTCATCACTATTACTACCGTCTTTTACATAGCTTACATGTTCCAGTACTCTCAATACCCGGTCTTCGGTTTCCAGGTCCGGACAAGCCATCATTGTGGTAACTCCCCGTTCCACGATCAGTGCAGACTGGTCTTTATCATCTAATTTAATAGCGGAGTTCACTACATTACACCCTGCATTTCCATGCAATTTACCCTCTTTTATATTAAATTCCAGAAATGGAGTTCTCTCAGCCACGATCTGATCTCCATTGACAGATTTAATATTCCATCTACCATCCAGCTTTCTGGCATCTCCTTTATGGTTTGAGCATGCGGACATAAAACCACATACCACAGCAATCATCAGTACATAAAAAAATATTCTTTTCATAATCTCACTCATTTAAAAATATCGTTCGTAATGTATAGACGCAAAAAAAAGACCTTTTGTTCTGAAAGAATCTCATATTTAGTGAATGTTAACATTCACTCCGATTGCTTCTTTTTTCTTCCATTTCTGCGCTTTCCAACGTAAAGCCAGTACCACTCCCCGGGAACATTCATCCATGGCAAAACCAATCCACATACCGGCCAGGCCCAATCCCCATATAATACCGAACACATACGCACAAGCTACAGCAAACACCCACATACAAACGATTTCTATTAATACCGGTACGACCACATCCCTGGCAGAACGGAGGCAAAACAGGAATAACAGCACAGTGGCACGTCCCTGTTCCAGAATGAAATCAATCCACAGCACACTCAAAGCAATACGGATAATGGCATCATTGGAAGTAAAAAAGGACAATAAAGGACGGGCTAACACTAAAATCAATCCACTGGCAATACCGGTTAAAATAAGGGAGCGTTTCCAGGCATACCAGGACAACCGGTAAGCCGCCTCTTTCTTTCCTTCTCCGATCAGGTTTCCCGTACACACGGCTATCGCCTGTCCCATCGATAATGAGAATAAATAGCCAATAATCACAATGTTCATCACATATACCCGGGCCGCCAGCACTTCATTCCCTAACATATTAATAAAATACACAATGGCCACCTGCGAAGCATCATAAGAGATCTGCTCTACAGCAGAAGGAATCCCTACGCTCAACACACTTTTCAGCTTGTCTATGGGAAAGGGTTTGAAATATGCCAGAGGGATCCGTTTAATCAACCGTTTAAATAAGACCATGAACAGAAGGAGCATGGCAACACCCCGGCAGACAGAGGTGGAAATAGCAGCCCCTTCAGCTCCCAGAGCCGGAAAACCAAAATGGCCATATATCAGGGAATAATTCCCGAACACATTCAGAATATTGATAATAAAAATCACCTGCATCGTGTAATTGGGCTTATTAGCAGCCCTTAACACAGCAGAAATGGTAAAACTGACCGCCTGAAAAAACCGAAACCTCCGACTATCTTCATATAAACAGAAGCATCTCCCATCAGGTCAGGACGAATTTTCATCCAGAGCAACATCTGTTCACCGAACAAATACAGGATAGCGCTCATGACTACCCCACTCCGGCATTAAAGAGCAGGGAAGAGCCGATGACCTGAATAAAACTTTTATTATCTTTTGCTCCATAATAGAGAGCACACATCACCAGGGTACCTACCGCAGTCACATTGAAAAGCAGGAACACCATATTGAGTAACTGATTCACCACTCCCACAGCCGCAACGGTGTTATCCGAATAATTACCTAACATCAGCGTATCCACCACTCCTAACAACAGGACTAACAACGTCTCTAAAAAAATAGGTCCGACCAGTTTAAAAAGCTTTCCTCTCAAACCGTCCGGATTCTTCACCGATACACCCAACTTTTTGCCTTTCACTTTTATCCGCTTTTCTTTTGGGGTGCAAAGGTAAAAATTTCCGTACAGACCAGATATAGGAACAAGAAACTTTACATATATTTGACACAAAAAGGATGCAAATAGAATTAATAGATATAGGGTATTTCTATGCAGACGGAGGGGCTATGTTCGGAGCAATTCCCAAAACAGCCTGGAGCAAGCGTTATCCTTCCGATGAAACGAACAGTTGCCTGTTAGCGATGAACTGCCTGTTGGTCAGAACCGGTAATGGAAGAATAATCTTAATTGACAATGGAGCCGGGACCAAACCACTCAAAAAATTAAGCTATTACCGTTTTTTTAACCTGCGTGACCTACTCACAGTCCTGAAAGAAAAGGGCATATCCCGGGAACAAATAACTGATGTGGTACTCACTCACCTGCATTTTGATCATTGCGGATACACGACTTTACAGGATTCATTATCGGGAGCCCTCAGCCTGGCATTTCCCGGAGCCACGCATTGGATCAGCCGGGAACAATGGGTTCATCTGGAAAACCTACATCCACTGGAAAAAGAATCCTGCTTCAGAGAAAATGTAGAGCTGCTGGCAGATTCTCCTTCGTTGAAATTAATAGAAAAAAAGACCTCGATAAGTTCGGAAATTACGCTGGATTTATTCGACGGGCATACTTCCGGACAATTAGTGCCCTATATAAAAACTCCGGGACAAACCTATGTATTTGCCGGAGATGTAATCCCATTGGCAGCCTGTATTTCACCGGAGTGGATATCTGCTTATGACACATATCCATTAATTTCTTACCACGAAAAATGCCGTTTGCTGGAAGATGCTGCTCAAAAGAATCACGCCATTATTTTTTGTCATGATGCGTATATCCGATGTGCAACCGTAAAAAAAATAAATGATTTCTATAAAATTGCAGAAAAATAAACATTTCCGAGCCTGCCTTTCCTTCAGGGATATAACAAAAAAGGAGGCTCTCTTCGCAGGGAACCTCCTTTTTTGCAGGAAATAACCAATAAAAACTTTCCTACATGAATCATCTTATATGCTTACATAATTAGCCATAGGTTTTGATATAGCGATTATACTAATAGTGTTACTTTATTCTGATGCAAAAATAGGGTGAAAAACCAACTCCCACAATACCTATTTATATGTATAACTTTTTATTTTCTACCTATTTATAGGGATTGTTTTCTCCCCCATTCGGGGTTAGCTTTGTATAAAAACAGGGACAGGCCCCTATAAGTGTCTTATTTATAAGAGAAAATAAGTAATTACTCAGGATAGTGAATGAAGTAAACCAGAGATACATATAAAATAAAAAATGTAACTTTGAAAGATAATCAACAAGAAACAGAAAATAGTATGTATAAAAAAGGAACCTATAGAGCAAGTGACAAAATGAGCAATCTGATCTGTGATAATTATCCGATGGTCCTTGTCATGAGTCGCTTCGGTATAGAATTAGGATTCGGGGGAAAAAATATTGGTGAAGTCTGTAAACAGAATGAAGTAGATGTAAAAACCTTTCTGACAGTAGTCAATTTCCTGATAGAAGGGAAACCTGTAAAAATAGAAAAAGTGTCTGAATGCATTTCCCTGGAAGTCCTGATCCGTTATCTTCACAACGCACATGACTATTTCCTTAATTTCCGTCTCCCTCACCTGCGCCGTAAACTACTGGAGGCTATAGAAGGCTGCCGGGAAGATGTGGCCTTCGTAATCCGGGAATTCTTTGATGAATATGCAGAAGAGGTCAACAAACATATGATGTATGAGGAAAATACCGTCTATCCCTATGTGAAAGGATTATTACAAGGAGAAAAAGATCCCAGATATAACATTTCTATTTTCCGGAAACGACATGACCAGATTGAGATGAAGATTATAGAATTGAAAAATATCCTGATCAAATATTATCCCGGACAGGGAAGCAACCTGTTAAATAGTGTTTTATTCGATATATTTGCCACAGAAGAAGATTTAGCTACTCACAGCCTGGTAGAAGATTATCTGTTTGTTCCCGCCATTCTGGAATTAGAAAAAAAGAATGCCCTATGACTTCCACTCTGAAAATAGCCATTGCAGAATCCTCTCTTCTTCTCCGGAGTGGATTGGAGGCGCAACTAAAAAGGCTGGCAGAATTTAAGATTCAGTTGGTAGAGATTATTACTACCGAGAGTCTCTTTGAATCCCTGCGTATGCACAAACCCGACCTGGTAATTATCAATCCGGCTTTTCCGGGAACCTTTACCCCTCAACAGATCAAAGAAGAATGTGGTTGCCAGGAGATGAAATGCATTGCTCTTTTATATAGCATGTCAGATCCGGCACAGCTACGTCTCTATGACGAACAGATCACCATTTTTGACGGACTGAATGACATAAAAAATAAACTGGAAGGATTATTAGTCAGCACCATTCAGAAAGAAACAGAAAGTGAGGATGCCCAGACACTCAGTACCCGTGAGAAAGAGATTGTGGTGTGTGTAGTCAAAGGAATGACTAACCGTAAAATTGCCGACCAGCTATTTCTCTCCACCCATACGGTCATTACTCACCGGAGAAATATTGCCCGGAAACTTCAGATCCATAGTGCCAGCGGTCTGACAGTGTATGCAATAGTAAATAAATTAATTGAACTGGAAGATATTCAACAGAAAATAGGATGAGAAAGTAGTCAAAAGGAGTCAGGTAGTTACAGGAATTAAGTAGATGTGAAAATATTTTTCTTAACTACTTAACTCCTGTAACTCCTTTAACTACTTATTTATTAGTCAAGTAATTGGATACACCTTCATTCGTTGCTTTCATCGCATCTTTTCCCTTAGCCCAGTTAGCCGGACAAACTTCACCGTTTTCTTCAAAATGCTGTAAGGCATCGACCATACGGATTGCTTTATCCACGTTTCTACCTAAAGGCAGGTCATTGATCACATAGTGCCGGATTTTCCCTTCTTTATCGATCAGGAATAAGCCACGATAAGCTACAGGAGAACCTTCGGAAATCAGACAACCATCTTCTACATTATATTCAGATGCTAACACTCCGTAATCAGAAGCAATCGTTTTGGAGAAGTCTGCCACGATCGGATAAGTAACCCCCTGAATACCGCCCTGGTTTTTAGGTTGCTGTAACCAGGCAAAATGGGAATATTCAGAATCTACCGAACATCCTACTACGGCTACATTCCGTTTTTTAAACTCTTCCAGTTTTTCCTGGAAAGCATGTAATTCAGTAGGACATACAAACGTAAAGTCCATAGGATAGAAAAACAGAATGACATATTTCTTATCCAGATACTGACCTAATGAAAAATCAGAAACCATTTCACAACCATTGACAACTGCCGGTGCCTTAAAGTTCGGTGCTTTTTTACCTATTAATGCTCTCATTTCTTTTACTCTTTTTGTTCAAAACAAAATTACTACTATATTCTAAATCTCTAATAATTAATCCAATGGATATTTTTTATAGGCTCATAGAAACCATTTATAATCTCTCTGCCGTATCGGTGGTAGTCGGTGTATATTGATGGATAACCAATTGCTGGAAAGGGAAATTCACTTTTTCTTTGTTAAACCGCTCATATACATTTTTATTGACCTCAAAATAGACATCCCAGTAATCTGAAGCGTTTACCCATCCCCTGAGCATAATATTTACACTGCTTGAATCCAGTTCTTTCAAAGCAATGGAAGGAGCCGGATCTTTTAATACCCGTGCATCACTCTGCAATAATTCCAGCAGGATAGTTTTCACCTTTTCATAATCCACTCCATATTCCACTCCAAATATCCATTCCACCCTCCGGTTGGCTTGTAAATTGACATTCATAATTACCCCACTACTTAAGGCTCCATTCGGAATATAGACCACCCGGTTATCGGAAGTAGTAATGATAGTATGAAATATCTGAATTTCTTTTACTGTTCCACTATTACTCTGTGCTTCTATAAAATCGCCCACTTTAAAAGGCTTAAACAACAGAATCAGGAGCCCACCTGCAAAATTCGACAGGTTTCCACTTAACGCAACCCCCATCGCGACCCCTACCGAAGCCAGTACGGCAGCAAAAGAAGTCGTTTGTACACCTAACGCACCAATAACAGAAATAATCAATAAAACCGTCAGAACCACATTGATCAGACTGGTCAGAAAAGTATTTACAGATGGATCAATACTTCTCCGGTTCAATAGTTTCCGGATCACTTTATTAACCATACCGATTAAGAAACGTCCGATCATAAAGATCAGTAAAGCCTTAAGGATTAACCATCCTAAATAGGCCCCTTTATCTATGAAATTCGAAGCCAGTTTTTCCAGATGGGAAAGAGAATATTCATCATGGGCAACCTGATGAACTACCTGGGTAGTATCTTTGGGTATAAATAATAAGGTTTGCAGGAATACAAGTAATAATTTACACATACAAATATTTTGTTATTATTTTTCACTTAACCGGCGTTCTTAGTTACCTGTTTACTATTAATTGTAGCAAAGTTATAAATAATTTTTATTTTATTATAACAAACCAAATTATTATGTAGTTTTGCCTGTATTCAAAATAAACAGATTTTTTCATATATGAAATTATATATCGTATTACTCATATGTTTTGTATTTACCCATGTTGCTTTCTCTCAATCCTATATGGAATTCCTGGAAAAAAGTTATGACTATCTGGAAAAAGAAGATCTGTTTGCCGCTGAAGAAAGTGTCCGGGCGGCTATGCGCCTGGAACCGGGGCATCCCTATAACTATGCTTTGCTGACTAATCTGGGGACGATTCAGCGAAGACAGGGTAAATATGAAGAAGCGGTTCTCTCCTATACTGCTGCCCTCAGCAGGAACATGGAAAACATTTCTATTCTCGAAAGCAGAGCCTCCTTATATGTAGAAATGGGAGAAACCGAAAAAGCCATGAATGATTACAATATGATTATCTCCATCGATCCGCTGAATGAAGATGCTTTATATTGCAGAGGTTTACTTTACCTGCAGCTTAAAAGTTTTTTATGGGCTGAACAGGACTTTGACAGGATATTAGAGATCAATGATAAAACGATCAATGGCAGACTGGGACATGCCATTCTGGAGAAAATGCGGGAAAACTATGACGAAAGTGAACAAATCTATAACTATCTGATCAGCCAGCGTCCACGGGACTGGCACTTATACGAAAGCCGGGCAGACCTCTATTTTATGATGGGTAAAAATGCACGGGCCATGTCAGACCTGAACAGAGTATTTGCTGAAACGGAACCTACTGCGGCACTCTATGTCTTAAGAGGAAAAGTAAAAATAGCACAATACGAAAAAGCTTCCGCTGCTAAGGATTTCCTCAAAGCCCGGGAAATGGGGTATGATAAAATAGTAATTGAAGAATTAATGAAAATGACCCAATAAACGAATCCTGAGCCTTAAACTTTCTAAGATTAGATGGAATGTTCAAGGCTCAGGATACCATTTTCAATGTTTGCTGATAAAATCAGCTATCCAGTCTCCTACTTCAGAAGTCGTACAGGCTTTCCCCTGTTCAGCAATATCTTCAGTGACCACATTTGCAGCCATGAAAGCGGTCACGGCATCCCGGATCGCTTGTCCTTCTTTCATCAGATTAAAAGCATATTCAAACATAAGGGCAGCACTTAATATAGTTGCCAACGGATTCGCAATATTCTTTCCGGCAGCCTGTGGATAAGAACCGTGGATCGGTTCAAACACAGAAGTATGTATACCTATGGAAGCAGAAGGTAACATACCCAGCGATCCTGTAATCACAGAAGCCTCATCTGTCAGGATATCACCAAACATATTTTCAGTAACCATAACATCGAAACTGGTGGGCCACTGGATCAACCGCATAGCCGCATTATCCACAAACATATATTCCGTTTCCACTTCCGGGAATTCTTTTTCAATCTCCTGGGCAACCTGTCTCCACAAACGGGAAGTAGCCAGCACATTGGCTTTATCCACAATGGTTACTTTCTTCCGTCTTTTTAACGCATACGCATAGGCCAGACGCACAATGCGATCCACCTCCTCACGGGTATAGATACAGGTATCATACGCCGTATTTCCATCTTCGCTTCTTCCCTGAGGACGGCCAAAATACATGCCTCCTGTCAATTCACGTATACACATAAAATCAGCCCCTTCCACCAGGTCTGCCCGTAAGGGTGATTTATGGAGTAAAGAAGGGAAAGCGGTTACCGGCCGGATATTGGCATATAATCCCAGTTTTTTACGCATGCCTAACAGTCCCTGTTCCGGACGTACTTTGGCTGATGGATTGTTGTCATATTTCGGAGACCCGATAGCACCAAACAGCACCGCATCACTCTGCATACACAAATCATGGGTTTCGTCCGGATAGGGATTTCCGGTTTCATCGATGGCGATAGCTCCTACTAAAGCCTGCTGATAACTTAATTCATGGCCAAATTTCTGGCATATAGCTTTTACTGCTTTCATGGCCTGATCTACAATTTCAGGACCGATACCGTCTCCCGGTAAAACTGCGATGTTTAAATTCATTATAGTTTGTTATTTATAATTCCCGTTTAAAATATACATATTTAGGTTCCGTCGGTACATAATCATCCACATCCCAGAGCGTGCTCGTGATCATTAAATCGGCACTGTAACGATTACATGCAATAGGAATATTATGCACCCGGCATTGACGTAACAACATCTGGATATCCGCTTCGTGGGGCTGAGGATTCAGGTCATCAATCAGGAATATAGCCAGATCCACTTCTTTACGAACTACCATGGCTGCAATTTCAGCATCCCCTCCTAACGGACCAGAATGCATACAAGTAATTTCAGCCTGTACTCCCTTTTCTTCAAAAGCGTTCCGGATCAATCCTCCGGTCGTTCCGGTACATACCAGCTGGTGATGAGAGAGAAAGTCAGCATTATGAACTGCCCATTCTACCATGTCCGCTTTCCGGTTGTCATGCGCTACCAGCGCAATGGTTAATCGTTTAGTCATATTGTTCTATTTTTAGATGGAATTATCTGTTTCAGCAAACAGCTAATTCCATACGTTTAAGGCTCGATTTTATTCAACATTTTAATAGTTACCTGGATAGCAGCTTCCGTCTGGTCAGCATCCAGACCCCGGGTTTTGAAATCCACTCCTGCATAATTCCAACTGATCACAGTCTGCACAAATGCATCTGTTCTACCCCCCGGAGGAATCGTAACAGAATAGTTTGTCAACATAGGAAAAGGCCGGCCTAACTGATCCGAATAAATTTTCCGGAGGGCACGTACAAAGGCATCATACTGGCCATCTCCCGTAGCTGATTCCTGATATGCTTCACCGTCTATCTCTATTTTCAGTATAGCCACAGGTTTCAACCCCTGGGCCAAAGATAGGAAATAATTCAGTATTCTGATCTTTTCCTCTGCCTTTGTCTCATAATTCAGGACATCACTGATAATATAAGGGAGATCTTCCTGTGTGACCACCTCTTTCTTATCTCCCAGTTCAATGATACGTTCGGTTACTTTGCGCATGGATTCCTGATCTAGATCAATACCCAGCGCTTCTAAGTTCTTCTGAATATTTGCCTTTCCGGAGGTTTTCCCTAACGCATACTCCCGTATACGTCCGAAACGTTCCGGCAGCAGATCATTGAAATAGAGGTTATTTTTATTATCCCCGTCCACATGTACACCGGCACACTGCGTAAACACATGTTCTCCGACAATCGGTTTATTGGGAGCGACATGGATACCGGAATAGGTCTCCACTAATTTACTGACCCGGTTAATTTTTTTCTCCCGCAACGTAGTTTCCATACCTGCCTGGTCTTTCAGGACAGCCAGCACACTACTTAACGGAGCATTTCCTGCCCGTTCTCCTAAACCGTTCACAGTCGTATGAATACCCTTTACACCTGCCTGCACGGCTGAAAAAACATTGGCTACTGCCAGGTCATAATCATTATGGGCATGAAAATCAAAATGGAGCTCCGGATAACGGGACACCATCTCCTGGCAATAGGTATAAGTGTTCTGGGGATTCAGGATCCCCAGCGTATCCGGTAACATAAAACGGCGGATCGACTGATCTTTCAGGCCCTCCATCATCTAAAAAACATAGTCCGATGAGTTCTTAATGCCATTGGACCAGTCTTCCAGATAGATATTTACCGCAATTCCTTTCTTCTGTGCCAGAGCAATGACTCCGCAAATATCTTCGATATGCTGTTCCGGGGTTTTACGCAACTGCTCCATTACATGTTTATAGGATCCTTTACAAAGCAGATTCACCACTTTACAACCGGCATTCTGTATTCAGTTCAGCGAAATATCCCCGTCTACAAAACCCAACACCTCCAGGCGATCCAGATAACCACCCTTCTCAGCCCACCGGGCCACCCGTTTTACCGCATTATACTCTCCATCGGATACCCGTGCAGACGCAATCTCCAAATGGTTCACACCCAGTTTACCCAGTAACACCTGAGCAATCATCAGTTTTTCATGGGAAGCAAAAGAAACCCCCGAAGTCTGTTTCCCATCCCTGAGGGTCGTATCCATTATTTCTATCATATCTTCTCGATACTATTTTATAGAACGCAGACTACGCAGCGCACGCAGACTTACGCAGATTATTTATTTTTATTCTTACAGATCTTTCTTCTTACTTGAGGATGTTCACCAAAATTAAGAAGTAATCCAAGTTCAACATGTGTGGCTTTTAAATAATTTACCAGTTGACATTCATGCTCTTCATATAATTCTTTACTGGCCTTCAGTTCAAGTATCATTTTATCATTCACAACCAGGTCCGCTATAGATTCACCTACCACCTTACCTTTATAATATCCATGCACCGGTTGTTGTGCCCTGCAGGTAAAACCTCTTTCTATCAATTTATCATATAGAGCATTCTGATAGACTTTTTCCAGAAAACCATATCCAAGTGTACGGTAAACTTTATAAAAAGTTCCTATGATTTCCTCAGTTTCTTCTTTAAATACTCTGCGTCTCTGTCTCCGTATTCTGCGTCATCTGCGTTCTAATTCATATTTCTCGATTTTGTCTTTATTAGCAAGCAGATAGTCAATATCGTCCAGGCCATTAACCAGACAATCCTTTTTGTAGGGATTGATCTCAAAACTTTCAGTTGTCCCTGTGGCATTGTTGGTGATCGTCTGATTGGGCAGGTCTACCGTTAATGTAGTAGCAGGATCAGCCTCAACAGATGCAAAGATTCCAGATAAGAATTCCGGAGTGACCACTAAAGGTAAAACACCATTATTCATGGAGTTGTTTTTAAAAATATCAGCAAAGAAACTACTTACCACAATACGAAAACCATAACCGGCTATCGCCCAGGCTGCATGCTCACGACTACTTCCGCTACCGAAATTCTTCCCGGCCACCAGGATCTGGCCCTTGTAAGTGTCCTGATTCAACACAAAATCCGGGTTCGGATTTCCCTTTTTATCATACCGCCAGTCACGAAACAGATTATCTCCAAATCCTTCACGGGTAGTTGCTTTCAGGAAACGGGCCGGAATGATCTGGTCTGTATCCACATTTTCCAAAGGCAGAGGAACACAAGTGGAGGTAATTATATTGATTTTTTCTTTCATTGTTCTTATTTTTTAGGAATGACTGTTCACTTTGTATGTTTCGTAATCCATTATCTTTTTATTGTAACGACTAAGCTACAAAGTACCTATTAACTCCTTTAAGTACTTGTTCAAATTAATTCTCTCGGATCTGTAATTTTTCCTGTTACAGCAGCAGCAGCAGCAACCAGCGGTCCGGCCAGGATAGTACGGGCACCCGGTCCCTGGCGGCCTTCAAAATTACGGTTGGAAGTAGATACGGCATATTTTCCGGCAGGCACCTTGTCTTCATTCATAGCCAGACAGGCTGAGCAACCTGGCTGACGCAATTCAAAACCGGCATCCGCCAGAACCTGGTCGAGGCCTTCCGCACGGATCTGTTTTTTCACCAACCAGCTTCCCGGGACCAGCCAGGCAACCACATGAGCCGCTTTCTTTTTCCCTTTCACCAAAGAAGCAAAGGCACGGAAGTCTTCAATATGGCCATTTGTACAGCTACCGAGGAAAACATAATCAATCGTCTTTCCTAATACCGGTTCACCCGCTTTGAAGCCCATATATTCCAGAGATTTCTCATAAGATATACGCCCGGCTTCATCTACACTTTCCAGCGAAGGGATATTCTCACGAATACCCATACCCATACCCGGATTGGTTCCGTAGGTTACCATCGGTTCAATATCTTCCGCATGGAAAACGATCTCTTTATCAAAAACAGCATCTGCATCGGTATACAGGGTACGCCAGTAGGCCAATGCCTGGTCCCATGCCTCACCACGAGGAGCAAACTCACGGTCTTTCAGATAGTCAAAGGTCACCTGATCGGGAGCAATCATACCGCCACGTGCCCCCATCTCAATAGACAGGTTACAGATAGTCAGGCGGTCTTCCATAGTCGTATTACGAATAGATTCTCCGGCATATTCCACAAAACAACCTGTCGCACCTCCGGTAGTCATCTGACTGATAATATACAAAGCAATATCTTTAGCCGTAACACCCGGTTTTAACCGGCCATCCACTGTAATACGCATAGTTTTTGGCTTATGCTGCATAATGCACTGGGTAGCCAGTGTCATCTCTACTTCACTGGTTCCGATACCAAACGCAATCGCACCCATAGCACCATGGGTAGACGTATGCGAGTCACCACATACAATCGTCATACCCGGCTGTGTTAAACCTGTCTCAGGTCCTACCACGTGAATAATACCATTTTTAGGGTGTTGCAATCCATAATATGCCAGTCCAAAATCTTTGGCATTTTTTTCCAGTGTATCCACCTGATTTTTAGAGACCGGATCCTGAATAGGTTGATCCTGGTTCAAGGTAGGAATATTATGGTCAGGAATACAGGTGATCTGTTGTGGCCGGAACGCTTTCAGTCCACGTTCACGGAGTCCGGCAAAAGCCTGTGGACTGGTCACTTCATGACAGTACAGACGGTCAATATATAACTGGATAGTCCCATCAGCAAGTGTATCCACTACATGCTTCTCCCAGATCTTTTCAAACAATGTCTTACTCATTTTATTTATTGGTTATATTCGTTAGGAGTTAAAGGAGTTAAGAAGTTATCATTCGCTTCGCTCATGAGTAGTCAAGTAATTCTATACGCTACTGAACTCCCTGGCTCCTTTGACTCCTCTGACTACTTAAATCTACTTTACAAACTTATTAATCGCGTCAATAAATGCTTCTGCAGAAGCAGCAATGATATCCGTATTAGCAGCAAATCCATAATAGACATTCCCGTCATACTCCACCTGCATATGCACCTTACCCATATCATCACTTCCCTTATTGATTGCCTGGATCAGGAATTCCTGGATAGTCATCGTACGGTGAATAATCGATTTGATCGCCTTGATCGCCGCATCTACCGGACCATTTCCTGAAGCAGCCGCTTCAAACTTCTCTCCGGCAATATTCAGGCAGACACTTGCCACGGATTGCAGGCCCACTCCCGAAGTGACCTGCAGGTATGCCAGTTTGATGCGATGTGTAGCCAGTCGTTCTTTTCCTACCAGCATCAACACATCATCATCATTAATATCTTTTTTGCGGTCTGCCAGTTTCAGGAATTCCTCATAGGTTTTATCCAGTTTATCCTGTTCCAGTTCCACACCCAACACACTTAAACGATGTTTCAGGGCGGCACGTCCGCTACGGGCAGTCAACACAATGGCATTATCATCGATCCCTACATCTTTAGGGTCAATGATTTCATAACTTTCCCGGTTCTTCAGCACTCCATCCTGGTGAATACCGGAGGAATGAGCAAACGCATTTCTTCCGACAATCGCCTTATTCGGTTGAACCGGCATATTCATCAGACTGGAAACCATACGGCTTATACCATAGATTTTCTGGCTATTGATATTTGTTACAATACCCGTATCCTTATGGCTTTTAAAGATCATGGCCACTTCTTCTAATGACGTATTACCAGCCCGTTCCCCAATCCCATTGATGGTTACTTCTACCTGTCTGGCTCCGTTCAGGACTCCTTCAATCGTATTCGCAGTAGCCATACCCAGGTCATTGTGGCAGTGGGTAGAAATATTAGCTTTATGAATACCATCCACATGCTCCATCAAGTACTTAATCTTAGCTCCATACTCATGAGGCAGGCAATAACCAGTGGTATCCGGTATGTTAATTACAGTTGCACCCGCTTTGATCACCGCTTCCACCACACGGGCCAAATATTCATTATCTGTACGTCCGGCATCTTCCGCGTAGAACTCCACATCTTCCACATACCGTTTAGCATATTTTACACATGCTTTGGCACGTTCCAGGATATCCTCCTGATTGGAATTAAATTTATACCGGATATGATAGTCAGAAGTACCGATACCTGTATGGATACGACCCCGTTTCGCATATTTCAATGCTTCAGCAGCCACATCAATATCTTTTTCCACCGCACGGGTCAGGGCGCAGATGGTAGGCCAGGTAACTGCTTTGGCTATCTCTACCACACTGTTGAAATCTCCCGGACTGGAAACAGGAAAACCGGCTTCAATCACATCTACTCCCAGTTCCTCCAATGCCTTAGCCACCTGGATCTTTTCAATACTATTCAACTGGCATCCGGGAACCTGTTCACCATCCCGCAAAGTCGTGTCGAAAATAAATAATCTGTCTGACATGTTTTTAAAATTCTTATAGCTGTTAATATTCTTCCGTTTACTAATTAAAGGAATATTTACTGGTTTTCTCCCTTTAATTTATTGCTTACTCTGCTTACTGAATGACCGTCTTTGCGGATCATCACATAAAAAGAGCCCTCCTCACAAGGAAGTGAGAAAGGCTCTTTTTAGTATATCTATGCTCAGAAAGGCATAACAGTCTCACTTCCTATTCCGTTTCCAGAGTAGAATAATAGATAAAGAAAAAATAAGACTATTTGCGATGTTCCGTGCCATTGCTTTTCTGCTTTTAACGATGCAAAGATATATCATTTTTTCAAACGTACAAATATAATCCGATATTTTTTACCGATATTTTCTTTTAAAGTGTAAGGATAAGTCCTCGTTTTTCCAAAATTTCATTATTGTTTACTTTTCTCCTGTGAAGACCAATCCATAGAATGCTAAGACCTAATCAAAATGTAGGTCTTAGCATTTGTACTAACCATACGATACAAAAAAACTGCTCTGATTACAGAGCAGTTTTTATTATCTAAAAGAAAAGTTTCTCTTAATTATTTTCAGGACGTAATTTACGCACTACGGCACCGGCATGCCACATTTCACTTTCACGAAGAGCTTCCAGTTCCTTTTCAAGACCTTCCCGATAGTCAGGCTTGCTGTTAGTATCGATAGAACGTTGTGCTTCATTGCCACAAGCCACTTCACGATACAGTTTTTCAAATACCGGCTTGCTGGCATCGTGGAAAGGACCCATCCAGTCTAAGGCACCACGCTGAGCCGTAGTAGAACAGTTTGCATACATCCAGTCCATACCGTTCTCTGCGAACAGAGGCATCAGCGACTGAGTCAGCTCTTCTACGGTTTCGTTAAATGCTTCAGAAGGAGTGTGGCCGTTTTCACGCAACACTTCATACTGAGCCAACAGGATACCCTGGATAGCACCCATCAATGTACCACGCTCTCCTGTCAGGTCAGAGTAAACCTCTTTCTGGAAGGTAGTCTCAAACAGGTAACCGGAACCTATGCCAATACCTAACGCGACTACACGATCCCAGGCTTTACCTGTGGCATCCTGATAGATAGCGAAACTGGAGTTCAACCCACGTCCCTGCAGGAACATACGGCGAAGACTGGTTCCCGATCCTTTAGGAGCAACCAGGATCACATCAATATCTGCCGGAGGAATGATATGGGTACGTTCTTTATAAGTGATACCAAACCCATGAGAGAAATATAAGGCTTTACCCGGAGTCAGGTGTTTTTTGATACGAGGCCATACTTCGACCTGAGCCGCATCCGAAAGCAGATACTGGATAATAGTCCCTCTTTCACAGGCTTCTTCTATTTCGAATAAAGTTTCTCCCGGTACCCAACCGCCAGCGATTGCCTTTTCCCAGGTTTTTCCCCCTTTACGCTGTCCGATAATAACATTGAAACCATTGTCACGCAAGTTCAGACTCTGACCGGGACCCTGAACACCATATCCGATGATAGCGATGGTCTCATCTTTCAACACTTCTCTTGCTTTTTCCAATGGAAACTCTTCGCGGGTGACTACATTTTCTTCTACACCGCCAAAATTCATTACTGCCATTTTCTTTTCTACTAAATTATATATTAAAAAATCAATTAATTCTCTCTTTACTGCCAGGTCACTGCCGCACGGCAGATCGCTTTCCCTTCATGGCAGATCGCCATATCATATTTTCCCGGAGACACCTCATCCGCATGCAAAGTCAGGGACATTCCATAGGTTCCCTCCGACTGGTAAGCAATCTCAAAGCGACGGATCTCTTTTTCCCGGTACAGCCTGATATCAAACAGGTCCAGTAAATGTTCCATATATTTGATACTGTTCAGGTGTCCATTCACATCCAGGTCACTATATTTAATCTGATAAACCTGTCCTTCCGTCTTATTCTCCACAGGAGCGATTTTCCCCGGTTTCTCTATCGGACAGGGACGCTCCATCTGGTATTCATTCAATCCCTCTACATCCAGCGGAGTAGGACGGCGGGTAGCCGTATCAATAGCTGCCCAGATAGAACGGGCATAACCGAAGGGTGTACCCGCCTGATTCGTCAACTCAAAACAACGGTTGGTAAACAATTTGCCGACATCCTCCACCCAGGTGTATACAATCACCTCTTCAGACATCGCAGGAAACTCATTCATTTCAATAGCCAGGCGGGAAAGCACCCATGCCGTGTGGCGTTCACTCATATCCAAAAACCCGAAGCCCCGGCTCTCCGCATGCACAGAAGCGGCGTGCAACAGGTAGTTCCCGATCATAGGGATCATGGTACGTCCCCGGAAATCCAGCAGATAGGGTTCCGTTTCGAAATGAAATTCCCCGAGTTTACTCTTCTCCATTCGTTATGCCTTGTTTGTCCTGTAATTTCTTCTCCATAGTGGACAACATATCACTCAGCCGTTCCACTTTACTTTTTGTGATTGCAACCCGTCCGGAACGGATAAACTGAAGGACACCGATTGTCCGGCTCAACTCTTTGAACAACGCCTGGGTCTCTTCATAATGTCCGCTCTTTTCCAGTACCACACAGGATTCATTTATATCCAGGATACGCACATTATACGTACGGATCAGCTCTTCCACCTTACCGGTCTGCATAAACTGCTCCGTAGAAACTTTATATAAAGCAATCTCCTGATACACCAGATCCTCATCCGTATTGTAATAAGCTTTCAGGATATTCACCCGTTTATCAATCTGTTTGACCACCTTATCCATGGTGTCCTGGTCCGCAAAGGTAGTAATTGTAAACTTATGAATACCTTTTATCGCGGAAGGAGAAACAGAAAGGGTTTCAATGTTCAGTTGGCGGCGCGTAAAGATAATGGTTATCTGGTTAAGCAACCCGACCGTATTCTCTGAAAATATAATAACTGTATACAATGTTTTTCCTGTCATAACCACCCCTCCTTACTTATCGCCCATAATTATGTTAGTAATTGTTCCGCCCGCCGGAACCATCGGGTATACCATACCACGGTCTTCTACATTGGCTACCAGCACATAGGCTCCATCATACTGAAGCATTTCTGTAATAGCCTCATCTAAATCCTCCCGGTTTTCCACTACCCGGCTACCCAATCCATATGCTTTTGCGATAGATACAAAATCCGGATTAGCCATAACCGTGAAAGAATATCTTTCCTGAAAGAACAGTTCCTGCCATTGCCGAACCATGCCTAAGAAATTATTATTCAGGATAATAATTTTTACATTCAGCTTCTCCTGCATAATTGTTCCTAATTCCTGAATAGTCATCTGCATACCGCCATCCCCTGTAAACAGGCAGACCGTACGGTCAGGAGCACCAAACTTGGCACCGATAGCCGCAGGAAGCCCGTAACCCATAGTTCCCAGTCCACCCGAAGTAACCACACTACGGGTCTGGGTATATTTAAAATACCGTACACCCATCATCTGGTTCTGGCCTACATCCGTCACCAATACAGCCCTATTCTCTGCTGCCTCAGATATTTTACGGATCACCTCTCCCATCTTCAGGAAACCTTTCTCCGGATACACCTCACGGGAAATTACCTTTTCATATTCTTCCTTTTCATGGGGTTCAAACCCGGCAATCCACTCCGTATGGCTGGCTGGCTGCAACAGTTCCGTAACAGCCGCTAAGGTTTCTTTTGCACCCCCTACTACCGGAACATCTACAGAGACATTCTTTCCAATCTCCGAAATATCTATATCAAAATGGATAATCTTCGCCTGTTTGGCATAGGTCTGAAGATTTCCCGTCACCCGGTCATCAAAACGCATCCCGATCGCAATCAGCACATCACATTCATTGGTTTTCATATTAGGCCCTACATTTCCATGCATACCCAACATCCCTTTATTCAAAGGATAGTCAGAAGGCATCGCAGAAAGCCCCAGGACAGTAGATCCGGCAGGAATATCCGCTTTTTCCAGAAAAGCCATCAGCTCCTTCTCTGCTCCACTCAGCACGACTCCCTGTCCCACTAAAGCAAACGGTTTCTTTGCCTGGTTGATCAATTCCGCAGCAGCAGCAATCTGCTCCGGTTCCATATCCGGAACAGGCTGGTAACTTCTCACATACCCGACCTTTTCATATACATACTCCACTAATCCTACCTGGGCATCTTTGGCAAAGTCAATCACCACAGGACCGGGACGGCCACTGGAAGCAATATGGAAAGCCCGGGAAACAGCCCAGGCAATATCTTCCGGACGGCGGATCTGATAGGCCCACTTGGTAATAGGTTGAGTGATACCGATCACATCAATTTCCTGAAATGCATCGGTCCCTAACATCGCAGAAGGCACCTGCCCCGAAATGACAACCATCGGTGTACTATCCATCATAGCATCCGCAATCCCGGTGATCGTATTCGTAGCACCTGGTCCGGAAGTCACTAAAGCTACTCCTACTTTACCGGAAACACGGGCATATCCCTGTGCCGCATGCGTGGCACCCTGTTCATGGCGAACCAGCACATGTTTCAGTTGATCCTGGTAATCATACAAACAATCATACACCGGAATAACCTGTCCGCCAGGATACCCGAAGATCGTATCCACCCCCTCGGCAAGTAATGTTTTCAGTAATGCTTCCGAGCCGGTTATTTTTTGTTTATCCATCGCTTTCTTAGTTGATAATTGATACTTGACCATTGATACGAAGGGGTATCAAAAGACAAGAGGTTAAAAAAGTTGTATTTATATAATTCTTACTGCGCCTTTATCTGCCGAAGAAACCATATGGGCATAGGCCTGCAAGGCTTTGGAAACAGTACGCTGGCGGTAAGGAGGAGTAAAAGCATCCTTGCCACGCGCCTCTTCCTCTCTGCGGCGGTTTGCCAATTCTTCGTCACTGACTCGCACCTGTATGGTACGCTCCGGAATATTGATGTCAATTATATCTCCGTTTCTTACTAAGCCAATCGCTCCGCCGGCTGCAGCTTCTGGCGACACATGTCCGATAGATAACCCGGAAGTTCCTCCACTAAACCGGCCGTCTGTGATCAAAGCACAGGCCTTCCCTAAATGCTTACTTTTGATATAGGAAGTAGGATACAGCATTTCCTGCATACCAGGTCCGCCTTTTGGGCCTTCATGGGTAATCACCACTACGTCTCCGGCTACCACCTGATCCTTAAGGATGCCTTCACAGGCAGCTTCCTGCGAATCAAACACTTTAGCCGGCCCACGGAAACGAAAAATACTTTCATCCACACCGGCTGTCTTTATGACACAGCCATCCTGTGCAATGTTTCCATACAGCACAGCTAATCCTCCATCTTTGACATAGGCATGTTCCATACTACGGATGCATCCGTTCTCCCGGTCCGTATCCGGTTCCCGGTAATAACTTTCCTGTGAACCCAACACCAGGTTAAAGCGGTGGGCAGGGGCACTTTTATAGATAGCCAGCGCTTCCGGAGTAACCTCCGGAGAAGTAATGGAATAAGCTGCAATTGCTTCGGCAAGAGTTCGTCCGTCCACACGCTTCACCGATCCATCTGCCAGGCCCGCTTTTACCAATTCATCCAGAATAGCGATAATGCCTCCGGCACGGTTCACATCCTGAATATGGTAATAATAATTAGGAGCCACCTTACATAAAACAGGGGTTTTCCGGGATAAAGCATCAATATCTTTCATCGAAAAGTCCACTCCGGCCTCATTTGCTATCGCTAACAGGTGCAGGACCATATTCGTCGAACCACCCATGGCAATATCCAGGGACATCGCATTCAGGAAAGCCTGTCGGGTAGCAATGCTGCGGGGCAGGACAGATTCGTCCCCGTCCCGGTAATACCTGTAAGCATTCTCCACAATCAGCTTCGCCGCTTTTTCAAATAATTTCTTCCGGTTAGCATGCGTAGCCACGATCGTTCCGTTTCCGGGAAGGGCCAGCCCGATCGCTTCATTCAGGCAGTTCATTGAATTGGCAGTGAACATCCCGGAACAGGAACCACAGGTCGGACAGGCAGCGCGTTCAATAGTTTCGATCTGCCGGTCACTGACCGACTCATCGGCCGATTCGATCATTACATCAATCAGGTCTAACGCACGACCGTCTGCCTCACCGGCTTCCATCGGGCCACCTGACACAAAAACAGCAGGAATATTCAGGCGCATACTGGCCATCAACATGCCCGGAGTAATTTTATCACAGTTACTGATACAGATCATCGCATCTGCTTTATGCGCATTCACCATATATTCTACACTGTCAGCAATCAGGTCACGGGAAGGAAGGGAATAAAGCATTCCGTCATGTCCCATGGCAATCCCGTCATCAATAGCAATCGTATTAAACTCAGCGGCAAAACAGCCTAACTTTTCAATTTCAGCTTTTACCTGCTGACCGATTTCATGTAAATGGACATGCCCCGGGACAAACTGAGTAAATGAGTTCACAATCGCAATAATAGGTTTCCCCATCTGTTCATCCTTCATTCCATTGGCACGCCATAATGCACGTGCTCCTGCCATACGGCGACCTTGTGTACTGGTAGAACTTCGTAATTCCATTTTATTTTGTCTGTTTTCGTTTCAATAAAAAAGCCCTTCTCTACGGAGAAAGGCTTAAGAAATATCTTTACAGGACGCTACAACTTCTTACATACCTTTCTCCTTACCTACTAATGACTAGAAGGACCACCACGAGAAGAATGTTATGTAATATGTTGCATGTCATTTGTTATTCCCATTCGTTTCATTTGACGTTGCAAATGTAGAATAATAATTCATAATAATAAAAAAATTAAAAGTTTTTTCTTCCTTTATTTTTCAATTATCAATTAAAGCGAATCACCACCTTGCATTTTAACAGGATTCTCCTTGGTTTTCCCTACGAATCCAAACCGTCAATAAAGAAAAAAGGTGGCAGGAGCCTGTTGACTCCTGCCACCTTCCTGTGACCTATTCAATCCTATCTGACAACAAATCACTCCCTTACTTAGCAGGATATCCCACCGGGTGATTCAGCCAGATATGTTGTGACTCTTTCAGGTTGAGGGCCTTCCGTAAACCTTCCTGATCCATACCGGCACGGGGGCCCGTAGCCAGGCCAACACCTGCACAGAACAGGGACAGATTCTGGGAAACAATCCCACAATCAACCGCACCCATTTTATAATAATGTTTCAAATGTTTGGAATCCGGTCCGTAATCTTTATAACGGGACATATCCGAGATCAGTAGGATGCAGACAGGAGCACCCGTCGGACGGCCTCCTTCGATCATCGGCCGCAGATCCTGCGCCAGTACCGGCTGCAACATATGGTTTGCCGCATCATAGAGATACACTCCTTCCGCTTTACAAACATAGACATCCACATCCTGGGAATTTTGTGCGGTCGGAGCTGTCCTCTTTCCGTTCTCCCGGTTAATTCCGTAAGTAGCCCAAAGCAAATCTGACAGATCCTGTAAGGAAAGATCTTCAGACCGGTAATCCCGCAAAAACTGGCGATTTTGAAAAGCCTCCATCACAGAGACTCCGCGAACTTTCGTATGCGGATTTAACTGAACAGGTTGTAAATCCTGTGCCCAGACACCCACCATAAGAAACCAACAGCCAATCCATAGTAGTATTCTTCTCATAAATATATGGTTTTAATAAATAATATTATTTAGATAAGACCATTCATTTACGGAATAGTTTAATACCCCTCTGCTTTATGATCCGCCGGTTCCGGATTGCGGATATAGATTTTTGCATTCCCATGGTGCAATTCTTTTACTAATCCCTTTTCTACCAGGAACAACAGATCCTCTTTGGTTTTCTTATGATTCGCATGATTGATCGCCATAGCGGTCGTGACATTAATAGAATGGTGGGTCAGGATATAACCCCACAACCGCTCTCTCCTTTCTTTCCCGTCAAAAGTGGCTCTCTTTTCTTTAGGAGCCACCCGGCTCATATCTGCCAGTTGCAATTTCCTTTTCAGGCGTGGGTCCGGACGGAATTCTACATTTTTAAACTCCACAGAAGCTGACCGGATCTCTTTTTTGTCTTTAACCGGTTTACTTTTCAGCGTAATAGAAAAGGTGCCGATCCCTTCGAGATAGACATTGTAACTATTACTTAACCCATAACAAAGACGTTCGGAAAGGCTTTCCAGCACACCTTTCACATCTGCCCCTGTCAGGGTACAACTTTCACTGATCGACCGGATCAGGCGTTCGGTCCTCAGGGTTCCCTGAATCACCGGGCGGGCATGAAGCCAGCCTTCTTCTTTCTTTCCTGCACGGGGAGGATTTTCAAACAGATCATACTTAATACTCATGGCGCACACAATTTAGCTCTGACAAACGGTTAACTAATTCATTTATCCGTCACCGCTAACTTAATTAACCATGATGCAATCAGTATTCAACCATGGTTGAATAGGTATTTAACCCGGGTGCAATAGGTATTTAACCATGGTTAAATAAGTTAGCTGTCCTTATCAAAGATAGTATATCCCTGCGTATTTCCGGTTAGTTTCCATAAAGAAAATAATAAATTTTCTGCACTGCTTCTCTTTTTCTGCCTGTAGGCTTATTGTCAGTAGCAGGAGAGCCTGCGCATGGATTGTCCTCCGCCGGAAAATTCCAAAGGTGAACGGATGCCTTCCCTTATTTTGAAAATATAATTTGTATCTTTGGGCACTTGGAAATAAATGAAATACACGCTTTATAAAAATGAAACAGTATAATTTTGATGAGGTAATAGACCGCCACGGTACCAACAGTGTGAAGTTTGACCAACTGGAATCACGCTTTGGCAGTGCAGACCTGATCCCTCTCTGGGTAGCGGATATGGATTTCCGTACACCTGACTTCATTGTAGAAGCCCTTAAGAAACGCTGTAATCATGAAATATTTGGCTACACATTTGCTTCAGATGAATATTACACCAGCATTATAAACTGGATTGATTATAAACACAAGTGGCATATCCAGAAAGAGTGGCTTAGTTACATTCCCGGTATTGTAAAAGGAATTGCTTTTACACTGGATTGTTTCACACAACCGGGAGACAAAGTGATTATCCAGCCACCTGTATATCATCCGTTCCGTTTAGTACTGGAACATATGAACCGGGAAGTCGTGAACAATCCGCTACAATTAGTGGACGGTGTCTACCAGATGGACTTTGACCACCTGGAATCTGTTATAGATGAAAAATGCAAAGTGCTGATCCTGTGCAGTCCCCATAATCCGGGAGGCATAGTCTGGTCGAAAGACACCTTAGTCCGTCTGGCTGATATGTGTGCCCGGCATCGCATCTTAGTGATCGCCGATGAGATCCATGCGGAGATGGTCTATCCCCATAGCAAACATCATCCGTTTGCCACTGTTTCCGAAGCGGCGGCTAATCATAGCATTACCTTTATGGCACCCAGCAAGACCTTTAATATTGCCGGGATTGTTACCTCTTATGCGATTATTCCCAATCCGAAAATAAGAAATAAATTCTATCCGTACCTGGCAGCCCGTGAATTGAACGACGGTACCATTTTTTCCTACGAAGCTACTGTGGCAGCCTACGCCTACGGAGCAGAATGGTTACAGCAAATGCGGATGTATATTATGAAGAACGTCAGTTATGTAGACCGCTTTATGAAAGCAGAGATCCCTAAGATCAAGGTCTATCTGCCACAGGCCTCTTTCCTGGTGTGGCTGGATTGCCGTGAATTAGGATTATCACAGGCAGAACTGGTGTCCCTCTTCAAAGACAAAGCCGGGTTAGCCTTAAACGACGGAAGTATGTTCGGCCCCGGTGGAGAAGGCTATATGCGCATGAACATCGGATGTGCCCGCTCCGTCCTCGAAAAAGCCCTGCTCTCATTGAAAAAGGCAGTTAATAGTAAATAAATTATAGCACGCAGACAGGCGCAGAGAAAAGGTTATTTAAAATTCTTTCTGCGTTCTTCTGCGCCTGTCTGCGTTATCTGCATTCCTTTTCTTTCCTGTATCTGATTGCCCCAGTAATCATACCGGATGATATGGTCTGAGATTTCCCAGCCTTTTCCGGCAAAGGTGATCTCTTCTGCTGAGAGACCGGTTGTATTTCCTTTTATCTGGTTGCGGGGATCTATGGCGAAACCTTTTTTCTCCGGATCTAAGATGCTTCGCCCTAAGCCTCTCCAGGTATAAGTGGATAATCCTAATACGTCTAATAAGGTAGGAAATATATCAATCTGTCCCATGACTTCTTCATATCTCATGCCTACGGGGGCATTCAGAATAATCAAAGGTGTGAATAGTTCTTCGGATACCACGCCTTTGCCGGCTGTAGACTGCACCAGTGTTTCCCGGAAATCCGCCAACCCTTCATGGTCCCCTGTGATCACAATCATAGTCTCTTCATAGATCCCTTGCTCTTTTAACAACCGGATAAACTGTCCGATGGCATAATCCGTGTAGTTAGCCATCGTCATATAATCTTTCATGATCCGGGGAGTAGCATCAGGAAAAGAGACCCGTTTCAATTCATCCGGTAGAACAAATGGTGAATGTCCGGAATAGGTGACACATTGCAGGAAGTTAGCACCCTGTTTATCCCAGACTTCTCCTGTTGCTACTTTTTCGGCACATTGTCTTAAAAATGAAACGTCTCCTACTTTCTTACGCGGTCCCACAGCCTCATCCACAATAAACCCTTTCCTGTCAATTAATCCGTCATATCCGAAAGCCGGGCTGACCCGGTGTTGGTTCCAGACAATATGTTTATCCACAGTTAAGGTGTAGGCTCTGGCATCCGGATGTTGTTCTTTAAAAGCTTTTATGACCGATGGATAATATGAATCCGGGAATTGGGTACTGTAAGTTCCGGTAGCAACCGGATACAACCCGGTATTGACTAAAAGCTGGGCATCTATCGACCGTCCCCCTTTTACCTGGGTAAGCACATGCGGGGCATATAGTGTAGCAGAGTCCGTCAACAACTTGTTTAAACAGGGGGTTATTTCTATCCCTTCATACAGAGTTTCCAGTACCCAGCTTTCCAACGACTCCGCCAGGATGAGGATGCAATTCTTACGGTATTCAGCGTCCGGCAGAGGGATGGGACGGGTAACATGCTCAGCCAGCCATACAGAAATGGTCTCTTCTATTTCCGGAGTATAGGGTACAGTTCCCTTGATATAATCATAATACAGGCTTCCGAATACAGTATACATAGGAGTAGCGCAGGAATACATATTAGCATTCTGGAGAGATTCATACGCCTTCCTGAAACCATTATGCCGGATAATTTCCCAGGCAGGGAAAAGTGTAAGGAGCAATAAGATCCCTGTATATGTACCCCATTTCCTGCTCCGGAAAAGCGAGTGTGGTGTCTTATTCCTGTAGCTATGCCACCACACAATTCCGGGAATAAGAGTCAACAAAAAGAATAACAGGTCGGTCACCCGGAAAGAAAGCCAGACACTTCCGGTAAAATCTTTCAGATTGCCTGCTAACAAATAGCTATTCAGTGGAATAATGGTATAGTAAGTCCGGAAATACATCAGGTTGGCGATAAGAAGTAAGTCTAATAAAAAACAGATCACTAAGGTGGTCTTCACAGCCCGGAAACAGATCAACGGAAATAAAAGGAGCCAGGTGAGCCAAAGAGCATTCAGGTAAGTTTCCGGACGGGAAAAAGAGGTAAAAGTGGTTTGCAGACACCAGAAAAAATCGAACAATATCCACTTAAGCAGGATAGAAAGTAAAAAGACTATCGTCAGTCTACTTTCCGTCATCCGGCCGGGCTAGACATACGCTTTCAGTTTAAAAACAGATTTCCGGTTTTGGTTTCCATATCTTTCTCTCAGACCTGTTTATCTCTCCCGGAATTAGAACAACAAAGAGCAGAGGATTGTTATTAAATTCAACAAAAAGAGAATTAGCTATATTTTGGAGAGAGGTAACAGATAAGTCAGAAATTATCTATAACTTTGTATCCATTTATTTTTCAATATATAAAACACAGTACAATGAAGATTACAGCAAATAAGTTTGTTTCGGTTACTTATGATCTGAACGTAGGCGAAGGAGAAGAACGCGAATTGATGGAAAGAGCAACACCGGAAACTCCATTATCATTCATATTTGGTACCGGCATGATGCTTCCAGCCTTCGAAGATGCCCTCAAAGGATTAGAAGTAGGCGGAAAGTTCAACTTCTCTATAAATCCAGCCGATGCATACGGTGAATATAATGAGGATCATTTGATGGATCTTCCTAAAAATATTTTTGAGGTAGAAGGGAAATTTGATGCAGATGTAATCAAAGAAGGGAATATTGTTCCGATGATGGACTCTAACGAAAACCGTTTGAATGGTTCGGTCATGGATGTTAAAGAGGATGTCGTGGTGATGGATTTCAACCATCCGTTAGCCGGCGAAACCCTTCACTTCAGTGGCGAAGTCCTGGATGTGCATGATCCTACTGCAGAGGAAATCGCTAAAATGACTGCCAGAAGTGGTTGCGGATGCGGTTGTGAAGATGACTGTGAAAGCGGTTGCAGCAGCGACGGTTGCGGATGCCATTAATGGGAACTGATAAAGGACAATTGACTATCGGCTAAGGCCGGTCTGCGATTGACAATTATAAGAAACAGACACGCAGGAACAATGCTTTAACCATATTTGTTTCTGCGTTTTTAATGATCCATTCTAATACAATGAATACGTTTGGGAATTTATACAGGCTGACTTCTTTCGGAGAATCACATGGCGCCGGGATCGGCGGTGTAATTGACGGATGTCCGGCAGGGATTGAACTGGATATGGAATTTATTCAGAAAGAATTGAACCGCAGAAAATCCGGTCAGTCTGCCATCACAACTCCACGGAAAGAAGCGGATGAAGTGCAGTTTCTTTCCGGTATTTATCAGGGAAAGACTACAGGGACCCCTATTGGATTTATTATCTGGAACAGGAACCAGCATTCTGCTGATTATGATAATATGAAGGAAGTCTACCGTCCTTCACATGCGGACTATACCTATCAAGCGAAATATGGCATCCGGGACCCCCGGGGAGGAGGACGTTCTTCCGCCCGCGAAACGATCTCCCGCTGTGTAGCAGGAGCGATTGCGAAGCTGGTACTGAACCAGTATGGGATCTCCATACAGGCATATACTTCCCAGGTAGGTGATATTCAACTGGAAGGCGGATATAATGTCTATGACCTGAGCCATACGGAAGAAAATCCAGTTCGTTGTCCTGACCCGGTAAAAGCTGCGGAGATGGAGAAAAGGATCGCGGAAGTGAAATCAAAGGGGGATACAATCGGAGGCGTTATTACCTGTATCGCACAGGGAGTTCCCGTAGGTTTAGGGGAGCCCGCTTTCGGCAAATTACATGCCGCTTTAGGACAGGCCATGCTGACCATCAATGCCGCCAAAGGCTTTGAATATGGAGATGGTTTTGAAGCTCCTTTATATAAGGGGTCAGAACATAATGATATTTTCTATAATGATGAAGGAAAGATCAGTACCCGTACCAACCACTCCGGTGGTATCCAGGGAGGGATCTCGAATGGCCAGGATATCTATTTCCGGGTAGCTTTCAAGTCCGTAGCAACCATCCTGATGGAACAGCCAACGGTAGACACAGACGGCGAAGAAACCATTCTGAAAGCTAAAGGCCGTCATGATCCCTGCGTATTACCCCGGGCTGTCCCTATTGTAGAAGCCATGACCGCTATGACTTTACTGGATTATTTGTTACTCCGGAAGGCCAGGGATTGACTTTCAGCAGGCGAAGGAGAGCCAGTAATCACAGGAGTTAAAGGATTCAAGGAGTTAAGTGGAAAAGAAAAGGATGCACTATTTAACTCCTTAGCTATTAAGAAGCGTAGTGTTTGGATCACTTTTTTACTGCTGAAATTACTCATGATGATAAGGTTCATTCTTCAGGATGGTCATCGCCCTGTATACCTGTTCTATAAAAATCAGCCGGACCATCTGATGAGAGAAAGTCATCCTGCTTAACGATATTTTCTCGGAAGCAACTTTATAAACTACATCACTAAACCCGTAAGGCCCTCCTATAATAAACACCAGGCGTTTGGGAACTACATGCATCTTTTTCTCCAGATAGGCAGCAAACTGCATAGAGGTAAATTCCTTTCCTTTATCATCTAACAAAACACAATAATCTCCTGGTTGCAAGGCTTTCAGGATACATTCCCCTTCTTTCTCTTTTTGCTGGATCTCTGACAGGTTTTTGACCTGCTTAAGATCCGGGATCACCTCCATATCCAATGGGATATAGTGGATTAACCGTTTCCGGTATTCCTGAATGGCATCCGCAAAATAGGCCATATCTGTCTTCCCTATCACTAATAAAGTAATCTTCATTCTCTTATCTTCCTTATTATTAACGTAGTCCGGACGGCGAAATTACAAGAAATATTATATCTTTATTTTTTTAGAACCATAAAAAAGAGACTATGAAACGAATTTTAATGATGATAATAGGTCTGTTTTCATATCTATGTATTCAGGCTGCCGATATAAATACTATCGCTGATGCGTTTAAGAGCGGAAACGCCTCCACTCTCTCTACTTCTATGGATAAAGAGATTGATCTGGCCATTCCCGGTTCTTCCAAAAAATGTGATAGTAAAGAAGCCATCTCACTGCTGAATAATTTCTTCAGCAAAAATAAACCTTCTACCTTTACAGTCGTTCACCATGCCGATAAAAAAGAGAATGGTTTCTTAGTAGGAAAACTACCGGCCGGAACACAGGAATACCGGGTGAATATTACATACCGGACAGAAAATAACAAAGCGATCATTCAATCAATCAGAATAGAATAAATACATGGACCATTTAATTGACGATTTAATTAAATTAGCTTTTGCCGAAGACATAGGCGATGGCGATCATACAACTTTATGCTGTATTCCTGCTACGGCCACCGGAAGAAGCCAGCTTATTATTAAGGAAGATGGCGTACTGGCCGGAGTGGAAATGGCCAAACGTATTTTCCATCATTTTGACCCGGAACTTCAGGTCCAGACTTATCTTGAGGATGGAACTGAAGTCAGAAAAGGAGATATTGCCTTTACGGTAGAAGGCAGGGTGCAGTCCCTTTTACAGACAGAGCGTCTCGTTCTGAATGTGATGCAACGGATGAGTGGGATTGCGACTACTACCCGTAAATATGTAAAAGCTCTGGAAGGAACGAATACCCGCGTATTGGATACCCGAAAAACTACTCCCGGTATGCGTATGATAGAAAAAGAAGCGGTTAAGATCGGAGGTGGAGTCAATCACCGGATCGGTCTTTTCGATATGATCCTGTTAAAAGATAACCACGTGGACTTTGCCGGAGGCATCGAACAGGCGATCACCCGTGCTCAAAATTATCTGAAAGAGAAAGGGAAAGACCTGAAAATTGAAATAGAAGTCCGGAACTTTGATGAACTGGAACAGGCACTGAAAGTAGGCGGTATAGACCGGATCATGCTGGATAATTTCAATACGGATGATACCCGGAAAGCCGTGAAACGGATCGGAGGCAAATATGAGACGGAATCTTCTGGAGGCATTACATTTGACACTTTACGGGAGTATGCAGCATGTGGGGTAGACTACATCTCCGTCGGGGCCCTGACACACTCCGTGAAAAGCCTCGACATGAGCCTGAAAGCGGTTTAATGAATAAATAATGGATCGTAGATAAATAAAAAGCATACTGATTTAGTCCATAAAAAAGAATCCCTTTAGTTGTATAGGATAAAATATCCTGCCAACCAAAGGGATTCTTTTTTAATTCTTTATGCTCAGGTTATCTCATGCCTGCCTTCCATTCATGGACCAATTCCGAGATCGTCTCTTTAACAGACATGATACGGTTAGCGCGGAACGCATTACTTCCGGCAAAAGCATATCCACTTTCAAAGTTACCTTTGAAAGCATTATATAAAGCGGTTACTATACAATAAGGACTTCTGGAAATATCACAGGTCTTGATACAATGGAAAGGACAGGCTTTCGGCTGCTTAAGGCCATCCTTAACCTTTTGCAGGAAGCTGCAGTTAATAGCCCGTCCCGGCATGCCCACAGGACTCTTGATAATCTCAATATCTTTTTCTTCTGCCTGAATATAGGTTTCTTTGAATGCTTCCGAAGCATCACATTCTGCCGTAGTCACAAAACGGGTCCCTAACTGTACCCCTGAGGCTCCTAACTCCATGATCCGGTGAATATCCTCTCCGGTATAAATACCCCCTGCTGCAATAACAGGGATACTTTTATTATATTTCTGTTCAAAAACAGCTACCTCCTGTACGACCTGTGGCAGTAATTCTTCCAAAGAGAACTGCTGGTCTTCCAGTTGATTTTCCTTATAGCCCAAGTGTCCACCCGCTTTCGGTCCTTCCAGCACAATAGCGTCCGGTAGGTAATCATAGTTATTTTTCCATTTTTCACAGATAATACGTACGGCACGTGCACTGGACACGATGGGTACTAACTTCGTCATACTGCCTTTGGTCAGATAAGAAGGCAAATCCAAAGGAAGACCTGCTCCACTGAAAATAATATCCGCCTTTTCCGAAATACTGGTTTTTACTAATTCCGCAAAGTCTGATAAGGCAACCATAATGTTCACTCCAATAATCCCTTTTGCCTTCTCACGGGCATTCCGGATTTCCCGGGCAAGCCCCAGGTTACCGGCTTCGGTATAGTTTGAAGATAATTTTTTGTATAAAAGTCCCAGCCCTGCTGCAGAGATCACACCGATCCCGCCTTCATTTGCTACGGCTGAGGCTAAGCCTGAAAGTGATATCCCGACTCCCATTCCACCCTGTACAATAGGAACGCGAGCCTGTAAATCACTGATTGTTAATGCTTTCATGAAAACGCTTGTTAATTAATACCTCACAAAGATAGCACAACCTGTTTAAAAATGTGCAAAAAATAGTTATATTATTGCACAGAGATTAAAATATTGTGCAAACCCTACCGGTAAGCCCTGCAACGCTATGCAGGTTCTTTACCAATAGGGTACACTTTTTTGAGATATATAAGAGATATGGAGGAAATACAATTTTAATTGACGGGGATATAACCTACATTCTTAACGATATCCTGTCCTTCTGCAGACATCAGATAATCGATAAATGGTTTCGCTTCCCCTTCATTCTTTTTGTCATAATAGTAGAATAACGGACGAACGACCGGATAGGTTTTATCTTTTGCATGTTTAAAGGAAGGTTCTACGAAATTAGTTCCATCATAAGAGACATGAATAGCTTTGACATCTTTATTCAGGTAAGCCAGTCCTACATATCTAATCGCACCTTTGGTCTGGCTCACACTCTGGATAATCACACCGGTAGCCGGTAAACTTAAAATACCACTCATATAATTTTTATTCTTCAACACACTTTCTTTGAAGAATTCATACGTTCCGGAAGAAGTTTCACGGGAATAAGCCACAATTTTCAGGTCATCTCCACCTACTTCTTTCCAGTTCTTGATCTTTCCGGTAAAGATACCTTCCAGTTGTTCACGGGTCAGGTTCGTAACTTTATTACTGGGATTTACAACAACAGCCAGGGCATCATAAGCGATGACTACCTCTTCGACACTTTTACCAGCTTCCCGCAAGCGTACTTTTTCATCAAATTTAATCTTACGGGAACTCATCGCAATATCGGTAGTTACTTCCATAAGCGCCGAGATACCAACACCGGAACCTCCACCTGTTACAGTCACTCTGGCATTTTTATTTTTATTCATATAACTTTCGGCAGCGGTCTGTGTAACCGGAAGACAGGTATCACTACCTTTGATCTTCTGTGCAGATACGTTGGAGGTAAAAACAGCTGCGAATAACGCTACTAAAAGAATCGACTTTTTCATTGTTGAAATATTATAATTATTTGCTTACAAAGAAAGAGCCTCCATATTTCAACCGCATGAAACAGATATTACAATCCTGTTAAGTCTGTTCTTTTATGTAGAAAGTGGTCAGTCACTTACAAAAATAAAAAAGCCTCCCGGTAAAACTACCAGGAGGCTTTCTATTATTTTCAGGACTTACTCTCAGCGAGTTTATCCATAATGATCAGTACAATTATTTTACGATTGCTTTAACAGCTGCTTCACCTTCTACGGATACTACTACAACACCGGCAGGTACTGCGATAGTCACGTTGTCTGATGTTACCACTGTGTTAGCTACAGTCTGACCTAAAATGTTACTGATAGATACTTTCTTACCAGCTGCATTCTTCACAGTCACACTTCCCTGGCCAGCGATCACTACTACCGATGTCTCTGCAATCACTTCGTCATCAGTTGCCAGTTCATTACCTTCTACATATTCTACATTGAAGATCAATGCATCGTCACCGGCAGTTTCATAAGTAAATTCTGATTCACCACGGTCTGACAATACCAGACAGCCATTGTTCATCTTCAACCAGGCACCCATAGTTGGAGCAATAGCATCTTCAAGTTTTTGATCTGAACTACCCATAGACTCCATCAGGAAGTCATTATTGGTTAAAGTATGGTTAGGATCTACATATCTCATGGACCAAGTAGCAAACTTATGGTTATCACCTGTCAGGTCGATAATATAATAAGAACCACTTGTTAACTTATTCTCTTTCAACCAAGCAGCTTCTGCAGCTTTAATTTTCGCAGTGTCGATATGATCATTGGCATAACCAGCAAACTGATCTCTTAACAGATCAGGCTATCACCCATATGAACTGCATCTACAAATCCAGCACGATAGAATTTCTTCCATACATAGTCATTTTCTGCATCATCTGCCACCCCATAACCTGGGAATTCGAAGTTGATCAGATAAAGACCTCTGTTGAATCCAGGAATCGCTTTTTTAGCGTGAGGACAAGTCCATTGATCATAAGGAGTTCCATCAGGAGCAGTTCCGTGGGAGTCATCCGGACAAGGAATAGCATCAACAGGTGCCTGGTCGTTGCGATCAATAGAGATCAGGTACTGAGGTTTGATATATCCCAATCCACGATTAACCCATGCACTGTCAACGATAAATGATTTACCATAAGATGGTTCATAATTGAAAGATTCGATACCTAAGAAATCAATTCCTTCTTTTGTAAAGTTAGGATTAGATTCGATCTGCAAATATTCTTTACGATATTTTTCATAGAAACGCATCGTGTCAGGAGTATCAACAGCTTTCACAGCAAGACCTTCTGCAGGATCATTAGCAAATCTTCTGTAAAGAGGAGTATCATCAATTTCAATTGCGAAAGCAGAAGTACGTTCAGCAGCCAAAGGATTAGAGTTCAGCATCAATGAGTTATCATCGATTCCTCCTTTTGGAGT
>JAJQFE010000075.1 GCA_021201295.1 Tannerellaceae bacterium | reverse complement strand
TTATTTATTGATAGTCAGCCATCTATCAAAATTATGCATAGATGAATACCTAAAAATAAATGGTAAGGAGACAAAATACTATATTTTGACCATTAAAATACACGAAATATAAGGTTCAGAAAAACAAAAAGGGATTGGAAATTTCCTATTCAAAAAGTGTGGCCTGCCCTGGTTACTCAGACAGGGCAGGCCGGAAAAGGTTGACCATACAAAAAACAAAAAAGTATTTGCTGTTTTATTTCACCCGTTCACTTATCGGGTGGATAACTTACTCAGTAAATGGATATTGTCCAGGTCGGAGTAATCATATTGATACAATCCATCGTCAGCGATCATCATCAGTACATTCCGGTAAGGGATGACATCATAGCCATCCATCCCTGCATAGTGGACAATTAAATTACTTACCAGCGTCTGGGGGTCACCTGCTTTAAAGATTTTCAGTCCGTCATCACAGAGGAACAGGAGTCCATTGTCTATACCCAGCCCTTTCGGATTGGTCATCTGGTAGGTAACCAGCCGTTTGGGAGATTGTACATTACTTACATCAAACACGATTAATTCATCCACATTCTGTCCACAGGCATTTCCCGAACGTACGGTCACATACGCCAGGTCATTTTCCACAACCACCGGATCACATCCGTAGACATGTCCGATAAAAGACTGATATTCGAGCACTTCCGGATTAGCCGCGGAATAGATAAGTAATCCTCCGGGGGCTCCGATAAACAGGCAATCCCGGTAAGGGAAAATCGTTTCCATCTCCCGGCCGACATATTCATTTCTGCCGACCTTGACAGGGGATGCACCTCCTATATGAAAAATACTGATCTGGTCAGCCAGGATCACATACATATACTCTTCGTAAATCCCGAAACGGGACATCGAGCCATTGATGCCAGTACCGGGGCTCGTCCCACTCAGTTTCGCATCCATCATCAAATCCCCATCCTGTTTTTTGTATTCCACTTCATAGGTGATCTCTTCAGTTTTCCAGCCTATCACGATCCGGTCTATTTTTCCTTCATACAACGTATGGAGATCCTCTCTGTATCCCCATTCATTGCCGGTATCCAGGAAAGCAGCCAAAAATACATTTTCCAGGCAGCCGGCCAATTCCGGTTTAACCGGATCGGTTATGTCAAACTAGACCAGGTCAATATAGGAGTCGGCATATAGTTTATCATTCTTTATGGCCAGATCCGCATTGCCCATCAATTCGATAAAACCGATTACAGACGGATGGGACGGATCCCGGTTATCTATAATATGGATCCCGGTTTCCGGTTCGGAAATATAGAGGTAGTCTTTGTAGAAACAGATCTTTCCCCGTTGCCTGATTTCCCGGGGTATATCAGTCACCTGAACCGAGTTACGGAACTCTTTCGCCGACAGATAGACAGGGGTATTCACCGTACGGGTCACTGTCCGGGTGATTGTTTGATCACAGGCAGCAAACAGGCCGGCTATACCGGCTATGAATCCAAGAAATAATAGTTTTTTCATCGCTCTCTTCATTAAAATAATTTTTAAAAATGATATCTCACTCCTCCTCCGATACCGATTACCAGAGGTTTTCCATTCGTATATTTTCAGGCTGGGCATTGTCAAATAATAAGAGATCCGCGGCTCTGCATAGATGCCCCATTCCTTTGTTATACGATAGGTTAGTCCCGGAGAGAAATTGGCGGACCATTGCAATCCGTCTATCCTTCCCCTGACTTTTGTTTCACTATTCAGTTGTTTTCCATATGCTATTTCCTGATACAGCATCCGTACCCCTTTTTCTCCCATTATACCGGCAGAGAAATAGAGGTTCCAGTTGGGTTGTTTCCAAAGCGTCACCACCAGATTCACCGGTACGCCTATATAATGCATCGTCGCTTTCGCATCGAAATGTTGGCTTCCCCTCCGGGTGTACTTAGTGGAAAGATAGGTATAGACCAATCCGCTTTCAATTCCTATATAATCGTTCAGCTCCTTCCGGAAAGTAAATCCGAATGTCACCGGCAAAGAATATTCCGTATCAGTCGCATAATTACCGGCTGCTTCCCCTATACTGCCTGCCGGTTTAGTCACAGGCCCGGCTCTGGTTTTTGGCTCTTCCGGTTCCGGCTCTTCCGGATTGCCTCCGAGACCGGGGTCTGCCTGCTCATTATCCGAACCGTACATATAATCTACTCCGGAAGAGAAATTCAGGTTACTACCGGATGCAATCACAGCTCCCAGTTGCCAGCCGGAACGCCAGCTCTTTTTTCTCTTACTGACCTGTTGAGGCGACACTGCCGGATAAAACTCCTGTGCATTACCTGGCCCTACAGAACGTTCTTCCACAATTACCCTCTCTTCCGTGACCTGTTCCTCTTCCGTAACGGCGACTGCCGCTTCTTTCTTTGCTTCCTTTTCACGCTCACCGGGATCTCCGGCCGGCGGCGCAGGCGTGGCTTCTATAGATTCTTCCTCTCTTTTTCCCTTCTGCTCCGGCCGGATCACATCTGCCTGTAACCTGGCTATCGTTTCCGGGAATATCTTTTCCTCCTCTACTTCTATCTGCTCCATTCCCTGGTCTGCCAGTTCATAGACAGGCAACGGAACCTCCCTGAACATAGTGACTACTAATCCTATCAATCCGGCAGCAGCCACAGAGCCGGCCACCTTCCACCAATGTTTCCTGACACGTTGGCGTTGCTGCCATTTCCTCTCCAGTGCCTCCCAATCTTCCGGAGGAACAGGCAGCCTGTGCCCGCTCATTTTCCCGCGGACCAGCAGACTAAAGTCATCAAGCGGATCGTTGTATCTATTTTCCTCTTGCATCCTCCTGTTCTAATAAAGATTGTACACTTTTTTGCAGTAGATTCCGCGCCCGCATAAACTGGGTACGGGAAGTAACTACACTAATTCCAAGCATGTCAGCGATCTCCTGATGGGTATATCCCTCGATAGCAAACAGGTTAAAGACGGTCCGGTAGCCCCGGGGCAATTTCCCGATACATTCCAGCAGTTCATCGGCAGATAATTTATCCAGTACATTTCCCTGCAGGTCTTCTCCTGCTTCCGGGTAGTCCTCTAAGCTCACACTCTGTTTGATCGCATCTTTAGCCCGCAGATATTCCAAAGCGGTGGTAACAAAGATCCGGCAGATCCAACCTTCAAAGGAACCCTGTCCGGTGTAGGTACCTACTTTGGTAAAGACCTTAATAAATCCATCCTGCAGGAGGTCCCGGGCTGTTTCCCTATCCCGGACATAATGCATACAGACACTGAGCATAACAGGGGCGTACAGCTCGTATACTTTTTACGGGCCCACGACTCAGCACGTTTACATCCAATAATTAACAGCTGTTCCTCCATAGGTAATGAATGTTCTCTGTCAGGAAAGATGAAAACGGGTTGCTGAAAGTTGCATCTATGGGAAAAGAATTATTCTTCGTAGATCATTTTCCGGGTCATTCCCCCGTCTATCACGATGTTCTGTCCGTTGATAAAATCGTTTTCGGGAGCACAGAGAAAAAAGCAGGCATTGGCAATATCTTCCGGATGGCCCACCCGTCCGGACGGGTGTTGGGAATGGTCAATGGGTTTAAGTTGGTTATAGGCTTCATTCTGTATCCATCCGGGACTGATACAATTAACTGTGACCTGATAGTTGGACAAAAAGATGGCCAGGGCATGGGTAAGGGAGACAATCCCCCCCTTTGGAAGCCGCATAGCCTTCAGAAGCGGGTTCACTTTGCAGGTAACGGGTAGAAGCTATGTTGACGATCCGGCCATAGTGTTTTTTCCTTCCGGAGTATTCCGGTGAATAGCCAGCGCCCGGGAAGTAATAAAGACAGGACGCAGATTGGTAGCCAGGATTTCATCAAACTGCTGAATGGTAGTTTCCGTGATGGGAGAGAAATTTCCGACTCCCACATTGTTGATAAGGATATCCAGGTCTCCCCATTGTTCAAAAAGTGTTTCCAGCACTGCAGTGAGTGCCTGTTCATCCGTGACATCCAGCGGGTAAAAACAGGCGGTTGCCCCTAAAGAGGAGGCTAACTTTCCCCGGCTTCCCGGTCCCTGTCACAAAAGGCCACCCGGCATCCGGCCTCATGAAATTTTCTGACGATAGCCCGTCCAATGCCTTTTGCTCCACCTGTTACAAACACTCTCCGACTTTCCATACCCGGTAAATTATTGATTTTTTATTTAACAAAGATAGGGAATAGCGGTTGTTTTCCGGCTAACGTTCCCTTCTAATTTCCGACTGACCATCTTCCGGTTCATCCCCCAACCAGTCATCAAACGGATTATAGGCCGGCGACAGATTCCCTTCCGTCAATATCAGGTCATACAGGTTCGTCTATTTTTCGCCGACTAATCCATACCCTCCTTCCACATTGGAATAGGTAGGGATCGGTTCCCGTAAACCGGCTTCTCCCAGAAAATCCTTTTGTTCCGCCTGTAAATTTTGGATTTCATATACAGGTAATAGGATTCGGAAACAGCAGACAACTGAAACCTGTATCTGGAAAGATAGGAATAATCCTCTTCCTCATAGGAGGGAAAACAGTTTTTCAGGATGAACTGAACAAGATCCGGTCTGTTTCAGGTGTGATCCGTAAACAGATAGGTCGACAGATAGAAAGCATCGGAGGGGATCATTCCATATCCCCACGTATATTCATACCAATAATTTCCTCTGTTTCCGATCCACTCATATTCATAAAAGCGCACCCCGTCATGCACGACTATGGGAGCAAATGGCCGGAATAGGGTAATATCCCCTTTCCGGTATTCCGAAAATCCCTGAATGGTCAGCATATACCAGGTAGTTTTTCCTGTTTCCTTCTCTATGGTTAATGCTACGGAAAGATCAAAAAATCCCTGGTCGGAGGTGGAAGATGCCACCCGTTGGGTATCTATGGCTACAATGGGTGAGGGAGACGGGACCTGTACCTCTCCTGTTAATGCTCCGTAGTCTGTTTCCACCTCTATTTTTACCCGGTCATTGGCTTCCGGAATATAACCGGGTAGTACATAAGAACCATTTTCAGTACCTCTTTGCATGGAACTGGCCGGCCGGCCATTGACAGATACGACTGCTTTCGCGTTGTTTATAAAATAATGCTCTGCATATTCCTTTGACCCGAAATCCTCTGTTGCCATCACAGCACTTCCGGTCCGGGAAACATAAATCGTCAGCACCGAATCTGAATTCAAAATGGCATTTAAGACTCCTTTCGGTTCTAATAAATCGATTTTTATAATACTGTCGTAGGAACAGGAACAGATAAAAAACAGGCATAGGATATAAGGGAGGATTCTCTTCATAAGGTCAGAATTTATAGGTATAGGAAAAGGAAGGAATGATGGGGATATACCCTTTCTGGCTTACCCGTAATTCTCCGGGGCCGATAGGGAGGATCTCATCTATGCAGAATGGGTTCTTCCGGCTATATACATTATATACGCTTATATTCTAGATCCCGACATGTCCATTTTTCCGGGGCCGATAGATATTCAGACTGAGGTCGAGACGGTGATAATCGGATAACTTAAAGGCATTTCTCCTGAGGATGGTTTCATATCCGTTGCTGGTATAGTAAGGAGATAAAGAGGCTTCTCCATACGGAGGGGAACCATAGGCAGGCAGGCCGTTCAGCGCGTGTGGATCTATCTCCGGTGAGAGATAGTAGTCTACCGGGATCGTCACCCGGTTTCCGGTAGCGAATGTCCAGGAAGCACTGATATCTATACGATCATTTATCTTGTGCATCACTGTAGCATTCAACCGGTGGCGGTTATCAAATTTGGAAGGAAACCGGATGCCTTCATTGACCGTTCCATCCCGGAAAATACGGTCAGACCAGGCTAAGGTGTATGCCAGCCATCCGGTGGTGCGTCCTTCTCCTTTTTTAGCCAGGAGTTCCATCCCATAGGACCGGCCAGAACCGGAGGAAATCTTTTCATCCCACTGGGTATAGTCAGGAAACAGTGATGCGTTATCCTGGTATTCAACCAAATGGGCCATTTTTTTGTAATATCCTTCCAGTGAAAAATCATAGGTTTTTTATAATTGTAGTACATACCTGCGGTATACTGATGCGAATCCATCGGTTTGACTGTTGCTGTGACAGGGACCCAGATATCGGAAGGCAGATTGGCATAGGAGTTGGATAGCTGATGTACATACTGGCTCATTTTGGTATACCCTGCCTTCACGGAAAGGCTCGGACGGACTACATACCGCATAGAGAAACGGGGCTGAAAAGAAAGGTAATCTTCCTTTTTCACATGATAACTGCTTAACCGGGCTCCCATATGGACCTTCCAGCGCTCTCCCGGTGTCCATTCATCTTCTGCAAAAAGCGCCCATTCATGGGCATGTACCACCGGATTCTGTGCCCTGCTGTAGAGGACAGTCTGATGATCCGGACTTTCTGTAAATGAGGAGAGGAGATTTGTTTTATCTTCCGGATGATAGATGTGGTACAGATACTGAATGCCTCCTTTCATCTGGTGTTCCGGGACCGGGCTGTAATCCAGGTTATACAGATAGCCGATATCTTCTATTCCCGAAGCATGCCGGTCCAGGAACCGGTTGACCTGGAAATCATTGGCTTCCGCTCTCATGGCCTTCAATTTCTGTTCCTCTTCCCGGACTTTCAACTGATACCGGGAATAGGCTACGCTCAGGTTACCAAACAGTTTAGAGCTGAACGTATAACTCCAGTTCAGGGAAGTCACTAAGTTTCCCCAGTGCCAGGCAAATTTCTCCCCGATCGGGAACTGGTTGATCCATTCATAGTCTTCATACCGCAACCGGTCCTGTCCCATATAAAAATTAGCGGATAAACGGCTTTTAGGTGTGAAGATATGGTTGATCTTGGCATTCAGGTCGTAAAATGAATAACCGGCGAAAAAGCCATACTGGTTTTTCCTGTTCCTGATGGCCCATATGGGGGTGGTAAACGCGTCATACCAGGTCCGCCGGAATGCCACATTAAACGAGGTTTTTCTTTCACAAGAGGGCCTTCGATCTGTGCCCTGGCGGCTAAAAGCCCGATGGAAAAACTGCCGTGGTAGTTTTGCATATCCCCATCTTTCAAACGGACATCTATAACGGAAGAAAGCCTTCCTCCGTATCTGGCCGGAAAGCTCCCTTTATAGAAATCCACATGTTTCACCATATCCGGGTTGAAGGTAGAGAAGAGTCCTCCTACATGACTGACATTATACACCGGAATGCCATCCAGTAAAAAGAGATTCTCATCTCTACCTCCTCCCCTGACATACATGCCTGTCAAGCCTTCCATACCGGAAGCGATATCGGGAGTCAGTTGCAGGGTTTTGATCAGGTCCGGTTCTCCGAACACCACCGGAACATGTCTTATCTCGTTGGCTGACAAATGAATGTTACCTAACTGGCTGTTCAGGAGTTCCGAATAAGGATCGACTCCCCGTACCACGATTTCCCAAAGCATGCTGGCTAAACTCAGGGGAAGATCGACCAGGGTATCCCGGGTCAGCTCTAAGGAGATTTCTTTCCGCTGATATCCGACGTATGACGAGGAAAAGGGAGACGGGTCCTGCCGGAAGGGTAATATTATAAAAACCATAACTGTTTGTTGTGGTTCCTTTTCTGGAATAACGGTCCACTACGGTCGCACTGATCAGGCTCTCATAGGAAGAGGAATCCCGGACAAAGCCACTGACTGTATAACTCCTGGGCCGGGCTTTCAGAATAATATACTGTCCGGTAATCCGGTAGGTAAGGGGAAGTGAAGCAAATAATTTTCTGAGGCAATAGGAAAAGGATTCTTCCTCTGCGGTCAGCGTAACTTTAGGCAGGTCTGTCAACAGAGACGATTCATAGGAAAAGAATAAACCGGTCTGTTTTTCCAACTCAGTCAGGATGTCCGCTAATTCAGTATGACGCATATCTATGGTGACCGGAGGCACAGGTGCGGAAAATTGTCCCCAGACATGGATCTGTACCCCCGGAAAGATTCCTAATCCTATGATCAGTAAAAGAAGACGCACCATGGTTCTCTGTTAGTTATCAGGAAGTGGCTCCAGACGTATATCCAGTGTTTGATTAATGATCAGCAGCACCTCTTCGAGGGGTTGCTCCTGAAAGGTAGCGGTCAGGGAGACTCCGGTAGTTGCTTTCTTATTTACGATCGTCATATGATAATACTCACTCAGATCAGCAATGACCATCTCAACGAGTGTATTTTCAAAACGAAGTTGTTTGGTTTTCCAGGACAGGCTATTCATATGTTCTTCGGTTAAAATATGGATTTCAGGATCATCCGTCCCATACCGGGCGGACATACCGGCTGTTAAAATTTCATGTTGATCTGATTCTTTAATATCCAGACGGACTTTTCCGGTGTATACTTCTACTTCCATCGCGTTTACTTTATTAGTGACCTGGAAGCTGGTTCCCAATACGGTAACCTCTCCCAGATGAGTTTCTACGGAAAACGGACGGGCTTCATCACGCACTGCCTCAAAATAGGCTTTTCCTTCCAACCCGAATGCCCGTCCGCTCTTTCCGTAGATTTTAGCATCATAGGTAACCTGGGAATTTTCCGCTAATGTAATACGGCTACCATCCGTTAAACAGATCTCCCGGATCTCTTCCGGGCCGGTGGCGATCACCACCCATTCCGGAGAACGTTCGGATACATAATAGATATGGACTGCTATCAGGATCAGGGCAACCGAAGCGACTGCCATAAGATATCTTCTGAAAGGGAAGACACGCTTTATGTTTGCCTGAGTGGAGAATTTCTCCCAGGCCCTGTTTTCATCCAGTTTATCTTCCTGATAATGTCTGGCAATAAAGCGAATCTGTTTTTCAAATAGCTCTTCCTGTTTGTTGTCCATTGTTTGAATTGATTAATCAGAATGTATAGCCCGCACTCAAACTGACGGTGTGGTATTGGGGACTTACCTGATAAGAGTAGCCACTAAATTGTTTACCCAATCCCATATCATATCCCAGATTTACCGAGAATTGTTTGACCTATATGCCCGCTATAGCAGTACCCCCCAGTCAAACCGCTTATCTCCCGGTCTGTAATAATGACTCCCATCACTACTGATGAACTCCATATCTGAGAAAGATTCCTGTTCGGTATGATGGGTATACATACCTCCTTCCGGAAGATAAACATATTGAGTCCCGCGGGATTTTCCTTCTATGCCGTATGCAATATAAGGACCTACTCCGGCTGTAATCTTTATATTTTCACAAACGTTCCAGTGAAAATTAGCCAGCACAGGTAACTGCAGGTAATTTTTAGTAGTTTCCGTTTTGTTGAGATAAGTCTGTAAACTATTATAGTCACCATACACATAGGAACCGGCATCGTAGATTCCCTGGTAACCGGCACTCCCGTACGGATAATAGGAACTATATCCGCCTCCGTAATAACCACCATAATAAACCGTGTTATTCAGATACATATTATTATACCGGCATTGCAGGAAATAGAGGCCTGACCGGATCGAAAAAAACTCCGTCCGGGGGAGCTGATATTCAACCGCCACTCCCACACGTGCCCCGATCTTTGCCGTTTCACTATGTTCATACTTAGTTATATTCATCCCAACTTCCGGTGTAAAAGTCCACTGGGCTTTTCCTACCCATACACTCATCAACAGTAAAGTAACTAATACGATCTTTTCCATATACATCTATTTTTAAAATAAAAAGTTCTTTACTGATAAGACAATAAAAAACCAAATACCCCTATCCGATGTATATTTTTTATGTCTACCCTATTCCAAAGAAAAAGTAGTAGATACGCAGAACGGTTTCCCGTAGAGATTTCAATGCTTTTCCCATCTGGTTTTCCACAGTTTTGATAGAAATATGAAGTTCTTCCGCGATTTCCTGATATTTCAGTCCGTCCCGTTTAGCCAAAAGAAATATTTTCTTCCGTTCAGGAGGTAAGTGATCGATGGCAGTCCATAAATGGGCATCCCGTTCCGCCTGGAGAACCTGTTCTTCCGCTGAATCATCACCCATTTCGGGAAACTCGTCCGTGAGTAGTTCTCCGGATGGCTTCATGGCTACATTGAGAGAACGGTTCCGGACACTGCGATATAAATACGATTTAAGATTTTCTATCGTAGGGATGGCGTTTTTCTTATCCCAGACATCTGCAAATGCCTGCTGTACGATATCCTCTGCATCATCTATCTGCCCAGTAAAGCGGACTGCAAATAAGCATAAGGGTTTGTAAAGATCTTTGAAACTACGTTCAAATTCTTCTGTAGTAAATGCTTCCATACTCTCATCAACTGTTCTATGCGTCGCAATGTATAGGGTTTTGGTTAGTTCGCCATACAATTTCAGTTTATTTACCAAACATTATTAAATCCTTACACGCTACGGAAAAAGCCACAAGCAGGAATCTGTATTATAAAAGGGTGCATCGTTTTCATAAAAAAGGTGCACCTTTTTTATGAAAACGATGCACCCTTTTTACCCGGAACTACAGGCCGGTAATTTTAATAAATAAACCAGAGAATTTAAGGACGGAAACCTATAATCTCACGTACCTCTTTTAATGTTTTAGCTGCACTTTCGCTGGCCTTTTCCGCCCCTAAACGGGCGACTTTATCCAGATAGGCTTCATCCGCCAGTATATCATTGATCTTCTCCCGGATCGGAGCACAGAACAGATTGATATCTTCTGCCAACTGCTTTTTCATATCTCCGTAGCGGATCTCACAGTTGTTGTATTTATCATTAAAATAGTCATACGTATCTTTGGCTGAAACGATCTCCATCAAGGTAAAGAGATTCTGAATAGCTTCCGGTTTTTCGCTGTTGGGTTCCGTAGGACCGGCATTACTCACAGCTTTCATCACTTTCTTCCGGATCGTTTTTTCATCATCGATCAGATAGATGGCATTGCCTTCACTTTTTCCCATCTTACCGGATCCATCCAGTCCGGGCACTTTTAATGCCTTGTTTGACAGATGGAAAGAGGCAGGTTCCGGAAACAGTTCTGTCTGGTAGGTGGCATTGAACCGACGGGCAAACCGGCGGGCCATTTCCATATTCTGTTCCTGATCTTTTCCTACCGGAACTTTCACGGCTTTATGGATGATGATATCTGCACACATCAGGGTCGGATAGGTCAACAATCCTGCGTTTACGCTATGCTTATTATTTTCGTTGAAAATCTCTTTCTCGATACTTGCATCCGCATTACTGATCCGTAACTGCTGACGTGCTTTTTCTTTAAAAGAGATGGTGCGCATCAATTCACCGATCCCGGCATTCATGTTCAGGTAGAGATATAATTCCGCTACTTCGCGTACATCACTCTGTATATAGATGATTGCTTTTTCCGGATCAATCCCGCAAGCCAGGTATTCCGCCAGAATAGTTTTTACACTTTTGCGAATATTTTTAGGCTGTAAATGGGTGGTCAGGGAATGCCAGTCTGCAATAAAGAAAAAACAGTTGTATTCTTTCTGTAACTCCACAAAACTTTTTACAGCTCCGAAGTAATTTCCCAAATGTAAATTACCGGTAGGTCTGATCCCACTAACTACTATTTTCATGGTTTTATATTAAATTTTCAATGCCTGCAAAGGTAGTAATATTTATTTCTTTAGAGAAGTCCAAAAGGGATAACATGTGAATAACCCCGGGTGGAACCCGGGGTGTAGGCGAAACCCCTCTCCACAGCAACCCTGAAAGGGTTGAACCCGCTTCGGGGTTCATAGCGTGTGGCTGCTTTCCGCCACGGGTTTCACCCGCGGT
>JAJQFE010000012.1 GCA_021201295.1 Tannerellaceae bacterium | reverse complement strand
TATTTATATTCAAGCCCTTTGGGCTTACAAGCTGTAACTTGGTCAAAGAGCAGATACACTTTTGGCACACCCTCGTGAAACGCTTTTTAATCAGTCTCACAAAGAAAACAATAAATTTCAATTTTCAACACCACAACACCACTTTTGAGACTAACACACTGGATACCAATGGATAAAAGTGTGGTATTATCGTTTTTTTCAATACCATTCCTTCATACACACTACCACTCTCCTGATGATAAATCTCCTGATTAATATAATTTACTTAATTATTAATAGGCTCCTACACCCGGATGTATACTTCCAAAGAGCCGGATGTTAACCATGTGTAATATGATATGTAAGCAAAAATGCATCGGTTGTTTTAAAGAAATCATTCTAATGTTGTGGCATTATGTGGTACTAGTGTGGTATTGAAGATTTGCTCAACCCCACTCCACTACAAGATAATTATCAACAACTTAAAACCCACAAAGTGGTAGTATGGTATTATAATTGAGTTTTTTTTATTTCTTAAGAATAATATGGATAAAGATAGGAAAGAGCACAAGACGTTCAGTAGTAATATTAAATATCCTTATCAGAAAAAAATGCTATGACTAATTCCATTCCTTTTTCGTATCTTTATACTCTCAAAAATCAGATAAAACATTCAAAAATATATGGAACCATTTGTTCATCTGCATGTCCATACGCAATATTCTTTGCTGGACGGGCAGGCTTCTATCGATGCCCTGATCGAAAAAGCACAGAAAGACGGCATGAATGCCATTGCTGTTACTGATCATGGAAGCATGTTTGGGATAAAAGAATTCTATAATAAAGTAAAGAAAAAGAATAGTAAATATCTCAGTACAATCAAGGATTGTAAAAAAGAACTGGAAGAGCTGAATGATAAAAACAATCCGACAGAGGAAGAAAGGGAAAGGATGAAAAAGCTATCTGAAAAGATAGCTGAATATGAATCTCATATTTTTAAGCCCATCCTTGGGTGTGAATGTTACTGCGCCCGCAAAGGACGGCATATCAAAACGGATAAGGAAGATCGTAGCGGATGGCACTTAATCCTGTTGGCTAAAAACGAGAAAGGATATAAAAACCTGATTAAGATGGTATCCATTTCCTGGACTGAAGGCTTCTATGGTCGTCCCCGTATAGACAAAGAACTCCTGGAAAAATATCATGAAGGGCTGATTGTTTGTTCTGCCTGTTTAGGAGGTGAAATCCCGCAGTTCATTATGAAAGGACAAATAGAAAAAGCGGAAGAATCCATCCTATGGTTTAAAAACCTGTTTGGAGACGATTACTATCTGGAAATGCAACGTCACGAAACCGATAATCCCAATGCCAACCGTTCTACCTATATAAAACAAAAAGAAGTGAACGACGTATTGCTCCAATTAGCAGCCAAACACAACGTAAAGCTGATTGCGACCAATGACGTCCATTTCGTTAACGAAGAAGATGCGGAAGCCCATGACCGCCTGATCTGCCTGAGTACCGGAAAAGACCTGGACGATCCGAACCGTATGCGCTACACCAAGCAGGAATGGATGAAAATGACCGCAGAAATGAACCAGGTCTTTGCCGATGTACCGGAGGCTTTACGCAATACGTTGGAAATTGCAGAAAAAGTCGAACTATATTCTATCGATCACGGTCCGTTAATGCCGGACTTCCCTATTCCGGAAGAGTTTGAGAACGATGATGCTTACCTCAAATATCTTACCTATGAAGGTGCCAAAAAAAAATATGGGGAACCGTTGTCAGACGAAGTAAAGGAACGGATTGATTTTGAACTGGAAACAGTAGAACGTATGGGATTCCCGGGCTATTTCCTGATCGTACAGGACTTCATCAACGAGGCCCGCAAGATGGGTGTTTCCGTAGGTCCCGGCCGGGGTTCTGCGGCAGGTTCTGCCGTAGCCTACTGTTTAGGGATTACCGATATTGACCCGATCAAATATGACCTTCTATTTGAACGGTTCCTGAATCCGGACCGTATTTCCATGCCTGATATCGATGTGGACTTTGATGATGACGGAAGGGGACAGGTCTTACGATGGGTAACAGAGAAATATGGACAGGAAAAAGTAGCCCATATTATTACCTACGGTACCATGGCCGCCAAATCAGCAATCAAAGATGTTGCCCGGGTGCAGAAATTACCGTTGCAGGATTCCAACCGTTTGGCTAAACTGATACCGGATAAGATCCCGGATGTAAAGAAAATGAATCTGCGGGCTGCCATTGAATATGTGCCTGAACTGAAAGAAGCAGCCAACTCCTCCAACCCTGTTTTGAGAGACACCCTGAAATATGCCCAGATGCTGGAAGGAAATGTACGGAATACAGGAGTACATGCCTGTGGGGTCATTATCAGTAAATATGATATTTCAGACGTCGTTCCGGTCAGTACGGCAAAAGACAAGGAAACGGGAGAAGAAATGCTGGTTGCCCAATATGAGGGATCTGTAATTGAAGAGACCGGATTAATCAAAATGGACTTCCTGGGGCTCAAGACACTTTCCATTATTAAAGAAGCTATTGAGAACGTCTACCTAAACCGGGGAGAAAAGATTGATATTAATACAGTCAGCCTGGAAGATCCGAAAACCTTTGAGTTATACTGCCAGGGAAAAACAACCGGGACCTTCCAGTTTGAGTCCGCAGGGATGCAGAAATACTTAAGGGAACTTCAACCATCCAAGTTTGAAGACCTGATCGCGATGAATGCCCTGTACCGTCCCGGTCCTATGGACTATATTCCCTCTTTCGTTGCCCGTAAACATGGCAGGGAGGAGATCAAATATGACATTCCTATTATGGAACGTTATTTGCAGAATACCTATGGGATTACTGTATACCAGGAACAGGTCATGCTTCTTTCTCGTTTATTAGCCAACTTCACCCGTGGGGAGAGTGATGCACTCCGGAAAGCGATGGGGAAAAAGCTGATCGATAAAATGAATGAGCTGAAAGAGAAGTTCCTGAACGGAGGAAAAAAGAACGGGCATGACCCGAAAACATTAGCCAAAATATGGGCAGACTGGGAAAAATTTGCCTCTTATGCATTCAATAAGAGCCATGCAACCTGCTATTCCTGGGTTGCTTATCAGACGGCCTACCTGAAAGCGAACTATCCGTTGGAATATATGGCAGCTGTGCTGAGCCGGAGTTTATCCAATATCACAGATATTACCAAATTCATGGATGAATGTAAGGCCATGGGGATTCAGGTATTAGGTCCGGACGTAAACGAATCGGTCCTGAAATTCAGTGTGAACGCCCGGGGAGACATCCGGTTCGGATTGGGAGCAGTCAAAGGAGTCGGGGAGTCAGCCGTACTGAATATCATAGAAGAGAGAAAGAAAGGTCCTTTCAAAAACATATTTGATTTCGTAGAACGGGTCAATCTGACTTCTTGTAACAAGAAAAACGTAGAGTCACTGGCATTAGCCGGAGCATTCGATAATTTTGGTATCCAACGGGAACAGTTTTTTACGGATTGTGGAAAAGGAGAAATCTTCCTGGAAGTGTTGATGCGCTATGGGAACAAATACCAGATGGATAAAACAACAGCAGTGAACTCCCTGTTTGGAGATGACAGTTTTGCCTCTATTGCCAAACCGGAGATACCCGCCTGCGAACGTTGGAGTGATCTGAAACGGTTAAATAAGGAGAAAGAGTTAGTCGGAATTTATCTGTCTGCGCATCCTTTAGATGAGTACCGGATCATTCTAACCTATGCATGCAACACAGGCATAGCAGAATTAAATGACCGGGAAAGCCTGCTGGGAAGAGGACTCCTGTTCGGAGGGATTGTAACAGAAGTCCGGGAAGGAATCACCAAAAAAGGGAGCCCCTATGGAGTGATGAAAGTGGAAGATTTTACCGGTAGTACGGAAATTGCCCTTTTTGGAAATGACTATGTAGAGTTTAATAAATATCTCTGGGTAGGGATGTATCTGCTGATTACAGCCAGAATAGAACCACATCGCTGGCGGAAAGGCGAACTGGACCTCCGGATCGGCACGATGAAGCTCCTGCAGGATGAAAAAGACAAACTGATTCAGAAGATCAACATTACGGTTTCGATCCATGATCTGGATGAAACCATGATTACCGAACTTTCCGTCCTGATCAAAAACAATCCGGGAAACAGTCTTTTATATTTCAGAGTCATGGATGGAGAACATCATATTTCCCTGAATTTATTCTCTCAAAATATCCGGTTAAACGTAACCCGTGAATTAATCGACTTTCTGAATGAAAATGAAAAGATTGACTTTAAAATAAATGAATAGTCTTTTGTACCATTTAAAAGAATTACTACTTTTGGACTCGCAAAAAAATACGATTATAAACAAGAAATAAATAACAGTATGGCTTTAGAAGTAACTGACAGTAATTTTGAGGAATTAGTAAATTCCAGGAAACCCATGGTGCTTGATTTCTGGGCAGAATGGTGCGGTCCATGCCGTATGGTAGGCCCGATCATTGATGATCTGGAAAAGGAATATGCCGGACGTGTGACTGTAGGTAAAATGGACGTTGATAACAATAATGATGTAGTAGCACAATTCGGTATTCGCAACATTCCTACTATCTTATTCTTCAAAGATGGTAAAGTAGTGGATAAACAGGTAGGAGCCGCCCAAAAAGCCGCTTTCGTAGAAAAAGTAGAAGCGTTACTGAAATAAGCATTCGTTCTTATCTATCATATAACAGGGGTAGCCTATAGGTTTATCCCTGTTTTTTTATGGGCTCCCCCTATAATTTTTTTCAGGTATGCATCTATTCATCTTTTTTACAAATACATAATTATCAATAAATTAACCATGCATACCAACCGTTCAGGTGTTCATAAAGTATGCATACCGGTCTCCTATCCTATGGAAACATATGGTTTCCGGCAGGCAAAGTATGCATTTGTTGCTGATTGATCTTTCGTTTTCCGTATACCTACGTCCAATTACCTGCAGAGAAACTATCCGTATGGTGTAGAGGGTAGCATACATAGGTCTGCACTTATCTATAAATAACTCTACGAATATTCGCGCCAGGGTGTAGAGGGTAGCAATAGTTTCCCTGCACAGGCATATCAGTATCCCTTAAGGTATGCATAACTAAACCACTGGTTATCAGAAAAAAGTCCTGCAAGATATATCCTTGTTCCCTATCTATGCATACCTGATTGCTTAGGTATGCATAGATTATTCACTAAATATCAATCATTTACATAAAATATGAATAGATGCATACCTAAAAAACAGCTATAGGCTTTTCTCTAAGATGAACAGAAACCCACCCGGATTCCTTCATTCATCAGAAAAGGGCTATGAGATCTTTGTGGCACGTAACATTTCCCGTTTTCCGGGAGGTCCCGGAATTCTTTCCACAGAAAAGCCGGATACCTGTAGCATACGTCTCACGACTCCTTTGGCACAATAGGTAGTCAGGATACCTCCGGATGTCATTTGTTTGTATAATTTATTGAAGATCTCCTGATTCCACATGTCCGGTTGTTTATCGGGAGCAAAAGCATCGAAATAGACGAGGTCAATCTGACCGGGCAGGGAAGCAGTATTACTATCCCCATACATTTTATGGAGTGTAAAAGAATCAGTGATGGGTACGGAGATATTCCAGGCTGCCTGATGCAGGGAGAGGAAAAGATCCTTTTTACCGGATAAAACCAGCTCCCCATAATTAAGGGCATGGATCAGCTTTTCCTCTAAGGGATATTGTTCTATGGAAAAATACTCTACTGCTGTGTGTCCGGTTTCCAGCAAAGTCAAGAAAGCATTCAGGCCCGTACCGAAACCCACTTCAAAGATCCGGATTGGCTTGCGGTCCAATTGTTTTAATCCGGCTTCGATAAATACATGTTGCGATTCCTGCACCGCCCCATTCACTGAGTGATAGTGTTCATCCATTGCTGGGACAAACAATGTATGACTACCATCTGCTGTGAGCTGTAATTCTCTGCTGAACTCCCTTTTTTCCATCTCCTGCTACTTTTAACACAGCAAAGATAGTGTATCCCTTTTAATTTAGTAGCTTTGCCTTGGAAGCGACCCTTAAACTGATATGAATATACGATCTGTTATCCTTATTCTTTTGGTACTCACTGTGGGCTATTCTACGGGAATCGCCCATGAGCTATATTTCAGGCACTACAATAATAAAGACGGCCTCTCTCATAACACCGTTAACTGTTCCCTCCAGGATAAGAAAGGATTTATGTGGTTTGGGACAGAAGATTGGTTAAACCGTTTCGACGGGTATACTTTCACAGTGTACAGGCATAACTCTTTTCAGCCCAACAGTTTGCCTGATAACCGGATCACTCATCTGTTTGAAGACTCAGAAGGGAACTTATGGATAGGAAGTGGCGGATACATTTGCCGGTTCCATGAAGAAGATGAAACGTTCCACCCTTTTTCCTTTACTCCGGAGACAGAACATCCGGAACCATTTTGGGACATCAGGGAGGACAACCGAAAAAATCTCTGGCTAAGAGAAAGCCGGAGAATTGCCAGATATTCTCTCACCGACCACAGCCATACGATCTATCCCGAAACTGACTATTTCAGGGCTGCTATGATGACTACGACCCGGGAAGGGATCCCGCTTTTCTCTGACATGTTCGATCTGTATCTCTACAGTCCTGAAAATGATAATTTCATCTTTATTCCGTTGTTGACAGAAAAAGAGAAAGAACAGCAGATCCACATTACGGCTTTATGCCATGCTCCGGATGTGGGCATTCTGGTAGGGACTGACAAGGATGGATTAAAATTATGGAGGGTCCAGGAAAAAACGACGGTCACGCTGATTCCGGATATCCAGGTCCGGGTAATCACTCCTTTCAATCCTTATACCTATTGGATAGGAAGTGAGTCCGGAGTATATATCTATAATATATTAAAACGGACAGCCACTCACCTCACCAAATCCCTGACCAATGAGTACACCATCGGAGATAATGCGATCTATTCGATCTTTAAAGACAGGGAAGGAGGTATGTGGGTAGGTACCTTTTTCGGAGGATTAAGTTATCTGCCCAATGAATATATCAGTTTTAACAGGTTTATCGGAGGAAAACCCATCCTGACATGTTAGGGAATGCTGTACGGGAAATATGTCCGGATGATTACGGGAATTTATGGATCGGAACGGAAGATAACGGGATCAACAGATATAACTTAGCCACAGGAGGAATAACCAATTTCTCCTACCGGAATAAACATCATCCCTTATCAGCGACCAATATTCACGGGTTGATGGCTGATGGAAACAGGTTGTGGATCAGGACCTATAACAAAGGGATTGATATCCTGGATATTCCTTCCGGTAAGGTCATCAGGAATTATTGCCTTGCGAATACCAATTATAGTTTACTGAGCGATTTCATTCTATGTTTTACTAAAACCAGTAGTCAGGGAATTTTAATAGGTACTTCTGCCGGAACCGTACGATATAATAGTGACACGGACAGGTTCCATCCATGGAAAAACATAACCGGACTGATTAAACAAATGTATGAAGACCAGACAGGAGCTATCTGGGTAGCCTCTACCGAGGGAGTCTTCAGGTATGTACCGGAAGAAGACAGAGTCTATCAATATACTGCAGACCCACAAAAACTTCAAAGCCTGGGCAGTAATAATATTACTTCTATCTTTGAAGATTCCCAAAAAAGAATCTGGGTCACTACTGTCAACGGTATATCTCTTTATAACCGGCAGGCAGACACATTTAACAGGATCACTACAGAGGACGGCTTACCCAGTAATATTGTCTACCGTATTCTGGAGGATGAACAGCATTATTTTTGGATCACTACGGCCAATGGATTAGTAAAATTCAACCCGGAAACCCACACTATGCGTGTATTCTCTTTTAAGGACGGATTGCATGAATCCCAATTCAATTACAGTTCCGCCTATCAATCTCCGGATGGGATGATGTATATGGGAACCATCAACGGGATGATCTCTTTTTATCCCCGATTGTTTAAAGAAGATACGTTTGTTCCTCCTATTTACATCTTACCCGGACCGATAGAAGGCAAAAACGCTCATATACCGCCCCATGACTATATGTCGGGAACGTTGACATTACCTTACAACCGATCCACTTTTACCCTTTCTTATGTAGCCCTTAGTTATACTTCTCCGGATGCGATCCGGTATGCTTATAAGCTGGAAGGAGCAGACAGTGACTGGATCGATATGGGACGTAACCGGAGCGTCACTTTTGCCAACCTATCTCCCGGTAAGTATACTTTTAAAGTAAGATCTACCAACAGTAGCGGACTATGGCAGGAGAATGAGGCATCCCTTTCGATTGTCATCATTCCTCCTTTCTGGGCAACCCGGTGGGCTTTTGGATGCTACATTTGTCTCCTTGCCTTAGTGATCTACCTTTTTTATAATTACAAAAAAGCTAAACTGGTCAGAAAACACCGGATCAATCAGGAAATATTTGAAAATAAAAAAGAAAAAGAGCTCTATGATGCTAAAATCCAGTTTTTCACGTTCATTACCCATGAGATCCGTACTCCGCTGACCCTGATCAAAGCGCCTTTGGAAAAAATACTGAAATCTCAGGATGGAACCCCAGCGACCCGGGAAAGCCTCAGAATGATTGAGCAAAGTACACAACGTCTTTTGGACTTAAGCAATCAGTTACTGGATTTCCGGAAAACAGAAAGTAAAGGGTTCAAACTTAATTTTGTCAAAACAGATATTTTATTGTGGCTGGACACCATTCTGGCGCAGTTTAAACTGGTTATGGAAAAGGAGAACAAAGAGTTCAGACTGGACTTACCGGATAAACCGCTTACCGGGTATATTGACAGAGATGCTTTTTCAAAAATCATCACGAACCTGATGACGAATGCTATCAAATATTTCGGACACTATATTTCCCTTACGCTGGAACGTTCCGGAACAGGAAACCGCCATTTTACCATTACTGTTATTAATGACGGGACTTTGATCCCGACTCATGAAAAAGAAAAGATTTTTCCTCTTTTTTCCGTTCCAGGGAAACGGAACATATACAGGGAAGCGGGATCGGACTTTCCTTGGCTTACTCGCTGACCGAATTCCACCGGGGCATTCTCTCCTATGATCATACTCCGGACGGAATGAATGCATTCAGGCTAGAATTACCTATCAACCAGGATAACGGATTTGATATGCCTGTCCTGACAGAAGAGCTTAAACCCATACAAACCAACGGAACCAGTTACGGAGAAAAGCAGAAAGTGACTATCCTGATTGTGGAAGACCAAATAGAAATGAGACGTTTTATTGCCGCTGAATTGTCAGAGATATATCAGGTCAAAGAAGCCGGGAACGGACAGGAAGCAGTAGAAATCCTTCATAAAGAAAATATCAAACTGATTGTCAGTGATGTGATGATGCCTGTCATGGATGGATTCGATCTTTGCAATGAAGTGAAAAATGATATACGCTACAGTCATATACCTTTTATCTTATTAACTGCCCAACATAACCTGCAATCCCGATTAAAGGGGTTAAATAACGGAGCAGATGCTTATATTGAAAAACCGTTCTCTATGGAACTGCTCATTTCCCAGATCAGCAACCTGCTCAAAAGCCGTGAATTATTAAGTAAGACCTATCAGGAGACTCCACAGACGCCGACTACTACGCTGGCTGTCTCTCCGGTAGATGAAATTTTCCTTCACAAGCTAACTGATTTTCTGGTAGCCAACCTGACTAATGATTTCCTGAGTGTGGAGTTGCTGGCAACCGAAATGAATATGAGTACTTCCAGCCTGTACAGGAAAGTCAAAGGTATTTCCGGAGTTTCTCCGGTAGATTTTATCCGTATTACCCGGTTAAAAAAAGCAGTGGAGCTTATCCATACCGGAGAAACCCGGATCAATGAAATAGCATTTCAGACCGGCTTTTCTTCTCCTGCTTACTTTTCAACCTGTTTCCAGAAACAGTATGGCAAATCACCCTCGGAATTTATGAAAGAAACCCGGAACTCATAAGGATGTACTTTGTGAATCATTCCCCCTATAAAAAATAGCAGGTCTATCTAAAAAAGAATGGGTAAATAGCTGTTTGGAGTCATCCCGGAGCAGGAGGGAATCAGACTGGTCCGGTCAGGTAAAATAGATGGAAAGGTTTTCTTTTGAGAGAGGTAAGAGTAGAAGTAACATAGGTTTGAAGGGGGAGAGGGTTACTCTCGGATATATATAGTAAATTTAGTTTATTGACTGACATTAAAAAGGCATTTATGCTTACATTTTTATCTATAATTAATCTAATACCTATTCAGTTACTCTACCAGACCTTACCTCTCGCAAAAGAAATAAACCCGGCTTCCTGATATGTATCCGAAAGAGAAGAGCCGGATATCCGGTCTGCGGAAATTCACTCCGGTTCCTCACTTTACGAATAATCTAAAGAAGCAGTTAAATAAAAACAAAGAACTCTCTCATGCCAAGCATGAACCAACCTTCCGGTATACCACAGATGAATAATATACAGGTTTGTTTAATCTCTTCCTGAGCAATGGTAAGGCAGGGTCTGTTTCAACCCTCACCTTATCCATTTTTCCCTATTCTCAACTTAAATCATTTTATCATTTAGCCACCGGCTCTTTACTAAATATGGCCCGGATACGTTCCATATCAAATTTAGGAGAACGGCCATAATAATAAATACCGTTTTGTTCCTGTTCCACATCTGTCAACTGGGTATAACAGTATCCCCAGATATATTCCGACAAGGAAAGTACGGCATCCACCTGTCCTTCCAGACGGGCATAAAATTCATCGAGCGACCGGGGAGGTTCCCCGTAACCCCAGGATGTATTTTGTGAACTTTCTACCTGCTGGGCAGGATTCCATTTAATTCCTCCGAATTCATCTACCAGATAAGGCATATCTTTATTATATTCCGGGAACGTGTACTGATCTGTATACATCAAAGGATTAAACCCGATATTCTGTGGCTTAAGCTGTATTTCCCATTTAGGGGTTCCCGCCAGTTTCCCATCGTTATATAAGTTTGCCTTCAGTTTTTCAGGGTCCTGCTCATAGTCGTGGATCGTCCAGATATCCGTTGCAATATGAGTACCTCCGCTGGCGCCGTGAAACGGACGGGTTGGATCAATCATTTTTGTCAGTGCATAGAGGTCTTCCATGAATCGTGGATACTGAATCCTATCCGGCCAGAACTGCTCGTTTGTCGGTGTCCAGATCAGAATAGAAGGGTGGTTCATATCCCGTTCCACAATCTCTGCCCATTCCGTAAGAAAGTTACGGGCTGTGACCGGATCATTTACGTCCATACCCCAACTGGAAGCCTCGCCCCAGGTAATATATCCCAGTTTATCTGCCCAGTAATGGAATCTTTCTTCAAAAACTTTCTGATGTAAACGAGCGCCATTAAATCCACACGTCATAGAAAGTTCAATATCTTTTTTCAAAGCGGCATCACTTGGAGCTGTCCATACACCATCCGGATAGAAGCCCTGGTCTAATACCAGCCACTGGTAATAAGGTTTATTATTCAGATAGATTTTGGTGCCTTCAATATGGACTTTACGCATGCCGACGTAAGCCTTTACTTCATCTACCATCTGTCCCTGCCTGTTTATTACTTTGTAAGTTACATCATACAGGAAAGGATTTTCCGGACTCCAGGTTTTCATATTTTTTACCGGAAGGACTACCGTAGACAAAGAACTGGTAGAAACTGTCTGTTTGGAGACCACCTTTCCGTTATCGGATAACGAGACTTCTAATTTTCCTCCTGCTTCTTTATAGAAACGGGGACGAATCACTACCTGTTGCTGGTCAATATCCGGTACGACCTGTACTGATTTCAGGCCCTCCGGGTGTACGGCTTCCATCCATACGGTCTGCCAGATTCCGGTTGTACGGGTATAGTTACAGGCATAAGAAGCATACTGCAGGTTTTGTTTACCGGCAGGTTGTTGTCCACCTCTTACATCACTTTCGGCATATACTACTAAATGATAGCTTTGCCCGGGTTTTACTAAAGAAGTAATATCCACAGAGAAGGAAGATGTACCCCCGAAATGGCGGGCAGCAAACTGACCATCAATATAGATCTCCGCTTTATAATAAACAGCCCCGAAATTCAACAGGATATTCTTTCCTTCCCAGTTCTGAGGAACGGAGATGGTGCAATGATACCAGAAATGGTTAATAAAATCTTTATAACCTACTTCGGACAAATCACTTTCCGGAGCGAACGGAACTGTGATCTTACCGGCAAAGCCGGTAGATCTGCACAGTTCACGTTCCATTCCCGAACCACTAAAATCGAATGAATAACTCCATTCACCATTTAAGTTAACCCACTCTGTCCGTTCAAATTGGGGACGGGGGTATTCAGGACGGGGGATAGCATTCCCCGTCGACACACACCATAAAAGAATAGATATAATTATTGCAAATTGTTTCATCTTGTTTATTTTGAAAGTTCCTGAATGACCTCCTGGTTTGCTTTCCTTACAGCCGCTTCATCGATTTTGATCTGTTTCCGGTCATAAGTCATCAACCCATTTACTTCTCCTTCCACATCGGTAGTCTGAGTATAGACAGCTGCAGAGTACCCTCTTTTTACCATCTCCTTTAATTCTTTTGCGAATTTCACATATTCGGCTGTTACCTCCCGGCTGTTTTTAAACTGGACATAGCCCCAGTTACGGTCATTCCACCACAGGTGATCATCTAATGCCAGTCCGATCCCTCCATACTCTCCTAATACATTCACCCGTTCCGCATCAAACAGGAACATTTCAGGACCAGGGTAACTATGTAAGTCTAAGATATCTCCGCAAGGGCGGTGATTTCCTCCACTGGCCGGGTTGATCAGACGGGAAGGATCATACTCAGCCGTCCATTCAGTTACTTTTTCGGTATCGAATTGTCCCCATGCTTCGTTGAAAGGTACCCAGACTACTACCGAATGGTTGGAAATACATAAATCCATGATCTCCTGCCATTCCTGATAATAATTTGCCACGGAAGCCGCGCTCCGTTGTTTATCCATTCCACCATTATATTCACGGGGTGCCCAATGGTTACCCATATCTCCGCTAGGCATATCCTGCCAGACCAGGATACCTTCCCTGTCGCAGTGGTAATACCAGCGTGCCGGCTCTACTTTGACATGTTTACGGATCATATTGAATCCCCACTCTCTGGTCTTCTTAATATCATACAAAAGAGCTTCATCTGTGGGAGCAGTATATAAGCCGTCCGGCCACCATCCCTGATCTAAAGGACCATAATGGAACAGATCTTTATTATTTAGCTGCATACGCATGATCCCGTTTGCATCCCGTTTAGCTGAGATCTTACGGAAAGCGGCATAGGAGGAGACTTCATCCACCACTTTTCCTGCAGAGGCAACTGAAATTTTCATATCATACAAATAAGGATTTTCTGTATCCCATAAAGTAGGATTTTGTACTGTCAGACGCATTTCTTTTCCCTGCAATCCTTTCGCTGTAGCTACGACTTTCCCTTTATCCAGTAATCTGACTTCTATAATATCATTTGTACCTGGCTGTGCGGTAGTAACTGTCACGTTCAGGGTTCCGCTATCAATGCAGGGAATAGTTTTAATAGCCGTTACATGGTTCACAGCGACAGGTTCCATCCAGACTGTCTGCCAAATACCTGTGACGGGGGGTATACTAGATGCCTTCCGGTTTATTCACCTGTTTTCCACGCGGCTGGTAACCTTTATCAGTGGGGTCCCAGACACGAACCACTAATGTATGGGTAGATTTACCTGTCAGATAAGGTGTTATATCAAAAGAGAAAGGGATAAATCCTCCTTCATGGAAACCGATCAGGATATCATTGATGAACACATCTGTTTTCCAGTCTACCGCACCAAAGTTTAGTACAATATTCCGGTTTCTCCAGGAAGATGGAATAGTAAACTCACGTTTATACCACAATTCATGCTCATCTCCTACTTCTTTCTGAACACCTGACAAAGAAGACTCTATGGCAAACGGGACTAAGATCTGTCCGTCAAAAACAGCAGGTTCTGCCTGTCCTTTAGGAGCAATAGCATATTGCCAAAGGCCATTTAAATTACTCCATTCACCCCGTTGAACCAGGGGACGCGGATATTCCGGTAACATATTGGCCGGATCAATCTGTTCTGCCCAGGGGGTTTTGATCTTATCCCCGGCAGGTTTCCGTTGTGCCTGGACACACAAAGTAAATGCCAATGCACAACAGACCAAAAGTGTTTTCTTCATGTTACGTGTTTTCAGGTATATATCTATTAGATTCATTTTTTTGTCATCTTATCTTTCAGCAACTTCATAAAATACCCGCCTACTACAGAACGTGCCCGGAAGTTCGGAGATAATCCGGTGTGCGTGTCATGCCAGTCACTCACGGGAATCCGTGCCTCTGTTTCACTGGCATACCTATGGATAGGTGCCACTAAGGCTTTAAACTCTTCCGGATCAGCAGTCAGGCAGGCACTCCAGAGAATCCAGTCTGATTTCGTGTAAGTCTCCCGTATGTCCAAAGGTAAACCATAGGTATTTTGTTGAGTCAGATAGTAAGCATATTCTTTAGCAGCAATCTCTTCCGGGAAAATATCCATTCCAAACAGTTCGTCCCAAACCAGATTATATTTCTGACTCCAACTATCCGGACGGTCAAACGTCAGGCGATAGTGATCCCCGTCATCTGCCATCTGTTCCCACTGCCTGGCCATTTCCCGGGCGGCATGTATATATTGTTGTGCTACCTCTTTTTCTCCTAACATGTCTGCCAGCTTACCATATCCGGCAATTCCCATAATAGCTTTTATGGATAAATTGGCATTATGGGCCAGATGTCCGGCAAAATCGTCTGTACATAACTGGTTACCCGGATCAAGTCCCTCCTGAAGCAGATAATTTGCCCAGGTAGTCAGTACCGGCCAATGTTGCTGAGCATATGATGCATTTCCTTCCACCAAAGCAATCGCCGTGGTCAGGATTAACATATTCCCGGCCTCTTCTACAGGCATATCTTCTCCATAGGTTTGTCCGTTAGCTATCGGATAGGTGCCTACATCATGCGATGGATAGGGTTTATTCCACTGTCCGCTCTCACTGTAATAAAAAATAGGGGTAAGCATACCTTTCAACAAGTCCAGATTATAGATCAGAAATAAAGGGGAAGAGGGATAGGTGACATCTACTGTTCCGATAGAACCGTTACTGAAGTTTTCTTTGGATAAAAATAAAAGGTTACCCTCTTTATCTTCAACCAGCTTATGGGCTGCTATAGCCTGCCGGTAAGCCAAAGCACATAATTTCGCATATTCTTTTCCTCCGGATTTTTCGGCCTCTTCCATCAGTCGGGTATCCAGATCCGCACACCGTTTCATAACAGCATCATATTGTCTGGCTGCTTTGGCAAAAGCCTGGTAAATATCCACCTGGCCATTCTGTTTCCAGTAAGCCATCCGGTTATCATGGAAATATTGAATGGCGTACATATCGTCATACCCGATCAGCATATATCCATGCGCTTTATCAGCAACAGATCCAAGATTATGTATATATCCCAATACAGTGACATCCCCATATAAATCCGAGAAAAGCTGGCTGACTGGTACTTCTTCTGCTAATTTTCCGCCTGAAGTGAACGCATTTTTCATGGCAAAATAATCACCAAAACCTAAAGAGACAGAAGCATTCACAGGAGAAGACAGATAAAAATATCCCCAGTCAATCCGGACATTATCTCCTTTTTTCTCTAACACGGGCTGTTCTACAGTACCTGTTTTGAGGAAAGTCATACCTTGTTTTTCTACCTTTTCAAAAGTCACTTGTTGGCCTTCATTATCTACTGCCCAATCCAGAGTAGCCTCCATATACACCTTGATATCGTGTATCTTCCCATCCAGGGAAGTGACCTGATAGGATATATAATTAACAGGAGTAGAGAGAAGATCCAGATCGTCCATCAATAAAGGAGATGTAAAAACCAGATCCAATAGTGCCGGACCACATTCAAAAACATAATAGGTTTGAGTGGGTAACACATGGACAGAACGCTGGACAGCAGTCCTGTCAAACGTATTACCCCGGTCCTCTCTCGTAAACAAACCAAAATCCACATACCCACCACCGACATCATTAAAGCAGTGAGCAGTGATTATATTTTTTCCAGGTTTCAACGTATTTTTTACCTCTGCGGATAATTCAATTAATACATTATTATTAGCCGAATAATCTGTAGCAATTACATGAATCCCATTGATGTATAATTCAAATGTATCATCATGGGAATATTCCAGAAAGATGGTCTCCTGACTGTAATCTTCTGTTAAATCAAAAACACGTCTTACCCAAATATCCTTGCTTTCCCAACAGGTAGAAAGATTTAACATACCAGGAGTACCAAATCCGGCTTTTCCTTCCTGCCATCCAACAGCCCTATAATCCAGGGAATGCCAGTTACCCTCCAGTTGTTTTTCCGTATAGCTTGCTTCCCATTTTTCTATAGCAGCTGTTGGCAAAAAAAGGTTTTAAAGGAAGTTCTTCCACTCCCATAAAACGATAAACCAAGCCATCCACACGAATAGCACCGGTCAACGGATGTTTACGTCCGGTCCAGTGGCGCACAGCATCATCATATAAATGATCTGTAAAAGACCAGGCGCTTATATAAGGGTCCATAGTGATCAATGGATAAGCCGGAGCCCTCAATTCGCTGGTTTTTTCCGGCTGAAAAGGGTTAGCTGATGGTTGGCATCCGGCCAGTATCCACATCAATAAAAAAGAAAATAGAAAAATGTTTCTCATTGCGCCTGCTTTTGTAAAAGCAAAGGAAGAAACAACCCTTTCATTGGCCTTTAATAAATCATTCAAAAACTTTCAATCTTCATTCAAAGCCTTATTCTTAGAGATGTAGAGATAGCAGACAGAAAAGAATATAACCAGAATAGCTCTATTCCAAAGCTGCTGCCAGAACAGAGATTGGGTGTTTACATTGCTTGGAGGTAGACATTTCAATCTGCCATTTACAGGTTTCACAATCTGTAATGATATAGTCAATCGTGTCATCTTCTATTTCATCAAATAAAGAAGCACCTATATTCTGGGAAGTACGATAATTTTCTTTTTTAAATCCATAGGTTCCGGCAATTCCGCAACACCGCGGAGGAAGGATCTGTAATTCTATAGTAGGGATCAGGCGGAACAATTCAATGGAATAGTAGGCCCAACCCAGTTTTTCCATATGGCAGGGTGTATGATAAGCCACTTTGATCATGCGGTTTTTCAGTTTCAATCCGGTCCTATCTTCTTTCAGTAAACGATAAATATACCGGGTAGCCAGTTCTATCTGATTCCGGATATCATCCGTATAAATGTCCAGTAAATGAGGATATTCATCCCGGATAGTAAACGTACAGGTAGAGGAAGTAGTCACCACCGGGATCTCCCGGGTAATGACAGATTCACGGATAGATGCCACATTTACCTGAGCAAATTTCCTGGCACGCGTCACAAAGCCATTCGCAATCAAGGCTACTCCACAACACTTTTCTTTCCTGAGTAACTGTACGCCTACTCCTAAAGTATTCAACACTTTAATGAGATCTTTCCCTAATTGAGGATGGTTGTAGTTTACATAACATCCATGAAAATAACTCACCTGCCGGGGAAAGTTTTTTTGCTCTGCTTCCTGCTTTTCATACCATTGTTTAAAAGTCTCTTCCGCATAAGTCGGAAATATCCTCCGGTGATCTATAGCCAATACCTGATCCATCAGTGTTTTAACAATAGGCAGCTTAACTGTTTTATTTACCACAGGAGCCAAAAAGGTAGAAAAGGTTCCTACAAAATCCGTATGGGAAAGCACATAATCCCGTAATTTAGGAGGATTAGTATCATATTTTAATCGTGCAGCCTGAATAATATCCCCAATTCTGACATTTGAAGGGCAGACAACTTCACACTTCTTGCAGTTCAGACAATATTTTAAGGCATCGTCATAAAAACTGGCCTGTTTCAATCGCAGGCGCTCCCCGTCCGGCCCTGCCTGTTTAGGGCCGGGATAGGCAGGATTAACAGCCGCGACCGGACAATACACAGTGCAGATCGTACATTTAATACACTGTTCAAAATTATTATCACTGATATTATGTTGTTGCAGGACCATATTACTATGTATTTAAAATAAGATTAGCCACATGCAGGGCGGTCAGGATGGAAACCCCTCCTCCAGATCCTTCGTGGATGGGATTAAAACCTTCCAATACGGCACCTGCTACATATAAGTTACTGATCCTTTCTCCTTTATAAATGCCCTGGAAATTCCGATTGGTTATCACCCCGAATTCCTGATAGTCCTGTTTTTTAAATAAGATCGGATTATACCATTGTTGCCGGTCAGTCTGATAGGCTACATCCAGATCAAATACAGGTTCATAGACATGTTCTTTAGAAGCAATAATTCCCTGGCTAAAATAATTTCCGGTAGCTAAAATAAAATGATTGGCAGAAAAAGAGATATCCTGATGGTTTTGAGAATAAACTTCCTGTATCCTGCCACCTTTCATAGTGCCACTTTGGATACTATCTCCTAACATATAGGTTCCGCCTAAACTAAGAAAATGATGGTAAAGAAAGCGCTGTATACGGATTCCCACTGTAGAAGGAGGCAAAGTAGGCAATAATAAAACCGGTTTTTCCACCTTTTCCGATAGATAGGGAACAATATCGGCCTGTTCCAATCCGATACAGGCCGGTAACAGGATGACATCGCAATCCGCGCTTTGCTCCTTTAGATTACCAATAAGATAATTACGATTAGACAGTTTATCCAATACCCGGGCTATATGGATCGAACGTAGCTCCGTTGGATTTTTTTGAATTCTTCCCAAATTGGGCAGATCCAGTGTATGCACCTCACAGGTAGTTCCTAAACAGGCAAACTCTTCTATAAGAAAAGCCGAAAAGAAATCCAGAAAACCGCTGACATTGAACAAAGCCACTTTTTTCCAGGGTAACCGGTCTTCTTCATAACTGATCACAAAATCTGTTGCTGTCAACCAGGTAGGGCGCATAATTCCCATCGGAGTGATCCGATAGTGATTCTTTTCCACACTTCCATACATCGGAATGTCTATGTTCCGGAAAAATTGTTCTGCCTGGTGAGATAAAGATTCAAAATTTTCTCTTCCTAATTTAGCATACGGATGAGCCTGGGAAACCTGAATTAATTTCTCTATTGCTGCCAATGGCCGGGTAACAGGTTGTCCATCCGGAAGTCTGTTCAGCAGATTAAAGGATCCGGAAGAAAAATGCAGCGCGCTTTGTCCTGAGGAAACAATCGCACAGCGTTGTCCCTGTTGCGACAGATATATCCCACTGATGAGCCCTGCAAGACCTCCACCCATGATCACCGTATCAAATTTCATGCTCCGTTTCCTGTTTTTCCGGTAAAGTTAATCCACATATACTTTGATATACCCAGGTGGTATATTCGCTTTCCCTTAATGTATCTCCCCAGGCAATAGGAAAAATACCTTTCCATCGCTCATTCAGGAAAGAGGATAGCTCTTCCTTAGCTTTCCGGACACAAATAGTTTTATGTTCACTCATAATACCGGCTGCCCGTCAGGCACAAAGTTCTCCCTGGCAGGTTCCCATTCCAACCCGTATTCTGCGCCGGAGATCCAGAAGAGTTTTTACATTCAACTCATCCAAAGCATATTTTACCTCTCCGACTGAAACCTCCTCACATTCACAGATCAGCCGGTAATCCAGTGAAGCTCCCTGCATAAGTTTTTCCGCCATATCTCCATGCCGGGAAATGGCGGAGTCACGTTGTACGGGGGGAATAAAGTTGATCTTTTTACGTACTGCTGCCACATCCTTACGGGAACCCGGAAGCTTTTCCGAAGCAGTTGTACAGGGATCCTGTCTGTTTAATTTCTTGCATACCAGATCTGTAGCCCATTCCGCCATCAGACGATAGGTCATTAGTTTTCCGCCGGTAATAGTGATATATCCTTCCAGTCCATCCCGTTCCGCATGATCAAAAAGGACAATTCCCCGGCTGACATTCCGTCCGCTTCCATCATCATCTGCAGTAACTAACGGCCTCACACCTGCATATGCCCGGAGAATACGGGTATAGGCTAATCTGGGGACCAGTTTCCTTCCCTCCCGTATCAGGATATCTACCTCTTCCGGAGTTACAGTCATCCGGTCAATCTGATCATAAGGAATATTAGTAGAAGTGGTGCCTATTAAAGAAATGGTATCACTGGGTACCAGAATATCGGCATCTGCAGGTTTACGACATCGATTCAGAACCATATTATTCAACCGGTGGCCAAAAATCAGTAAGGATCCTTTGGCAGGTAACATATTTATTTGTACTCCAGCCAATGCAGCCAGGTGCTGGCCCCATATCCCTCCGGCATTTACTACAACATGTCCGTAAAAGACTTTTTTTTCTTTCTGACTGTGATCATATGCATATACTCCTGTTATTCGTGTATGCTCTATAATAAATCCGGTTACTTCATGATAGGTAAGTATAGTAGCGCCATTGCTTTTGGCATCCAGCATATTGGCAAGTACCAACCGGAAGGGGTCTATCGCACCATCCGGAACCTTTACAACTCCAATGATATCCGGGTTAGCAGATGGTTCTAACACAAGCGCTTCTTTAGGATCTATAATTTCTGCGTCAATTCCCGCTTTCCGGCAGGACTCCACAAATTTTGCCTGATAGTTAATATCATCTTCCGGCAGACTGATAAATAAGCCTTCCGTTTCTTCCACACAATGACTGGCGATGTGACGTAGAATCCGGTTCTCAACTATACATTCTTCTGCGGATTCCTGATCCATCACAGCATATCGTGCCCCACTATGTAACAAGCCATGATTTCTTCCGGTGGCTCCGGTGGCCATATCCATACGTTCCAGTAAAAGTACCTGAAGTCCTCTGCGGGAACAATCCCGGGCTACCCCTACCCCGGTTGCTCCCCCACCTATAATAATTACATCATATGGTTTTGTAGATTGTTGGGATGATTGCATGGATAAACGATTAAATTAGTTTTCAGATACAAAAAAAAGCATAATTCGAAACTTATCAAAACACATTACAAATTATTTGGAAACCAAACGAAACATTTCCAGGCTATTTCCCCATTCCGGAGAGTTTAAAAGAAAATACTGTATAGCCGTTCATCCGGGAAGTAGGAAAATGCTATATAACAGGGAATTTTTAACGTATCCACCCTTCGAAACGATGAACTGCTTCTGCCCACTTTCTTTTAGCCAGATGCATATCCACTTTAGGATCCGGTTCGAAAACAGCATCTACTTTCCACTGTTCCTTTAATTCATCTATATTATTCCAGAAACCTATTGCCAGACCAGCCAGATAGGCAGCACCCAAAGCTGTAGTCTCTGTGGTCCGGGGACGTACTACTGTTTCTCCCAACACATTTGCCTGGAATTGCATCAACAGGTTATTATTGGCAGCACCTCTATCTACTCTTAATTCTTTCAGGCCTACTCCGGCATCCAGGATCATCGCATTAATTACATCCATAGATTGATAAGCAATTTCTTCCAACGCTGCCCGGGCAATATGGGCAATCGTGGTACCACGGGAAAGCCCGACAATCGCACCTCTGGCATATTGATCCCAATAAGGAGCTCCTAAGCCTGTCAGGGCAGGAACAAAATAAACATCACCATTATCCGGTACCTGCATCGCTAACTTTTCTATCTCAGAGGAAGATCCGATAGCTTGTAAGCCGTCACGAAGCCATTGCACAATCGCTCCTCCGACAAAAATACTGCCTTCTAATGCATACGTGGTTTTTCCGTTAATCTGCCATGCAATGGTGGTAATCAAGTTATTTTTGGAAACTACAGGTGTATCTCCCGTATTCATCAGGATAAAACAACCTGTTCCATACGTATTTTTAACCATCCCTTTTTCTACACACATCTGCCCGAACAATGCTGCCTGCTGGTCTCCCGCAATACCTGCAATCGGAACTTTAGATGCAAAAATGGTGGTTTTTGTATGCCCATATATCTCACTGGAAGGACAGACTTCCGGCATCATATTCCGGGGAATAGTAAAGAGATCCAGAAGATCATCATCCCAATCCAAGGTATGGATATTATATAACATAGTACGGGAGGCATTCGTCACATCTGTAATATAAACTTCTCCCCGTGTCAGCTGCCACACAATCCAGGTATCTACCGTGCCAAACACCAGTTCCCATTTTTCTGCACGTTCACGTGTTCCTTCCACATGATCCAGGATCCATTTTACTTTAGTAGCACTGAAATAGGCATCTACAATCAGCCCTGTTTTTTCTTTTATATAAGGTAATTTTCCTTCATTTTTCAGACTGTCACAATATTCTGCTGTCCTTCTGTCCTGCCAGACAATGGCATTATAAACCGGCTCTCCAGTCTGGCGATCCCAGACAATCGTGGTTTCCCGTTGGTTAGTAATCCCAATTCCTGCTATATTTTTACCGTTAATCCCTATTTTCGTAATAGCTTGTGCCGTTACAGCAGCCTGAGAAGACCATATTTCATTCGGATCATGTTCCACCCAGCCACTCTGGGGAAATATTTGAGAGAACTCTTGTTGTGCAACAGAACAGATCTCACCTTTCTGGTTGAAGACGATCGCTCGCAAACTGGTCGTTCTGGCATCCAGTGCTAATATGTACTTTTCCATCTCTGATATTATTTTTAGGTTAAACTTACACCGGCATTATTACTGATATAAGGAGTTAACAGATAGCCGTTGGCTAAAGTAATAAAATTATTGATCTGAGCCTCCTCCCATGCGCTATCTTTTCCCATTTCCTGTGCCATAATCGAAGCAACAGCCGGAGCCACATCTATGGCAGCCCTTGCATCTAAGAAAATAGCCCTCAAACGCCTGGCTAATACATCTTCTACGGTCACAGCCATTTCTTCCCGTACCGCCCATACGACTTTTGCACCTGTAAAATCCAAAGCCGGATGAAGTCTGTTTCCCAATCCGGGATCTTCCTGCTGAATTTCCACTATTTTGTCATAGTCACTTCCATACACATAACTATAGTTTGAACGGTCTGTCTTTTCCTGATAACCATGTGCAGGCAAATCTTTAGTAACACACTTGTTTGCAGGCAGGCCAGCTACAGGAATCGCTTTATTGATCACATCTTCTGCCATAGCCCGGTACGTAGTCCATTTCCCTCCGGTAATAGTCACCAGGCCACTATCAGAGATAACGATTTTATGACTCCTCGAGATCTCTTTCATTTTTTCTTCGGAAGCGTTTTTCTTAGGTGCTGCCAGGGGATGGAGCCCTGCAAATACAGAAAGAACATCTTCACGGCGGGGCTGGGTTTTGAGGTATTGGCCTGCTGTGTGCAGAATAAAGTCCACCTCTTCTTCCAGTGCACGGGGTTCCAGGACAAATTCATCCATAGGAGTATCTGTGGTTTCTAACACGACTTTATCATGCCAGGGGACAGCAAATAAGACCCGCCCATCGCTGATTTTAGGGATCATAATAGCGGAATCACCTCCTAAAAAAGAGTGGGCTACTACCAGATGAACTCCCTGACTGGGTCGAACTAAATGATCTTTTTCGGGTGCATCCATTTGCATCAGTTGGTCAACAAATATACCAGTCGCATTTATGACCACTTTAGCCTGTAGCTGGTAAGAGCCTGGTTCTAATTCATCCCGGAGATGGACACCGTTGATCTTTCCGTTCTGATCTTTTAATAACCCTGTTACTTTCATATAATTCACCGCAGTAGCTCCATAGTCCCACGCAGTCTGTAAAAGACTGATTCCCATCCGGGAATCATCAAACTGACCATCATGATAGACTACACCACCCCGCAGATTATCGGTAGCAATCTGTGGAATTTCCTGAAGTACTTCCTCTTTACTAAGGGGGACAGAATGACCTAATCCTTGTTTACCAGCCAACAAATCATACATCACCAATCCAGTTGTATAAAAAGGTTTTTCCCACCATTGATAATTTCCTATAATGAAACGCTGGTTTTTTACCAGATGAGGAGCATTTTTTTCATAATTCCCCTTTCCCGAAGAGCTTCCATGACTAACCCGATATCTCCCTGTGCCAGATAACGGACTCCGCCATGTACTAATTTGGTACTACGGCTGGAAGTTGCTTTCGTAAAATCCGCCTGTTCGACTAAAACGACTTTAAATCCCCGGGTCGCTGCATCTACCGCAGCACCTAACCCTGTTGCTCCTCCTCCGACAATTACCATATCCCATATCACGGATGGATCAGCTAATTTTTTATCTGGCTGGATCGTTTCATATATAATTCCCTATTTATAAAAATACTTATGCCTACTTAATAAAAACACATCCGAAAAATTTCTTTTCAATTTCATAATGCTACCTGATTAGAATAAAACCGTAAGAAAAAACTTTCGGTTTAACTCTCCTGTCTACTATAAGAGAATCCGCTTCTTCCTCTAACCTCCTCATTTTCCGGGTACAAAATAAATATCTACATTTAACACCCTCTTTATAGAATATGTTTCCCTGGTATTTAATATTTTGTATATTTGTTTCGAATATTTACAATTCATATCGATATGGGTAACATTGCCAGGCGACATACATTTATTCTGGAACAGTTAAAAAAGGATGGATACGTGAAAGTACACGACCTAAGCCAACAATTAAATGTTTCGGAGGTTACCATTCGTAAAGATTTGAAACAACTTGAAAGTAAAAAGCTTTTATATCGTAATCATGGAAGTGCCAGTAGTCTGAGTATGATTATCTCTGATAAACATATCGATATAAAAGAAAAATACAGACGGAAGAGAAAAGACGGATTGCCAAAGCAACCTGTCTATTATTGAAACCTAAAGATAAAATCATTATCGCATCCGGGACTACACTCTTTGCTTTTGCTAAAGAAATAGATGTAAAAGAGAATATTACGGTAATTACTTCCTGTGTAAAAGTGTCCTTCACATTATGTTACCACCCGAGCATAGAAATTATTCAGTTAGGAGGAATCATGAGAAAAAATTCAGTTTCTGTCATTGAACATTATGCAGAAAATATTCTGGAAAGCCTATCCTGCAATAAACTCTTTTTAGGGGTAGATGGAATCGATTTGGACTATGGTCTTACTACAAGTGATATGAGTGAAGCACGTATCAATCAGCAAATGATTGATGCGGCACAGAAAATTATTGTATTAACAGATTCATCTAAATTCGGGAAAAGAGGTTTCTGTAAAATATGTAACATAGGAAAAATACACCATATTATTACTGATAAGGATGCACCTGTTCATATGATTGAAATGATCCGGGAAAAAGGGATTGAAATTACCCTTGTCTAAAAACAGATATCTTCCCGGAATAGATCCGGGAAGATAATTTTTTGATCTTACCCCAATAACTCTACTGCTCTTTTAGCAAAATAAGTAGCAATCAGGTCGGTACCGGCACGTTTAATTGAGGTCAGACTCTCCAAAATAGCTTTATCTTCATCCAGCCAACCCATCTGAGCTGCGGCTTTGATCATTGCATATTCTCCACTTACGTGATAGGCACTTACCGGAACAGTCACTGCATCTTTTACTTCCCGTATAATATCCAGATAGGCCATAGCCAGTTTTACCATTACCATGTCCGCACCTTCTTCTACATCTAACAAAGCCTCCTTTAAAGCTTCCCGTCTGTTGGCCGGATCCATCTGGTAGGTTTTCTTATCTCCAAAACCCGGTGCACTATCTAACGCATCCCGGAAAGGTCCGTAAAAACAAGATGCATATTTAGCACTATAACTTAATATACCGGTACGGGTAAAACCATTTTCTTCGAATGCTTTCCGGATCGCATGGATACGACCATCCATCATATCACTGGGAGCTACAAAATCAACACCTGCCTCAGCATGGCTCAGACTCATTCTGACTAATGCTTCCACTGTTTCATCATTCAGGATCTCACCATCTTTTACGATTCCATCGTGTCCATAAATAGAATAAGGATCTAAAGCAACATCTGTCATAACGACCATGTCAGGGACCGCATCTTTAATAGCACGTACACTGCGCTGCATCAATCCGTCCGGGTTCCAGGCCTCTTGTCCCGTATTATCTTTTACTTCATCTTTTGCTTTTACAAAAAGTAAAATGGATTTAATCCCCATATTCCATAATTCTTTTACCTCTTTCAAAGTCAGGTCTAACGAATAACGGCAATATCCCGGCATGGAAGGAATAGGAGTAGCCACATTTTCTCCTTCATCAATAAATAAAGGAACCATAAAATCTCCGGGGGTTAATAGGGTTTCTGCCACGAGACTACGGATCGCAGCATTTTTTCGCAGAATTCTACCTCTTTTTTGTAAATACATATCTTTCTTTTTTAGTTATTCCATAAATAGTTCTTAACAGTCTCTACGAATGCTTTTGCATGTTTAACCGGGATATCAGGCAGAATACCATGTCCCAGGTTAGCAATGTATTTATTTTTTCCAAATCTCTCTAACATTTTGCCTACTTCTTTTTCAATAAATAGAATAGGCGCATATAATTTAGCCGGATCAAAATTACCCTGCAACACGACAGCACCTCCTGCCAAAGTGCGGGCTAATTCAGGGGTCAGACACCAATCTATGCCTAAAGCATTCGTTCCGGTATCCCGTAAAGATGGTAAAGAATGCCAGGCTCCTTTAGCAAATACAATTACCGGAGCTTTTTCTTTTACTGCCGCTACAATCTGATGTATATAAGGTTGGCAAAATACTGAAAAATCCTCCGGTCCCACTAATCCGGCCCAGCTATCAAACAACTGCACCAGATCTGCCCCCGCTTCAATCTGAGCTTCCAGGTAGGTAATAGTAGTATCAGTAATCATTTGAAGCAGGGAATGAGCTGCTTCCGGGTTAGTATAACAAAAACGTTTAGCTTCATCAAATGTCTTGAAACCTTTTCCCTGCACCATATAACAAAGTAAAGTCCAGGGAGCTCCGGCAAATCTGATCAATGGAACCTGTCCTGCCAGTTCCTGCCTGATCAGGCGAATGGCATCAAAAACGTATCCTAAACTTTCCTGTATATCCGGGACTCGTACTTTCTTTAAATCTTCTTTTCTCCGGATCGTAGAGGGTAGTATGGGGCCTACTTTCTCCACCAGTTGAACTTCAAGTCCCATTGCTTCAGGTACTACGAGAATATCTGAAAAGAGGATAGCAGCATCCACTCCTAATCTCCGGATAGGTTGCAAAGTAATCTCACAGGCCAATTCGGGAGTTTTACATCTCTCAAAAAAAGTATATTTTTCTCTTAGCTTACGATATTCCGGAAGAAAACGTCCTGCCTGGCGCATCATCCAGACCGGAACCCGTTCTACATTCTCACCCCGCAGGACTCGAAGAATTAAATCATTTTTTAAAATTGTCTCCATAAATATGTTGATCAAAATATGAAATAGCCATTTCTATCATTTCTCTTTTATCCGGCCGTATTGCAGTTCTTATGTGCTCTTCTTTGACATACTTCATCAATGCTGAAGTCATCGTGGCTCCAATAGAAAAAAGAGAGTTGGTTCTGCATAATTCACAGAAAAAAAACTTTCTACAGCACTTGGACTAAAAAAGAAAATAGCATCATACGTCCGGTTAATTGTATGGGGCAATAAAATAGTATCATACACCACTAGTTCCTCCAGAAACAGGTCATAAGCAAGCAAAGAAGAGGGAATAGTATCCATCCGGCGATTCCCGCAAAAAAAGATATATCTCTCTTTGTTAGCTGCTGAAAGAATCTGGGTAGCTAATTCCTTCCCATTCCCGGCTGTAGCTATGATATTTTCTGTTCCCCAGAAAGAAGAAATTTCTTTTTGGGTAGCTCCTTCCAGACAATATATTTTCCAGGCCGGCACATGATCAGACATTTTAATCACTGACCGGACAGCATATTGACTTGTAAAGATGGCTGTAATATTCTCCCGGGATAATTTCTGAATACGGTCTCTAATACTCTGTTGATTACATAAGTTAACCGAGATAAAAGGATCTATATCTATGAAAAAACCTTTTTGCTGTGCTTCCTGGAGATATTTCTCCCGGATCTTACCTGTACTGAGTATATAAATATGTTTATTTTCCATTACGGATTTGTTCCAGCAGTTCTCTACCTCCGTTCTCCAGCAACTGCTCCGCAGCAATTCTTCCCATATTACCGGCTAAATGGATAGCCTGAGAATAGGTCACCTCCCGGCTTTCCTTTCCATCCAGGGACAGGATTTTTCCCTTAAAGAGTACCTATTCATCCTTTATTAGGGCTAATCCTGCAATCGGTGTAGAACAACCGCCCATCAGTGTCCGTAAAAAATCACGTTCTATGGTTGCACAGAGGAAAGTGGACGGATGATTGATCTGTGTACAAATATCGGTCATTTTCTGATCTTCCACCCGGCAGGTAATACAAATGATTCCTTGTGCCGGAGCCGGGAGCATCCAGTCCAGGTCGACCATGTTCTCTGTCCTTACGCCTATACGTTCCAGCCCTGCAGCAGCAAAAACAGCTCCATACCAATCATTGGCTGCAACTTTTTGCAAACGGGTATTGATATTTCCCCGCAAATTTTCCAGCCTGTCTTCCGGATACCGGTTCAACCATTGTGCTCTGCGACGAACGCTACTGGTTGCGATCGTAACAGATCCTTTACTTTCTTCGTCAACCTGCCTGGAAGAGATGTCTTTCAGGACCAATACATCTTTATAATTTCCACATGGGAGTACAGCCGGAATAGCAATTCCTTGTGCCGGTTGGGTCGGTACATCTTTCATAGAATGAACAGCCAAATTAATCTGTCCGGTCAGTAAAGCTATATCCAGGGCACGGGTGAATACTCCCTGTACCCCTATTTCATATAAAGGAGTGACCAGGTCCAGGCCCCCTCACTTTTTATATATACCAATTCAGCAGAAATTCCTATACCCTTTAGTTTTATTTTTACCTGTTCTGCCTGCCAGACAGCTAACTCGCTATCTCTTGTTCCTATTTTCAGCATTTTATTCATGCTAATTCCTCAAGCTGTTCTTTTGCCAGCCTCAAATTGCAGATCCAGATATTCCCAGACTTCCATCAATGCTTCTACCAACTGTTTTATCATTTCATCTGTATGAAAAGGAGATGGGGTAATTCGTAAACGTTCCGTATTTTTAGGAACAGTGGGATAGTTAATAGGTTGTATATAAATATGATGAGTATGAAGTAAACGTTCGCTGGCAGCCTTACAGGCTTCCGCATTCCCAATCATAACAGGAATGATATGCGTGTCGGTCTTCATGACAGGAATTCCTGCTGCATGAAGTGCGTCTTTGGTCTTCTGTACCTGTGCCTGTTGCCGGGCACGTTCTCCGGAAGAATTTTTTAAATAGCGAATCGATGCTACAGCAGCTTCTGCTAAGGCAGGAGATAGAGCTGTCGTAAAAATAAATCCGGGCGCAAAGCTCCGTACGGCATCTATAATATTTCTTTTAGCGGCAATATATCCTCCCATCACTCCAAAAGCTTTCCCTAAAGTGCCTTCTATAATATCCAGACGTTCCATGGCTCTATCCCGGTCTGCGACTCCGCCACCCCGGTTCCCATACATACCTACTGCATGCACTTCATCAATATAAGTAAGTGCATGATACTTCTCTGCCAGGTCACAGATAGCGTGAATAGGAGCAACATCTCCGTCCATGGAATAAATACTTTCAAAGACGATCATTTTCGGTCGTTCTGCATATTTCCGTAATAACTCTTCCAGATGCTTCAGATCATTATGCCTGAAAATCTCTTTATCACATCCGAATTGCCGGACTCCTTCAATCATGGAATTATGGTTGGCAGCATCGGAAAGAATCAAACAATCCGGAATGAGTCTGGCAATTGTGGAAATTCCAGTCTGGTTGGAAACATATCCGGAAGTAAAAACTAAAGCAGCTTCTTTATGATGAAGATCAGCCAACTCCTTTTCCAAACTTACGATCGCATGGCTGTTACCTGAAATGTTCCGTGTCCCTCCTGCTCCGGCTCCATATTTTACGGCAGCCTTTGTCAGGGCACATATAATCTCCGGATGCTGCCCCATACCGAGATAATCATTAGAACACCAGATCACGATCTCCTCTATTTTCTTATTAGTATGACAGAATGCTTTAGGAAATTCCCCTACCCTACGCTCTATATCTGTAAATATGCGATACCGCTGTTCTGCATGCAATTTATTCAGTGCTGTATCAAAAAATGAGTGATAGGATATGAGTCTTTTATTAGTAACTAAATCTATTTCCATAAATTAATATCGGATATTCTATATGCCAAGTATTATTATAAATGTACAGACAAAAGTAGAAGATAGATTCTTCATAAAAAATCACTACATATAGTGATTTACTATACTATATTCCAAACCCCAATAATCAGTTAGTCGGATTCATAAAAAAAGTCCCTTACTGAATAGATCAATGATGGACTTTTGGAAGTTGTCTCACAAGGATTCGAACCTTGACAGGCAGAACCAAAATCTGCAGTGCTACCATTACACCATGAGACAATCCTACGCTTTCTTAAAGCGATGCAAAGGTAGAAATTTTATTTTACCCTGCAAATATTTTAGCTGATTTCTTATTTGGCAATCAGCAGAAAATAGTTCTTCTTTCCTCGCTGTACCAACAAATATTTATCATTCAACAGGGAAGAAGTTGTAAACACAGTTTCTGTCTCTGCCAGTTTTTCTTTATTTACACTGACTCCACCACTCTGTACCAACTTACGCATTTCTCCTTTCGATGGAAATACAGCCGCTTTTTCAGTAAGCAAATCTATTATTTTGATACCATCAGCTAATTCCTCCCGGGAGATTTCAAATTGCGGAACTCCTTCAAATACTGATAAAAAGGTCTCTTCATCCAGTTTTTTCAGAGTCTCAGAAGTAGAATTACTAAATAAAATATTAGATGCCTCCACAGCCATTTCATAATCCTCTTCTGAATGTACCATCACAGTGATCTCTTTTGCCAGTCTCTTTTGCAAAGGGCGCAAATGAGGAGTAACGACCTGCTCTTCTTCAAGAGCAGTAATCTCTTCCTGGCTCAGGGCAGTAAAGATTTTGATATATTTAGCGGCATCTTCATCACTTACATTCAACCAGAACTGATAGAATTTATAAGGAGAGGTATACCGGCGGTCTAACCACACATTACCGGACTCGGTTTTACCAAATTTGCCGCCATCGGCTTTGGTAATGAGCGGACAGGTCAAAGCAAATGCTTCTCCACCTGTTTTACGGCGGATCAACTCTGTACCTGTAGTAATATTACCCCACTGATCCGAACCTCCCATCTGAAGACGACAGTTTTCGTTCTGGAAAAGGAATAAAAAGTCATATCCCTGGATCAACTGGTAAGAAAATTCAGTAAAAGATAGGCCAACGTTGGACTCAGAACTTAACCGTTTTTTAACTGAATCTTTGGCCATCATATAATTAACGGTCAGATGTTTCCCTATATCACGAATAAAATCGAGAAATGAATACTCCTTCATCCAGTCATAATTATTCACCAGTTTTGCTGCATTAGGCGCATCTGAATCAAAGTCCAGAAATTTAGCTAACTGTTTTTTTATACTTTCCTGGTTATGGCGAAGAGTCGCTTCATCCAAAAGATTACGTTCTGCGGATTTCATAGAAGGGTCTCCTATCATGCCGGTTGCCCCTCCAACTAAGGCAATCGGACGATGACCGGCACGCTGAAAATGCTTCAACATCATTACACTTACCAGGTGTCCGATATGTAAGGAATCTGCAGTTGGGTCTATACCTACATAAGCAGAAGTCATTTCTTTTTGCAATTGCTCTTCAGTACCCGGCATCATGTCATGAATCATCCCCCTCCATCTTAGTTCTTCTACAAAGTTCATCGTGTTATTTTATTCGAGTTATATTTGTCTGTTAATAATGCCTGCAAAGGTAGTACTTATTTTTAAATCAAATAGAAAAGACGCGCCGAACATTTTGTCTTAATTGAATGGCTAATAGGTCTGTGGAAATATGGAGAGAGTCTGCCAGTAACGTATAAACTTCCCGGATCGATACATTTTCTTCGTCTGTTTCTGCAAAACATCTTTCCGGCCATGCTTTCTGTAAAGCTCCAGAATTAAAATGTCTGCCAAAAGAAAGGTACAAATTCTGTTTAATTAATTGCTCCGCCAGATCCGGTTTCCCTCTGAAGCCATGTATAATCCATGGGACAGAAGGGTTGATATTTTTCTTCAAAGCAATTAATTCTTCCCAGGCTTTTACACAATGAATAATCACAGGTTTTTGTAACTGTTCTGCGAATAAAAGCTGCTCACGGAAAACGGACTCCTGCATTGCCATCGGGACTACTGCCCGCTTATCTAACCCAATTTCTCCGATAGCTATTACATTTTTTTCTTCTGCCTCTTGAATGAATTTCTGTAACTGGTCCGCATTCTCTGCTATAAACCAGGGATGAATGCCCACACTTTTATATAGAGTAACCGGTTCTTCTGCCAGATCTTTACCTGTTATATGACTAAAAACAGGAATTTCTTCCGGAGCAAAGGCTTTGCGATGAGTATGGATATTATAGTAGTACATATTTATGGAACCGGGTCATATCCACTTCCACCCCAGGGATGGCAGCGAGAAATACGTTTCATAGCTAACCAGGTACCTTTAACAGGGCCATATTTTTTGAGTGATTGCACAGCATATTCAGAACAGGTAGGGATGTACCTGCAGGATGCCGGAGTAAAAGGAGAAATACAATATTTATAAAAATAAACCGGCAAAAGGAAAATAGACGTAAAGAACTTTTTCATTGTTCTTTTTCCCGTAATACTTTGAGTGCTTTTGTCATAGCTTTTTCCATATCGGCAAAGGAGTGCACCTCTTTATCCAAATATAAAAAAGCAATGATCATAGACCTGTTTTTTTCTACTAAAGGTAGTATCAAATCATATTTTCTGACCCGGTAGGTCTCACGGGTCTGTCTTTTAACCAAATTGCGTTTTACAGCCCGCCTAATTTTTTTTTTAGGAACACTGATCATAAAAGAGACAGGCGCTGGCATAGCTTCTTCCATAAACAAATAAACAACCCGTAAAGGAAACGCTACAAATGATTTTCCTTCCTGAAAAAGTAGATCAATGTAGCGTTTCCATGACAGGCGTTCCTCTTTGGAAAGAGTATACCTATTATTATTTACCATTCTTTTTATTCTTGGCCAACTCTTTTTTAAGATATAGTTCCAATGCAGCTGTCATGGACGGAGCCTCCGGTGAAGGAGCTTCTACATCCAGCCGTAAACCAGCATCTTTTACAGCTTTCGCAGTGGTAGGACCAAAACAACCGATCCGTATATCCTCCTGCTGAAAATCAGGAAAATTCTTTAACAAAGAAGCAATACCGGAAGGACTAAAAAACAGCAACATATCATAGTCGAATTTTTCTTCTTTTGAAAAATCATTACTTACTGTTTTATACATCACCGCCTTGGTGTAGTCTATTTTTTTTGCATCCAGCATCTGGAAAAGATCTTCTTTATGTACATCTGAGACAGGAATCAGATATTTTTCTTTTGCATGCTTGCTAATGATGGTTACCAGTTCATCCTGCTTACCGGTTTGCGCAAAAAATATTTTCCGTTTCCTATACACAGTATATTTCTGTAGATATACGGCAATTGCTTTTGTCATACAAAAATACTTCATAGTTTCCGGAATGGCGACTCTCAGTTCTTCACATAAGTGGAAGAAATGATCTATTGCAGTTCGGGCGGTAAAAACTACGGCTGTGTAATCCAATATGGTAATTCTTTGTTGTCTAAATTCCTTGGAAGAAACAGGCTCTACTTTGATAAACGGTCTAAAATCAATCTCCACCCCGTATTTCTCTGCTATATCGAAATAGGGTGACTTCTCTAATGCAGGTTTCGGTTGTGACACCAGCAATTTTTTGATATTCAATGCCATAGAGTACTAGCCTCAATAAAGTTATACAAATAGATTACACCTTGATACAAAAAGATCAGAGGTAGAATTTCCTGGCCGCAAAGGTACAAACTTAAATACAAAATACCCGTATTTTTCCGGTAAAATATCCGTATTGTATTATAAATTATTACAAAACGACACAAAAAATAAAAAAATAAAAACAATAATATGGGAGCTAATACATAAGAATCTACAAACACTAACCACATCACCGGAAAATAAAGCAGAATTCCCCAGGAACCCATAACAGCATTGTAATTGGTTTTCCACAATTTATATTTCTCTGAGTCGGCAAAAACATACCCTAAAATCTTATATAAACCCTGTTTAAAACAGTAAAAACCGGTCAAAACAGTAAAAATTAATCCTAACAAAATAAAGATTGTTTCCGGAGGTACCCACATAATCTCTCCCTGCCATGTCCGGACTAAAGAAAAAATAGCAATGGTTGATAAAAAAAGGGGTTGAAAAATCATGAATTTACTAAAGAAAAACTCATTTCCGGAAATATCCTCAAACAAGTTCTGACGCTCTTTCTGATTCCCTATATCTTTCAACATCTTTACAAAAAGGCTGAAGTTGGAACGAAACACCAGGGCAAAAGCAATCAAAAGAAAAAGGAGCAAAGCAAATAAAATATCATTTACCATTTGTCCTTCTCCTAACCGGATCCCTATATATCCTTCAAACAGATCTTCCATATCTATTTTTTCTAAGAACCCGTCTTTTTCTATCCTTGTTATTCCTGACTTTCACTACACTTAAAACAGAGTTTCTTTAATAATCTCTCCCACAGTCGGATGAGGAAATATAAAAGACCGGAGTTCTTCTGCAGTCAACCCTTTTTCAATAGCAATTCCTGCAATCACAATCAATTCTGAAGCCGGGTTACCTAACAGATGTGCACCTATCAACTTGTTATCTTCTGATAATATTAACTTACACATGCCATTTCCCATTTCATTCTCTGCTACAAATCTGCCAGAGAATGCCATGGGAAGTTTTTTAACACTATAAGGTACACCTTCTTTCTGCAATTCATCTTCTGTTCTACCGACTCCTGCAATTTCCGGATTGGTATAAACCACTGCTGGAATTGCTTTATAACTCATCTGTCGGTCTTTTTTTCCGGCTATATGATTAATCGCTACTTCTGCCTCACGCACTGCCGTATGCGCCAATAAGGAATATCCGGTCAGGTCTCCACACGCATATACATTAGGTCTGGAGGTCTGCATAAAAGAGTTTACCTTAAGCCCGCTTTTGAATGTTTCCAATTGCAAGAGCTCTACTCCAAATCCATCCATAACCGGCTTACGTCCCACACTTACCAATACTTTTTCCGCAGATAGACGAATTGTTTCTCCTCCTTTTTCCAAAAGAATGCTCTCCTTATCTACTGCTGTTACCCGGTAATTCAGATAAAACTGAATTCCTTTCTTTGCGTATTCATTTTGTAATATACCGGATAGTTCACCATCCATCGGGCCTAATATCTTGTCTAACATTTCCACAACATGGACTTCGACTCCGAGACTATTATAAAAAGAAGCAAACTCCATGCCGATCACTCCACCTCCAATAATAACTAATGAAGAAGGAAGTTCTTTACTTTGAAGAGCTTCCCGGCTGGTCCAGAAATCCACTTCATTTAAACCCGGGATAGGAGGAACCACAGTCTCTGAACCTGTGCAAAGAAGTAAATGATTAGTTTCATATAGGTCAGCACCACAAACTATCCGGATGGTTCCATCCGCTAAATAATCTACTACTTTTGCTTCACCATTTACCACTTCTACACCTCCTTCACTCATTTTCATCCGGATACCTGCTGTCAATTTCTTCACCACTTTATTTTTACGGGCGATCATTTTGCCAAGGTCAAAAGAGAGATTCTCAACATTAACCCCATATTTAGCAGAGTGCCGGATCAGGTCATAAGTTTTGGCAGAATATAATAAGGTCTTGGTAGGTACACATCCCTCATTCAGGCAAACACCACCCAATGCATTCTTTTCAAATAAGATAGCAGATAATCCGTTACAAACCGCACGTTTCGCAGCCGTGTAACCAGCCGGACCTCCACCAATGATTGCTACATCGTATTTCATATTATCTAATTAAATGTTTTTATTTAGAGTTGTATGGATAAGTAAAAAACCAGGATCATATCAGGCCCTCATTTTTCTTTATTTCTATCTCCGGATTGATCTTTTTTAAAAGATGTACAAATTCCCGTTCATTTTGAGGAGAGACCATCATCCACATTTTACCCTCTTTCCATATAATAATCCGGTCTAAAGACAAAGCATAACTAAAAGCAGGAAATATAGTAGGCTCAAGCGCCTCTATTTCAGAGATACGAATTTCTTTTTTAGGAAAAATACCACAATGAAGAATTAGTATGTTTTCATCTTTTACTACTATAGTAAGTATTCAAAAAAGTATATAATACTCCCATAGTGACCAGAAAAGTAAAAATAATAGCAGCTATATTCTGGCCTAATATAACCATCACGCACGCAGCAATTATAAGCCACATGAAAAAATGATACCACCAGTCTACTTTTGACTTAAAAATTCTGTCCATCTTACGCAATTTTGCGCAAGTTAACAAAAAAGATTCAGAGTAAATCTTTTACCGGCAAGATTGAAAAAGATTCCGGGAACTGGGATACCGGGGAAATGAAATCTTACTAATAAAATAGTATTCCTTCCGGTATCCCAGTTGGGATCAGATTCCTTTAAAAAACTCCTCTAAAGAAATATGGAAATAATCACATATTTTTTTGATAGTTGTAATATTAATATTATGAGTACCGGTTTCTAATCTACCCATATTAATCTCGGTATCATAATACATAAGCCTTTGAGAAACCTCAGCCTCTCTACGAAGTTTTTTAACTTTCAGGACAATCTTCTTAATTAAAACTTTTTCTTCTTCTAACATACTTTTTTCAGCAAATAAGGTTTGGTTTGAAATAATAAATACAGACGTTTACGTATGCAAAATTTACCTCCTTTTTCCTCTAACTTTACAACCATAATTAATTTATATAATTTTTATGCTTGAGATCATACTGGGGATGGGTATTATTGGAGGCTGCCTATATATGATAATTGACGGTATCATAATGGCTTATAAACAATTTAAAGAGTTAAAAGACAAAAGAAAAAAAGCTAATAATGAATAAAAAAAGCAAATTAATTTTATAAAAACCTTTTTTTTACAAATGAGTTATTTTACGTTAATTGAATAAAAAAAATTCGTTAGTATGGAGTAAGTAGATTTTTATCAGCAAAAAAGAATAGTATATTTATAAGTCTATTACCTCAATGATCTCTTATATTATCTTAAAGACAACCCTTATGATTGAAGTACCGAAAGCATTATTTTTAACAGATCAGATCCATACACTTTTAAAAAACAGGGAAATTACACTTACAATTACAAACCCTACTCCCCATAGATTTACATTTTATTCGGAAAATATAGAAGAATCACTTTCACTATTAACAGGTAAAAAAATTAAAACAGCCTATGCCAGAGGAGGAATGGTTGAGATACAGATAGAAGACATGCTACTAATTTTTACAAAATATACCTGCGACAGGGACGCAACACAGAAACAGACTTTTTGGTAAAGAAAGGAAACTATATACTTCACCTTTCCAAAGACACAGCAGGCTCTTTTTGTCTGCGTTGTGAAGAAATGATCCGGAAAGAGAACTATTTAGGAGGAAGCATATATTATTGTCCCGGTTGCCAGCCTTATCAAAAAGAGTAGCTTACTCTCCATATGTTGCTAATAAGCAACCTGACATTTTCTAAAAACTCTATTTATTCCTGATTGTTATATGTATAATAAAAATCAGGAACAAAAAATGATCATTAGAAGATTTACGGATAACGACCTATATAAATTTTCTGTTATGCTGGCTATCCAACGGCTTTATCCACAAGCCTATGTGAAATATGAATTCATGAATCGGGGCAAAACAGAATTTCCTAAAGGATTCGGAAAAGAATTAAAAGAAGAAGTGGCCAATATGGCTCATCTGAAAATGAGCCGGCAGGAAAAAAGTTATATACAGAAAAGATGCTATTTTTTTTGACCCAGTCTTCATAGACTTCCTGGCAGGTTATCAGTATGATCCATCTGAAGTGCATATTAACCAGGAAGAAGGTGAATTAAAAATAGAAATTGAGGGTTACTGGTATCGCACCGTCTTATGGGAAGTTCCTTTAATGGCACTTATTTCCGAGCTTTATTTCAAAATGATGGGCATTTCTCCTAAGGAAACTGAAGCAAAAGCCGTTCAAAAAGCGTTGGAACTTAAGGCATTGAAAGCCGATCATTCAGATTTTGGAACCCGGAGACGTTTTTCTTTTGAAGTGCAGGAAAAAGTAATCGATTGTCTCCAAAAGCATTCGGGTGAATACTTTAAAGGAACAAGCAATATCTATCTGGCTATGAAATATGACACCATACCGATAGGAACTATGCCTCATGAATGGTTTATGTATCATGGTTCTATTTTTGGTTACCGTTCTGCCAATATGAAAGCCTTAGAAGCCTGGGTAGAAGTGTATCAGGGAAGTTTGGGTATTACGTTGACGGATACATATACCACTAATACATTTCTTCAAAATTTCAGTTTAAAGCAAGCTAAATTATTTGACGAAGTTCGCTGGGATAGTGGAGACCCGTTAGAATTTACAGATCAGATCATTCGTTTCTATAAAGAAAACCGGATCGACCCTTTATCTAAAACGATTGTGTACAGTGATTCGTTAAATATGGAACAGGTAAAAGAAATTAAAAAATACGTGGTGGGCAGGATCCATGACGCATACGGAATAGGAACCTATTTTACCAATAATGTAGGTACTACTCCTATTAACATGGTAATAAAACTTACAGAAGTAAAAATGAATGGAAAAAAATCTCTACCAATACGCCATAAAATTGTCAGACACAGCAGGAAAAAACACAGGTAATCCGGAAGAAATAGAGTTAGTTAAAAAGACATTACATATATATTAATTACATACCCAATTGCTTTTTTATATGACCAAACAGAAATGTCTGGACAAGACCTCTCATAGCCAGATAAGAGATAAAAGCAAGCCAGAGCCCATTATTTCCTAACACCGGAGAAAGTATAAAGTAAAGAATAAAGAAAAAGCCGACCGCAACAAACATAGAATTTCTCATCTGCCGGGAAGCAGTCATTCCTATAAATATACCATCCCACAAAAAAGCGGCAAAACCAGCTACAGGAAAAAGAATGGCCCAGATATAATAACTTGCTGAAGCCGACAGGATTACCGGCTTATCAGTAAGCAGAGATAAAATATCTTTTGAGAAAAGAGCATACAGGATCGTAAAAAAGCAGTCAAACCACCACCCCAAAGAAATAGTTGACGGATAAAGATCCGCAACTGGTCACCCCTTTTGGCACCTACATATTTTCCGGTCAGAGCCTCTGCGGCAAAAGCAAATCCATCCATTATATAAGAAAATAAAATAAATAACTGCATCAGAAGACTATTAACCGCTAAAATAATCTCCCCGTTCTTTGCCGACGCAGATGTAAAGAAAGTAGTAACCAGTACCAGGGAGAGACTGCGGAGAAAAATATCGCTATTAACTTTGAAAAAAGGTTTAAAAGCAACAATCTTCCGTACATCTGCAAAAGACACATAGGATTTTAAATAACCATATTTCCTGTTCCAGATAAAAAGAGCCAGAGCAAATGCAATCCACTGGGACAGAAGAGAACCCAGTGCAACCCCTTCTACCTTCATCTTTAACCCATATACCAGGAAAAGACTGAATCCTATATTCACCAGATTAGTAAAAATAGAAATATACATAGGTGTTTTGGCATCCTGCATCCCGATAAACCAGCCGGATAAAGCAAACATGCCTAACACGGCAGGTGCTGCCCAGATATAAATAGAATAATACATAGTGACATACTGCTTCATTTCCGGCCCGGCATCCACAAAATAAAAGGCAATATGCAAAAAAAGAAGTTGGAAAACAAGGAGTAGGAAAGCAATAGAAAAAGCAACCATAAGGGAACGGTATAAGATAGTTACCTGCTCCTGTTTATCCTCTGCCCCAAAGGCCTGGGAAGTAAATCCACTGGTTCCCATCCGCAGAAAGGTAAAATTCCAGTATACAAAATTAAAGATCATAGTACCAATCGCGATTGCCCCTATATAAAGGGGAGAATCCAGATGCCCGACAATAGACGTATCAACCATACCGAGTAAAGGAACAGTAATATTAGTTATAATATTAGGTATAGCCAGACGAAGAATACTTTTATTCATGATTGCCGGATAGTTATTGCAACATATAACATACCATTCAGAACATCAAAAGTAATGTTAAGTCCGGAATGCGACAAGCCTCCGGAAAAAACTCTGCTTGAATGAACAACCTTTTCACCACTTATGTTCTACATACACGGTATATAAACAAATTTAAATAAAAAGAAAGTATGAAAAGAATCGTCTTCATTTATTTGTGTGCTTTACTTGCCTTTACTTCATTTTATGCCTGCCGCCCAAGCGATGCAAATTTACAGAAAGAGGTAAACGCAGTATTAATGGCTTATCCGGGAGCTACTGCTTCTGTGCACCACGGAGTAGTTACCCTGACCGGTTATGTGGATTCGGAAGAGATGAAACTGGATGCGGAAAGAGCTACACAATCCGTTCAACATATTAAGTCAGTAACCAACAATATCATGGTAAATGCACCCGCTCCGGTACTGGCATTGCCAACCAATCCGGACCATATATTAATAGAAGAGATCTCATCTAATTTATCTAATGACGGCTATAATGATGTGCATGTGATGGTTTCTGACGGCGAAGTGACTCTGACAGGTAAGGTGAAAAGAACAGACCTGGAAAGAGTGATGCAGATCGCAAATGAAGCAGGATCAAAAAGAGTGATCAACCAATTAGAGATAGAGTAATGAGCTTGCAGGATAAATACGGCAGATTACTGGAATATGCAGAAGGCTCCGGAGTCAAAAATCTTTCTGTTAAAGAAGAGAAGAATGTACTGTATGTAAAAGGGCAAGCCACTAAAACAGTGAAAGATTATTTATGGCAATTGTATCAACAGGCAGATCCGGATATGCGTTCAGGAGACCTGATCTTAGATATAGAAGAGATACCCGGTAAAGAAGAAATATACGAAGTAAAACCCGGAGATAACCTAAGTAAAATTGCCTTACAATATCCGGGAATGACATGGAATAAAATCTATGCAGCCAACCAGGATATAATAAAAGATCCTGATTTGATCCGGCCCGGACAGAAAATAAAAATCCCTCTATAAAGAGAATCCATCTGTTTCAAGTATGCAATGGCATCCGGAAAAAGGATAAAAATCCACTTTTCCCCGGATGCCATTTCTCTGTATTCTTTCTTTTCACTTTTTATATGAACAAAAGCCGGAAAGAAACACCGGATTAAATAAGTTAATTCCTAACTTTGCCTGTCAAAACAATAAAAATATGGTAAAGCGATTTGATTTTCTGATCATAGGTTCCGGAATTGCCGGAATGAGTTTTGCGCTGAAAGTAGCCAAAAAAGGTTCAGTAGCCCTGGTTTGCAAAACCAATCTGGAAGAAGCGAATACCTATTTTGCCCAGGGAGGGATCGCATCCGTAACCAACCTGATCGTTGATAATTTCGAAAAACATATCCAGGACACCCTGATAGCCGGGGATTGGTTAAGTGACCGGAAAGCCGTAGAGAAAGTGGTACGGGAAGCTCCGGAACAGATCAATGAATTGATCAGTTGGGGAGTAGATTTCGATAAAGATGAAACCGGAAACTTTGACTTACACAAAGAAGGCGGACATTCCGAATTCCGTATTCTTCATCATAAAGATAACACCGGTGCAGAAATACAGGATAGCCTGATCCAGGCTGTCCAGAAACATCCGAATATTACAGTGTTTGAGAATCACTTCGCTATTGAAATCCTCACACAACACCATTTAGGAGTGACCGTCACCCGCCAGACACCGGACATTGAATGTTTTGGTGCCTATATTATGGATCTGAATACAGGCAGGATTGATACCTTCCTGTCCAGGATCACCCTGATGGCAACCGGAGGAATAGGAGCCGTATACCAGACCACAACCAATCCATTAGTGGCCACAGGAGATGGAATAGCCATGGTATACCGGGCTAAAGGGACAGTAAAAGATATGGAATTTGTTCAATTTCATCCGACAGCACTCTATAATCTGGGCGACCGGCCTTCTTTTCTCATCACAGAAGCTATGCGGGGCTATGGAGCCGTATTGCGTACGTTAGACGGCAAAGAGTTTATGCAAAAATACGATAGTCGCCTTTCGTTAGCCCCAAGAGATATTGTGGCCAGGGCAATTGACAACGAGATGAAAAACCGGGGAGACGACCATGTCTATTTAGATATCACCCATAAAGATTCGGAAGAAACAAAAAAGCATTTCCCAAACATTTATAAAAAATGCCTGGAAATGGGCATTGATATTACCCGGGACTATATACCGGTAGCCCCTGCAGCACATTATCTGTGCGGAGGGATTCTGGTAGATCAGGATGCACGTTCCTCTATCAACCGGCTGTATGCCGTAGGAGAATGTTCCTGCACAGGTTTACACGGAGGAAACCGGTTAGCCTCCAACTCCCTGATCGAAGCAGTAGTTTATGCAGATGCAGCAGCAAAACATAGTTTAAAGGTAATGGATAATTTTGAGTATCAGGAAAACATTCCTGCCTGGAATGATGAAGGGACCCGTTCACCGGAGGAAATGGTATTGATCACTCAAAGCGTAAAAGAAGCAGGTCAGATCATGAGTACCTACGTAGGAATTGTTCGTTCAGACCTTCGTCTTAAACGTGCCTGGGACAGACTGGATATTATTTACGAAGAAACGGAAAGTTTATTCAAACGTTCCGTAGCTTCAAAAGATATCTGTGAATTACGGAATATGGTAAACGTAGGCTACCTGATCATGCGGCAGGCAATTGAACGGAAAGAAAGCCGGGGCTTACATTATACCCTGGATTATCCACCTGCACCGGAAAAATAGAAAGCAGCACAGGCTAAAAACCAGGAAACAGAAATGCAAGTCCTCAAAAATAAAAAGAGAGAACCTATACTATCATAAGTTCTCTCCGGTAATCACTATCTACATAAATGATATCAATAATTTTCTTTCATAGGTTCAAAATAGGCCTGTGGATGGATACAAGCCGGACACTTTTCAGGTGCTCCTTCTCCCTCATGCACATAGCCACAATTACGGCATTGCCATTTAATAGGCTCCTCTTTCTTAAAGACTGTTCCATCTTCAATATTAGCCAGCAATTTCCGGTAACGTTTTTCATGCTCCGCCTCTACTTTGGCAATAGAACGGAAAGCCGCGGCAATCACCGGAAAACCTTCTTCAGCAGCAATATCAGCAAATTCAGGATATAACTCTGCCCATTCTTCATTTTCTCCGTCCGCAGCAGCAGCCAGGTTTTCTAACGTAGTACTGATCTTTCCTGCCGGAAAAGAAGCAGTAATTTCCACCATACCACCTTCCAGAAATTTAAAAAAACATTTGGCATGTTCTTTTTCCTGCTCAGCAGTTTCCATAAAAACACCGGCAATCTGTTCATATCCCTCTTTTTTGGCTACACTGGCAAAAAAAGTGTAGCGACTTCTTGCCTGTGACTCACCGGCAAACGATTTAAGTAGATTTTGTTCCGTACGGGTACCTTTAATACTTTTTTCCATGATGCTAATTATTTCTTCTATAAGTAATAAGTTGATTAATTATTTATAGTTCAAATGTAAGGATTTGTTCTGATACAATTTGTCCGAAATTAGTTTAAATTTATTTATAAATCAATAAATTTTGTCTATATAACTACATAAAGTATAGAGAAAAAGAAAATAAATCAGAAATTAGTACCACTAAATATTTAATATATATGTAAATTTGCAACAATTTTTATAAAAACAGCAAAATGAAAGGCAAAATTGATTTTTAACCCAAACTGCTAACCGCGTTGAAAAACTATTCCCGTGAGAAATTCCTGAGTGATCTCATGGCTGGTATTATTGTTGGAATTGTAGCACTCCCTTTAGCAATCGCCTTTGGAATAGCTTCCGGAGTAAGTCCGGAAAAAGGGCTTATCACAGCTATTATCGGTGGATTTATGGTCTCCTTTTTAGGAGGTAGTAATGTACAGATCGGAGGCCCCACAGGAGCCTTTATCGTCATTGTATACGGCATCATCCAAAATTTTGGGATAGAAGGGTTAGCGATTGCCACAGTTATGGCCGGAATTATGCTGGTAATTATGGGAGCACTTAAAATAGGATCAATCATTAAATTTATACCTTACCCTATTGTGGTAGGCTTCACCAGTGGCATTGCCCTGACTATCTTTACCACTCAAATGAAAGATCTGTTCGGACTTACTATTGAACGGGTACCTGCCGATTTTATCTCTAAATGGATCATATATGCACAAAATATCCAGACAGCAAACCTATGGGCTTTCCTGATCGGTATAGCAAGTATCCTGATCATCACGACAACACCTAAATTCTCTAAAAAGATACCCGGTTCTTTAGTTGCCATCATCCTGATGACCATAGTAGTCTACCTGATGCGTCATTTTTTAGGGATTGATTCTATTGAAACCATCGGAGACCGGTTCATCATTAATGCCTCCCTTCCCCAGCCGGAAGGGATCTCAGTCAATATGGAAACCATTAACCTACTACTACCCTCCGCTTTTACAATTGCCATGTTAGGAGCGATTGAATCCCTCCTTTCCGCAACTGTTGCAGATGGGGTAACAGGAGATAGCCATGACTCAAATACGGAATTAATAGCACAGGGAGCCGCCAATATAGTGGTACCCATTTTCGGTGGTATACCGGTGACAGGCGCGATTGCCCGTACCATGACCAATATCAACAACGGTGGCCGTACCCCGGTAGCCGGGATCATACATGCAATCGTACTACTACTGATCCTCCTTTTTCTGGGCCCACTAACCAAACATATCCCCATGGCGTGCTTAACAGGAGTACTGATCATAGTTTCCTATAATATGAGCGAATGGCGTAACTTCCGGTCATTACTGAAAAATCCGAAAAGTGATGTCTATGTACTCTTAGTGACTTTTTTCCTGACAGTCATCTTTGACCTGACGATTGCAATTGAAATAGGATTGTTAATCGCCATGTTCCTGTTTATGCACCGGGTCACACAAACGACCCATGTCTCTGTTGCCACCGGACGGATTGACTTATCAGATGAAGGAGAGATTCACCATGATGATGAGGTACTTGTGATTCCTAAATGAGTAGAAGTATATGAAATAGACGGTCCTTTCTTCTTTGGTGTAGCCAATAAGTTCGACGGAGTGATGAAGTCATTGGGTGATAAACCAAAAGTAAGAATTATCCGTATGCGTAAAGTTCCGTTTATGGACTCAGCCGGACTTCATAACCTGGAAAGCCTGCTGCGTCTTTCACAGGGAGAACATATCCGCCTGATCCTCTCAGGTGTAAATAAAAAAGTACATACAGTATTGACTACTTCCGGATTTGAAGAAAAGATCAGTAGCGAAAATATCTGTAGTAATATCCATGATGCTCTTCAAAAAGCCATAGAAGCGCTTCATTCTTAAAATACATGTACCGGACCACCCGGGAAAACCGGGGATGATGCTCCATCCCCGGCATCCACTTAAAACAATCCCGGAATAAAAATAAACCAGAACAGACTATATTCAGCTATTTCATTACAAATTCAAATGTTGCTTTAATAACTTATACCCTGCAACACTCGCACGCAGGCTGGTACCATTCTTTAAACGGACATGATAACTCTCTTTGCCGAATAACTCTATACGTAAAATATATTCTACATTCACAATACAGGAACGATGAATACGAACAAAACAAGGAGGCAGATGAACAGCCATATATTTCATGGTTTGCTCCTTCACATATTGGCCTTTCTCCGTAAACAAATTCACATAATCACCACACGCCTGTACATATAACAGTTCATCCGGATGGATAATATGGATCCGGGTGCCATCCTTCACGGAAATACGCTCCAGGACATTCTCTTCCGGAGCAGGGAAAGCTTCTTCTTCCTCTGTTATTTCCACAATAGCCTCCTGCCGCTCTCCTAACTGACCATACCATTGGGTTAACGCAATCCAGGCTAATAATCCAGCCAACAAGCGTATGGGTAAAGAAAGATAAAAATCTTCCGGACTCTCTAATCCTGTCATACAAACAGGAAAAAGAGCATACTGGCCCAAAGGATTTGGACGCCCAGTGCAATCACTAACCGCGCAGACCATACCTTTGTATATTCCACCATATACCAACTTATATAAGCTGCCCCACACCATAAACCTACAGAAATCAGACTGTCGGCAAATGCCACATAAAGAGAGGCACTTTCATAAAACAGCAGCAAACTGCAGTGTATGATAACAGCCACTAAAATAAGTAAACCTACACCTATTTTCCTGACCATAGAATGGGTAAAAGGATGTGACTGCATACTTAGCTTTTTATTTCCAATCCACTAAAGGAGATGTCTCCGCGAATAATTAATTTATGATCAAAATCAATCTGGTTATCCATAGGACTACGCCGTTTATCACTGACTCCGCTAAAAGAAGTATCTGTTTCCACTATTACATTCCAATGAGAGGGAATTAATAATTCAATCGATCCAAAAGAACACTCCATGTCTATATAAGTCTCAGAAGCCTCTAAAGTTGTCTTCCTCAGATCCAACACAGTGGATCCAAAAGAATTGTTAATCTTTGCACCTTTAAAAACCGGGTCCAGTACGATTTGATGAACACCTCCAAAAGAAACCTCCGAGTTAATAAACCCGTCTACCGTCACACATTCTTCCAGACGTTCTTTTCCTTTGTATTTATTCTTCCAATGAGGCCGGTATCTTCTTTTTTTAAATAAAATCAATAATCCCACCAGAATAAAAATACCAGGCCAGAATGTATGGATCCATTCCTGATTGATATCCGTTACCTGCGGCAATAAAAAATAACCACCTGTAATAAGTAAAGTCACCCCCCTATATAATGCTGTTTAATGAGTTGAACCACTCCCCAAAGGATCAGTAACATCTGCCAGGAAACGATAATAGTAAAAAGTGCAGGATCGATCATCCCCAGATTACGCAAAATTCATAAAACACCCACGATAATAAAAGCGAGAGAAACCACAACCACATTCAAAGTATGATGCCATGTCGGATGAAAATGTTTAAAGTCGTTCATAGTCGCAATAATTTAAATTTTTAGTAAAAGTAAAGGAGTTCATGTAATATAGCAATGAAAAAGACACAATTAAAGCCTTTTCCCCGACAAACGCAGGAGAGTTCCCGACAAAAAAAGTAGCTGAATAGTAGAAGTATTTTTTATAGACACCAATAGACCTATATAAAAAATTAAAGGTTGTCTCACGACAACCCCTAACCAAACTTTGTTAATCTTAAATCTAATATTATTATAAAAAAACCACAGTACAAAAATAAGCCTTTTAAGATTACTGCCAAATATAAAATGCTAAATAATATTTCAAAAGATATAAGAAACACTAATAACAGATACCAATTATCTCATTCCACAGTAAATATGTTAAAATTAAGAGATTTCTTATACAATCTGCAGCAAGGATCCACCCATAAAAAAACTTCCCGCCTTACAGGAAGGGGGAAGTTTTATCTTAATTATCTTTTCAAAGATCAATCCTGCAATTTAGCTTTGATAAATTCACGGTTCAGACGGGCAATATTGCTGATAGAAATATCTTTCGGACATTCCGCCTCACAGGCACGCGTATTCGTACAATTACCGAAACCTAACTCATCCATTTTAGCAACCATAGCCTTAGCACGACGGGCAGCTTCCACTTTTCCCTGTGGAAGTAAAGCCAACTGGCTTACTTTAGCAGATACGAAAAGCATAGCTGAACCATTCTTACAGGCAGCAGCACAGGCACCACAGCCGATACAGGCAGCAGCATCCATAGCTAAATCCGCATCCTTCTTAGGAATAGGAATCGCATTTCCGTCAGGAATACCACCGGTATTGACTGATATGAAACCACCGGCCTGCATGATCTTGTCATAGGCACCACGGTCTACCATCAGGTCACGGATGACAGGAAAACCAGCTGAACGCCAGGGTTCAATGGTAATGGTAGCCCCATCGTCAAACTTACGCATATGCAACTGACAGGTAGTAATACTTTCATCCGGTCCATGAGCATGACCGTTAATATATAATGAACACATGCCACAAATACCTTCGCGACAATCATGATCAAAAACAACAGGCTCTTTTCCCCCATTAACCAACTGCTCATTTAGTATATCAAGCATTTCCAGGAAAGAACTACCCTGGGAAATGTCTTTTAACTGGTAAGTTTCGAAAGCCCCTTTCTCTTTCGGACCTTTCTGACGCCAAACCTTTAGTGTGATATTTATATTTTTATCCATAATGATTCCTTTATTTATGTAGTTGGAAGTTATTAATAGTTTTCAGCCTTTCTCCTACTCACTATCCTCTACTCACTACTATCTACTTAAAAATTAGTTAGCTCTTATAGTTACGTTGTTGACGAACGATGAATTCATAATCAAGAGGTTCTTTCAATAACACAGGATCTTTATCTTCCCCCTGATATTCCCAGCAGGAAACATACGAGAATTTATCATCCTGGCGAAGCGCCTCTCCCTCAGGAGTCTGATATTCTTCACGGAAGTGTCCGCCACAGGACTCTTCACGATTCAACGCATCACGTGCCATCAGTTCACTGATCTCAATAAAGTCAGCTAAACGCAAAGCTTTTTCAAGTTCGACATTCAGGTCATCGCCGGCACCAGGTATACGAACATTACTCCAGAACTCCTTTTTCAAAGCCTTAATGTCAGCGATCGCTTTTTTCAATCCTTCAGCATTACGTCCCATACCTACAAAGTCCCACATAATGTGACCTAATTCTTTATGAATACTATCCACAGAACGCTTACCTTTAATACCCATTAATTTAGCAATACGATCCTTAATACTTTTTTCCGCCTCAGCAAACTCAGGAAGATCAGTACTGAACCGAGGAACACGGATCTGATCCGCCAGATAATTCTGGATGGTATACGGTAATACGAAATACCCGTCAGCAAGACCCTGCATCAACGCAGAAGCACCTAAACGGTTCGCACCGTGGTCAGAGAAATTAGCCTCCCCGATCGCAAACAGGCCGGGAACAGAAGTCATCAATTCATAATCGACCCAGATACCACCCATCGTGTAGTGAAGAGCCGGGAAGATCATCATGGGAGTTTCATATGGATTATCATCTACAATTTTTTCATACATCTGGAACAGGTTTCCATAACGCTGTTCTACCACATGTTTACCTAAACGGTTGATAGCATCAGAGAAATCCAGATACACCGCCAAACCGGTATTTCCTACGCCAAAGCCCGCATCACAACGTTCTTTAGCAGCACGGGAAGCCACATCACGAGGCACTAAGTTTCCAAAAGCAGGATAACGGCGTTCCAGATAATAGTCACGGTCTTCCTCTTTGATCTGCGTAGGCTTCAGTTTACCTTCACGGATCGCTTTGGCATCCTCCAGTTTTTTAGGCACCCAGATACGGCCATCATTACGAAGGGATTCAGACATCAACGTTAGTTTAGACTGGAATTCTCCATGCACCGGTATACAGGTCGGGTGGATCTGCGCCATACAGGGGTTAGCGAACCAGGCACCTTTTTTGTAGCACTGCCAGGCAGCAGAACCATTGGATGCCATCGCATTGGTAGACAGGAAAAATGCATTCGCATATCCACCAGTACCGATAACGACTGCGTGAGCAGAAAAACGTTCGATTTTACCGGTAACCAGGTTACGGGCAATAATACCACGTGCACGTCCGTCTATGATCACCACATTCAGCATTTCATAACGGGTGTACATTTTCACCTTACCCAATCCGATCTGGCGGCTCAGGGCTGAATAAGCACCTAACAACAGCTGCTGACCGGTCTGGCCACGGGCATAGAAAGTACGGGATACCTGAACACCACCAAAAGAACGGTTATCTAATAAACCACCATATTCACGGGCAAAAGGGACACCCTGAGCCACACACTGGTCAATAATACTGTTAGAAACTTCCGCCAGACGATAGACATTCGCTTCACGGGCACGGTAGTCTCCCCCTTTGATCGTATCATAAAACAGACGATATACAGAGTCACCGTCATTCTGATAATTCTTTGCAGCATTAATACCTCCCTGTGCAGCAATCGAGTGAGCACGGCGGGGAGAATCCTGGATACAGAAGTTCAATACGTTGAATCCCATTTCAGCCAGGGAAGCAGCAGCAGATGCTCCAGCCAGGCCTGTACCTACTACGATCACATCCAGACGACGTTTGTTAGCGGGATTCACTAACTTTTGATGAGCTTTATAGTTTGTCCACTTCTCAGCCAACGGGCCCTGAGGGATTTTTGAATTTATCTGAGTCATAATAATTTAATTTCAATGATTGATTACACCTTGATTAAGAATAAGAATCCCGGTTAAAGATTCTTGATATAGAATGCAATAGTTACAAATGCAAATCCTAAGCAGATTACAGTAGCAAGGATATTGGAAATCATTTTCCAACGATTAAACCAGATCTGGTTATTCCAGCCAATTGTATGGATCGCACTCCAGAAACCATGAGTCAGGTGAAACCACAAAGCGACATACCATATCAGATAAAGGATCACATTTACAATATTACTGAAGTAGTAATTAATAAATGCAGCACCATCCTGAGGGGATACGACAGCAGAGCCTAAGGTCACTTCATGATATCCCATAATCTCAGCGAACATCATCTTGTACCAGAACTGACTGCCATGTAACACTAAAAGGCCTAACACAATAAAACCAAGAACAAGCATATTCTGGGAAGCCCACTCCACCTGTTTCGGTTTAACATTTACTGCATACCGGTCGTTACCACGAGCCTTACGGTTTTCCAAAGTAAGGATGATGGAATACACAATGTGAATAATAAATCCGGCTGCCAATACCAGAGTCGCAAGCAACGCATACCAGTTCAACCCCAACAGGGAACAGATAATGTTGTAAGCTTCTTCTGAAAATACTGCCGCCAGGTTCATCGACATGTGAAACAGTAGAAACAAAACAAGGAAGAGACCTGATATACTCATTATCAGCTTCTTCCCGATAGAAGAATTAAGTAACCACATAAGATTAATAGTTTAAGTTATCTAATTGTTTTTATAAATTCCGGGTTTTACCATCAGACCTTTTAAATCCACTCACAAAGGTATGGTAAATACCCATATCACGCAAACGATTAAAGAAATATTTCATCAATAGGTAAATTATATTTTCCCCTCTGTCTATCCCTTTATCTACACGGTATTTACACCTTATTCGGGAAATCTTTATTTTTCATCCGCTCTCCCGTTCATTCCTGCCGGCACCGGATAAAAACAGGTGCGCCATTCTCCGCAAAAAGACGCACCCGTTTGCTGAAAAGGGTGCACCCTTTTTCCGGAACCATGCAGCCTGTTGAAAAAGGCAACAGCTATAGTATACCCGGGAATATTAAAGAGAACAGAAAAACGAGACAAAAAAAGGAACGGAAAGATCCACTAAAATACCATGCAGAATGGCAATAAAAACCATATCCTTCCCTGAATAACGGGTAATAACAGGAAGAGTAGTATCCATCGTAGTAGCTCCACCTGCACAGATCGGAGCCAGTTTGCCAAAATACCGGACAAATAAAGGAGCACCCAGCAAAGCAAAGATCTCCCGGATAATATTAGCAATCAGGGCAACCGTTCCCAACTCAGCAGCCATCTGCGCACCCAGGGAAGGTTCTTTAAACTCCATAATCAGAATAGAAGAAAGAGAATAATAAGCAAATCCACTGCCCACCGCCAGACAGTCATACACACTCCATGTAGTGATCACCAGACTGACCAGTGCAGAAGCAATCAACGTACCCGTAATGGTAGCTAAAGGCACCAGTAACAATTTGGGACGAATAGTACGGAAAATCTCTTTCAGCTTTTTATCAGAACCGATACTGATCCCCACCTGGAACATCAGCAGATAGAGCACATATATAGTAAAATCATTCTCCAGCAAGGCCCCCGGAAGAAAACCACTCCACCCCGACAGGCAGCCCATGACAAAAAACCGACAACGACCAGACTACCTTTCATTTCCCATCCTCCCTGAAAAAGAAACGGTATACAACCCAGGCAGCCAGCACACTACCGGTAGTAGCAGCCAGAGCAAGCAAAAAAGCCTGAAAGCCCAACGTAGACAGGCTCCGGATAATGGCATCATTATGCCCCACAGAAATACCCAACAGGAAAAGTAACAGGTAAATAGTATAAGAAATAGGCTTTCCGATAAACTGCAGAAAAGAGAGATGCCTTAATACATATCCTACCGCAACCCCTACAAACATAATTCCGATAACCGTAAACATTTGTTCTGTTTTTGGACAAAGGTATAAAATCAATAGAATCTAATGAAAAAGAGCCTGTCATTTTCAGACAAGCCCTTCCTGTAATTTTACCGGGAATTAACCCGGAGACTTAACCTATATTCTTTACTTTAATCAAGTATTCAGCGATCTGAACAGCATTCAAAGCCGCCCCCTTCTTGATCTGGTCACTTACAGTCCAGAAAGTTAAGCCATTCGGATTAGAAATATCTTTACGAATACGGCCTACATACACAGGATCCTTATCAGCAACAAACAAAGGCATAGGATAGTCCTTGTTTGCCGGATCATCCTGCAATACAATACCCTCTGCTTTGGCAAATGCCTCCTTAACCTCTTCTACAGAAAGCGGACGTTCTGTTTCCACCCAGGTCGCCTCACTATGTGCACGGATCACAGGAACACGCACACAGGTAGCACTGACCTCAATATCCGAATGCATGATCTTACGGGTTTCATTATACATTTTCAATTCCTCCTTTGTATATCCATTATCCGTAAACACATCCACCTGAGGGATTAAATTATAGGCTAACTGATAAGCAAATTTTTCAACAGTAGGTTCTTCCTCTTTCAGAAGTTGTTCATATTGCTTCACCAGTTCAGCCATAGCCGTTGCACCGGCACCACTGGCAGCCTGATACGTAGAAACATGTACACGTTTTATATGAGAAAGCTGTTCAATGACTTTCAGGGCAACCACCATCTGGATAGTCGTACAGTTCGGATTCGCAATAATACCGCGCGGACGGCTCAGAGCATCTTCCGGATTGACCTCAGGAACGACCAGAGGCACATCATCATCCATACGGAAAGCACTGGAATTATCGATCATAACAGCACCATGTTTAGTAATAGTCTCTGCGAATTCAACAGAAGTACCTCCACCCGCCGAAACAAAAGCAACATCAATTCCCTTAAAATCGTCGTTGTGTTTCAGCTCCTTTACGGTGTACTGTTTATCTCTGAAAGTATAAACACTTCCGGCACTACGGGATGAACCAAAAAGAACGAGCTCATCCAACGAGAAATTTCTCTCGTCAAGTACGCGAAGGAACTCTTGTCCAACCGCTCCACTCACACCTACAATTGCTACTTTCATTTTGAGCACAAATTAAATTTGTAATATCAATAAATGTTTTAACTTTGCGATTCACCATCAGAGGGATACGCACTATTCCAAGCAAAATGGAGTGCAAAGATAGATAAAATAACCATATAACCCGTTAACTATGAAACAAATCATGCTATTAGTATGGGCATTTTGCCCGTTGTATGCCTTCACACAGGTACATGAAACCTTCACTGGTCCCGAAATCACTTCACAAAATCCCTGGCAGGGAGAAACCAACAGTTTCTTTATCAACTCACAAAACCAACTCCAGTTTACATCCCCGGCAAACGAAGCAGGAAAAACATTCATTTATTTACCCATAGAATATGCGGAAAATATGACATGGGATATAAGCCTGAAACTGGACTTTTCCTCCACCCAACAAAATAACCTGCGGATCTATGCCTATGCCTCCGGAGAGAACAGTTCCCTGACCGCTTATTTCATTCAGGTAGGAAACAACGATAAACAAATCTCCTTTTATTCCATCGAAGGCACTAAACAAACCCTGTTAATTGCCAGACGGAAAGGGCTCTTAGATGAACCATACCCATTCGTCCATATCCGGCTGACCTTAGAAGCGAATAAAACCTGGACCCTCCATACCCGGAGAACCGGAGAATCCGGATACGCAATGGAAGGGACTTATACCAAAGCCATACAAGGAGTTCGCCCGGGCGGACAGCTAAACCTCTACTGCCGGTACGTAAAAGCACGGATCAACACCTATTATTTTGACCAGCTCCATATCTATCCCTATCTGGCAGACTTTCCGGATATAGAAGAAATAGACCCGGAAGATCCGGAAGAAAAAGAACTTCCGGAACTGACCGATATGGAAATTCCTTCCCTGTTAGAAATAACATTCATTTTTGACCGGCCCGTAAATATTTCCGAAGCTGTTTTCCATATTTCCAGTATAGGAGATGCAATCCGGAAAGGATATGGAGCCCTGCATTCCATCGTCCATACCCGTTTCCCGGCAGAAATGACACCGGAACAGAATTACCGGATCTCCTGGAAACAGGTAAAAGACGAACAAGGAAATACGATGCCGGAAGATTTCTGGGATATTACCCTGACACAAGGCGGTAACGAAGAACAACCACCGGGAACAGATATCCCGGACCCGGTTTATCCGGAGAAAGCCCTACGAATCAACGAGATCATGGCAAACCCCAAAGGACTCACAGAATTGCCGGAAACAGAATACGTAGAACTCTACAACACTACAGACCAGGCAATCCCACTCAAAGACTGGCAATTTATTTACGACAACAAAATTACCTTGCTGGAAGCCGCAGAACTCCCACCCAACAGATATGTCATACTCTACCGGGAAGGCAGGGAGATCCATATAGAAGATACAGGCATAGCCATGCCATTAAGCAAATTCCCCGCAGCCTTAGCCAATGCAGGAAAACAATTGCAACTGAAAGATCCCACAGACAAATTAATAGATGAGATCTATTATCCAAAAGCCAAAGCAGGAAAATCATGGGAACGGGACGGAGACGAACTCTATCTCAGTACAGATCCGAAAGGAGGTACACCCGGTAAAGAAAACTCCCGGACAGCAGACAACGGGCCCGGAGAAAATCCAGGGGGAACACCGACAGCAACTTCACCTCTGCAGAAAAAAGAGCTTATCTTTAATGAATTACTCCCCGAACCCTTTGCAGGAGGAGAAGAATATATCGAATTATATAACCGCTCCGGCAAAGACATCTCCCTACAGGATCTGTATATTAACAAGAGAAAGACAGATGGTAGCCTGGGGACTTTTTACCCATTGTCCTCCATCACAGACGTACTGGAAGCAGAAGGATATATAGCCCTCACCTCCAACAAAGAAAAGGTGACTACCTTCTATCCCATGGCACCGGAATCAGCTATTTATGAAGTCAAATTACCCATTTTAGCCAATACAACCTCCACCTTAGTCCTGTTTCAGGGAACAGATTCCACAATTATTGATGAGATCTGTTATTCATCAACCTGGCATGCCCCGTCCATCAAAAATAAAAAAAGGAGTAGCTCTGGAAAGAGTGGACCCGCACGGCGAGACCCAGGATCCGGAAAACTGGACATCCGCAGCCACATCTACCGGCTATGGAACTCCGGGCTATGCCAACTCCCAGTATAAAGCCAAAGAAGAAGAAATACCCACCCATCTGGAAACTCCGGTCCTCCGGGAAAATGGGACATATGGGATCAGTTACCAGTTAGACCAACCCGGATACAACCTCAGGGGAGAGGTTTACAATCTGGCAGGCAGCAAAGTGGCCATCCTCCTCAACCAGGAACTGGCAGGAACACAGGGAACATTTATCTGGAACGGCACTGGCACCAATGGCAGCCGCCTCCATACCGGACTCTATATTATAAGCATAGAACTTTATCATCCCACAGGAAAAAGGAAACAATACAAAAAAGTATTCCTTATGCGCTAAAGACCAGACCATTCAACCATAAAAAATAGAGGAAAGGTAAAAATAACAGGACCACCTGAAAAATCACTTATAGTAACTTTCAGGTAGTCCTTTATACAGTTTATCTTTTCAGATAAGGATTTTCGGATCAGGGATGAGCCGGCATTTCATCCAACGTGATCACTAATTCATGATGCATAATCTTCTTCCAGAACTCAACAGAATTATGAGGAGTACCTTCACCCGGAATGGTATGTTCCCCATACCAGGGCATAAAGTAAGACCAGAGAGCACCGTCCGCAATCATTTCATCCGGATCAGGAATAGATCCACACTCACTTAACGCCAGAATCTTACGACCTTCAAAAATCTCTTTCAACTTTTCAAAAGCAGTCACCTGGGAATTATGGTCACCCGCCGGCGGATAAATATCAATACCCACCAAATCCACATAATCATGACCCGGATACCAGTTAATAGCAGCATCATCTGCATTCGCCGTCCAGATCCAGACCAGATTATTTAATCCGTGATAATTCACTAAACGCTCATATAAAATATGCCACAGGTCTTTCAGAGGCTGTGGGCCTTTAGCACCCCACCAGAACTAACCTCCGGCAGCTTCATGAAGAGGTCTCCACAGCACAGGAACATGCTTATCAGTCAGACGTTTCAACTCAGCAGCAATCACATCAATGTCAGAAATGATCTCTTTGTAACCATCCGAAGTCGTATCATAGATCACATTAATATCAAAATTGGTATCTTCCGTGTAGAAAGCACTGGTTTGTTTGGAAGGATCCCTCCAGTGCCAGCAGATCACAGGAATACCATTCCGGTTATAATACTCTTCCGCATCATCCGCTACCTGGTGCACCCGGTTCGGGTCATTGACAAACCATTCCGTATCCTTCCCTACATTATGCATAAAGTCCAGACCTAAAATAGCAGGATATTTACCGGTATTTTCATATAACCATTCAGGTTCCACCATAGAATCCAACGTCATCACACCCGAGATCACTTTCTTCTGGAAATTCTCTTTCAGGAATTCGTACAGATTTTTGGCTTCATCCGATGCATTTGGATTCACCAGCTCCGGATCAATGTTGAACGGAATCTCCACATAATCTTCGATCTGAATATAGTCCACCAGCATCCAGCCCCAGGAACTACTGATAGTCACCGTATTGCTACCCGCATTCAAACGAACTTTCTTAGCCCCCTCTATCTGCGTAAATTCAGTGGTTTCCGGAAAAGCCACTTCTCCCAATCCAGTCCCGTTCACAGACAGGTTCTGACGTTTTTCACCAAACATCCCGTTATACCCGATCTGGATGGAATAGAATCCAGCCTCTTCCATCGTAACATCAAAAGTAATCGTACCTGTGTTGTTGATGTTTACATACCCTGTACCTGAATAACCGGCTACAAAATTTTCAATAGTGGCATCACCGCCGAGAGTCGCATTCTCAGCCTCATAACGGGCGAGTACCCGTACTTCGTGTTTTTCCATTGTGATCAAAATTAAGTAAATAATTAGTGATTTTATCACTTTAAAAGAATTCATTCCCAGCGGATTTCACTGTCAGATTTGTAGGTATCAGTATTAAATTTGTTACTGACAGAAAACTGACTTAAACGTATGCAGGCCCTTATGGAACGGATTTGCAGATTTTACAGCTATTAAACATTTATTTCCTGAACTATTAGGAAAAGCCAGGTGTTCTAACCCAAACAAAATAAAAGAATATAGCTATGAAGAATTTAATAGTAGGAGCTCTCGCAGGAGCCGCTTTAACATATTTGGGATGTGAATTATTCAAAAAGAAAAATATACAGAAACTGAAAGACTACAAAGATAAATTAGTAGACAAGATCAGGGAAAAACATGCCAATCAGGAATTAACCTACGATAATCTGGATGATTCCGTCGACACGTTTATTTCTATTATTTTAAGTGATGATGAATAACCGGTTTCTTCCATAGAAGAAATCCGTAAAAATTAAAGTCCCAGTCACATGAAGAAAGTAGAATATAATGAAATGCAGGATCCTCTGAGCCAATATCATGAAGGAGGATATCCGAAACAACACCAGGACCCACCCGGAGTACAGGAACATATGAATCCTAAACCGGACTGTGGCGAAGAAAGCTACATCGGACACAATCGGCTGGAAGACCGCAAGGCACTCGTGACAGGAGGAGACTTCGGTATCGGCCGTGCAGCTGCCATTGCCTACGCAAGAGAAGGAGCAGACGTAGCGATCAACTACCTGCCCTCCGAACAGGAAGATGCTGAAGAAGTAGCAGAACTGATCTGGGCAGAAGGACGGAAAGCCATCCTGATACCCGGGGACCTCAAAGATGAAGAGTTTTGTAAAGAAATGGTGAAAAAACCCACCAGGAGTTAGGCGGATTGGATATAATGGCTTTAGTAGCAGGAAAACAGGTATCCCAACCGGATATCCTGAATATTACCACCGAACAGATCCGGGAAACCTTCGAAACGAATGTATTTTCACTGTTCTGGGTAGTCAAAGAAGCCTTACCACTGTTACTTCCGGGCTCAACCATCATTACTACATCATCCATTCAGGCTTTTCAGCCATCTAAGGACCTGCTGGATTATGCCGGGACCAAAAGTGCAATTATTGCATTCACCCGGGCATTAGCTAAACAAATTGCAGATAAAGGCATACGGGTGAACAGTGTGGCACCGGGCCCCATCTGGACCCCTTTACAGGTAAGTGGTGGACAGCAGCAAGATAAACTACCGGAATTCGGACTGAACACTCCGTTAAAAAGATCCGGACAACCAGTCGAACTGGCCGCTGTGTATGTACTACTGGCTTCCCAGGAATCCAGCTACACCACTGCAGAAGTGTATGGAGTAACCGGAGGACACCATACCACATAAAAGATATGTGATGTTGAGAGCAGATTACCTGAAAAGGAACTGCTGGCGTGAAGAAAGATGAAGTACCTTAACAGGTTCCTTTCGGGGATACTTGTTAAGGTATCTTCTATACTACCCTATAGAGAAAGAAACCTATATAAATCCCGTTCTTCTGCATCCGTTTCATCAGATCTATAGATATAGGATGCTGAATTTAATACTACCTTTGCAGCTAAAAGAATAACAGATGAAAGATAAACGGGAAAAAATGCATCAGGCTGCATGCCTGTTATTGATGATTACAGTACTGGTCCAGGCATTCCGGTCAAAGAACAGCCGGACGGAAGAAACAGGATCTCCGGAAGGAAAAGCGGCAATCTCCGTGATCCACAACCGGAAAAGCGTCCGGGATTTTATTACGGAAAAACCAGTCTCCAAAGAAGATATCCAGACACTGATTAAAGCCGGGATGGCAGCACCCTCCGGACGGGACATCCGCCCCTGGGAGATTATTGTCATTGATGACCAGGAAACCTTAGACCGGATGGCACAGGAATTACCCACTGCCGGCATGCTTTCCAAAGTACCCTACGCATTAGTGGTTTGCGGAGATGCAGAACGTTCCTTCTACTGGTATTTAGACTGCGCAGCCGTAACCCAGAATATCTTACTGGCAGCAGAAGCATTGGACTTAGGAGCCGTATGGACAGCCGTATATCCTTACGAAGATCGTACGGAAACCGTAGTCAGACATACCCGGCTACCGGAACATATCCTTCCCCTTAGCCGTTATTCCGGTAGGCCATCCTAAAGGGAATACACCAGCCAAAGACAAATATGACAGAAGTAAAGTACACCATAACCACTGGTAACCCGGACGGAAATTAAAATACAGGATTATGGAAAAGAATATATAAATTCAGGCAAGTCGCAAACATCAACCATAAGAAATAAGGGATAAACAGCAGAGAACTGGCCTTAAATAAAGTATACGACCTGACAATATATAAAACCACCAGCAGATCCAGAAGAAAAATATCAATAGCCCCCAGCAACGGATTCTGAATATAAAAAAACAAAATACTCCAGGAAAAATTAAAAAGAAGCTGGAAACCAAATAAACGGACAAAATAAGTTTTATAAAGACTATACGAATTCAGGATCAGACCGATAGAGATACCCATACAAATATATAATATAGTCCAGGCAACAGCAAAGACACTACCGGGAGGTGTCAAAGGAGATTTATTCAACAACGGATACCATTCCTCTAGAGATTCCCGCTGGAAATAGCTGGCAACAAAACCCACTAACAAACAAATACCCACCGGCAAAACAAGACCCAGCACCTTTCGCATACCTATTCCGTTTTATTCGTAAAACAGCCGGCAGACAGAATAGTTTAATCCGGGACACTCAACCCATCAACAAGGAATACAAACCAAACAGGCGCGAAGAATCCCCCACACCTGTCCATATATACAATAGATAGAACCGAATCAATACCCCGGATTCTGTTCCAGCAACGTATTAGTATCCATTTTCGTTTTAGGAATAGGGAACAGACGTTTCCGGACATCCGCATCAGTCTTCAATAACCAGCTATCTTCAAATTTACCAAACCGGATCAGGTCATTTCTCCTCCACGCCTCCAGCACCAATTCACGGCCACGCTCTTCCAGGAACTGGTCCAACGTGACAGCAGACCATGTTTTAGCACCCACCCGTTCACGGATCCGGTTCACCAGCGCCAGAGGAGTATCCCCATGAGTGGCAGCAGCCCCACGCAGGATCGCCTCCGCTTTCATTAACAGGACATCCGCGTAGCGAAGGACAGGAAAATCATTACTATGGTAATGGTCCGGCTGAGTTGTACTGGCCGGATATTTATTACAACGGTATCCCACCAGACGCCCCACTACATCATCTCCGGTATCAAAAGTGGCAATATCCCGGAATTCAATCTCTTTAGTCATCCGGATATGATAGTCCACCACAGCTTCTTTATCCTCCCCGTCATACCGGCTATCCAACTGGACTTTAGTAGCAGTCACCGTCATAGGAGTCACCCCATCCAACATATACTGTTCCTCCACCAGAAAAGTACCCAGACGGACATCCTCCGTATCATCTTCATAGAGGTCATAATAGTCCAGGAGTATACGCATACAGCTACTTACCGTAAACTTAAAATTCCAGGCTTCCGGATGGTAAATAGACAAAGCATACCGGGAAGGACGGAAAGACTGCAGGCTGTTTTCATCGTAAGGAATAGCAAACAGGTATTCCTTAAAATCAGGGCCGTTATCATAATCAAACATGTTCAGGTACTGGCTTCTGTCCGTCAGCGTAGTTTCACCCCTGTTTTCAAAGGCCATCACCGCATCACACATTGCAACCGCCTCATCATATTTGGATGTACCGGTAAACACCTCGGCATTCAGGTAAAGTTTAGCCAGCATCGCATAAGCCGCCAGTTGAGTAGGCCGCCCCCAGGTAGAGACATCATTCACCGTACGCAGGTCCGGCAAAGCCTCCTTCAACTCCTTTTCCACATAGTCAAACACCTCCTGACGGGAACTACGCGGCTTCAGATCTTCCCCAAACTCAACCACCAAAGGCACACCCCCGAAATTATCCATCAGCAGATAATAACAAAAAGCACGCATCGTTCTCAGCTCAGCAATAGTGGTATGCTTACTGTCGGAGTCTTCCGCATCAATCAGAAGGGAATAAACCTTATTACAGGAATTGATCGTTTTGTACAACCAGCTCCATGTATTTTCAATGTAACTATGGGCATACGTCCAGTCATGATAATGGAAATCCTGGTAAATACCCCCATCAAACCAGTTACCGCCATTTGCAGTAATAACCCCTACATCAGCAGTCAGTTCACTCTGCAACCAATAATTATCAGTATAACCCTTGGCAAATTCAGTATAGACCACACCGGAAGCAGCCACAAACTGTTCCTCCGTAGTAGGGAAATTCTCCGGAACCAGTTCCGATTTGATATCGACATCCAGATTAACACACGACGTTAACCCCACAGCTATACATAAAAACGGATATAGTATTTTTTCATCATCTAAGAAATTAAAAGTTTAATTTAACACCCACCTGAAAAGAACGGGTCTTGGGATACATATTTTCATTATCGACCCCCCGGCTCAATACCCCCCATACTGACCTCCGGATCAATTCCCTTATAGCTGGTAAGCACAAAGGCATTACTTACATTAAAATAGAGGTTCATACTTTCCAGATACTGATTTTTTACCGGTAAGGTATACCCTACGTTCAGATTCTCCAGACGGAAAAAGTTGGCTTTCTCAATATACCGGTCCGACACAAAATGAGACCGGGTATCATTAAAAGGCTGGCCTGACTCCAGCACATACAACGGCTGGTTGAAATGGCTGACACGGGAAGTATACGTCAACCGGGCTAACGTGGCATTCAGGACCTTATGCCCGGCAACCCCACGGAACAACAGGTCCAGGTTGAAACGTTTCCAGCGGAAATGATGACTCCATGAATAATTCAGTTTAGGCTGTGCATCCCCGCAGATATAATAGTCATCCGGCGCAACCGGAGAATCCGTTATTTCCTCATCCTTGTTCAGGAACAACGACTTCCCGTCCTCACTGAAACCCTGGAATTTCAAGGTATAAAAAGTTCCGATAGGATATCCTTCCATGATCACTTGCGTACTACCCCCTGTCTGCCCGGAACCTATCGCATCCTTTCCTGTCAGTACATACTCCACTTTAAACAGGTCATCCGACAAAGACTCCACCCGGTTACGGTTATGTGCCAGTGTCACGCCGGTAGTCCAGCCAAACGTACGGTTATCGATAACATCACCGCTGAGAGTAGCCTCAATCCCCCGGTTACTGATCTCACCAACATTGACAATCATCTTTTCATAGAGATATTTGGTAGAAGGAACATCATATTCCCAGATCAGGTCCAAAGTGATCTTATTATACCATTCCACCCCCACCCGTAAACGGGAATCCAGGAAAGCAGCATCCACCCCGATATTCACCATGGAAGTTTTCTCCCATTTCAGGTCCGGGTTTTCATTCTGCACCACCCCGATACTATTTATATAATCCCCCTGGTAATAAGACTTTCCAACCGAGCCGTAACGAACCATAGAAACCATCGGGTCAAATCCCATACTATTACCACTGATACCAAAACCTACTTTTACCTTCAGGTCATCAAACAGTGTCTGGTCCTGCATAAATGGTTCTGCAATCGTACACCAGGCACCGGAAACAGAAGGGAACAGCCCCCAGCGGTTATTCTTACCAAAGGCAGAAGAACCGTCATTTCGTAACGAAGCCTGTAAAATATACCGCTGTTTATAATTACAGTTGACACGTCCGAAGAAAGAGATCATCCGCAGGGTACGGATCGTCTTATCCCCGTAATCCACATTATACCCATCCGCAGGACTCCCCAACCCCAGGTTATAGTATTCGGTCGCATCACTCATAAAATTCACATTACTGGCCTGGAAACCGTCACCCGTATTCGTTTCCTGCCAGGAATACCCTAACATCACTCCGAATTTATGATCCCTGTTCAGCGTTTTATCATAGTTCAGGTAATTTTCAAAGATCGTCTCCGTATCCGCATACGCCGAACGGATCGCTTCCCCGTTTTTCCCAGCGCCAATTTGGAATCTTTGGCATAATACGTACTTTCATTATACTGGTAATCCTGATAAGACAACGTAGAGTTAAAAACCAGCCCGGGCAAAATATCCCACCTCAGCCGGACAGACCCGAACATCGTTTTATGAACGGCATTCTTCCGGTTCTGGTCAATAAGGGCCAGGGGGTTCCGGTCCCGACGGTCAATGTCTTCTATATACGTCCCATCCGCATGATATCCGCTGGTAGTAGGGACAAAGGTCAGCATACTACGGTACACATGATTGGGCTCAGGCAACTCATCCTGGTCAGAGATCTGCCTGTTCACAGTCATTCCCAGCATCGGTTTTTCATTCAGGAACGTCTGCTCAATATTCGCCCGCATATTCATTTTCTTCTGCCTGGTTGTTTGAATGATCCCTTCCCGTTTAGAGAAATTCACACTGGCATCATACCGGGTACGGTTAAAGGTTCCCCCGGTATTGAAATAATAATTCTGTGTGATGGCCGTACGCATGATCTCTTTCTGCCAGTCCATATTCACCTGGTCATCCCAGCCGGGCTTCACCGCCGAACCATTATCGGTTAAATACTGCCGGTACTGGTCACCCGACATCATCTCATAACGTTTAGACACTTTTTCTATACTCAGGTAAGCATTCGCAGTCGTATATTTCTGCATCCCCCCCCTTTTCCACCACGGGTAGTGATCATAATCACCCCATTCGCCGCCCGGGAACCATAAATAGCCGTAGCAGAAGCATCTTTCAGGATATCAATGGATACAATATCTTCCGGAGATACGGTTCCGGCTCCCGGAACACCATCGATCACATACAAAGGCTCCTGGCCTTCCTTACGCAGGGTAGATGTACCGCGGATAGTCAGTGTGCCGGCACTATTCGGATCACCGTCCTTAGAGATATACACCCCGGCCACTCGTCCCTGGATCATCTGGGCAACAGACTGGACAGGCCCCGGATTAAAATCTTTCTCTGATAAAGAGGTAATGGAACTCGCAATGTCTTTACTCGATGCTTTTCCATATCCTACCACTACCACATCGGCAAGCTCTACACTGGCATCTCTGAGGACAGCCCGGATATAAGACTGGTTAGCCACTTTCACCGTCAGGGTTTCATAACTAATATAAGAAATTTCCAGTACAGCATTCGGGGAGGAGACGGTCAGCTCAAACAATTCGTCAAGGTTAGTAATAGTACCGTTATCCGTACCTTGTTCTTTGACAGATGCCCCGATCATAGGCTCTTTACTCGTATCAGTGACTATACCTTTCACTTCAAACCAGTTAGCAGTCTGTTCGGACAGAAAAGAACAAAACAGGAAGTTAATAAGTAGTAGCCTGATCAACAGTAGATTTTGTTTCATACACTATTTTTTAGATTTTACCCGCAAAAGTAAAGGTGTTATATTTCAGACCGATTGCAACCTAAAGACGTTCACATAACAAATCCATGACATATGTTTCTCTCCTTTCAGCGGGAATCCGCCTTTCTGTTCCCGGAAAAAACCACCCGGAACTCCTTTCCTGCACCCATAAAATAAAAATACAGTAGATGAACATAGATAGACTAAGACCTTTTTCCGGATAAACAGGCAGAAAAATATCGGATCACACGTGTGATCCGATGGGTGCACGGGCGTGATCCCATGGGCTCTCGTACGTGATCCATATGGATCACGCCTGTGATCCGAAGAAAAAGAACTTGCCGGCTGACAAAAAAGTACCTGTATCCTTCCATCTATCTGCCTATATCCTCCTATTTGGTAAGACTACAAAATACCGGTCGATGATTGTGTCTAACCGGATCCGAATACATACTTTTGTGTACCCTGCAAACTCTTTCAAAGAATAATCCTATGAAACCACATCTTACCTCGAATCCTATGCCTGGAATTATTTCTGTCCGGGAACATCCGGAATACCAGGATATGACTATCCGTTATTTCCAATCCAAATGGAAAAGTGTCCTTCCGGTTATATATGACCATTGTATCCGCTCCTGTATAGATTCCCCCCAATCCTTTACCTCAGTGGTATTTACTGAAAAAGGGAGAAGAGATTATCGGATCTGCCGGACTGGTCACGAATGATTTTATCAGCAGAATGGATCTCTATCCCTGGATATGCGGATTATTTATAGAAGAGCCTTACCGGGGAAATGCTTATGGTGCCCTACTGATGGAACAGGCGAAAGCCGATGCGAAAAAAGGAGGGTTTACCCATGTTTATCTCAGTACGGACCATATCGGTTACTATGAGAAAGATGGATTTCAATACATAGGTACAGGATATCATCCCTGGGATGAAAGTTCCCGGATCTATGGGATCTCCTTATAAAAAAAGGCCCATAAAAAAGCCGGGAAAAGATCTTTTTCCCGGCTTTTCCTTATATCAATAGGTTTTTACCTGACTATGGCTTTCACGGTGTGGGCATCACAGGTAATAATGTATACTCCCTGTACATGATGGTTCAATGGAATAATACTGGTTCCGCCCGTAGCATGGATGGTTTGTACCAGCTTTCCGTTCATATTATAGATCCGGACTAACCCTTTGACATGCGTCATGTGTAACAGGTTACCAGCTACATATAAAGTAGATTCACTTTCAGTAATTACCGAATGATTGGTTGGATAGGAAGCGGAAATTTCAAAACTTACGGTAACCAACTGGTCAGTTCCACTGGAAATAATGCAGTTATAGATACCATCATGCAAGTCTTTGCTATAGGTAGTGAAAGACAGCTTATTCCCCTCTTCCAGTATGTTTACACTGGCAGGAAGGCTGACCCCATTTTTATTCCATGAATAAGTAATAAGAAATTCATCTAAGGAAGGATCTTTTTCCCTGGCTTCATTTATTTCATCGACATTGGTCAGGATAGTAAGGGTTACCTCATCCCCTTCTGTAACAGAAATGGAGGCTTCGGTTTCTCCGGAAAATTCTTCGCTGTATCTCTGGGTAAGATTAGTAATGGTTTCATACGCAATAGAGGTTACCTCAAAATCCGGAATCACAGTGAATTCTCTTATGTCGGTTAGCACATTCGATACTTCATTCGTTACCAGTACACCTATGGTGAAGGATTCTTCCGCTTCAAAGGATAAAGTTCCCGGAGCATTTGCTTCTGCCAGGATGTCCAGCACTTCATATTCGGTACCCCGCTGTCTGACAGATACTACGGAAACATTTTCCACATCTAAGTCAGACCAACCGTCAAAAGAAACATGTACCTTTACTGTTTCTCCGGCCTGTGCAACCCATACTGAAGACTCATAGGTCACAGTAATCTCATTTTCCTGTAATTCATTATACCTGTGAATATAGAGGATGGTATCACATGGAACATTTTTGAAAAAATCAGCCGTGTATTTAGGATTTTCTACAGAAGATTCAGGCATGTGAAAAATATAATAATCCAGCCGTTCAGCTGTATATTGAATATCTTCTGCCACTTTAGGATAACTCAGGTGATATTCTCCGGAAGCATTGGGGATTAACTGAAATCCTACAGTTTCCGCCTGGGATATAGGCACCGCGACAAGACCTTCATCCAGTCCCAGTCATCCTTCCGGATCTCCGATAAACCATTCCACAGCTTCCACCTGTTCCTGAGTCATTCCCAGGGGATGAAAAACAGGGTCTCCTCCTTTGACATATAAGGTATCATAACTATTTGCAAAACTGAATAAAGCAGTAGTACAGGCAAACAAACCAAGTAGAATTTTTTGCATATTTCTATATAATCAGGTTGTTATTCATTCCATTAATTATCCGGCAAATATAAAGAAAAATATAATTAACAAAGGATTTTGAGGAAATTATCCTTTCCTGGCCTCCTTTTGGAAACTTTTTCCGGACAGATAAAAGGAGTTCTGTTTTATGGATATTTTTGCAGAACGAAATCAGTTTATAAAAACCGGCTACTAAATTTATAAATTCAATACAATGATACAGATTGACCACCTCATCCAGGATATAGAATTAATTCGGTCCCAATCACCTCTGATCCACAATATTACTAATTACGTAGTGATGAACAATACAGCCAATGCGTTGTTAGCCATAGGAGCTTCTCCGGTCATGGCCCACTCTATAGATGAAGTGGCGGATATGGCAGGGATCGCCTCTGCTTTGGTGATCAATATAGGTACATTAGAAAAGGCATGGGTAGAAGCTATAATCGTGGCAGGAAAAACTGCCTCGGCTAACCATATACCAGTGATCTTTGACCCGGTTGGAGCCGGAGCGACCCCTTACCGTACTGCCGTATGCAGACAGATCATAGCTGATTGCAAGCCTTCGGTGATCCGGGGCAATGCCTCTGAGATCATGGCCTTAGGGGATACCGGCCTACAAACCAAAGGGGTGGATAGTACGAGTTCTTCGGATGCAGCTATTGAAACCGCTAAAGCGGTAGCTCTGCAGACCCGTGCGGTGGTCGTAATCAGTGGACAAACCGATTACATTACGGATGGGCAGCAAACAGAAAAGGTGCGGAACGATGATCCGTTCATGGCACGTGTTACAGGCATGGGATGTACGGCAACGGCTATCACCGGTGCATTTGCCGCGATCAATCCGGACAGACTGGAAGCCGCCACACATGCCATGGCTGTTATGGGTATTGCCGGAAAAATAGCTACCGGGAAATCCCGGGGAACTGGTAGTCTGCAGGTAAACTTTTTAGATGAACTATGTAATCTGGATGCGAACACGATCCGGACGCATATCAAACAATAAAACAGCATGAACAGGCCATTTGATCTGAGTCTCTATTTAGTAACTGACCGGGAACTTGCTTTAGGACGTCCTTTAGAGCAGGTAGTGGAAGAAGCGGTTAAGGGAGGTGTTACGTTAGTGCAGTTAAGAGAGAAACAGGCCTCTTCGAAGGAATTTTATGAACTGGCTCTCCTGTTGAAGAAATGCCTGGCTCCTTATCGGGTACCCCTGATCATCAATGACCGGGTGGATATTGCCTTAGCCTGTGATGCGGAAGGGCTTCATATCGGGCAGCATGATCTTCCTTATCCGGTTGCCCGGAAGCTGATGGGTAAGGATAAGATCATCGGGTTGTCTGTAGAATCGCCGGAGGATGTGCAGGAGGCTAACCGGTGGGATATAGATTATATAGGGATTTCTCCCATTTTCAGTACGCCTACCAAGACAGATACCGCACCGGCACTGGGACTGGAAGGCATACGCCAGATCAGTGCCCTGTCCAGGCATCCGGGGGTAGGGATCGGAGGAGTGCATGTATCTAATGTAGAAGAAATTATAGAAGCCGGAGCGAATGGAGTAGCGGTCGTATCAGCGCTGATGTCTTCACCGGAGTCTGAGGCTACGGCAAAAGAATTTATACATAGGATAAACCAGGCCAGAAGAAACATATGAAAAAGTATCATAAAAGAGTACTTACCATAGCGGGTAGTGATCCCAGCGGTGGAGTGGGTATACAGGCAGACCTGAAAACATTTTCTGCCTGCGGTTGTTATGGCGCCACGGCCATTACGGCTGTCGTGGATGAAAATACGGTAGGGGTGACCGGCGTCCATCCGGTTCCGGTTTCTTTTGTTTCCGGACAGATCCGGTCTGTCCTGGATGATATCGGAGCGGATGCCATAAAAATAGGGATGCTACATTCTTTCGAACTGATCTTAGCCGTAAAAGAGACGCTGAGTACTTACCGGATCCGGAATATCGTCCTGGATCCTATCATGGTGGCCACTTCGGGAGATCCTCTCTTACAGGCTGAGGCTATTCAGACCTTACAAACGGAATTGCTTCCTATGGCAAGGGTGATCACACCCAATATTCCGGAAGCAGAACTATTGTTAGGGAAAAAGATCCACTGCCAGGAGGAATTGGAGGTAAGGGCACAGGAACTTTCTTTCAACCGTTCTGTCTCCGTACTCCTGAAAGCCGGCCATTTAACAGGAGAGGAACTGACGGATATTTTTTATAATGCGGAAACGGATGAGATCCTTTCTCTTCCCTCCTGGCGGGTCCACACCAACAACACCCATGGAACAGGCTGCACCTTCTCTTCTGCCGTTGCCTCTTTCCTGGCGCATCAACTACCGTTAAATGAAGCGGTCAGACGTGCGAAAGAGTATATGGCACAAGCCATCGCTGCCGGAGCGGACTATCAGATAGGAAAAGGGAACGGGCCTGTCCACCATTTCTTTCGCTTCTGGGAATAGAACGGGAAAGGAAAGCTCCTGGTTTTTCAAACAGGTGACTTACATTTTTCACAGAATTCTATCTTTTCGGCATTCGGTCCTTCAATGGTGAAAATTTCACTCCATGTTCCCAGAAAGGAAGGAACCGGACCTGGTCATCCAGGAGTGTATAGCCTGCCGCTTTGATCTGGTCAAAGAGTGATTCAATCTCTACTACCTCCAAGGCTATATGGTCAATCGCTCCGGTTTTCATGGTTGCCTGACGGTTCTGATAGGTCTCGATCATGACATGCCGTAATTCTAAAAATGCCACTTCCTCATCGGATGCAGTATTATAGGCCTAATGCCTGATCTCAAAGCCCAGGCTTTCATAAAACCGGATCGTTGTTTCTATATCATTGGTAGGGATTCCAATATGCTGAAGTCCTATTACATGGTTAAGAATAACTGATTTTTCCATCTGTACTGATTATAAAATGTTACCTTAGATGGCCTCTTCCTGAACCGGGAGAGACCATCGTATGATTTATACCAGTAAATATAGTATAGCTTTCCTATATACACAAATTTTGATAAACGAAAAACCGGCTGAAACCATTAATAGGTCGTGATCAGGTTTTCAATCTTAAAAGAGCGGAAGCCCTGGGCATTCAGGTCGTAATAACGGATCGTTTTGTAACTCTCCTGTCCGGTTCCTTTCACTAAATGCTGTACATTTTTTAATGTACCTTTTGCCTTACGTAAAGAACCATCTTTCCGTTCATACGCAAACACCACTTCTTCCCGTTCCAGACGTTTATAAAATCTGTATAATTGCCATGCTTTTGCCAGACACACCGGGAAAGTCTTACCGGTTGCCTCCATCAGTTCATGGGCCATTTTAAAGACTTGTTTTTTATAGGTTTGATCTGTTCTCATATACACACAAAATATAGATTCATAATTAAAAGGGATAGTTCAATAAAGGATTCTGCTTATTGTCTTATAAACGGTTTTTTGCTCTTTACAACCTTTTTACCATACCTTTTTCTTTTCGTTTAAATATACGAAAAAAATAGCACATACACAAGTATGACAGGCAGGTAAACAACAGATTAACATTCTATTATATCTTTTCACATGTGTTTGTAAAACAGTCTGAAAAAGGGAAACTGATTGATAAAAAATGTAAAAAACATACTGGTGGTTTATTTCTTTCCTGTTTGGAAAAACATCTTATTCTTTTTACTTTACTTTTGCATAGGAGACCTGTAAGAATTACTTCATATGAACACCTGATCCATATATGCAAAACATCAGACAAACGATCTACACGTCTAAGGCTGCCGGCTTCCGGATCATCCTGGTTATTTACCTCATTGCTATAGGAATGGGGGTGCTGACTTTCCTCTATACAGATCCGGGCAAAGATATCTTATGGCGTTTATTCCTGGCGGATTTTGTGGCGACGGTGTTTGTATGGTTAGCCGGAGCGGTATTTGATAACGCTTCTGTATATGATCCTTACTGGAGTGTAGCGCCTCCTGTGATGCTTACTTTATTAGCGGTCTGGTGGCAATCCTATAGTGTAGCTTCCCTGCTGTTGCTAACCGCTATATGGGTATGGGGCATACGGCTGACGGTGAACTGGGCATTTACCTTCAAAAATTTAGGGACACAGGATTGGCGGTATGATACATACAAAGAACAGTTTCCCCAGGTCTGGCAACTGATCAACCTGACCGGCATTCACCTGATGCCTACCCTGATTGTATTTCTTGCGATGATCCCCGGTTTTTATCTCCTGCAATTAGCCGCAACTGCCGGTTTTGTCACCTATATAGGTTTCTCTATCTGCATAGGAGCTGCCTTGCTTCAATGGTTTTCAAACCGGCAAATGCATCGTTTTCGCAGGGAGCAACCGGGAAAAGTATGTAATACAGGACTGTGGAGCCTCAGCAGACACCCTAATTATTTAGGGGAGATTGCGATGTGGTGGGGAGTCTATGTGATGCTGCTTTCTGTCAGTGAAGGATTTTATACCTGGACAGGAGCCGGTGCACTGGTCAATATGTTGTTATTTATCTTTATCAGTATTCCATTGATGGAAAAACGCCAGCTTGTCAACAAACCGGAGTATTCGAACTATTGTCAGACTACTCCGAAACTATTTCCCCGGTCATTCACAATCAAACGGCCATAAGCCTATGGAAAAATATAGTATATCAGGTTGAGGGCAACCGTTAAATCGTTGCCGGTAACCAAATCTTAACCCGGAAGAAATATCTCCGAAATGATTACTCCATACTTTTATTCACAAAAGTATAGTATAATTAAACAGTGCCCTTATGACTAAAATTAAGGTTCTTTTTTTGCTGATATATTAATCGCCGATTTTGACGGAGCTTCAAGAACCATGTTTCAACTGATTAACAGAATACCGGCCGGAGAGTTTGAATTTTTATTTATATGCGGCATGGGGCCGGAAAGTATTTCAGGATTTAAATGTATTCATGTCTCTTCCTGGAGTGTTCCCGGTAATAAAAATTACAGATTTGCCACACCGATGTTCCGGAAAGGGAAATTGGACAGGCAAATCGAGGCGTTCGCTCCGGACATTATGCATATTTCGACCCCTTCCCTGTTAGGGAATTATGCGTTAAAAACAGCTAAACGTTTAGGTGTTCCTGTCGTATCTATTTACCATACTCACTTTATCAGTTATGTGGACTATTATACCAAAAACTTTCCTTTCCTGATTGATATTACCAAAGATAAAGTAAAGAATACACTCCGGTCTTTCTACAATCGGTGTGATACGGTGTATGTGCCCTCTGCCACCATGATCCATGAATTAATCTCTTTCGGCATCCGGCCGGAGGCAATGAAGCTCTGGCAGCGGGGCATTGATAAGCATCTGTTCTCTCCTCAGAAACGGGATCCTGAGCTCATACAGTCCATCACAGGCAATAGTGATCCCTGCATTCTGTTTGTAAGCCGGCTGGTCTGGGAGAAGAATTTACAGCTCATCCTTGATCTGTATGGACTGGCAGAGAAAAAGAAAGTAAAGTATAATTTCATTTTAGTCGGTGATGGTGTTGCCCGGGAAGCGATCACGAAGCAAATGCCTAAAGCTTTCTTTTTAGGACATGTGGGACATGAAAAACTGGCTCACCTGTATGCATCTGCGGATGTATTCCTGTTTCCTTCCGTAACAGAGACCTTCGGGAATGTAGTCCTGGAAGCGATGGCTTCCGGCCTGCCGTGTGTCATTGCCAACAGCGGGGGTAGTAAAGATTTTATTGATGACGGTGTCAATGGGTATACATGTAATCCGTATGATACGCAAGGGTTCCTGGACCGGATCAGTGAGATCATAGAGCAACCTGCGCTTGCCGGCAGATTCTCGGAGAAAGGATTGGAAATAAGTAAAAAATATGAATGGGAACGGCTGGTTGCAGAATATTTTGAAGACCTGAAAACCTTATCGCATCCAATGGCCGTAGTATAAAGATGAAGAAGGCTTTTTATATTTTACTTATAGTAAGCGTATTCATTAGTTTATACCTGTTTTTAAGGTCCACCGATATCCATGCATCCATTTCTCTGCTGAAACAACTGAATGGTAAAGTTGTATATATTATTTTCTGTACCTTTTTAGCCTATATATCCGGAACGTTAGGATGGAAATATTGTATTGATACGGAGAACAGGCTTTCGTTATGGCAATTATTTATGTATCGCCATATAGGGAATACGATCACATTATTCAATCCGACCAGTGCCATTGCCGGCGAATGGTTTAATGCCCATAGGCTGATCCGGGAAGGAGTTACGGAGCAGGCCGCTTACCAATCTGTCCTGTTGAGCCGTATGATCATGATATTGAGCCAGCTTATTCTTTTTAGTATGGTGATTACCTGGTTTCTGCTCTCTCTTTCTGATCAATTATCCGGTCCCATAAAATATATCCTTTTTGCCGGCATCTTCACTTTGCTGGTGATATGTTTTTTAATAGCCTACGTACTTTTAAAAGATAAGAAAGACCAGTCACCGGTTTCCCCCAAAAACAGATGGGAGCACATCGCGTTATATATAAAAAAGATGCGGACTTCTTTAGGAGAATATATCCACCACCATCCTGAAAAAGTAGGGCTGGCTTTTTCTTTTTTACTATCCAGTGGATTTGTAGCTCCATGGAACTTTATTGTATCCTACATTTTTTAGGCTATGACATCCATCTGTGGGAAGGGTTATTTATGGATACCATGATCATTATATCCAAATCCATGGTCTCTTTTATCCCCGGACAGTTAGGCACTGAAGAATTATTAAACAGACTGGCCCTTTATCTGATAGGAATCACTTCTGCCCATCTATGGTTGTCCATTTCTATTCTCAGACGTGCCAGGCAACTGTTCTGGAGTGGGATTGCCCTTCTTTTTTATATCGGAATCAAGAAGTATCCCGGAACAAAATACCAGGGAAAAATCGCCTGTAAATCATAACCTTTTTCTATGAAGAACAGATAAGGAAAACATAGGTCAATCCAATAATCTCTGTCGACAGACTAAAGATAAATTATTCAGATGACGAACAGTAATGAGATCGCAAGAATTGATGTTAATCAATTAGTTGCTGAACGATACCCCAACAGAAAGATACCAGGATTTATAGTAAAGCTACTTAAAAAAATCGCCTGCCAGGACCAGATAAATGCACTTTTTGCCAGTGCTCCCGGTAAAAAGAACCTGAACTTTATTGATGCTTCGATGGACTATCTCCGGGTTTCCTGCCAGGTGGTCGGAAAGGAAAATCTCCCGGATACCCAACGACCGCTGATCTTTGTTTACAACCATCCACAGGGAGGGATTGAAGCAATTTGTATCGCGTATGTATTAGGGCATGTTTATGACAGCAAGATCAAATTCTTTGCCAACGAATTCCTTACGGTTCTTACCCCTTTACGGGAAATGTTCCTGCCTATCTTTAAACACAGGATGCAGAACAGGAATAATGCGCGTGTCATCACTGATTTCTACCAAACTGATCACCATCTGGTCACTTTTCCTGCCGGGGTGACTTCCCACAAAAAGAAAGGAAAAGTAACCGACCGGGAATGGAGTAAAAACTTCATCACTGCTGCAATCCGTTATCAGCGGGATGTAGTTCCCCTTTACTTTGATGCCAGGAATTCAGATATGTTTTATCGTATCGAAAATTTCCGGAAGCGGATCGGTTCGCCTGTTAATTTTGAGGTGGCTCTGTTTGCACATGAATTTTTCAGACAGCAGGGAAAAACATTTCCTCTGTTCGTTGGGAAGCCTATTCCGTGGGAAACTTTTGATACCTCCAGGTCTCCTAAGGAGTGGGCAGCCATAGTCCGGGACATTGCCTTCGGTTTACCGGGCAGGACCACTCTTACCGGTCAAAAGTAAATCGTCTCCTATACGAAAGCCAGACTTTCTTTTTATGACCGGCTGTATTGTTTGGGCTTCATACCAATATGCTCTTTAAAGACCCTTGAAAAATGACTCAGGTTAGTAAAGCCTAACTGATACCCGACATCTGATACGGAAAGTTGTTCTTCTTTCAGCAAACGGGCTGCTTCCTGCATCCTAAATTCCTGATAATAACTGAATATACTGTTGCCGAAAACCTGTTTGAATAAACGTTTCAGTTTGGTTGGACTCATACAGGCATAACCTGCCAGTTCGTTTATCACAGGCAGAGTACCCGGATGCGCAAGGATCTGTTCTTTTATTTTATAAAGGGTTTGCAGATCCTCGCTGTTCAAGGCATACAGACGGGTTTCATCCCGCTTCTCCAGCTCCATTAATAGTTTACAGATGAGTTCTTCTGCCTTGATCCTGAGAAAAAACAGTTCAAAGGTTTTTCCTATGGTTCCGGTCAGCATTTCATGGACAATTTTCTGTAAAGAGGGATAAACGATTTGTTCGAAGAGTAAGGGCCGGGTGTTCTGTAAAAGACTTTCCAAAACAGGTGACCGTTCTGACAGATCAAACAGTCCGTTCAGGTAATCCGCATCGACTTCTATAGTAATAGTCGCCTTATTGGTATGGATCGGAATAAGGGTATCGGTATTCATCCGGCTGGTGGCAATTAACACGGAAGGCATTTGTCTGCTATCTCCCTCTGTTGGGCTTAGTTCCGTTTCCGGAAAGATGTTCTGAAATTTAAAAACCACCATTCTCCTGTCAGGTTGAAGATCCGTGTTTTCTACCAGGACATCTTCATTCAGTTCATAATTACTGATCAGCATCCGGATATGTTCATTAAATACAAATCCGGTGCAGGAACCTTTTCCGAACTTTCCAGGGATCTCTAATGTCCTGTTTTTTACTTCTGTTCCCAGTAAACCGGCAATCCTGTTCAGGATAGCCGGTACGGTTTGTTGCTTTCCTTCTACCATATAAGGTCTTTTCCGACTATTTTCAGGCCAAATATAACTATTTTATCCCCAAACCTGTCCCTACTTTTGTAGAGTCAATCCTCTTTATAGCTATTTTGAGTGTGCAATGAAAAGAAAACCAGTATGACTACTCTAGATGAAGATAAGGGGCTTATACAGAAAATTACAGGAATATTAAATCCCTATATACAAAAAAAAGATGGATTTCAATCAATTATTTACGCCTATCTCTCCTGAAGAGATGAACGACAATGTATTTACCTTAGTAGGAAAAGAGTTGTTTGCTCTTACGGCAGGTAAAAAAGAGCATTACAATTCCATGATAGGTAGTGGAGGTGGTTTAGGATTACTTTTCCGGAAACCGGTCACCTGGTGTGTGGTCCGGACTGACCGGTATACCCTGGAGTTAATCCGGAAAGAACATCGCTATACACTGGCTTATTTTCCGGAAACCCATAGGGAGCAAATGCTTTTTCTGGGTAGTAAATCAGGCAAGGACAGCGAAAAAATGAAAGAGGTGAAACTGGCACCGATCCTGACTCCTTCCGGAAATATCTCTTTCAGAGAAGCCAGGCTGATCATGGAATGTACCTTAACTCAACTTACGACTCCTTCTCCGGACGATTTTTATACACAGGAGGCCAGAGATTATTTAAAAGAGGTATATACAGCAGCAAACCATTACCGCCAGTATCTTTTCGGGGAAATCACTGACATCTGGATAAAGAAATAAAGAGGATGGTATCCGCATGAATTGTTTACTGTAAAGTGGGAACGGGTAAATGGTGTTGAAAGTATATTTTATTATTTATTGAATCGGATTTTTCGGAAAATATAAAAAGTTTATAATACATTTGCGCCACAAATAACACAAATAATCTAACCTTGTCATGCTAAACAACTTGCACTCATCAGCCACCCTAACCCGGACTCATCGTATAGAAATAGCAGATGTCTTATGGGGTTTTGCCGTCATGGGAATTACTCTTATCCATTTTATCGAACGGTTCAGTCTCTACAGTTTTCCGGAAGAGTCCTGTAACTTTCTGATATTTACAGATAGAGTTATCTGGGACAGTATATTTTTTACCTTTTCCGGCAAAGCCTACTGTATTTTTGCCTTGCTTTTCGGATTCAGTTTTTTATTCAGGATAACTCCCAAAAAGAAAAAGGAAAAGACTTCCGTGGACGTTTTGCCTGGCGGTTAGTATTACTATTTTTTATAGCCTGTATCAACTTCACTTTATTTCCCGGTGAAATATTAGTGCTCTATGCATTGGTTGGATATGTACTGATCGCTGTCTGCCGTCTGTCAACCCGCACAGTTGCGATCCTTGCGGTTGTTCTTTTATTACAACCTTTTGAATGGGGACAACTTATGTATGCACTGATCAATCCCGGATACAGTATGAATGCTGAGCTTGATGCTCCCTATTGGGAAATAGTCAATATAGCCCAGCGGGAAGGATCTTTCTTCGACATGTGCAAAACGGCCATATGGACGGGCAATATAGCGAATATGGGCTGGATGCTATTACATGGAAGGATCACTCAGACCGCAGGACTGTTTATGATAGGGATGCTTATAGGGCGTGGTCATCTGTTTCCCTGGTCGGAAAAAAATATTAAACGCTGGATAAATGTATTCATCCTATCCGTGGTATCCTTTTTCCCGATATATGGTTTGATGGGTATACTTCCTGATTTTATCACCCGGGAGTCACTCCTTGTTCCCTGTGCCCTTATCCTTTCTTCACTTTCCAATGTTGCATTTACAGGTATCCTGTTTGCGGGAGTTATACTGGTTTATTACCTGACTAAGTGGAAAGGTGTCCTTCATCAATTAGTGCCTTATGGACATATGAGTCTGACAAATTATTTGTCCCAGTCTTTGATCGGGGCATTCCTGTTTTACAACTGGGGATTGGGACTCTACCGGTATACAGGGATTACGGTATGTTTTCTTATGGGTTTAAGTATTTTCTTTTTGCAATACTTTTTCTGTCGCTGGTGGCTTCGCTCCCATCGCCAGGGTCCGTTAGAATGGTTATGGAAAAAGGCAACCTGGATGAAGATAGGGTAATAATAACCTTTATAAATACATACAAAATAAATATAGCAGAAGCTTTTAAAAATATGTACAACGTACAATTTTTCGAAAGATTTACGAATGACCTGAAGCTTGTGATCAGCGATTTGGATGCAAACGAGCTTGTGGCACAAATAATGGACAATAAATGGGAAACCAAAGAGTTGAAACAGCGTTGCAGGCATATTACAACAGTTCTGAAAAAGTTTTTGCCGGCAGATTATAAAGAGGCAATCGCTAAAATACTCGAACTGTTGGATTATGTAGAAACCCGACATCCTGATTTTTCGGCAATAGACGATCAGAAGTTTGGCTTAACGTTAGAATATGGAATGGTTTTAGATAATTATGTAGAACAATATGGGCTGGACGATTATGAAACCTCTATTAAAGCAATCGAGAGAATCACTCAGTTTACAAGTTGTGAATTTGTTGTTCATTCTTTTATTATAAAATATCCGGATGAAATGATGAAGCAAATGTTAGTTTGGTCGAAGCACGAACATTGGGGAGTCAGACGGCTTGCTTCAGAAGGCTGTCGTCCGCGTCTTCCCTGGGCGATGGCTTTGCCAAATCTGAAAGAAAATCCTGCTTCGATCATTCCCATTTTAGAAAATCTTAAAAATGATCCGGCAAGATTTGTTCGCTTAAGTGTTGTCAATAATTTAAATGATATTGCGAAAGACAATTCCGAAACAGTAATTGATTTAGTGAAAAGATGGAAAGGAGAATCGAAAGAAGTAGATTGGATTATTAAACACGGCTGTCGAACCCTATTAAAACAAGGTAATCCGGAGGTAATGAAGTTGTTTGACTTTCATTCTATTGGAGAAAACATCAGTATGGAGAACTTTCAGATTTTAATACCCAAAGTTCAAGTTGGAAATTCCCTGGAGTTTAATTTTAACCTGATCAATAATAACAATACAAAAACCAAAATACGACTTGAATATGGAGTTTACTACCAAAAAGCAAATGGAAAATTGACAAAGAAAGTTTACAAAATCAGCGAAAAAGAATACGCTGAAAACTCTACCACACCAATAAATCGAAAGCATTCCTTTCGTGTGATAACCACAAGAAAATTTCACTTAGGTCTTCACCAGATTGCTGTAATAATCAATGGAAATGAATTTGAAAAATATGATTTTGAATTGATCGAATAATAAATACCCCTGAAATTCTAATATCTGTGTGGAGAAAATACACAATCTGAAGGCTTAACTAATTAATAATAAATGAGACTTTTTCTCTATCCAAATTCCATTTCTCAAGAGCATCCTCATTATATAGCCCCGTAGGCTTTAAAATCTTTCTGGAAAACTGGATTGAAGTAATTTAATTGGCTGTAACTTTTTTAAGACTGATTTTATTTACAATCTTATTATCTTGTATGGCCACTTGTTCAAGAATGTCTGAACTTTTAAATTCGAATTTAAATTTAAATGAGGCATTTTCAGGGTTGGTAATTACTATTTGGCCGGTTTTTTCTGATGTAAACCAAATTAAACACAATTCAATACCTGGCGAGGATTCTTTAAGTTCGGCAATAATAAATTTGTCAATTTTATTATCATAACCATAAATCTGAATAATGGAATCAACAATTTTTCCATCTATTATAACTTGACTATTAGAGACTATACCTCCTGCAAATTGCTTATTCTCACATGTAAAAAAAGTAGTATTCCCAAATTGTCCTTCCCAAATTCCTAAAAATTGCTTCATCAGCTCCACCTGATTCAGATTTGTCTCTGTTGATTGTGTAAATGCTTTATTCATACAAAATATACTCAGTAAAGTAATCCATAGAAATTTTGATAATTGCTTCATTATTAATTTTATTATAATTAGTTGCAAGGTGTTCTTAATAAATCCATCGGACCCAGGTTGACCTTGTTATGGGCAAGTGGGTTAATAATATTTATCGATTCCACTATATCCGGCAATTAGTTTATTTTCCCTTGTTTTATTTATAAAATTAGAGAGTCTTTTCTCAAATTCTTCGGCACGCATTCTTGCGGCTTCAACATATCCAATACGGATTCTTTTGTAGGATTTGGAAAATTTTTGATAATTTTCCCAGGCCATTTTATCTTGTTTTATTCTTTCAAGAATGTCTTGAGGAAAGGAATATTCTTCTTGTACAACTGCTTCAATATCTTTTTTTACTTTTAGATGAATGAGATGATGCTTCCAAAGCCATTTCAACCGCTCTTTATTTGCCTGTGAATAGTAGGTTTTATTTTTTCGTGGTAAAAACCACTGGATTTTATGTGTATCATCCAGCTTTTTCAATGTACTGTCAATCCAGCCAAAGCATAACGCTTCTTCAACAGCATCGTTATAGGATATGCAAGACTTTCCCGCTGATTTATTGGGGAAAATGAGCCATACTTCCTTCTCTGTTTCAAAGTTACTTTCGAGTCATTTCCTCCAATCTTCCCGATTTGTAAAATACTGTGTTTTTAAATCTTCAATTTTTCTCATTTGCTTTTACTATACTTTTCTATCTAAATATATCTGGACGTAATAAATTATCCAAATACACTATCTTTTTGAAAGCATTATAATCATGTTTAGGAAATCTGTCAATGAGTTTCTAAAATAACCTGAAATTCGACAAGTACATTTTGTTACTGTTTTCTCTAAATAGTATGCCTACAAATAAAAGCCTGATTTTCAAATGAAAATCAGGCTTTCCGAGTACCCAGAGCCGGGGTTGAAAATATTAAATCGGGAACAAAAGTAAACACTTGAATTATTGTATTTTTAAATTTTAATTATCTGTAATTCAATATTATAAAATGATTATTTGATTTATTCGTATTTAATCTATTTGAAATAAATTTAGGATGTTTGGGAACAATTTGGGAACAAATCTCTATCTTTGTGAAGAATTAAAAACAACTCTTTTTATGAAGGTTTCCGCATTTATAAGAAAAACAGCAAATAAAAATGACACCGATAGTCAGGCTACTATCTACTTCCGTCTGAGAGATAAAAACAAAGATATTAAGTCTGCAAGTGAATTAACTATTAATTCTAATCATTGGAGTCCGGAAAAACAAGGTTATAAAGACTGGGTAACACTTATAAGTGATGAAGTAAAAATAAAGTTGAAAAATGATATTCAAAACATTATTACTATCATAACGCAGAACTATACTGAAGAAGCAGATGCAGAATGGTTAAATGAGATAATAGATAAATATCATCATCCCAATAAATATAAAACACAGGAAGAGATAGAAGCAGAACAGAAGCCAACATTTGAGCAGCTTTTAGATGAGTTTCTTTTGAAACATAAGTTATCTGAAGTCAGAAGGAAGAATTTCAGAGTTGTAAAAAGAGCTATTCTTAGGTATGAATTATATGTAAGAGCGACTAAACGAGGACAAAAATCTTTTGTGTTGGATATAGATAATGTTACTCCTGATACGCTCCATGATATGTGGGACTTCTTTGAAAATGAACATAAATATTATGAGTTCTATCCTGCTATTTATGAACAGATACCGGAAAAACGTACTCCCAAACCCAGAGGTAAGAATACATTAATAGATTGCTTTTGCCGGATAAGAACTTTCTTTTTGTGGTGCCACGAACATAAAAAGACTACCAATAAACCTTTTGAACAGTTCAAAATTGAAGAATGTACTTATGGAACACCTGTTTATATTACGTTGGAAGAACGGGATAAATTATATGAGAAAGATTTGTCTGAATATAAGCAAATAGAAATCCAACGGGATATCTTTATGTTTCAAAGCCTGATTGGTTGTCGGGTAGGTGATCTGTACCGCATGACAAAGCAGAATGTAATCAATGGTTCCATTGAATATATCCAACGAAAAACAAAAGAAGGTAATCCTATAACAGTTAGAGTACCTTTAAATGAGAAAGCTAAAGCTATTCTGCAAAAGTATAAGGATCACCCAGGTGATAAAATACTTCCTTTTATTTCAGAGCAAAATATAATATATGATTATCCGCATAATGTCCGTTGATTTATTGAACATCATATGAATGTTTTAATTACGAATGTTTTAATAATACTATTTATGACTATCTGTATAATATTAATATTTAACATTATGCAGATGAATTTATATATGCAAATACTTTCATATTTTTCTGATATTCAGTATATTTATAGTGTAAAAACGAATAAACGATACACTATGAATATCCTGAATTTCATGTGGCGGTTCCCCGATGAAGACTCTTACATAGCCTATCTGAAGGAGCAGCGGGAACAATCCGGCGTTGTCTGCAGGCATTGT
>JAJQFE010000021.1 GCA_021201295.1 Tannerellaceae bacterium | reverse complement strand
CACTCTGAAATTCAGCTATTTAACGACATGGTAAATCTTCCGAACATGACTGGGTTACACCCGGGGTTATTTACATTGCACCCCATTCGGGGTACTTACTTACGATTTGTAACTTTATCAATGAACGATAAGTGTTTTTACTCAGCCTCTAAAGAGGGGAGATAAAATGCCGCTTGCTGGTACTTAGAACTTACCTGTTGTTATTCTTCCCGGTTGGGTCGGGAGTCCGGAGTCCTTTCAGTCCGGGGAGCTCTTTTCTGTCTTTCGATTACGGTTAACGAGCCTTTTCCGGTTTTATTCATATCATAGCTGTAAGAAATTTCGCGGTTACCTTCGCTAAAGGTGTAGAAGACATTTTTAAGCACCCCTTTTTCTTTTTCTTCAATTTCCTGGATGGCATCTTTTTTATCTGTTTCGAAGGCTTTCTTTATCTCCTGTTCCAATGCCTGATTATTCCGGAAAGTAATAGTCACCATATTTTGCTCCAGTTTCCGGGTCGTTTCATTTTTCCGTTGGACTACACTGACGGTTACACTATCCATATTTTCACATTTCTGTACCAAGGCTTTCAACGTATTCTGTGCCTCTGACCGGCCAAAAAACATGCCTATCATTAATAAGAAAGCGGGTAAAATCATTCTTTTCATTTTCATGTCGTTCGAATTTTATAATTATCTATTTTATTTATTGCTCAGGATCTTTTTCATTTCTTCCTGTACCTTTTCATCTTCAAACTGTTCGACTAAGGACAGGTACGGATTTTCCATATAATTCATATAGGAAGCATACTTTTCTTCATGCGTACGGATTTGGGAAATCTTTTTTTCCAGTTCTATCGTTACCTGGTAAGCCCGTTCCACTTCTGTCCGGATCCTGTCCGGATCTGTAATCTTCACACCGTTTTCCATTATGTAACTGCCTTCATACGGATCAAAGGTATCCCCGGAAGCCAGATAATTTTTCCTACGATCAGGAACAGGATGGCTGCCGCAACAGCAGTCAGGGTAACTAACCATTTTTCCAGCTTTTCCGTATATCCGAAGGTAAAGACCATCCTTTTATTTTCAGTTATCTCTTCTGCCAGATCTGTCTCAAAATACCGGAAGACCTCCCTGTAGGATTCCAGATGGGCCGGGATTTCTTTCTGTGAAAAAAACCGATAGAGTTCCTGTTCCTCCCGGTTGGTGGTTTCTCCGTCAAAAAAAATGCCGGATCAACTCTTCTATAGGGATTATTTCTTTTTTCATTTTCATTGCATTTTCTGAAATAATTCTTTCACCCGTTTCCGGACACGTGATAAATTCATACGGATGGCTTCCGGAGTACTGCCGGTCAGTTCTGCAATTTCTTCCACTTCAAACCCGTCGACATGTTTCATTCGCAAAACTGTCTGCTGAAGATTGGGCAGCCGGTCAATGATCCGCATCACCTGGGTGACCTGGTCTTTTTGCCCCAGTTGCAGATGTGGGTTCAGGGACGGACTGGCTAAATATTGTCCTTTGGGACTTTCACAGACTCGCTGCAACACCTTCAGCTGGTTCAGGCAAAGATGTTTGGTGATCTGTACAGATAAGGCTGGGATACTATTATACTGGTCCAGCTCTTCCCGCATATACCATAATTTCAGAAACACCTCCTGCACAATATCTTCGGATTCTTCCGTATTATTCAGCAGTCTTTGCGCATAAAACACCAACTGATTCCGTAAGGGTATGACCTCGTTTTTAAGCCGTTCTTGTTTCATCTTGTAATAATGACAATTCAGAAAAGAAAACGTAACATGGGTTTATAAAGAAAAGCATATTTTTCCGGAAAAAAGAAAAACCTTATGTAAGGCCAAACTATTATCAGCAAAAAATAAATGTTTACATATAATATAAAAGTAGATTTCATACACACTTACTCCGAAGAAGTATTTTGTAAATAATCCCCAGTAAAACCGAGGAGAAAAGAAGAGAAAAAGAGAGTAGCGGGTCTGGTGGTCATAAACAATTCCTAATTCAATATCAACTTTAAAAAGAAATTACAGAAAATTCAACACCTATCGGCGTTATGATAATCGTGTTCCCTTACCCCCGGTCGCTACGCTTCACCGGGGGTTATTTACATATTACGCCTCCGGGGTATGCATATATAACCTAAGAGGATTGTATAATTTTTCGGATAATTCTGCTTATACACCTTGACTAACAAAAACACCCATCAATCTTTTGTTTGCAGAAAAGGCAGAATCTGGTTGATATCTCCATCACCCGGGGCTGGTTCTACGCCTGACAAGACAGATAGCAATAGGTAAATAGCTGTATTATCGAACGGGGCTCCCTGGTAGTTAGTCTTAAAATTGGGACCGTATGCAAAGAAGATCACCTGCATATCCGGGCAATATATATCATATCCATGTGCTCCTAAAGTGGAAGAAGGCCGGGTGCCAAACTGCCATCCGCAATCGGCTACGACAATCAGATCACTGATATGGGGATTTGTACCGTAATGAAAAGAGGCAGGTATTTCGTGTTTCCTGTATACCTGTATATGTTCTACCTGTGATAAAGCCTGGTATACAGAATCCCGGAACTGGGGTTTGGCGAATATAAAAGAGGGATTGGAACCTATTACGCGGTCATACCATGCCGGGTTCAGGTGTTCATCAATCGTAATAAAACGGGAGGAGGACACATCCGTCATTCCATGATCGGATGTTACAATGAGATTGACCTGATCTGAAAAGGGTAAGGCGTCTATACCTTGTATCAGATGTCCGATCAGACTGTCTAACTGCTGCACAACTGCAGCCGTTTCCTTTCCTCCGGGACCTGACCGGTGTCCTGCTCCGTCCGGTTCATCCATATACAAAGTGATCAACCGGGGACGTTCCGGTTCCGGTTTCTGCAACCAGGCCAGTGCGGTGTCTACCCATTGGGCAAAGGTTAGCCGGGGTTCATCTGCCCATACTTTATAATAGGTAGGATAGGTATCCCGTATGGGTATATCCGAACCTACCCAATAATACTACCGGTAGGAACACCCTGGCGTTGTGCAGTTGCCCAGATCGGTTCTCCTTTATAATAAGCAGGATCATTACGGGTGAGCGAATCTCCCATACTATATGCCCTGTTATTTTCGATATCCCAGAAGGAATTATTGATGATCCCGTGATGGTCAGGAACAAGCCCTGTAATCAACGTGTAATGGTTGGGAAAAGTAGAGGATGGATAGGAAGGGCGCATCACGGCACGAACTCCTTTCCGTGCCATATCGTCTAAATGCGGAGTGGTATATTTCTCCGGATAATCCCAGCGAAACCCATCCAAAGAAACAATGATCGTATAATGGGTCGGGTTTTCTCCCCGGGAGGGTTGTACACACAGGAAGGCAATAAACAGAAACAGGAGAAAAGAATAGATTAATTTCATAAATAATAACTGTTTAATACATGAAAAAGATCATCTGAGGGGTTAATAAAGATACTAAAAAAGAACACAGAAACAGGAGGTCTGAATAGAACAACTCCATGTTTCTGTGTTAAAAAGTATGTTGGGGAGAAAATTTAGAAAATGTAACGCAGACCTATCTGTCCTCTCCAACGGGAATAGTAGTCACTGTATGAACGCATGTTGTAGTCAGCATCGTGCAGGAACTGGAATGCCTGTGCAGAGCTATTATAGGTAATAGGGCTGTAATAAGTAGCCGAACCACCTGCTGAAGAATAACGTCCCCAGCTCTTATTGAACATATTTCCTACGTTGATAATATCAAATGAAAGTTCTAAGGTATGTACTCTATGACCTACATTGAAGTGATATTTCTGTGCGAAATGGAAATCGAAATGATGTTCAAATTTCTCATTATCCGCATAACGTTCGTAGTATTCTCCACGATGTTTGCTCAGATATGAGTCATTGGCGATCCAGGCTTTCATATTGGCTCTTTGCTCTTCTACCGTGTAGGCATTGGTAGCAATGAATGGCATCTGGTCAATCTGTGCATCCGTAGGGATAAAGATCAGGTCATTACCACTGGAGCTATCTCCGTTCAGGTCACCATTATAATAGATAGAATAAGGAGATCCTGAATTACCTGTATAGATCAGACCTACTACGCTGGTCCATGATTTACCATAGCTTTTATTGTAGAATACGGAAGCATTGATACGGTGAGGCACATTGAATGCGGAGAAACTCAGTTCCGGATCATTCGGATTACCTTTAATATAATTATAGGCAAAGTTGGACTGGGCCACAGAAGATGTTCCGCTATTCACAGATTTGGAACGGGTAAAGGTGTAAGAAGCCATTACATCCAGTCCGAAGTCAAATTTCTTTTCTCCTTTCAGAGACATATTGTAAGAGTACCCTTTACTGGTGTTAGACAGGGCATAGATCTCTGAATAATCTGTTCCGGTGGTGATTCTTGTCAACATAGGACGCTGGTCAAATGCCAGGCCGGTTACATCCCCGAACGTTTCTCCGGTCAGGTCATACGCAAGATTCTGATACAGAATATCATTCAATGTTTTTGAATAGATCGCTTCTGCTGTCCAGTTAATCCCTCCCAATTCAAAATCCAGCCCTAAGTTAACACGCAGATTCTGTGCAAACTTGAAATCTTTATCAAAGACATTGATCAATTGGGAACCGGATGCAGAGAGTTTATTGGCATTCTGTGTCTGTTTATTCGGATCTAAGACCAGGGAGAGATCTTCCGTGTCATACGAATTATAAGTAGATAGCTGAATACCGGTATTAGAGAAGTTATTGCTTAACCAAACGAAAGGAATACGTCCGGTGAAGATACCGACTCCCCCACGAAGCACCTGCTTGCTGTAATCATCTATTTTCCAATGGAACCCTACCCGTGGCGAGAACATCGGTGTGCTGTTCAGTTTGTGGTTGGTTTTGTAATCCCATCCCCGAGAAGCGGCATATTCATTAAATCCGGTATTTTCAGTAGGCGTATCAAAGAAGACAGGAATATCCATACGAAGTCCTATGGTCAGGTCAAAATTATCTGTTACATTCCATTTGTCCTGTGCATAAAAACCGATCTGGGCGGCACCAAAGCCTGCACTCCAGAGGGGATCTCCTGTCACATCCACATTAGCCTGTGAGAAACGGTAACGGTTGATAGCACCTGCATAAAAATCATCGACACTGTTATAATAATAAGTACCATAGGCATCCTGAATGAACAGGTTGGAGAATTTGTAGAATTCATTGTGTGTACCAAAGGTCCATGTGTGGTTCCCTTTATATAAAGTCACGTTGTCTGTGAATGACCAGATATCCTGATCCAAGGCATTCGCCATAGAGGAACGTTCGTTACCGATGTTTAATGTACCATTTCCTACATTGGAGATACTGATCATCGGGAATGGAGCACCCGGGTCCCGCTGATCCCGTGCACGAACATACGAGGCACGGAACTCATTACTTACATTATCACTAATACGACTCTGTAACTCAGCAATTAATGTATTGGTTTTGGAAATAAAATCATAGCTGTAATCCGAAGCGTTCAGATTGGAAGCGGAACTGACACTGTTCAACTGTTTGGCGGAAACCAGACTCCAGTAAATCGATGCTTTGTGTTTGTCACTGATATTCCAGTCTAATTTAAGACCTGCTTTATCAGATTTGGTATAGACATCTGTATCAATGAATTCACCATTATAGGTAACTCCCTGTTCGGCTGCCATTTGTTTGATGGTGTTCATGATCCGTTGCGCTTCGCTGGCGTCCACATTGGAAGCGGCATCTCCTAAACCGTAGGCATTCGGGTAGGTTTTATTTGTTTTCTCGTAGTTGGCAAAGAAGAACAGTTTGTTTTTAATAATAGGACCTCCGAAAGTAGCACCTGCCTGGTATTCACTCTGGTTATCATATTTATCACTGGTCTCCCCGTTCATGAGTTTATATTTTTTACCGATCAGGGTCTGGTTATTTCCAAATCCGTAGACAGATCCGGAGAAGGTGTTGGTACCTGATTTGGTAATAGCATTAATCGCACCTCCTGTAAATCCCGACTGGCGAACATCAAAAGGAGCAATATTTACCTGGATCTGTTCAATGGTTTCCATAGATACTGGCTGAGCACCTGCCTGTCCGCCATTCGATCCGTTGGAAGTTAACCCGAAAACGTCGTTGTTCATGGCTCCGTCAATCTGGAAACTATTATACCGGTTATTGGTTCCGGCAAATGACATGGCACCGCCATTGGTCACACTGACTTGTGGATTCAGACGGATCACATCGGCTATCCCGTGTGTAATAGAGGGCATGTTGCTGATCTGTTCCGCATTCATACTCATCGCTGCACCGGTTTTAGTGGCATTGACTCCTGACTGTCCCAGTACCAGCACTTCATCCAACAACTCAGATGCGTCCTGTAATTGTACGGAGATCTCTGCGGTTTCCCCTAATTTCAGATTAACCCCTGTGAAAACGGCTGTTTCATATCCGATATAAGAGATCTGTACTTTATAAGGACCGCCGGCACGCATCCCTTGAATCGTATAACGTCCGTCCTGGTTGGTTACTACACCATAAAAAGTACCGGAAGGTTCATGTACTGCCTGAACAGTAGCTCCAAAAACAGGTTCATTCAGCATATCGATTACCTTACCGGTTAAGGAGGAGGTAGTGACCTGCGCATGAATTAGTGAATGTATACTCAACAGAATTGACAATAAAAAAATAACCTTCTTTTTCATATAACCTTAGTTTTTATTTACGATAAAAGTATGGAGAAAAGAGTCTCATTTTAGTTAACAGAATGTTATATTTTTATGAAATTTAAAGAATAAAGACCTATTTTTTTAGTTTGTTACTTGTAAACATTGATTTTTGACAATGTTGTATTTTTTGTCAAAATCCCTTAAGGTTTTATACTTCAGTGTTCCACCTAACCGCCATTTTTTCTGACTCTCTGCTCTGTTATTTATTTTTCAAACAGGATTTTTACTTCTCCGATATGGCTTCCCTGTCCGCCTACCTGATAGACAAACACTTCTTTTCCGAAACTGTTCTTGTGCATAGTAGGTGCATCCAGAATCGTATGTGAATGCCCACCTATGATCAGATCCAGGTATTCTGAATTTTCTGCCAGTTTGAGATCCGGTTCATACCCAATGTGGCTCAGGCAAATCACCAGGTCACATTTTTTCTTATTTCTCAACAGGTCCGCATATTGGTTGACGGTTTCTATGACCGGAAGGAATTTCATTCCTTCATATTTATCTTTCTGGATCAGTCCGTCCGGATCAATGCCAACCCCTACAATACCCACTTTCAATCCGTCTCTTTCCAGGATAATATAAGGTTGCGTCATGCCTTCCAGAGGAGTTCCCGTAAAGTCATAATTACAACAAACAACCGGACAGGTCAGGTCTTTCAGGATCATTTGCAGGGAATCCAGACCATAGTCAAATTCATGGTTTCCGAGGGTTACTGCATCGTATCCCATACGATTGATCGCTTCCACCTCTACCCTACCCTTAAACAGATTGTAGTAAGGAGTCCCCTGAACAAAATCTCCGGCATCCAGCAGGATTACATTCGGATGTACTGCACGTATACTATCAATAATTGCTTTCCGGTTGACAACCCCTCCTTTTCCCGGATTATAAAAATCAGTTTCCGGCAGGGGTTCAATGCGGCTGTGTGTGTCGTTCGTATGCAGGATCACCAATTCCTTGGGGGTTTGCGCCTGGAGGAGTACAGTCATCATCCAGAGACACATCGTAAGGCAATATTTTATTTTCATATAGCAGATATTTTTCTGATTATTCAATAATTACGATTCGCTGATCGGTAAAAGATTCGATCGGTTTTCCGGCGGCATGCATCCGGGAGACATAGTCGATCATATGATCCCGGAGGGTTATGCCCGGAACATCTGCGGAAACAGCTTTGGTCAGTGCCTGCATCCCATTGTTCCCTTCTGCCAGGTAATCCAGCGTCACAATCGTATAGATCCGGTCATCCTGAACCGGATCACCGTTGATCAGGGCTTCTACAATCTCTTTATTTTTTATTTTCAACCGGACGGTTGATGAAATCCCTGCGCCTCCCATACGGGCATACGCATCAAAAAGTTCTTTGACATATTCTCCTTTGAGACGTAAAACGATCAGTTCATTTTCAAAAGGATAGGTATTATACAAATCTCCTAATTTTATTTCTCCTTTGAAAATAGGCGACCGGTGTCCATGCACATTCATCAGCGTAAAGTCAATCGGATCTCCGCCTGTATACTGAGTATCCAGGGTCATCATGACATCTGACGTAAGATTGGTTAAGGAACTTTCCGGCTTGGCGGCATACATATCTACGGCTGCGTGTCCCACGATCTGGTTCATTTCCTGATCCATCTGGGTTTTATACACATTGATAAACTCTATGACTTCCCTATCCGGACGGGAAGTTTCCGTCACCGGAATGTATTGTCCCTCCATAGATACTACCTGATAACCTGAGTAACAGCTACTGAAAAGCAACAGGAAAGAAAGCGTTGCGATTCCTGCTTTGTGTCTATAGCCGGAACCGGCAGCGAACAAAGCGTAAAGATTTTTTTTCATTCTATGTAATCGTTAATAGTGTTTTCATACTCACAAATCCATTCCGGATTTCAGCAGGCAAAGAAACAATATTTTTGTTACAAAAATATGAAGTCTGTAAAAATTAATTATAAAAAATAAACAGGTTATAAAGTTTTCTTTTTCATGACATATTTCTCAAAAAATGTATCCCGGTAGCTTCTGCCGATAGCAATCTCGTATGTCCGGATCTGAATATCATTCATATCGAAAGCAAAAATATGATCCATGTTGACAATATAGGATTTGTTTATCCGCAGGAAAGAAGTGGCAGGTAAATATTCTGAAATCATTTTCAGATTCATCAGGGTGATCAGGCGTTGTTCTTCACACTGGAGGATCACATAATCTTTTAGTCCTTCAATAAAAAGGATTTCTTTCAAATACACTTTCTGGTAGCGACGTTCTGACCGGACAAAGATATAGTCATCCCGGAACGTTTCAATATCCTCTTTTTCCTCCCAGCTTAACAAAGCATAATAAGATAGCGCTTTCCGGACGGCTTTCTGAAAACGGGAAAGTTCAATAGGCTTAACCAGATAGTCTATGGCATTGATCTCATATACTAAATACGGGCTGAACTCCTGCCAGAATATACTGATGAGAAAACATGAGTTCTTTTCCATCCAGATTTTCCAGTGTCATGGCGCCATTCATTTCTCCTGCCAGCCTGATTTTTCACACATCATTCAATTGTATGCCTGCAGCAATTTCTATTGCGTTCAGCATATTTACTTCTACTTCATATTTTCCTTCCAGCTTCCAGTTTACCATAACTGCCGGAAAAGCCATCAGATAACCGAAAGAGTTATTCATGGCAAGCCCGACTCCTAAATCCAGTTTATCAGCTCCATGCCAGATAAAAATAACGCCTCCATGTCCCATAATATTTTTTCCATTCAGATCAGAAAAACGGACATGCGAAGTGTATATTCCTGCACCTCCCATAGCCAGAATAGACCATTTTTGACTGATAGACCGCAGATGAAGAAGAGAAAGCTGGATATTCATAATCTCATCCGGAGATAGGGTACGTCCCAACTGTTCATTATGAAGAGCAGTATATGACCCGCTTAAAGCTACTCCCCATACCTGGGGACGTTCATAGGAATCGATTTTTACAGCAAAAGGAACATTAACGCCTATCTGATAGCTTTCTGCACTCCCTTTACTGCCTTCTACTTTCCTGTTATTTTCATCACGATAGACCGAACGCCCAATAATATCAGTTCTTACATAAGCTTGTGACATACTTTTCGTAACACACAGGCTACAAATCAGACAAACTAAAACAGATCTTCTCATACAATTGAATTTTTATTTAACCAAGGGTTCCTGAACCGGAAATGATTCTGTGGTCAAAAGTATAGAATAGAAGATCTGTAGGTTTTGATAATAGATAAACGGACAAAAAAGATATACAAATGAAAAGAATAGCTATAGATTGGTTATAAAAGAAAATAGATTAGCACACAGATGATACATATAACCCTATAGTGGAGTAATCTGTGGGATGATTTTATATTTTACAAACAGTTCCCCCCCCTTATTACCAATCTATTCTGCACCCATCTTTTATTACCTGACCGAATCCCGGAGGGATAAAAGATGGGTGTACAGAGTAGATTACCAACGAGGTATTTCCAGATCATCTTTAGCCGGAAGAGGAGGAAATTTAGCATGGGGTTCTGTCTGATACCAGAAAGTAGTGGAGGAGATATCCGATTTTTGATTATGGTACCGCCAGTCATGTCTCCAGCCTAAATCCTGTATGGTTATTTTCAGATCTTTATCAAAACGTACCGGATCCAGGATATGCCACCTGTACAGTCCGAAAGCTGTGACAGCTTTGTATAATCCATCTGGACGGATCACCTGGTGCATTCCGGCATAAGGAGTAGTAAATTCCTGGTATTGGCGGGTATGGGGATTTTCAAAATTATAGGAACCACAGAAATAATCTTCAGCACCTGTTCCACAGATTGTAGGATATTCTTTATCTCCATCCATATAGAACTTAATTTCGCCTTCACCCCACCAGCAATTATCCGTTACCCGCCATGCCATATACGTCCCGACATAATGACCTTTTCCTTTGATACCATCTACTAACGTGTGGATGGAGCCTTCTGTCGGATTGGAACGTCTGAACTGGGCATGGAAATAGGCTTCATCATCCGGTACATCTGTTAGTGTATAATTGATCTGGTAATATAAACGCATCTCTTCTTTATGGTTTATATTTTCAATAGTGATCCTGGCTTTTTCCGAAAAGGCATTTTCCAGTAACAATTGAAAGCACTTCCCGGATTTACACAAATAGCTAACGAGGATAATTGAGCAAATTCATTGTAAGCACTGGCAAAAAAAGTCTCCGATAGGACACTCCACAGAGGGTTCTTTTTCATCATCCCAGTACATCCTCAGAATAGAAAAACGCCAGTTTCCTGTTGAAGTCATCCATATTTGCTGGATAGCACCCGGTCCGTCTATTTCTGCAATCGTAATCGTTTCGCCAGGTTTAACAATGATATACGGATTAACTTTCCATCCTTTGCCAAGATCTGCCGCAGCTTCCCAGGCATTCGCCTGATTAAGGATGTCTTTGTCTTTTACCGGATCGGCCATGCCGCCTTTCCCCTTCTCACCGGTAAAATTTTCTGGACTGATAGAACGGGTTTTCGCATTCGACAACTTAGACAGGTTGCCCATATTCATATCCAATCCATTAAACGGATAGTGCTGTGCCTGAATTAGGTTAGTGACAGTAAAAAGCACAACAAACAACATACTTAGTTTTTTCATACTATTCATTTTATTATTAAATGCTATGTTATATTAATTTATTTATTAATCCAAGGAAATATACTTACAAATTTAAATATTTAAAGATTATATATTCAAAAATATGAATATAAAATGCTTATGACAAGTTCCATAACCCACATAAAAAAACGGGAAAGTCTACTATACTTTCCCGTTCTATAAACGTCTGACCAATTCCTAAACCTATATCAGCCGAACATTATATTTAATCCACTTATAATAAATATTTTTACCTGTATCACAGTGTGGGTATTTTTTCTACCGGATAGAAGACAAAGTAACACGTTTTTTTGATTGTATGCTACTATACGGAGAAAAAATTAATCGGCGCGGCTCATGACGAGTTTTTCATGCTTAATTCCTTTGATAGTAGTCAGTTTATCCGAGAGTTCAGTTAAACGGAAAGCAGTTCCTAAAACAGTTACGATATGCAAACAAAAATTCTTATTAATATAATATTGAGAAGAAGAAAGGATAACATCTGTATAATGTTGTTGGATACCGGTAATTTTAGAGGCAATCTCTTTTTTATCCTGGTCGTACATTACAATAATAGTTTCGGCGACAATATGGTCACATTGCCATTTTTGTTCAGCTACATTTTTTCGATAAGAAAGCGTATGGTCTGGGAACGGTTGGCAAACCCATTATCAATCACATACTGATCTAATGATTCCAGGATCTCATCTTCTAACGATACTCCAAAACGCTTTATTGACATACACTTTCTTAAATTAGGTGTGTAAAGATAAAAAACTTTTTAATTACAAAACTTTTTACCGGAGCAATTTGTACTAAGTAATACAATTAAAAAGTTGCGTGATGAATGATTTGAATAATATCCAGAATACGACTAACGAGCATTGGGATGACAAAGCTCAGGTAGGAAAAGATAAAACACGGTATGAAGCTGACAAGGCAAAAGTAGAAACAGAAGACTGGGCAGATAATGTAAAAGAAAAGTCTGAACATGCAGTGAATAAGGTAAAGGAAAAAAGTGAGGAACTGGCTGACGACGTAAAGGAAAAGTTCCATTAGGGGAAAGACAGAATAGAAGAAAACCTATAATTGACAGTCCGGGTCGTATACATGCTGTCCCAGTAGGGGTAGTGTGACCGTGGAAACACGGGACCCTTCTTCAATTATAAACTAATTGCCTGATCAGGCACGGGGTGTGGTCGCCTGGACAGGCAATTTTTCAGGAAGCAGATTAGTAGTTAAAGGAGTCAAGGAATCAAAGTAGTTAAGTAGATTTTTTCTACTGGACTCCTTAACTCCTTGACTTCTTTACTACTATACAATCGAATGATTCTTGGTAAATTCAAGGATCTCATCGATATAACCGAATGCCAAGCCGGTCACGGTATCTGCACATCCGTAATAGACTGCTATACGGCGGGTTTCCGGATCATGAAGAGCTGTGCAGGGAAAAACCACATTCGGAACGTCTCCCACACATTCATATTCTTTCTGTGGAGACAATAGATAAGGACCTGACCGGTACTTTACTTTCCAGGGCTGTTCCAGATCCAGAATAGCTGAGCCGAAACTATATACATATCCGTTACAGGACTGAAGGACACCATGATAGATCAACAACCACCCTGCTGAGGTTTCAATAGGAATCGGTCCTGCTCCGATCTTCATACATTGCCATGCACTATCTTCAAATTTAGCCGGCGACATCACGTGCCGGTGTTTGCCCCAGAAACACAGATCCGGTGACTCACTATAGAAAATATCCCCAAAAGGAGTATGACCGTTGTCACTCGGACGGCTCAGCATGGCATAATTCCCATGGATCTTCCGTGGAAACATCACTCCATTCCGGTTAAAGGGTAAATAGGCATTTTCCAGTTGATAGAAAGTCTGGAAATCAAACGTATAAGCCACTCCAATCGTTGGCCCGTGATATCCGTTACACCAGGTGACATAGTACCGGTCTTCAATAAAACAGACCCGGGGATCGTATGCATAAACAAATTCTCCAATTTCTTTATCTTCACACGTAAACTCCAGTCTGGTCTCTGAAATTTGCCAGTGAACAGCATCCTCACTAAATCCTACATGCAAACGCATCCGGCGATTCGTATCATCACAACGGAACACACCTGCATACCCCCCGTTAAAAGGAACCACCGCACTGTTAAATACACTATTGGAGGTAGGTAAAATATCACGCGGTATGACCGGATTTTTTGAAAACCGCCACATGACGTTCTGACAACCCTCCGGGCGATCTTCCCAGGGCATACCGGGCAATGGATTACCTGAAATTTTTAATTCATTCATGTTGTTCTTTGCTCTTATGTAGACGTTTTGTTTTTCAGTGCAAAGTTATTTCTTTTCTTCCAATTTCAACTCATCCATCAAGGCATTGTACTCTTTTTCCTCCCGGTTCATCTTATCATACCAGCTCTTCTTCAATATCAGTGTGGTAATCCCCAGGATAATAATAGAAGTAACTAACGGGAAGCCTTCTTTAATCACAATATACATCGGGATAATCGTCAGACATAACTGCCAGACAATACCGACCGCTACATTAAACATATCCCGTTTGAAGTTAGTATTCCGTCTGACCTGAGGATACCGTTCTATTGCTTTCTTTTCAATAGGTTTCCAGAAACCCCATGGACGGACACGGACATAAAACCTGATGAGTGTATCTTCATCCATCGGATCTGTCATTAAGGTCCCTACAATACATCCGATCAGGGAAACAAACATGAGCAAGGGGAAATAATACAATGGAATAGTACCCGGGAAGAATTGCGGTACGATCATAGCAGCCAGAATACCGACTAACATGCCCCAGAAATATCCGTATCCATTAAAGCGCCACCAATGCCATTTCAGAAGGTTAGCAGCAATATAGCCACCATACAAAGCGGATACGATCCACTGCAATACGGAATTAATATTTTCCACAAAAAATCCGATCACTGTACTGATCACCACAACTAATACTGAAACCAGATAACTGGCACGGATCTGCACTTTAGCAGGTGCACCCGGATTGATATATTTCAGATAGACATCATTCACCAGATAAGCAGGAGCTGCATTGACAGTAGAAGCAAATGTAGACATAAAAGCAGCTAACAGACCAGCCAGCAACAGACCGGCTAACCCTACCGGAACAAACTCCCCGATAGCTCTCGGAAGAATTGTCTCAAAATCTATGTCCGCTCCCATAGCCACGAAATCATCACTAAAGAACACGATGGCCAGCACAGCAAACCCCATGATCATCAGGTATCTGGGGATCAACAGAATCACCGGTACCGAGCCGCTCATCAGAGCTGCCTCTTTCGGGCTTTTACAAGCCAGGATTTTCTGCATATCATAGTTAGGAGCAGGACCTGCCATACTCAGGAAAATTCCTTTGAAAAGCATCATCATCACCACAATCGTAAACAAGCCATACTGATCAGCAGCCATTTTGTCCATTACGGACGGAATCAGCCCGCTCCAGTCCAGATCCAGATGCCAGCCAAAGAAAGGACTATTCCAGCCATCCGGTACACGTGCTGCCAGCATATCCGGGCTTACTTTTGTCATAGCAATAACGGCAATTACCACTCCTGCTACCGTCATAATCAGAAACTGGACCACATCTGTCCACACAATACTCAGTAACCCCCCCAGCATCACATAAAAGGTGGCAATAGTCGTAAAGAAAATGCCATAGACATGGGGAACATATTCAGGAGCTACATCAAAAGGCACATACTGTGAGACGATCTCCCACGGGAAAAAGATCTCCATAAATTTACCGATCCCTATAAACCCGTAACTCAGGAAACCCAGTACTCCAACTACAGCATATAAAATGACAATAGTATGGGATAGATTAGCCCCTTTCCCATATCCGAAGCGGGTCCGTATCCATTCGGCTCCGGTCAGTACATTGGAACGACGTAACCAGATAGAAAGATAAATCATCAGGAAAATCTGATTGAACACCGGCCATAACCAGGGAATCCATAGGGATTTCAAACCATAGACAAAAGAAAGATATACCATCCACATAGTTCCCGAAATATCAAACATTCCGGAAGCATTGGACAGTCCCAGCATATAAAAAGGCAGGGTTTTTCCTCCCAGAAAATAGGAGTCTAAGTTTTTCGATGCTTTCTTTTTCAGCATCAGACCGATCACAATCATAGCGACCAGATAAAGTGCTATGATGAGAATGTCAATTAGTTGTAATTTCATGATATTATTTATAATAGTATTATGTATTTTTCCGGCATAAAGATATAAAAATTGTCCGGAATCCCTTTATGCCTTTTTCCCTATCCAGGTAGCTTTCTTCCAGAAGTATTCAAACGGACCGTGGGAATGGGAACGAAGCCACCAGTTGCAAAAACTTAGTTGCAGGATGAAAAGGAGAATACCTACTCCTAAACTGGCGGTAATTCCCAGATAACGGTACAAACCAAATCCCCAGTTATAAAACAGCATAGATCCCACGATGGATTGGGTGATATAATTAGTCAGACTCATTTTTCCATACGGGGTCAACTTGCTAAGCAAATTCTTTAGACGTGTACTATAAAAAGCAAACCAGATCCCTGTTACCAACAGGATCATAAAAGCCACGTTCGCCAATGACTGAAAAATCATTTGAAAAGAAGCCAGTGCAAACCGGTTTTCCATAAAATCCGGTAATAGGTTTTTCAAACCGATTAAAGGGAAATAAGCAATAAGAGCACCAGCCAGCAGGATCAACCAGATCCTGGCATGCTTCTTTGAATAGATCAGCCATTCCTTTCTTCCTAAAAGCATACCAAAAATAAATAAAGCCACTGTCTGAAAGATCCGTCCATACTCCCAAGCCCAGGTCAGACTAGCTAATTGTCCTTCCCATAAATTAACCCGGAGGGTTTCCGAAAAAGTACCTCCACTCTGCACCTCACCTGCACGACCAAAATAATAACCAACCAGACTTTTTGCCAGAACATATTCCGGATTCATCAAAGCATATATGGCTTTTCCCCACTCCAGGGGTCGAAGTAAAAACAAGACAGCCAGCCAGAAAACCACTTTATCAGGTAGACGGCACACCCCTACCAGGATAAATCCTAATAAAGAATACATGACTAATATCTCCCCTGTAAAAAATGCAGCATTCAAATTTCCTATGATAAATAAGAGTACCAGACGCCACATAAAACGCAGGCGAAAGTCCGCTCCCCTTTTCTTCTGGTTATCATCCTGGATAAAAAAGCTAAAACCAAACAAAAGGGCAAATATGGCGTAAGCTTTTCCACCAAATGTAAAGAATAAAGAATCCCAGATGACTTTATCTGTGAAATTCAAAAACAAACTCTGCTGTGAGGTATCCGGATAAGAATAAAAATTAAAATGCTCAATACTATGCAAAAGGATAATGCCCATTACGGAAAACCCTCTTAATATATCTGCCACATCTATACGGGCATGTCGATTTATCAGATTATTTTTCATGTGGTATTTATGAGTGTACGCTACATATAGCTAAGCTAACTACCGGTAAAAAGAATGAAAAATCTTACCTCTTCTTTTCCAGTCCATTTTAACAATTGAGGCGCAAATATAGTAATCTTTAAGATTTTATTCTTTTCTTTTTTTAGAATTTTAAAATAATGTTATAATTTTAGTACCGGTATAAATATCTGAATCAGTATAATTTTAGTATTAATAGTGAATTGTTTTTAATCAACAAAGGTAAATTTTATTTAAAGCGCTAAAATTTAGTAATTTACAAATAAAACCAAAGAATGTTACAGTTGACTTAATTATGGAAATTTATGGCCACCTTTGTTATGAGAAGCAATTTTGTAAGCGTTTTTAAATTATGAAAGTATTTGATAGGACAATAGTACCCTATCCTTTTTGCTCCTCAGCATCCCGGATGCTTACGTTTTTTATTTTATCTAAAATACTATGATATACGGATATTTAAGAGTCAGTACAGACAAGCAAAACACGGAGAACCAAAAGTTTGAAATAAAAAAATTTGCTGAGGAAAAGAATTTCACGATTGACCACTGGGTAAAAGAGACGATCAGTGGGACCATTCATGTGAATGACAGGCAATTAGGCAGGTTACTGAAACGGGTAAAAAAAGGGGATATATTAATTACTACGGAACTATCCCGGCTTGGTTGTAATCTCATGCAGGTAATGAGTTTTCTGCACCTCTGCATGGAAAAAAATATTGTTGTACTTACCGTAAAGGAACGATATGAGTTAGGAAATAATATAAACAGTAAAATCCTGGCTTTTGCCTTCAGTTTAAGTGCGGAGATAGAACGTAATCTGATCTCCCAGCGTACCAAAGAAGCGCTGGCACGTAAAAAAATAGAAGGAATTGTTTTAGGCTGGCCTAAAGGCAGGAAATCTACCTACAAAAAACTAGTTGGTAAAGATGAACTAATCAAAAAATTGTTGCAGGAGAAAAAATCCAAGATTTATATCAGTAAAAAACTAGGGATCAACCGACAAACCCTTCGTACCTATATGCGAAACAATCCGGATATTTTTATTACGGAAGAAGAAACCGGAGAAAAGACTTATTAAAAAACCAGCCAATTTTATAAGCTAAATTCCGGAGGTTTAAATTATAATGTTTACATTTGAACAGACACGTATATATAAATACAAAAGACAGTTCAGATGGAAAAAACACTTGTAATTTTAAAACCCTGCACAGTCCAGAGAGGACTTATGGGAGAGATCATTAACCGATTTGAAAGAAAAGGTCTTCGTCTGGCCGGAATGAAAATGGTATGGCTTTCAGATGAAACCCTTAGTGAACACTATGCCCACCTGAAAGAAAAATCATTTTTTCAACGGGTAAAAGATGCCATGAGAACCTGCCCGGTAGTTATTTGTTGCTGGGAAGGACTGGAAGCGATACGGGTAGTACGGGAAATGGCAGGAAAAACCAACGGACGTAATGCGGCTCCGGGTACTATTCGCGGTGATTATAGCATGAGTGTCCAGGAAAACATAGTCCATGCTTCCGATTCGCCGGAAACAGCTGAGATTGAATTAAAACGCTTTTTTGATGAATCGGAAATATATGATTATCCGCTAAATAATCTCTGGAGTTTTTATGCAAATGATGAAATCTAAGAAAAAAACCAGACCGGAAATGAATACAATGATCCTTTCCGGTCTGGTTTCTTTTATAGTTCTCCTTGAAAAGGGATAGAACTATTTACTCATTTAACCTTAAACCTAATACCTAATTAAAAACACGCTGTATGTATAAAACAAACAACATTTAAAAAAGTTTTGAAAAACTTTTCTTAAAGCTACTTTTTTTATAAAGTAGAATGTACGTTATCAGGTTCTTATTAACAACATATACTTAATTGTCGTAATACGTCACGTATCTTTTCAAAAGTAGTGATCCGGGTCGGTACCAATGGTAAACGAAGTTTATTCTCCATAAATCCCATCATATGAAGCATACTTTTTACACCAGCCGGATTCCCGTCCACAAATAATAAGTCAAAAAGTTCCGTAAAATTATGATGGATCGTACGGGCACTATGATAGTCTCCGGATAAGGCCAGCCGGATCATACGACTAAATTCTTTCGGAAAAACATTTCCTATCACAGAAATTACTCCTACCGCCCCTAAAGTGATCAGTGGAAAAGTAATCCCATCATCCCCGGAGATCACATGAAAGTTAGCCGGTTTATTTTTGATAATATCATCCATTTGAGTAATATTTCCGGATGCTTCTTTAACAGCCACTACATTATTAAACTCACGGGCTATCCGCAGTGTAGTAGCTGCTGTCATATTAACTCCCGTACGCCCCGGGACATTGTATAAAACAATAGGCAAGGTAGTAGCTTCCGCTACGGCTTTATAATGTTGATAAATGCCTTCCTGAGAAGGTTTATTGTAGTAAGGCACTACCGTCAGGATTGCATCTATTCCCTCAAAATTATCGTTTTTTAGTTTTTCCACTATGGCGCGTGTACAATTTCCACCAACTCCCAGTACAATAGGAATCCGTCCCCGGACCTTACTTACGACTAAATCGACTACCTGTTTTTTTTCTTCTTCCGTCAGGGTGGGAGTTTCAGCAGTAGTACCTAATACAACGAGATAATCCGTTCCGTTTTGTAACTGGTAATTCACCAGTTTTCCTAACGCTTCGAAATCGACATTTTCATCTTGTCTGAATGGAGTCACCAAAGCAACACCCATTCCTTTTAAATTAATATCAGCCATGAGGGGAAATATTCCGTTTTGTTATTTTGCCTGCAAAAATAAAGAAATTATATTATTTAGAACGGATCGTCTGCAAATAAAATAACATATGTCCGAACAAAAGGGTCAGGTCCAATTCTGCTGTCATACAAATAGCCAGGTCATGCATAGAAAAAGCCGTATGCCTACGTCCGACTTTGAACCGGGAAGGATGGTTGAGGATCAGGTAATGCATCACATAATCCGAAGGGCGTGTAAGATCTATCAGAATATCAGCCGGAATCCGGTTAAAACGGGTAAAGATTTTCTCGTCAGGAATTTCCAGTAGATTCGTATCCGCCGCACTTTTTACCTGTAACCACGGACTTTTCTCCTGCCCGGAGGATTGTTTACGGGTATCAAATACACACCGGTTCACCTGTTTATGTAACTCCAAAAGTTTTTTTACACAGGATTCTACTATCTCCTCATCTTCCCGGGGATACACCACTAAAACTGTTCGTGCATTTTGTAGGGAACAAAATTGATGGTCTCTAGCTGAAGCACTATCTGCCAGAGTCCGGATTTTCTTTTTTAGGAAATAGTTAGTCAGCTTCATTCAGCCAGCATATTTAAAAATTCATCTTCATTTATTATTTTGATACCCAATTTGGCAGCTTTTTCAAGTTTGGCAGGTCCCATATTCTCTCCGGCTAAGATATAATCGGTCTTTTTAGATACAGAACCGCTATTTTTACCACCATTCTGTTCGATCATTTCTTTGTATTCATCACGGGAGTAACGACTGAATGTCCCACTTATAACAATTGTCAGACCTTTTAGTTTATCCGAACGATCCAATAATTTTTCTTCCGCGACCTCCATCTGTAAGCCATATTCCCGGAGACGAGCCACCATTTGCCGGTTTTTCGGATCAGCAAAATAATCCAATATGCTTTGAGCAATACGGCCCCCTATTTCATTTACCTCTGTCAAGGTCTCTAAGGAGGCCTGCTGTAATTGTTCCATAGAGTGAAAAACAGTAATCAGACGGCGGGCTACAGTTTCTCCGACAAACCGGATGCCCAACGCATATACTACCCGTTCAAAAGGAACTTCCCGAGAACGTTCCAGACTATGGATCAGGTTCTGTGCACTCTTTTCCGCCCAACGCTCCAACCCTAACAGCTCCGGAATAGTTAAGGCATATAAGTCAGCAGCATTTTTTACTAAACCGGCGTTATACAGATCTTCAATGGTTTCCGGACCTATCCCGATGTCCATAGCCCGGCGAGTCACAAAATGTACGATCCTTCCTTTAATCTGAGGGGGACAGCCACTCTCATTCGGACAATAATGGGCTGCTTCCCCTTCCGGACGGATTAGTAACGTCTTACACTCCGGACAATATTTAATAAACTGAATCTGATCTCCTATCAGTAAAGAACGGGCTTCCACATCCACTCCTACAATTTTAGGAATGATCTCCCCTCCTTTTTCGACATACACCATATCCCCAATATGAAGATCCAGCTCTCTAATAATATCCTCATTATGCAACGATGCCCGTTTTACGGTAGTACCAGACAGCAATACAGGTTCCAGATTAGCTACCGGAGTCACTGTTCCTGTACGTCCTATCTGAAAGGAAACGGAATTTAACCGGGTCAAAGCCTGCTCAGCCTGAAATTTATAGGCAATTGCCCAACGGGGACTTTTGGCAGTAAACCCCAAATTCCGCTGTTGCTGGATCGAATTTACTTTTAAAACAATCCCATCCGTGGCTACCGGCAGATTTTTCCGTTCAATATCCCAATAAGCGATATAATCAAAGATTCCTTCTACCGTATCGTATTTACGAATTACATCCGGGATTTTAAATCCCCATGTACGGGCGAATACCAGATTTTCATAATGTCCGTCTGCCGGAAGATTTTCCCCTAACAGATAATAAAAATAACCATCCAGCCTACGGGAAGCAACAATAGCAGCATTTTGTTGTTTTAAAGTTCCGGAAGCAGCATTCCTGGGATTGGCAAACAAAGGCTCATCCTGTTCAGTCCTCTCTTTATTCAAACGGTCAAACTCTGCCCAGGGCAACAGGATTTCCCCACGGATTTCAAACTCTTCCGGATACTCTTCTCCTCTTAGTTTCAGAGGAATAGAACGGATCGTTTTTACATTGGCAGTCACATCATCCCCACGGGTACCATCCCCACGGGTGACAGCTCTTACTAATAATCCTTTTTCATAGATTAAAGAAATAGAGGTTCCATCATATTTCAATTCAGCCACTATTTCAAACGGTTCATTCAACGCACGGGAAACACGATCAAAAAAATCCCGCACCTCTTCTTCCGAGTAAGTATTACTTAAAGAAAGCATGGGATATCTGTGAGGGACCTGTTCAAACTCTTTGGAAAGATCGCTCCCAACCCGTTGAGTCGGTGAATGTGGGCCCGCATATTCCGGATGTTCTTCCTCCATCCGCTCCAATTCTTTCATCATCTCATCAAACTCACGATCCGGGATCGTAGGGTTTGAAAGCACATAATAATTATAATTATGCAACTCAAGTTCTCTTCTTAGTTCCTGGATACGGGATTCTATCTTATTCATACTTTAAATCTGGCTAATCTTTTTCTGTTAATACGCCAATTTGACATTATCCACCCAAAACGTATTTCCCGGAGAACCTATATAAGCTCCACCGTGGCTGGAGGCAAATTGTAACAGGATATGGGTCGGAGCTTCATCTTCTTCTGCCCAGCCAATCTCCTGTATAAGTACGTTTTTACCTTTACTGTTTACAGCATACCGCTCTTCATCCTGAATCTTCATATAAGGCTGATAAACAGACTTATTACTGATATCTCCATATAAGATATCATACGAACCTCCATTCACCCAATCCGTATCTTCTGTAAACCGTCGTACCATGGTCCCCACACGTTTCGCATATATTTTCCCATCTTTATCCTCCCAGCGCTTTTGAAGCAGAAGAATAGCAACAGCCTCATCTTTGCCTTCAACGGTTGACTTACGGCTGAAACCGGTACTTCGTGTCCGGTGAGGTTCCGGCGCCAGTTTCAGTTTATAATCAAAAATAAGTGCTTTTGGTTTTCTATCAAAAGGAATCCCACTATTCAACATCGCCATTGGATTTTTCGTTCCTTTGATAGGTTCCAGCATTTCTCCAAAAAACAGAGATCCCGCAGCAATTACTTCAATATCTATCAATCCCATCACTTTTACACTCTCAAAACGGGTTTCCAGACGGGCACACCAACCCTCTCCACGCTGTTCCGGGAAAACAGAAGTATTGGTTTTCACCACACCGGCAACTTTAGCCAGTACATTTGAACTGGCCCACGGGGAATCTCCCTGATTACTATAAGCGGCAGCTCCCTCTATCGTATCCCGTGGACCTAATTCATAAAGTAATTTAGTATTTCCCCCAATCACTCCGGATTCTTTAATCTGTCTCACGATCCACTGATCCATATCGCCATACAGAATAGGCTCAATAATCTGGGAATTGGCAATTGAAAACTGCCAACTGAGAAATAAGAAAAAGAGCCAACTCGATTTCGTATGATACAAACACTTATATTTCTGATCCATATATCTTATAACAACAATGCTACACAAAAAGCCATTAAATAATCACAATAAAAAATTAACAGAAACACGAATTACTGATTCTATTTTTATTTTTCAATTAAATAGAATATCCCCATTTCTTCAGTGCCATTCCCCAGTTCTCTTCCACGATCTTCACCGTACGGTCATCATACGTATACTGGTTTTTCTTATACCCTTTTTTCTTACCCAGATACTTTTCAATCTCATTTTTGGATTCCTCAAATCCCGGAATATGTAAAGAACGGTATATTTCCTCTGTTATTGCATACGCATCCTTTTCAAAATCTTCAAACTTAACCTCTATGAGGTTACCTTCCGGAATCAACTTTTTCGTCTCTTCAAACTTGTAAAAAAGACGACGGTACACCTCTATCAGATTCTCTTCAATCTGCTCATTGGTAATATCTTGCAAGCGAAGGGGCTGAATCGTATTTGTAAAAAAACTACGTGTACTTTCAAACACTGTATAAGGATTTCTTTTCAGATAAATAAACTTGGCATCTGGGAACATCTCTACCAATGCCTCCAAGCGTCCGGTGTGCGGAGGATTTTTACTCAGAAACTGGATTCCTTTTGTATTCCATAAAGAAATTTTGATCAACTTCAGGAAAGTTTCTTTAAAGATATTCAATTCCTCCGGAGTAATCTCATTAAACAAAAGATAGCGGTCACAATACTCCAGCATATGTTTAGGAAAAAACCAGAAATTGTAATACGTATAAGGCATCATATTGGCCAAAGCAAATTCCTCTTCCTGTGGCAGGTCTACTTTAAGTTCCATATTATCAGTCGGACGTCTATCCGGCATCAGGAAAGACATGTTTTTCTTAAAGAAAGGCTGTCCCAAAAGCATTAAATTAGGGAACACAGTCTGGTAAGTAGTATTATATCCAAAGTGTTTATCACAGGAAAAGACATTATGTACAAAAGTTGTCCCACTGCGCCAATGCCCCAGAATAAATACCGGATCCATCTCCAGCGGAGTTTGAGCCAGCTTTCTGAACCGGGCATCCTCCAAGGGTTGAAGTGTACTAAGTAAACGGCAGACCGATTTGGTCAGAATATATTTTTGCCGAAACCCTTTATCAATTCTCCGATTGGCTGTTACCTCTTTAAATGTTTTCCAGTTTGCTCCCACTAATGTATTAATAGGTAGCTTATCAAATTCCAGTAATCCCATATACCCTAAACGACAAAAATGGTAACAGACTGAACCATAATCGACTCACTCTATTACCATCTTATGCCGGCTTTTATTATTTTACTAATTTTATTTTAATTTCATTTTTTCTCAACTCCTCACATACCTTCTCTATCGCTTCATAATGAGAAAAGGCTATTCCTAAGTCCTGCAAATTTACAATTAATTCTTCACTATCCACTATGCCGAACTGATTTGCATCCACACGGTCAATAATCATTCCTACTGCAGAAGTATTATTAGTAATAGGATCGATCAGGATAAACGCTCCGGTCTGTTTATTTTTCGTATAAGGATCAAAAAATAATTCTTTCCCGGTTGTAAAGACCACATTCCCAATTTCATTCAATTTCATAGGCAGTGTTTCCGGGGTCAGCTTCCCATTTTCCAGGGTTAACTGTTCCATAGTATTCACATTTACTTTATATTGAATACCCTCCATACGGGCCCGGGTTGTATTAGTCGTATGCTTAAGGAAGAATTGTTTAGTGATATCCATAGGTTCTTCATCCATCCATACTAACATAGCCTCAAAATTACGGTCCTGTACAGGCTGATTATCCGGATGTACCAACATGTCCCCACGGGAAATATCAATTTCATCTTCCAGCGTAATCGTTACACATTGTGGAGGAAAGGCATACTCTAACTCTCCTTCATAGGTAACAATACTTTTCACCTTAGATGTTTTACCGGAAGGCAACGCCATCACCGTATCCCCCTTCCGGACAATCCCACTGGCTACTTTCCCGGAAAAACCCCGGAAGTCCAGATTCGGCCGTAAGACATACTGCACCGGATACCGGAAATCATCAAAATTCCGATCCTGATCAATAGGTACAGTTTCCAGAAACTCTAATAAACAAGTTCCTTCATACCAGGGAGTACGTTTACTCTTCTCTACTACATTATCTCCTTCCAAAGCCGATAAAGGAATACAGGTAATATCCGGAATATGTAAAGAAGAAACAAACTCTTTATAATCAGCAACGATCTTATTATAAACCTCTTCACTGAAATCCATCAGGTCCATTTTATTTACCGCCAGCACTACGTGTTTAATGCCTAATAAAGAAACCAGATAGGTATGTCTGCAGGTCTGCGTGATCACTCCCGTACGGGCATCCACTAAAATAATGGCTAAATTAGCTGTAGAACCACCTGTAATCATATTACGGGTGTATTGCTCATGTCCTGGTGTATCCCCGATAATAAACTTACGGTTATTGGTACTGAAATAACGATAAGCCACATCAATAGTAATACCTTGTTCACGTTCCGCTTTTAATCCGTCAGTCAGTAGCGCATAATCAATATGGTCTCCGGCATTTCCCATGCGTTTACTATCCCGTTCCAGCGCATCCAACTGATCTTCATAGATCTTTTTACTATCAAAGAGTAAACGTCCAATCAGAGTGGACTTGCCATCATCCACAGAACCAGCTGTTAAAAAGCGAAGGAGATCTTTCTTTTCATCCTTATCAAGAAATTCTTTTATATTTAATGTTTCCATTTCTGTCGTCTGTTATTTTGCTGATCATTATTAAAAATAGCCTTCCCGTTTTTTCTGTTCCATACTGGCCTCCTGGTCAAAATCGATCACCCGGGTCGTACGTTCACTCTTGGTAGTGGTCATCATTTCTTCCACGATTTTTTCAATCGTATCAGCCTCACTTTCCACAGCACCTGTTAATGGATAACATCCCAGAGTACGGAAACGAACCATCATCATTTCAACTTTACTACTCAATTCTTCCGGCATACGGTCATCATCCACCATAATCAGGCTTCCATCCATATTAACGATCGGGCGTTCTTTGGCATAATATAAAGGAACAATAGGAATATTTTCCAGGCGAATATATTGCCAGACATCTAACTCAGTCCAGTTAGAGATGGGGAATACACGGATACTCTCTCCTTTATGTACCCGGGCATTATACGTATCCCACAACTCCGGACGTTGGTTTTTCGGATCCCATTGATGGAATTTATCACGAAAAGAAAAGATCCGTTCTTTAGCACGGCTTTTCTCTTCATCCCTTCGGGCTCCGCCAAAAGCCGCATCAAATTTATATTTATCCAGTGCCTGCAATAAAGCCTGGGTTTTCATCAAATCTGTATGCACTTTACTCCCGTGTGTAAAAGGTCCTACTCCAGCTTCATAGGCTTTCCGGTTATATTCCACAATCAGATTCCATCCGAACTCTTTGGCATAATTATCACGAAACTCCACCATTTCACGAAATTTCCACATCGAGTCAATATGCATTAAGGGAAAAGGGACCTTGCCCGGAGCAAATGCTTTTTCCGCTAGACGAACCATCACCGATGAATCTTTTCCGATAGAATACAACATAACAGGATTTTCAAACTCAGCAGCAACTTCACGAATAATATGAATTGATTCAGCTTCCAGTTCCTGTAAGTGGCTTAATCTCTTTTTGTCCATACCTATTTTCTATATTATGTATATATGATCTTTAATCAATTATTTTTTTATTTTCAGCAATATCAGGTCCAGTAACTGATATACAGCCTCTTCTACACTCAGTACCGAAGTATCAATCGCCAGGTCCGGATTCACCGGAGCTTCAAAAGGAGCAGAAATACCTGTAAAATCTTTAATTTCTCCACGGCGGGCTTTGGCATATAACCCTTTCACATCTCTCTTCTCACATTCTTCCAAAGAAGTACTCAGATAAACTTCCAGAAAATTTTCCTTCCCGATAATAGAGGAAACTAATTGACGGATATAATCATTCGGGCTGATAAAGGCAGCGATAGTAATAATTCCACTCTCTATAAACAGTTTCCCCACTTCAGCAATCCGGCGTATATTTTCAATTCTATCCGTTGCTGAAAAGCCTAGGTTATTATTAATTCCACTACGGATATTATCCCCATCCAGAATACGGCATAAAAATCCCCGTTGATGCAACTCACGCTCCAAGGCAATAGCCAATGTACTTTTACCAGAGCCACTCAGACCGGTAAGCCAAACCAGCACACTATGTTGCTTCAATAATTGCTCTTTGTCTTCCCGGTTCATCATCCGGTCAAAGATAGGATACACATTTCTTTCCCGGCACTCACCTTCCACAAGAGGAAGAGTATAGTCCTCCATATTTTTGTTTGTCATTTAATATATAATCAATTTCTAAAAAACCTCACTTTCCATCCCATATTTAAAACTGCCATATCATAGGAATCATAAATATAGAAATCAGGAAGGCAATAATATTTAATGGTAATCCGACCCTCACAAAATCAGTAAATTTATATCCTCCGATACCCTGTACGATCAGGTTAGTCTGGTAACCAATCGGAGAACTGAAACTGGCCGAAGCAGCCATACAGGTTACTACAAAAAAGGGCATAGGATTTACTCCTAACTGAGTGGCCACAGAGAGTCCGATCGGAAAGCTCAAAGCGGCAGCCGCATTATTAGTGATTAACTCCGTAAAAATATTGGTAATGATAAAGATCACAGCCAGCAATGCATATGGTCCCAGGCTATCTGCCATATCAATGATATAACGGGCAGTCAACGCAGCAAAGCCGGAATTTTCCATCGCTTTACTGATGGCAAAGGCACAGGCAATGGTGATAAGGATATCCCAGGATATATATTTGGTATATTTTTTAGGAGGAAATATCTTGGTCCAGGCCATAATAATAGTAGTAATGCAGACAAAGAAAAACATATCCAGCTTCACGTCCGGGAACATTTCCTGCATAAAAGGAAGTTCTCCTAATGTAGCACCCGTGATCATAAAGACCAATAATCCCAGAGCCAGCCATTTTTTCCTGTTAGGAGCCGGATTACTACTCTCATCACTCCCGTTTGCCAACAGCAGAAAGACACTGGATTCACCCCAGGTAGGAATAAAGGTATCATCCGCCCAAAGTACCAATGTGTCCCCTTCATTTAGTTTGACATGATCTAAATTAGTCGTGTAACGCTGTCCTCCACTTTTTACCTCCTTCACGATTGCCCCATAGTGGCGGGTAAAATTAAAGTCTCCTAAGGTTTTATTAATACCCGGAAACCGTGAACCCAAAACAACTTCTACAATATGCAGATTACCGGGGGCTTCTTCCTCACTTTCCTCTGAGTAATTCTCACTTCGGGAATCCAGTAACAATTTACTGGAGAAAGCAAACAGATAAATCAGCCCGGCAATAGCAATAAAAATACCGACCTTGCCCAGTTCAAACATACTGAGTCCTTCATATCCGGCCTCTAAAATCATTCCATGGATCACCAGATTAGTAGATGTTCCGATCAGAGTACAGATTCCTCCTAAAATAGTGGCATACGAAAGAGGGATCAGAAATTTGGTAGCCGGTAGTTTCACAGACTTCGCCCATCGCTTAATAATAGGGGCAAAAATAACCACTACCGGTGTATTATTTAAAAAAGCAGAAATAAAGGAGATAGTTGGTAACATTCTTACCTGTGCCCTGAAAATAGTAGTTTTCTTTTGCGGTAATAGCTTTTTGATCAATTCCCCTAATACACCGCTTTGCCATACCCCTTCACTCACCAGAAATAATAACCCTACAGTGATCATTCCTTTATTACTAAATCCTTCCAACATCTCCTTAGGAGTCAGAATGCCGGCACAAAGAAACAGCACAACCACAGTTAACAGAACCATCCCGGGACGCATTTGATCCCAAACCAGCGCAGCAACCATCCCGGCCAAAGCCAGCAACACAAATAACATTTCAAAATTCATGCGTCCTTAAGTTCTTTATTGATTTAAGTGTAAGAAGTTACAAAATTAATAAGATTCTCATTTCATAGCCGTCCGAATCAACATGACAAAGCATTATAAGAAAAATAAACCAGAAAATTCCGTAAACGGAACTAAACCGGTTTCGCTATAAACCAGGGATTCACTAAATTTTCTTTGTTATACCGTAAAGGGGTTTTTTCATCCAGATGGTAGATCTCACACCCGGCAGCACGTGCGATAGCATGTCCGGCCGCTGTATCCCATTCCATCGTAGGAGCAAAACGGGGATAAATATCTGCCGATCCCTCAGCAATCAGGCAAATTTTCAGACTACTGCTACTACTGATCAGTGTCACAGGTTGTCCCTGTTTGCGCAGCCCTTCGATAAAGGTAGTCGTTTCCTCCGTCTGATGAGAGCGGGAAGCTACTACGACTATCCCCTGATGTCCCATAGTTAAAGGCAGACGCATGGCATTTTTACGAATATCATTGATTGCTGGCTGGCTGGCACTGTCCATCTCTGTCAGCTTATATGCTCCGGTGGTTCCCTCTGCAAAATAGAGTTCTTTCCGGACAGGAACATAAATAACGCCTAAAACAGGAACTCCTTTATGGATTAAAGCAATATTGACCGTAAATTCTCCATTTTTTTTGATAAACTCTTTAGTTCCATCCAAGGGGTCCAGGAGCCAAAAGGTTTTCCATTTGGCTCGTTGTTTATAAGGGATCTCTTTTCCTTCTTCACTCAGAATAGGGAAATTAGTGAGAGATAAAGCAGAGAATAGTAACTGATGAGCAGCCCGGTCAGCGATCGTCAAAGGAGAGTTATCCGCTTTACGCTCCACTTCAAAATCAGCATCCGGATCAGTATAGATATCCATAATAGCCTGTCCTGCATCTACAGCAGAACGGATTGCAATATACAGGTAATTAGAATAATCAGTCATTATAGTTGATTTAATTTAAATAGGCAAATATACAAAGTTAGAATCGACAATTGAAAATTTGACTATCTTTTAATGATCCTTTGCCTATTTCTACTCTATTCAGAGGGCAAGTTAACCACTTTTCCCCGATATTTTAATAAAAAACAAACCCAAACCCTTAATATACCAAATAATTGGTATACACTTTAGTACTCAATCTACCACGTTGCCTACTACAAAAATACGCCAAACATGGTATTTCAAAGCCGTTAAGCAAATATAAGCTATCCTATATAATAGTATATTATCTGCGATGTTCTAAAAAATTTCCAGCTTTCGGAAAACACTTTACAGCTTTATGAAAAAGAGAGTAATTTTATCATACTTTCATGGAATAGACAAAACTTAGACCATATCCTCTTATATGTAGGAAAAATATAGTAAATTTGCAAGGGTTTTCAGATATTTCCTCATCCGGAATATCTAAAGATTTTCAGCAATAACCAATTTTACAGGTAATGAAAAAAGACAACATTATTTTTGACATTATTGAGAAAGAGAAGCAACGCCAGTTAAAAGGTATTGAACTGATTGCTTCGGAAAACTTCGTAAGTGACCAGGTAATGGAAGCCATGGGTAGTTGTTTGACTAACAAATACGCAGAAGGATATCCCGGGAAACGCTATTACGGAGGTTGCGAAGTGGTGGACCAGAGTGAATCCATTGCTATAGACCGTCTGAAACAAATCTTTCATGCAGAATGGGCAAACGTACAACCTCACTCAGGAGCACAGGCAAACGCAGCCGTATTTTTGGCGGTACTGAATCCGGGTGATACCTTTTTAGGATTGAATCTGGCACATGGTGGACATCTTTCTCATGGATCTCCTGTAAATAGTTCCGGCATACTTTATAAAGCAACTGAATATAATGTAAAAGAAGATACAGGTCGCGTAGATTACGATCAGATGAAAGAAGTAGCACTTCGTGAACGTCCGAAACTGATTGTAGGAGGAGGATCTGCCTATTCCCGTGACTGGGATTACAAACGGATGCGTGAAATTGCCGATAAAGTAGGTGCTCTGCTAATGGTAGATATGGCACACCCCGCCGGTTTAGTAGCTGCCGGTCTACTGAACAATCCGCTTGAATATGCACACATCGTGACTTCTACCACACATAAAACGCTGCGTGGACCACGGGGAGGTATCATCCTGTTAGGAAAAGATTTTGAAAATCCCTGGGGTAAAACCACCCCGAAAGGAGAGATCAAAAAGATGTCCCAATTATTGGATTCTGCCGTATTTCCTGGTATCCAGGGCGGACCATTAGAACATGTGATTGCCGCTAAAGCGGTTTCGTTCGGAGAGGCATTGGAACCGGAGTATAAAACCTATCAGGCCCAGGTAAAAACAAATGCCGCAGCTCTGGCACAGGCTTTTATTGATAAAGGCTATAAAATTATCTCCGACGGTACGGACAATCACAGTATGCTGATCGACCTACGGACAAAATTCCCTGATCTGACAGGAAAAGTAGCAGAAAAAGCCTTGGTAGCAGCCGATATTACAGTAAACAAAAATATGGTTCCCTTTGACAGCCGTTCTGCTTTTCAGACCTCGGGTATCCGCGTAGGAACTCCGGCCATTACAACCCGTGGTGCAAAAGAGCTATTGATGGGAGAGATCGTAGAATTGATGGATACGGTATTATCCGCTCCTGAAAACGAACAAACCATTGCTGTTGTCCGCGAAAAAGTAAACAGCATCATGAAAGAATATCCCCTGTTCGCCTGGTAATTAAGGCTTCCCTTATCCCCTTCTGAGAATAAAAGGCTTTTTACAAAATTGCCTCCTGCTCTTTCAGAAGGGGATATTTTTAACCGGTCATTACAGACTTCTATAAGTGTATACATTCTATTATATAAAATCTCTGAACATGAAAAATTTCTTTTTACAATGTGCAGTTATTGCACTGGTCCTCTTTACTTCCTGTCAGAAAGAGCCGGCCAAACAGATGCCTTATAATGAGGGCATTAACATTATTCCCGCGCCAAAAAGCCTGGTACAACATAAAGGGGCTTTTATACTAAACAAAAGCACAGCATTTTATGCTCCTGCTGCTGAAGCAAAAACAATAGCAGATTTTTTTGCCGCCAAACTGAACCGCTCGACGGGCTATAGTCTGAAAACAACAGACCAAGAGGGAAACAATACTATTTCCCTGCTATTAGACCATGCATTAGATCTGAATCAAGAAGGATATACATTAGAGGTAAATGACCGTCAGGTAGTAGTCAAAGCTAATACACCTCAAGGTCTTTTTTATGGTATGCAATCTTTCATGCAATTACTTCCGGCAGAAGTGGAAAGTCCATCGAAAGTAAACGGAATTGCCTGGAATGCGCCTGCTGTCTCCATTCAGGATGAACCCCGTTTCGGATACCGGGGTATTATGTTTGATATATGCCGTCACTTTATGACAGTAGATGAGATCAAAAAGCAGTTAGATGTGTTAGCCCTGTTTAAGATTAACATTATGCATTGGCACCTGACAGACGACCAGGGCTGGCGAATTGAGATCAAAAAATATCCGAAGCTGACAGAAGTAGGCTCCAGACGTATCGAAGGAGAAGGATTTGAATATGGTCCATTCTTCTATACACAGGAAGAAATAAAAGAAGTGGTACAATATGCAGCAGACCGCTTTATTACTGTCATACCGGAAATAGAGGTTCCCGGACATGAACTGGCAGCTATCGCAGCCTATCCAGAACTATCCTGTACCGGTGAACCCACTACTCCTCGTATCGTATGGGGTGTAGAAGATATTGTGTTATGTGCAGGAAAAGATGAAGTCTTCAATTTCTTTGAAGATGTCATTGCAGAAGTGGTTCCCTTATTTCCCGGGGAATACTTCCATATCGGAGGGGATGAATGTCCGAAAAGAAGCTGGGAGAAATGTCCGCTTTGCCAGAAACGGATTCGTGAAGAAGGAATTAAGGCCACTAAAGAATATTCAGCAGAAGAGGGTCTCCAAAGCTATTTTGTTCAGCGCATTGAAAAGATTGTCAATAAACACGGTAAAAAAATGATTGGTTGGGATGAGATCCTCGAAGGTGGACTGGCACCTACAGCTATCGTTATGTCCTGGCAGGGAGAACAGGGAGGTATTGCCGCAGCCAGTATGGGACATGATGCGATCATGACCCCTGGAAGTAATGGAATGTATCTGGATCAATACGAAGGAGATTACAAAATAGATCCTGTAACGATCGGTGGATATACCACCATAGAAAAAGTATATCATTACAATCCGACTCCTGATACATTAGTGAAAATCAATAAAGACAATCATATTTTAGGAGTACAGTGTAATATATGGGCAGAATACATGTATGAACATGCTTTACGTGAATATAAAGTATATCCCCGTATTCTGGCTCTTTCCGAGATCGGATGGACCGTACTGGACAAGAAAGACTACAAAGATTTTGAGCGTAGGCTGGATAATGGGTTGGTACGTCTAGACGGACATGATATCAATCACTATATTCCACTTCCGGAACAGCCATTCGGATCATGTGACTTTGTTGCTTTTACAGATCAGGTATCTGTTGAGTTCAAAACCTCCCGTCCCATGAAAATGATATATACTTTAGACGGGACTGAACCTACTCAACAATCTGCTATTTATGAATCTCCGTTAACATTCACAGAATCCGGAACCATTCAGATCCGCTCGGTATTACCTTCGGGTAAAATGAGTAAAGTCCGTACCATTACTGTAGAGAAACAAACGTTAGCTCCGGCAAAGGAAGTCGCACACGTAAAACCAGGACTGAAAATGGACATAGCAGATGGCTATTTTCTGGAATCTTCCCAGACCAAAGACATCACTAACTGGAACAGTTCAATCATAGAAGAATTGATAGAAATCCCGACCCAGGGACCGGTTGACTGGGGAATTTCCGTACGTGAATTCCGTCCTTACGGAGCCATTGCTACCGGATACGTACATATTCCGGAAGATGGTGTCTACTATGTGTCTTCAGACCATGAAGAGGTTTGGATAGATGGAAAGTTAGTGATTAACAACGGAGGTGAAGTCAAACGCTTCTCCCGCAAAGACAGATCCATAGCTTTAGCCCAAGGTATGCATGAGATCAAAATTGTATTTTTAGGTCATATCATCGGCGGATGGCCCACTATCTGGAGTGATGGTCATGTAGCCCTACGTCATGAATCAGCCGAAGAATTTCAAAAAATTACAGGAAATATGCTATTCCATTAACCGGAATCGTACTCCATTAATTATAAAAACTGTCTGATACTATGGTGCCAGACAGTTTTTATATATACTCTAATAAATAAAACCGGATAGACATAATTTTTTGTAGTAAACTTCTGACAGTATGCTTACTAATTTGTAAATATTGATTTTATATCTGTAAATCCGTGTTTCATCTGTGATTATTTATGTGCCATATCCTTATGGCTAATTTATTGCTTCTCCGTCAGGAATTTCCAGAAACGCCGGGGCATATGCTGACGTTGAAGTTTAGGATTAATTCGTTCCCGGATCGTCAAAGCACCAAAGTAGTTTTTCCATAGATCCTGAAATAGTTTCTCATCCTGTGCCATCAGATCTTCATTCAGCTTTCCGGTTAATAAATGGGTATCATCCGATAACATGATTTCCTCCACGGTTTTCAGGTCATAATAATAGCCATACTTTCGCTTGATATCATAAATGATCCACTTCTGATAAGAGAAACGGTCTTTAAAAAAAGAGATCGCTAATGGAAGTGCATTATACAGAGGAGAAACCGGAGCAAAAAAAACATCATCCGATGCCTTCTGAAAGCGGACAAACTCCATCAGATAGTGCTTTTCTTTCCCTACTTTCCGGGCAATTTTAGTTACCTCCAGAACATCATCATCGGCAAAATTCATCTCAATAGAATAGGACCTGTCAAATACTTTCCGGACATACCTCAAAATTAATTCATCACACCCCGGCAACTCAGACAACCAGACACATAACAACATATTACAGGCATGCTTAGAGATTTTCTGTTGTACTCCACTCCAGACCCGGTTGGATTTCTCCGGGTCATTGATCACCCGGTGAACCTCCTGAGTAAACAAAGGTTCCGGTTCGCCTTCTCCTATCAGTTTATCAGGAAACATCCTCCGGTTATAGGCATCAAAAACAGCTGTCAATAACCCTTCAAATGTTTTATCATAAATAAATATCAACATAGTCGTTTAATCCGGAAACAGAATAGACAATTGTCGCTGGTCCGATTCTTTTTTAGCACTTTTCTTTTGGGTAAGGAATTGACGAACATACTCCGGATGAGCTTCATGGACCGTAACCCGGGGTAACTCATGACAAGTGATGAAAAACTGCGCCTTTTTCATCACTACACCTATTTTTTTCAAAGTAGAGGCTGTGATCTTACCATACCGCCGGGTAGCAATGATCAGTTTAGCCGACTTTATACCAATACCGGGAACCCGCAGGATCATGGCATACTCTGCCTTATTCAGATCCACCGGAAATTTATCCGGATGCCGAAGTGCCCATGCCAGTTTGGGGTCCACTTCCAGATCTAAATTCGGATAGGAATCATCTACGATCTCATTTTCCTGAAAACCATAAAAACGCATAAGCCAGTCCGCCTGGTATAAGCGGTTCTCCCTGACTAAGGGAGCTTGCTTCAAAGCCGGCAGGCGGGCATCATAAGAGTTCACTGGAATATATCCGGAATAATAGACCCGTTTAATACTGGGCCTTCTATATAAAGCAGTAGACAATTGGAGTATCTCCCGGTCCGTTTCACTCGTAGCTCCAATGATCATCTGAGTACTTTGTCCTGCCGGAGCAAACCGAGGGGCATGTTTAAAGTGTTTTCGTTCCTCCAGGCTGGCCAGGACACCCTGATAAATATAGGCCATTGGCTGGTAAATACTCTGGTGGTCTTTTTCCGGAGCCAGCAATTTGAGATTATCCTCTCTGGCAATCTCCAGATTTACACTCAGACGATCGGCATAAAGTCCGGCTTCATTCACCAGTTCCCGGCTCGCTCCGGGAATACTTTTCATATGAATATACCCATTATATTTATGGATAGTACGCAGCTCTTTTAAAACCCGTACCATACGTTCCATCGTATGATCCGAACTATGGATTACCCCGGAACTCAGAAACAATCCTTCAATATAATTTCTCCGGTAGAATTCAATGGTCAGTTCCACCAATTCACGGACTGTCATCGTCGCACGGGGAATATCATTGCTTCGCCTGTTCACACAATAAGCACAATCAAACATACAATAGTTGGTCATCATGATCTTAAGCAATGATACACAGCGCCCGTCTTCGGTAAACGAATGACAGATACCCCAGCCATGTGCACTACCGATTCCTCCCTTCTGACTCTTCTGGGTTGTACCACTGGAAGCACAGGAAACATCATATTTGGCCGACTCCGCCAGGATTTTCAACTTATCCAGAATTCCTTCTTTCATCTTTACAAAGATGAACATTTTAGATGAAATCTACGGTTAAAAGAGTCATAAAAAAGAAAATCTGCCGAAGAATAAAATCAGGAAGGCAATGCATCTGACACTAAAATAATTAGAGCACAGGATCATGCAAATCACATAGACTTCTGCAGATAAGAAAATAAGTTAAATACAGATGAAAAGCTAACGATTTTTTATTTTGGACATAACAAACCCCCATTCCTAAATCATACTTCTATTTATGAAAATTTACCTTCTCTGTGTCGGATACATTTCCTGATTAGTAAGGTGATATAGGAAAAACATATAGTTCCATATCAATTACTTCCGAACGGGACATGGCTCCGGGATTAATTCCGGGTTCTCCTTCCGGAACAGGCATTCCCAACTCCTCAAAATGCCGGATCCAGCCCTCTGTAAACTCCCCGGTCACCGGAGACCTGAAGGTCATTTCATTCAAAGGGAACACAGCTTCTCCCTGGTTAGCCCTGAGCAGAATCTCATAAATAAGTTCCGAACAATAATACGTATCATTATTTAATATATATCCATGATCATATGCTTTACCTACATGAGTAAAAGCTTCCCGGATCGCATCCGGAATCAAAGGTTGCCATTCTTCCTTCAATCGCTCAACCACTGAGATCGGATAGCATTCCTTTTTATCTTCTGGATAAAGATAAGCTTTCAAAGGCATAACAACCACCCGGGGAATAGTCACTTCAATCACAAAAGGATTCTCCTGTTCATCTATCCAGACAATCCCCACATGCGTAAAGTGGTACTCTCCAATACTATTTGTGACCTCTTTGATCCTGTCATCCGGCTCCTCCGGACAGGATTCCTGAAAGATCAGGTCCCCGGTTTAAAGAGTAAAGGGGATCTCGGTTTGAGGAAAAAAAGTAATTATCAAAAATAATAATCCATACATAATTTCTTTCAAAGCATATTCATTAAACTATACAAAGATAGTACTATTGTTAGAAAGTCATACTTTTACAGTTAATTAAAACATTTCATAAGATAAGTAGCTAAACAATAGATATTTAAAACATATTTTTGTTGTTTATAATTTAATTTACTATAAGAACACTTTAGTATATGGTCAAAAATGGATAGATTAAACATTTTTTTCCCGGCAAATCAATTATTAATCTGGCTATTTCATGATACAGAAGAAATATTCTGGCATAAACATAACCTACTGCATTCTTATTAATTACGTTCTGCTTATATAAAGAATTTGCCAAAGAATAAATCTCTTGCGAAATTTCTACCAGTGAATGGATACGAAATTCTTTATTATTGGTATTCATCAAAGATTCCTCTCTATTCTGTTTGTATAAATAATAGATTAAATCCAAAAGAGAAACTTTATCAGCTAATATCAAAACGTTCATGCACCATAACTCATCTTCATGTATTACTCCCTCCCTAAAAAAAGAATTGATTATTAAACAGAAAAGATCTTTTAATCAGATATACACCAACTAAAGGAGGAAATGAATTCATTCTCATAAGTTCCAGATAACAGATATCTCCCTTAATTTCTAATACATCCTTAAATGGCTCTTCTCTCTCATAAGGCATTGTCTGTTTACCATCCGGTGTACAAAAGAGAATATTTCCCATTATAATATCAGCATCTGTTTTATGAGTACGAATAGATAGTTCTTCAAATGTGGTTGAAATAAGTGTATCATCACTATCCAGAAAAAATATATACCTACCAGTCGATCTTTTTATTCCTTCATTTCTTTCAGCTGATACTCCGGCATTCGGTTGACTGAATAATTTAAAACGTTTATCTTTTATACAAAAAGACTGCATGATCTCATTTGAAAGATCTTCAGATCCGTCATCAATAAGCACCACTTCAATATTCCGAAATGTTTGAGTCATAACAGAATTTAAACACTCCTCTATATAAGATTCAGCATTATAGACTGAAATAATAACAGATATTTCAGGTATCATAAGCATTTATTCTGTTTTAGAGCAATTCCCAAATATCAGGTAAATGAGGTTGATTCATTTTCATAGTAGCTAACCCACGAATTATTTCCTCCTCAGAAAGGCCAATAAGAATTTCTATCCATTTCTTTACTTCTATAGTACTATGTAAAGAAAATTTTGTTTTCCTTAATTTTTGAAGAATTTCATACTCTGGATAATTTGTTTGTAAAGGCTGTTGTCTATTTTCAAATTCGTTTAAAAGCTCTTTCAGCAAAGTAGTTTCTTTATAAAAGAGGTTTCTACTCTCTAATTCCAGAATAAAAATTTTTATATCCTCAATTATATCTGAAGGTAAAAGATAAAGTGCATCAACTGGATGAGAATTATACCCTGAAATACGAAAACAGCCAAACAAATGATTCAAAATTATTTTCAGACCTATTTCTGAATAAGCAGAAGATCGTTGCAAATAATAACGGTAAAATTTCAATAAACCGTTCTCAAATCCGAAATTAAAATATAATGTATGGAATAATTCTTTATATATATTGATATCCAAATCACTCCATATAGATTGATCATCTTCTTCCAAAAAACCTTCCCGCACAAGGAAATTGAGAACTACCCCTATTTCTACTAAAATATAAAGATTAGTAAAATTCCCCTTTGCCACTCTTTCTAATATGATATCTAAAGTATCATATCCTTTCTTCTCATATAACTCCTGTTGAGTATATTTTGCACTATAAAAATAAAATACCAATAACCCGGCTAATCCTGACCTCATACTAAATTCTTTAGTATAATGAGATTCAGAGATTTGAGGTAAGTAATTCATAAAACAATTCCGGTTTAAAATAAAAAGTTACTAAAGATATAAAAATCTCTCTATCAATTAAAAAAATAATATTTATTAATTAATTATAATACATAAACTATTATAGTTTAGAAAATAATTATCCAAATCATTTAATTTACTCATTTAGTTAATTTATCACAACATAAGCTTCAAATTAGATTTTAATTTATTAACTTACAAACAATTTTATTTATGATAAACCACTTCTGTAATAATAAATCAAATTATGAATGACAGATGGAAAATATTAGAAGAAAAAATACTTAGTACCAGTACTCACAATTTACCTCTGGGATTATTTCATGGAAAAATGGGTGTATGTATTTACTTCTTTCTAATGGGAGAAATAAATGACGATAAAGAATATAGAAGAAAAGCTACTATTCTTTTTGAAGAAATAACACTTGAACTGACTCCCGCTTTATCTTTAGATATGGAAACAGGTTGGACTGGCATAGGGCTGGGAATCCATTATTTACTAAAGGCCGAATTCATTAAGGGAAACGAGAATCTTATATTATCAGATATGGATGATATTATATTAAAACAAGTAACTTATTCTGATAGTCTGTCGAAAATCCCAATAAAGACATTAATTCATATATTATTTTATCTGGAAATCCGAGTTAAACAACAGCCTGTAGGTTCTGATGATAAATATTTTTTTAATCGAACCATTTCTCTTATACTTGATCAATTACACAAAAAAATAGATATTCTCTTTTTTAAAGAGCCTCCTATTTATTCTATAGACTACATAGTCCCTCTCTTTTTATACATTTTAAGCAAACTTGGAAATACAGAAAAATTCGGAGAAAGAATAGGGAAAATACTGAATCAATATAAGTTACCTATTACAAGATATATACCCGTCAATCAAGGAAACCTTTTATATCTTTTATGGGCAATATTAAATATTTCTTACATTTTTAAGGATTGTGAGTGGAAAGAGTATTTCTATAAAAGAAAACAGGAGTTAAATCTAACTACACTTATACACAATGAATTAAGAGATAAAGATATTTATTTAAAGGACGGATTAATCAGTATCTTTTTATTATTATCCCGATTAAAAGATCATATTCCTGAGGATATTCCTCAGGTAAAGAAATACATATTAAGAAGAATTGAAAATTCAGAGGAATTGGAGAACCTAATTTTCCATTTACCGTCAAGTAAACTTATGGATCTTATGGAAGGAGGTTTGGGATCAGTATTGTTTTACAACTATTATAAAAATACATTATGAAAACAGATTTATCAGATGTTACATTCATTCTGTTAGTAAGAATAGATTCTATTGAAAGACTTGAAAATATTTTGCTAGTCACGAACTATCTGATGGATAATTTTCATACTCATATATACATATATGAAGCAGACAAATATTGCAATCATATACTACAGAAAACACTGAAGAAAAAGATCCGGTATCAATTTGTAGAAGATGAAGATTATATATTACATAAAACAAAATATTATAATCAAATGGCTAATAAAGTCAATACTAAATTTATAGCTATTTGGGATGCCGATATTATTGCTGAGAAAAAATATATACTTGAATGTGTTAAACGGCTGCGAGAGAATAAAGCTGATATGGGAATACCTTATAATGGAGTATGTTTAAATACATCCATTCCTGTAAGAGAACTTTTTATAAAAAAGAAAAAGATAAAAATTCTATATAAATATAAGGAGAGAATGGAAATCTTACATCATAGATCTCTGGTAGGAGGAGCAGTCATTATGAATAAAGAAAAATACATTGAAGCAGGATTAGAAAATGAACTTTTTTACGGATGGGGAGATGAAGATTTCAATCGTTTTCATCAATTTAGAAACCGTAAATTCATAATTTATAGAAGTAAAAATATTCTATATCATCTTTCACATCCAAGGAATGAAAACAGCACTTATTGTAATGAACTACAAGTATATATTTCCAAAAACGAATTAAACAGAACTTATAAAAGTTCTTGTATGGAATTAAATCAATCTCACAAAAATAGCTTATGAAAACACGCATATTATTAAATTGGGTTCCTCCTTCCATGATAGAAATCCCATCTCCGCCAATGTCTGTATTAAAAGCATTTATGGTAAGTGAAGGTTATCAGGTTGATATTCTTTATTGGAATATTCTATTCTCGGATTTACAATCAAAATTTGTTTGGGGTCTAAATAATATTGACAAAATAGATATGCTCTAAACCTGTTTTTCAACTATTTGGCACATGAAGATAAGGATGAAGTAGCCTTTAATAATATTAAAGCCTCTCTCATCACACTGAAACCTCAATACCTTAATATGCATCCGGATTTTTTTAAAGAGCATATGAATGAATACTATATAAAGACAAAAAATTTCATAGATGAAACCATCAAGAGTATAAATTATGAAGATCTTTTGTATATAGGTTTATCAGTGAATTTATATCAATGGGTATTTTCCAGTATTATTGCTAAAAAAATAAAAGAACTCAATCCTGGCATTCCAATAGTTATAGGGGGAATCAGAACTAAAGACGCCGCGAAAGCTTATCTCACTAATTTTGACCAATTTGACATAGCATTATGGGGAGAAGGAGAAAATGCATTACTTCTACTCACAAAAAGTATAGAAAAGTCATCAGATTATAATACAATATCCAATATGGCATATCGAAAAAATAACATTATTATAACAACTGGTATCCATAATAATAATTATATTTCTATGTCTTCTTTAAAAATCAGACCTGATTATAGCGATTATTTTAATCAGATTAACATAGATCCTCAAACCATTGGTATCCCTATAGAAGGAGGAAGAGGCTGTCATTGGGAAAAATGCCATTTCTGTTATTTGAATACGGGTTACCGATTTAGAGTAAAACCTCCTGAAATTATTGTAGAAGAGATGGAATATATGATAAAAACCTATCATATTTCTAACTTTCATTTTTTGGATAACGATGTAATTGGTAAGGATTTGGAAAGATTTGATAAACTACTTAATTTATTAATCCAACTAAAAGAGAAATATCCAGATTTCAAAATTATGTTAGCAGAAATAATTACAAAAGACATAACTTTTGACTTCATAAAAAAATGTCATTAGCAGGCTTTGTCCACATACAAATAGGATATGAGTCTGCCAGTGATACATTACTCAAAAAAATTGAGAAAAAAAATAGCTTTGCAAGTAATTTACTTTTCATTAAATATGCTATCCTATTCCAGATATATGTAGGAGGTGCAAATATCATTAAAAATTTATTGGAAGAAACAGAGGCTGATATTTTGGAAAGTATTGAAAACTTACATAACCTCAGGTTCTTTTTACATAAAGAGTTGTTTGAACATAATTATTCAGAGCTGGGAGTCACCAAAGCCAGCCGATATTATAAACTTATAAAAGGAGAAAATGAAATTCTCTGGAGTAAACGTCATCCTTTTAAAAGTCATTTATCCGATTCTTATCTACCAAAAGGAGATCCTGAATTCAATATTCTTGAAGCGTTCAAATGTTATGAACATCCTTTGTGGTATGAATTTCAACGAATCGAATCTTATTATTTAAAAAGTAAATATGAATACAAGTTAATTTTAATAGATAATAAGTCTGTTCGTTATAAAGAATATTATAATGAAAGAATGATCAACGAATTAGAATTTGAAACTCATTCTATTGAATGGAAGATATTAGATGAAGCAAATAATAAAGTAGTCTCATTACAAAATCTAACAAACCTTTTTGGTAAACCGCAGGAAGAAATAATAGATATATTGAATGAATTGAAAAAAGAAAGACTTATTTATATAAATAAAGATTATACAGAGATTGTATCTATAATTAACACAAACATATTAATATAATGAGCATGAAAAAGTTTATATTTACTTTATGCATTTTTTGCAGCAGTTTTTTACTTTGTCAAGGTAACCTCACAGAACAAATAGTATTAAAATTTATTTCAGAACGCAGATGGATAGAATTAAGGGAGTATTATGACAAGAACAAAAACAATATTACAGGTTATGAAAATTTAGCTGCTGAAGCGTATATATATACCTATACAAATCAACCAGCTAAAGCAATAGATGTAACCAACCAGATAATTACAGAGTTCGGTGAATCTATGGGATCTAATTGTATTGAATGGTATGGATTAAATCTAAATAATTATATTGAGATTCAGAACTATAAAAAGGCATCTGACATATGTGACATATTATTTCATTTGGCTGACAAATTTGAATTAGGAGATGAAATGAAAGCTGTATTTTTATATCTGAAAGATGAAATGAACACTTTCGATTTGCAACCTAAAACCTATCTCACTAATCCTTCCCCGGAACAGGATATTCTATTAGACCTGATTGCCGATCCTAAAACAGAAGGTTTAAATTTTGAAGTAATTAGTAATGAAACAAAGTTAAAAGCCATTTTTGATACAGGTGCAACAGAATGTTTTATAAACCAGCAATTAGCAAGCTCTATAAGGGTTAAATATGCATCTCATGACACTATAATGGTGAATAATAAAGAATTAAAAGCAAAAAAAGGAATGATCGATAGTTTAAAAATCGGTCATATAACAATTTATAATGTACCTGTCTGGGTACCTGTTGATTCTATAGTTTCTTGTTCTTTTCTAAATGTTCCGGATCTGAATGAAAATTCAAAAGAAAAATTTGAAAATGCAACTCACTTTATGGATAGCCTGGGATTAATATTAGGTATTTCAATCATGAAGATGATTGATGAATTTCAATTCGATTTTAATCAAAACAAATTATTGATACCTTCCCAATCGTCTCCTATAACTGAGAATATAAATTTAATTACTATTGCTGATAACCAATTGTTATTAAAATGCAAATTAGAAAGTACGAACTTCATTGGTTGGCTGGACACAGGAAGTAATCAGGACTTCTATATAAATTACAGGTATTATGAACAAAGTGATAAATTTTCTTTTCATGAAAATCAAAAAGAAAAATTTAATATGTTAATGCTACAAGGGATTAAACAATCCTGGGTGTTTAAACCACAAAATATCTATGTCGAATTTAACCAGCTCGATTTCTTTTCTTCGCAGTCCATAATTAACACTGATGCAGAGAACGATATAATAATAGCTAATCAGCATTGTGATGGGATGTTAGGAGACATAATTATAAGAAAAAGTGATAAAATCACATTTAATTTTCGTGATATGTGGATAAAATTCAATTAATGAATATCACTCTTTTGGGTGATCGGTTTTCAATTACTAATTTAAAATTTAATTTGCATGAAAAAGCTTAAGAAAATTAGTATCCAAGACAAACTGAAAGAGCTGGATACACTAACTGAGCAAGAGCAAAGTGAATTAAAAGGAGGTTATACTTATGGTAATAACTCTTTTAAAATCAATCCGGCAGGAGGTACTATTGGAAGAACCTTCTAAATGAGCCAAAAGGGGAAAAACAATTACTTTCCCTAATTCTAAACACCTTAGACTAAAATGGATTAGTCTAAGGTGTTTTTTTAATCATAAATAAAAATAAATATCTTAGCTTTTATTTACTATCAATCCTATAGTATCACTTAATCACATAGCTAATCCTACCTATCAGCCAAAAGCTAGGCTGGGGAATATTCCCCCGGTCGAAATAGTGAGTATTGTACAGGTTATTAAAAGTCAGATGAAAGGTGATCTCCTGGTATTGATAATTCAACTTCAGATCCAGCGTGGAAAAAGCCGGGTACGGTTCATCCCCTACTTTTTTCAGCGCTTCATATTTTTCATAAGATCCCATCCGTTTCTGGAAGCGGAAATACCAGTCCGCAGAGAAACCATTCCATATGCGGTGATTGAACTTCATGGTGAATTTATCCCGCAGGTAATTGAGGCTGTATACAGAGATCAGATCCTGTGTGTCACATGATTGATGCATACGGGCGTAATCCAACGCCAAGGAGGCAGGCTCTCCTAACAGGGGAACCAACTCCCCAAGGCGGAATTTGACACCGGCTTCTATTCCTCGGGTATTGATCTTCGTCATATTCCAGGAGGCCCATTTGGTAGCCTCCGGTGTTTCCTTGACCCAGTCAATAATATCCCTTCCCCATAAAAGAAATCCGGCCAGGTAGGCAGTTACTAACCGGGAATTATATTTCACTCCCACATCCCAGGACTCAGACCTTTCCGGTCGTAATCCGTCATTTCCATGGTGTGTTTCTGTGGTATAATAAAGATCTGTAAAAGTAGGCATACGAGTAGACCGACTCCAGGAAGTGTAGAATTTTACCTCATCTGCCGGGCGGTAGCTTAGATTAACAGAGGGATAAAATTTATAGGTTCCCTTTAATATGGTGTTGTGATTCATCAGGATACCGGCAGAAGCGATCCACCGATTCCAGGTAACCGTATGCTCCAAAGCTACACTGGTATTGATCCGGTCATCGTACATCACATATTTCCGGTGAGGTTCTGCCATGGGTTTCCCCAGGACACTACTCATGATATCTTCTTTGCGGATTTCTCCTCCCAGACTGGTGATACCCAGAACAGACGGATAAGTAAAGATCAGATTGGCTCCATACATATCATTCCGGTGAAAGTTCCGTCCGAAATCTGTTCCCCGGACCAGGTCAAATTGATCATGATGGCAGTTCCAATAGAGGATCGGGATCATTTTAAACCGCTTTTCGAACTCTCCTTTCAAAGTGCCCACATAGCTGCTGGTTTGTTCATATTGTTCCGGATATATAGCAGAATAAAAGGTATTCGCTCCATAGTTCTTATCATTAAACCTCAGGTTCAGATCCAGTTTATCAGTTTCATTTAGCTGCAAACGAGTTTGCCAGAACAGGTTATAAATATCATAATCACTGTTGGCTATATAACCTTCCGATGAGTTGTATCCTGCAGAAAGTGTATGTGTGGTTTTACCTATTCCGGCCGCTCCGCGCACCTCAACACCCCGGAGATTATGCATACCAGCTTCTATATTTGCATACAACCGGTTATCCACATTTTTTTAGTAATAATATGAATTCCTCCGGAAAATGCACTGGCTCCGTAAATTAATGCGGAAGGTCCGTGAATAATTTCTATACGTTCAATGTCGGAAAGATTGACGGGAATGTCAAAACTGTAGTGGCCTGTGTGGGAATTGGAAAGGTTAACTCCGTTTAGTAGTACTGCGTTCTGGTCAAAAGATCCTCCACGGATCGAAATATCGGCTTGCACGCCATGTCCTCCGCGCTGGATGACATCTATGTTAGCAACATATACTAACAGATCCTGAATACTCCGGACGGGCGCCTGCTCAATCTGTTCTTTGGTAATCACCGTGACCAACCTGGCCGTTTGATTCACAGGAGTCTCTATTCGGGAAGCAGTCACCATCACTTCATCCAGCTCCTGTTCCATTACTTTTGGTTGTTCTTTTCCGGTAACCTGTTGGGCAGATGTAGTCGACACAGGCATACAAGTTAGCACAGCGCCTCCAACCACTCCAATGTTTACCACCCTGCGCAAACTGGCAAATGCGCCATAGCCTTTTCGCATAAATCTCTTAAAGCAATAGACATTCGGTTGATACAATTGTCTTTGTCTCATTATTATTTATTAAAGTTAATAATACGGAAACAAAAATAAGAATTTCCGGAAAAGAACCCGTGGTTTTACTTCCTAAAAGTTCCTTTCCTTATGCTGCTACATATTTTTTACTTAAACCAAATGTCTGACAATCTTCTAAATGCTTGTAAAAATATCTATGTAGCCAAAGAAAATTCCGGATCGCTTGCTGAGAATTTCTTATACAACATCGAAATAGGATACCTTTTATTTAATAATAAATATATTATGGAAGAATACTATACTTATTAGGAAGTCTTAATAAGTATAGTAATTCCCGGCAGGTAGGATAATAAGAGAGAGTAAAAGAAAAACCGTTTGAGGATTAAAGATCAAGAATAAAATATGAAAAACTATTATAAAAAAGAATCTCTTTTTTGATAAATAAAAGCCGGAATCAGAATTATAAAAAACTTCCTGCTAATTTTATTTAACATTAATCATTTGAGAGTTTGATGTGTTTGGATTACCTTACAAAAAATTAAGCTAACTATATCCTTATTTATAACTTTAAATATAATACGATGGCAAACAGAAGAGATTTTTTAAAAAGTGCTTCCCTGCTGACAGCAGGAGGTTTACTGGCTGGTAAATCCGGTCAGCTTTATGCTGCAAATCATGTGGCACCTACCCCTACAGCCAACAAAACAATCAGTTTACAGATCTATTCTCTGTTTAGGGAACTATATGAGGATGTACCCGCAGGACTCAAGCGGGTGAAAGATATGGGTTATACCAATCTGGAACTGGCTGGTTACCGGGATGGAAAGATCAGTGATATAGATATGATGGAATTTAAAAAAATGGCAGAGGATGCCGGATTGAAAATAACCAGTTCCCATGTGAATCCTCCGGTACGGGAATATACACCGGATAACCGTAACCAGATCAATGAATACTGGAAAAAGACGGCTGATGACCATGCTAAATTAGGTGTAAAATACCTGATCCAGCCGGGACAACCTTCTACCCGGAGTGCCGAAGAGGTTTCCTATGTGTGTGAAGTGTTTAATGAAGCAGGAAAGATTACCCAGGCAGCCGGCCTCTCCTGGGGATACCATAATCATGAGATGGAATTTGCCCGTGTGATTCCCGGGGGATCTGCATCTGTTTTCGGACGTCATGGATTCGGACGGGAAATGCCTAAAGACGCAGAAGTAATTTATGATGCATTTGTACGGCAAACAGATCCTTCTCTGGTATTTTTTGAATTAGATGTCTACTGGACGGTGATGGGACAGAATGACCCGGTGGAATATATGAAGAAATACTCGCAACGTATCCGGGTATTACACATCAAAGACAGGGCGATATTGGGGCAGTCAGGTATGATGAATTTTGAACAGATCTTTAAACAGGCATATGCAAATGACATTTCAGATTATTTTGTAGAACTGGAAAAGATGCCGGATAACCGGACTCAGTTTGAAGGAGTAAAAGGCTGTGCAGATTATTTGCTTCAAGCCTCTTTTGTTAAATAAGCATACAGAAAATCCTATCTTCCCGGGTTAGTGCCCCGGGAAGATTCTGTAGTTGGCCAGTTAAACTTCTTTCTTTTACGTTGTGTTTTATTTCATACAAACGGAAACAGACATGAAAGCGATTAATAATTCTATTTTGCGTAGTATTTTAGGGATTGTTCTGGGATTAGTCCTGATTGTATGGCCGGAAGTGGCTGTGACCTATCTGGTGATCCTTATTGGTATCTTTTTTATTATTCCCGGTTTATATTCCCTGATCAGTTATTTTTTGCGTGATAAGAGTATCTCCTCCGCTTTTCCTTTAGCCGCCGCAGGAAGTATTTTGTTAGGACTCCTGCTGGTTTGTACCCCTGTTTCATTCGTCCATATCCTGATGTATTTATTAGGGGCTGTCCTGTTAGTAGCCGGAATTCAACAAATAGCCTTACTGATTCTTGCCCGTAAATGGCATATGATTCCCTGGGGATTTTTTATTGTACCTGTCCTGATCTTCATTACCGGGATTATGATTTTAACTTATCCGTTTGAAACGGCTACCCATACCTTTATGGTATTTGGTATTGCCATTCTTTTTTACGGGGTTTGTGAACTGGTCAACTGGTATAAATTCCGTCCGGAAAGTCCGGAGGAATTATGAATTTTTCCGGTATTTCATCGGAGACATACCCATATGTTTCTTAAAAAACTTTCCGAAAGTGGACTGGTCGGAAAAATTTAGTTCATCGGCTACCTGTTGCACAGTAGTCTGAGGCATTTTTAACAAAATCTTTGCTTTTACCATCAATGCATCATCAATCCATTTATTAGCGGATCTTCCCGTCAATTCTTTTAGGACTAAAGACAGGTATTGCGAAGTAATAAACATTTTCTCTGCATAAAAAGTCACCCCATGCTGTTCTTTGTAATGCACTAATAAGAGTTGGAGGAACTGATTCAAAAGTTCTCCTTTCCGGGATGGGATGGGAACTGCCACTAAACCATCCTTCTTACCCATCAGGATATTAGCCATCTCCAATAAAAATACGATAAATGAGTTTTGCAGCACTTCTTTATAGAAGAAATGGGACTGATTGTTTATCTTTTCCCGGAGTTGCTCAAAACACATTTTCAGATAAAAAGTCTCTTTCGGAGCAAAAACCGTATATGGACTCTTCCAGATCTGCATATAATTATTCATAGAGGGGCTCCTGAATTTCGAATAGCACTCTTCCAGAAAACTTCTGTCTACTACCAGCATTTTCGCCTTAAAATCCTTAGAAACAGAGGCAGCCTGAATAATATGTGTAGGTGTAATAGTAAGAAAACAGTTTTGTTCTATTTTATATGTGATATAATCTATTTTTATATCTGCACTTCCGTCCAATATGAGGACAACCAAAAAAGCATTTATCCGGACAGGAAAAGAATACTCTTCCAGGTCTCTTTTTTCTCCTATAGACAAACTTCCATCCAGATCCACTATGCTGAATATATCCTGATAACTATCGCATGAGGAGACACTTTTATTCAACTCCTTAATTTCTACAAAAGGCAGCTTATCCATATTCCAATTATTTTATATATTTTTGCGAGCAAAGATAATATAATTTTTGAAACCTTCTATTTTTATTTTTGACCAATTCAAATACCATTCAGCCCTAAAACCAAACAAATATGAAAGGATTCTTTCATTTATGGCCAGTCATGTAACGGAATAAACCTTTTTAGTTTTTCAAATACAACCGATCTTTATAAGCACAAAAATATATATTAACAGGTATTAGTTGAGTTTTTTAATAAGTGGTAAAAGAACGCATCATAGTGACAGTAATGGATCTGTTTTCCCAGCATGGGATCAAGAGCGTAAGCATGGATGACATTGCACGTGCTGTGAGTATCTCTAAACGGACTTTGTATGAATTCTTCAGTGATAAAGAGACATTACTGATCGAAGGGATTTTATACAATCAGGACTGGTTACATGCATTATTAACCAAACTGGAGAAAACCTCTCCTACAGCGATAGATATCATATTACTGGCCTATATGGAATTAATGAAACGGCCCCGCTGGTATCATCCACGTTTTTATGAGGATCTGAAAAAATATCCGAAGGCTCTTCAGCAAAAAGAGGATGAAAAAAACAAATTTATCTCCAGATGTAAACGGTTATTTGCCCGGGGAGTAAAGGAAGGCGTGCTTCGGGATGATATAAATTTCGAAATTGTTGCCTTACTGGCCAAGGAGCAGGCCAAAATGCTTCATCCTTCCAAATCCTTCTGTAATCATTCCAATACGGAAGTCTACAACACCGTGTTATTTACATTTATGCGGGGTGTATGTGCAGATGAAGGAAGTAAGATTTTGAACAGATATGCGATTAAATTATCGTATGACCTGAAATAGCGGGATTTTTTATCGGATAATATCCCTCATTCGTCAATAAATGTATGCTGGTTATCTATAAAATATTGTACACCCTATAAAAGAAGGGTATTTTTACAACAACTTACTAGAGATAAGGAAGAGAGGAATGAAAAATCCGGAGAAGTAAAAACGAAAACTGAAGCAAGTAAAAATAGATAATAGATTTTAACACAAACTCAAATTAGTCTTTAAATGAAACGAGTATCAATGAGCAAAAAGATGATGTTGATAGTAGGTACTCTGCTATCGGCCTTGAGCTTTCTTCCGGGACAGGCGCAAGAGGCACCTCTCGTGCTGACCCTGGAACAGGCTTTGGAGATTGCATTGAGTGAAAATCCGACCGTGAAGGTAGCGGAACAGGAGATTGAAAAAACAGAGTATGCCAGAAAAGGCGCCTACGCTGCTTTATTCCCGCAAATAGATTTTAGTGCTTCTTATGACAGAACCATTAAAAAACAGGTGATGTATTTTGACAATCAAAGTGTCCCTGTAGGTACAGATAATAATTATAGTCTGGGATTCTCTGCGGCCATGCCTCTTGTTAACGCTCAATTGTGGAAAAGTCTGGATATTTCCGCATTAGATGTGGAACTAGCGGTTGAACAGGCTCGTTCCTCTAAAATTGATATGGTAAATCAGGTAAAGAAAAGTTTTTTTGCTGTACTGCTTGCTAAGGATTCTTACGAAGTATTTCTGGAAAGCTATCATAATGCGATGGAAAACTATCTGGATATTGAACGGAAATATAATCAGGGACTGATAGCAGAATATGATCTGATCCGGGCAGATGTAACCGTTAAAAATACAGAGCCAAATGTATTTCAGGCTGAAAATGCGTTGGCCTTAGCCAAATGGCAGCTCAAAGCATTGATGGCGGTAGACCTGAACCTGAATATCGAGTGTCAGGGAGAGTTAACGGATTACGAAACGGATATGTATACGGATTATGTCAGTTCGGATACGAATCTGGTAGAAAACTCCTCATTGGTTCAGATGGATATCCAGACTGAACAGCTCCAGGAAACACTGAAAATGCAGAAATATGAATATATACCCACTCTTTCGTTGACTACTAATTATCAATGGACCTCTATGAATGATAATTTCAAATTCAAAGATTATGTCTGGAATCCTTACTCGGTGGTGGGTGTTACTTTGGCTGTTCCTATTTTTTCCGGAGGCAGTAAATACAATAACATCCGGCAGACCCGTGTAACTATTAATCAAATCAAATTACAGCGGGAAGATACGGAACGGAACCTGGAACTGGCTGTAAAACAATACCGGGATAATATGGCTACCAATATCAAACAGTTGGAGGCTGCCAGAAAAGCAGTGGATCAATCGGAACGCGGCTATCTGATCGCTCAGAAAAGATATGATACCGGTGCCGGGACCCTGCTGGAAGTAAACGATGCCGAACTCGCGATGACGCAGGCTAAATTAAACTTCAACCAGGCTATCTATGATTATATGGTAGCGAAAGCAGACCTGGATAAAACTCTGGGAAGACAATTTTAAAAACTAACTAAGTAAAGAATAATAAATAAAAATCATACGATAAGATGAATACAAGTAGACTTTTGACAATATTGCCGATCACAGCTTTCGCAATTCTAGCATCATGTTCAGGAGGTAAGAAACAGGAAACTGTTGAAGTGGTTGAGAAACCCCAGGTAAGAGTAGAGACTGTACATACACAGGATGTAGACCAGATCCAGGAATTTACGGCTACTGTAGAAGCTAATATTACCAATAATATAGCTCCTCAGACGGCAGGTATCCGTATAAAAAAAGTGCTTGTAGAAGTGGGAGACCGTGTAAGACAGGGACAGAAATTAGCAGAAATGGATAATGCGAACCTGGTACAGGCTAAAATCCAACTGGACAACCTGGAAGTAGAATTTAATCGTATTGACGAACTTTATAAAATCGGAGGTGCTTCCAAATCAGACTGGGATGCCAGAAAAACATCGCTGGATGTGGCTCGCACTTCGTATGACAACCTGATAGAAAACACCCAATTATTAAGCCCTATCTCTGGTATTGTGACTGCCCGTAATTATGACAGTGGAGACGTATATGACAGCAATCCGGTGTATGTAGTCGAACAGATCCAGCCGGTTAAGCTGATCGTACATGTATCCGAAAGTTACTTTACCAGAATAAAAAAAGGTGACAATGTGAATGTACGACTGGATGTATACGGAGATGAAGTTTTTCAGGGTAAGATCCATCTGATTCATCCTACGATTGATGCTTCTACCCGCACCTTCTCTGTGGAGATTTACATCCCGAATACCAATGAACGGATACGTCCGGGTATGTTTGCCCGGGTAACCATGAACTTTGGTACAGAAAATCGTGTAGTGATTCCGGATCAGGCGATTGTAAAGCAGACCGGTTCCGGTGAACGTTTTGTGTATGTGTATGAAAACGGTCATGTGGTATTCCACTTAGTAGAATTGGGCCGCCGTATGGGTAACCGCTGCGAAGTGATTTCGGGTGTTAGTGACGGAGCCCAGGTATTGGTGACCGGTCACAACCGTATAACTAATGGAATGGAAGTAGAAATCGTTAAGTAAGAAAACAATTTAAGTTATGAGTATATATGCAACCGCAGTAAAAAAGCCCGTGACCACTGTCCTTGTCTTTGTGGCTGTCGTGATTCTCGGACTTTTTTCCCTAACCAGGCTATCTGTTGACTTATATCCAGATATTGAATCCAATACGATCCTTGTTATGACCGCATATCAGGGTGCAAGTGGAGCAGATATTGAAATGAACCTGACCAAGCCTTTGGAGAACGTACTGAATAGTGTGAGTAACCTGAAGAATATCACGTCACAGTCCAAAGAAAATATATCGATCATCTCGCTTGAGTTTGAATATGGAACCGACATTGATGTCGCGACGAACGATGTGCGTGACAAATTAGATATGGCACAGAGTTCTTTACCGGATGAAGCAGATAATCCGATCATTTTCAAATTCGGTACGGATGATATTCCGATCCTTCTGTTGTATATAAATGCAGCAGAAAGTTTAAATGGGTTATATAAAATCCTGGATGACCGGGTAGCTAACCCGTTGGCACGTATCAAAGGAGTGGGTGAAGTATCCATTTCCGGAGTTCCCCAACGTGAGATCCAGATCTATTGTGACCCTTACAAGCTGGAAGCCTATGGAGTAAGTATTGAAACTATTTCGGCTGTAATTGCACAGGAAAACCAGAATATTCCGGGAGGTAATATAGATATAGGTTCTAATACGTATGCTTTACGTGTGGAAGGAGAATTTGATGATGCTTCTGAAATGCTGGATCTGGTAGTAGGCCATTCAAACGGAAGAACCGTTTATCTGCGGGATGTAGCCCGTGTGGAAGATACAGTGGAAGAACGTGCCCAGGAAACCTATAATAATGGGGTAAAAGGGGGCATGATTATCATCCAGAAACAATCCGGAGCGAACTCTGTAAATATTTCTAAACTGGTAAAACAGATATTACCGGATATTCAAGCCAGTTTGCCTTCTGACGTTGAATTAGGCATTATCGTGGATACTTCTACCAACATTTTGAATACGATTGACAGTTTGGTGGAAACGATTATGATCACTTTTGCGATCGTTATGTTAGTAGTATTTATTTTCCTGGGACGCTGGAGAGCCACTTTCATTATTATCCTGACTATCCCGATCTCTCTGATTGCTGCCTTTGCTTATTTGTTGGCATCAGGAAACACGTTAAATATTATCTCTCTGAGTTCGCTTTCTATTGCCATTGGTATGGTGGTGGATGATGCAATTGTGGTACTCGAAAATATTACGACCCATATTGAACAAGGGAGTCAACCGAAGCAGGCGGCTGTATATGCGACCAATGAGGTAGCAATCTCTGTAATTGCCTCTACTCTTACCATGTTAGCCGTATTCCTTCCGTTAACAATGGTTACCGGTCTGGCAGGTGTTTTGTTTGAACAGTTAGGATGGATCGTAAGTATTATTATGACCATCTCCACGACAGGAGCTTTGACACTGACTCCGATGCTTTGTTCACAGATGCTGAGACTGGATCCTAAAAAGGGAAGATTGTATGTTTTATTCTTTACTCTCATCGAAAAGGCCTTACATAAGTTAGATGTAGGTTACGGACGCTTATTAAACTGGGCGGTTCGCCATAGATGGATTGTGATTGGTCTCGCCTTCCTGGTATTCGCCGGATCCATGATGTTAGTGCCAACGATTAAAACGGAGTTCTTTCCGACCGCTGATAATGCCCGTATTGCTATCACGATCGAATTACCGATCGGTACCCGGCAGGAGATCACCCGAGACCTGGCTTTACGGGTGAGTGAAGAATTTGCTGAGAAATATCCGGAGATCAATGTATTGAACTTCCGTGAAGGTCAGGCAGACACCGATAACACATTTGCCCAGTTAAGTGAAAATGGTTCTCATATCATTTCTATGAATATCAGTTTGGTAAGTATAGGAGATCGTGAAAGAGGACTCTTAGAAATATGTGACCTGATGCGTCAGGACCTGAATGCTTATCCGGAGATTAAAGAATACCAGGTACAAGCCGGTGGTGGAAGTGGAGGTATGAGTGGTGAAACTACGGTAGATGTAGAAATCTACGGGCATGATTTTACTACGACCGATGCTGTGGCTGCAGAATTAGCGAGACGTATGTTAACGATCAAAGGTTGTACTCAGGTAAACATAAGCCGTAAAGATTATGTACCGGAATATCAGGTAGACTTTGACCGTGAGAAACTGGCATTGCATGGATTGAATGTAAGTACGGCAGCCGGTTATCTGCGTAACCGTGTCAATGGTTCATTAGCGTCCTATTATCGTGAAGATGGGGAAGAATATGACATCCGTGCACGGTATGCACCTGAATTCCGTCAGGCGGTAGATGATCTGGAAAACATCCTAATCTATACACCTACCGGAGAAGGGATCCGTGTCCGTGACTTAGGAACAGTTGTAGAACGGATGACTCCTCCTACTATCGAACGTAAAAATCGTGAACGTGTGATTACCGTATCCGGAGTGGTAGGTAGAGGTGCAGCATTAAGTGAAATTGTGGATAGTTCTATGGCAGAGATCAGGCAAATGGATCTGCCGGCAGATATAAGTTGGTCCATCGGTGGCACCTATGAAGACCAGCAGGATACCTTCCAGGAATTAAGTATTTTAATGGCTTTGATCATCATTCTGGTATTTATTGTGATGGCTGCCCAGTTTGAATCATTAACAGACCCGTTTGTGATTATGTTCTCTGTACCATTTGCAGTAACCGGGGTAATTTTAGGGTTATTTGTCACACAGACGCCTTTAAGTGTAATGGCCTTTATCGGATTGATCATGTTGATGGGTATTGTTGTAAAGAATGGTATTGTACTGATTGACTATATGATCCTCTGTCGTGAAAGAGGCATGAGTATTCTTACTGCTGCTGTAACAGCAGGTAAATCCCGTCTTCGTCCGGTATTAATGACTACCATGACTACTGTATTAGGTATGATACCGATGGCGGTAGGTACTGGTGAAGGTTCTGAGATATGGAGTTCAATGGGTATGACAGTTGCCTGGGGTCTTTCCATTTCTACTTTAATTACTTTGGTCATCGTCCCTGTTGTTTATAGTGTGTTCGCAGCAAACGGTGTAAAAAGAAGACGTAGAAAATTGGCTAAGCTCCATCAATTAGAGCAATTGTAATATTTTAAAGAAGATAGTAGGTAGTAGATAACAGTCGGTAGTTTCCTATCCACTTATCCATATTCTGCTAACTACTATCTACTAACTACCAACTACTAAAAATTTACATATGAAAGCAGTATTTATATCATTCAATCAGGCATATTATGAGATGATGCTTGGTGTGATGGACAGGAACAATATCCGGGGATTCACTTACTGGGATACGGTTCAGGGAAGAGGAAGTAAAACTGGAGAACCCCATTATGGCAGCCACGCCTGGCCTACGCTGAACTCAGCTATTATCACTATGATAGAAGATGAGAAAGTAGATCATTTCCTGGATTTGCTTCACAAAATGGATAAACAAACCGAAGCGTTAGGTTTACGTGCCTTTGTATGGGCTGTTGAAAAAACAATTTAAAGATGAACGGAAACAACTCTGTAATCACATTTAAATTAAGTGATAAAAAAAAGAGAGGATTGTTATTAACAACGATCTTCTCTGCCATTTTTGGTGCGACTATTATCTGGTTCTCCCGTTCCCTGCCCTTTGGAAGTGGGAAACTGATCCTGTCGCTGATCGGTATATTTATAATTATTATCACTTGTTTCTGCATCTATGCCTATTATCTGTTAGCGCAGGAAAAGTTTGCAGCTATATATATTTCGGATGAAGGTATGATTGATAAATCCACGGGCAACCAGATCGGGACTGTCTTATGGAAGGATGTGGAAAGCATCAAAGTCATGGATGATATCAGCAGTAATATGAAACAAAAGTATCTGGTACTTAAAGTGGTAAATCCGAATGAATATATTGACAGGGAACCCAACCGGAGCAAAAAACGGTCTCTGGAATTAAGATTTCAATATTATGGTTCTCCCATCTGTTTTTCTAACAGAGCACTGAACTGTACATTTGACGAGCTCAAAAGTGCTGTTTTTACTAAGTATGAAGCTTACCGGATGAATCATCCGTCTACTTCTTAAAATAATCAAAAAGAAAATGGAAAAACGCTTTAACATCCTAATCAAAGAAAAAGATCCGAATGTAGGAGCTTTATTACAGGAATGTCTGCCCAATGAAGATTTTCATATAGAAGTATCTTTTGATGTAAACGAGACCCGGAATAAATTTAATACCGGAGAATATCCGGTCTGTATTATTAATCTGGATCCGGCTACCATAGAAGAGGAATTTACCCTGGCAAAAGATATCAAGGCGATGAATAACCATACGGTCCTGATTTTCTTATGCCATAATCCGGCTAAAAATATTATTCTACAGGCGTATAGCTTATACGCTGCAGATGATTTTATAAAAAACCGTTTAATCTGGATGAATTACAGGCCAGAATATATGCCATCCTGAGACGGACTCATAACGTCCGGGAAAAAGAGACCAATCTCTATCATATCGGCAAATACATCTTTGATTCTCATAAACAGACTTTAACGATTGCAGGAGAAACCCGGAAGGTAACGACTAAAGAGTGTGAACTTCTGAAATATATGTGTGAACATATGAATCAATTGGTAGAACGCAAAGATATCCTGAAAAATATCTGACGTAATGACACCTATTTCAATGCCCGTAGTATGGATGTCTATATTACAAAATTAAGGCAATTACTGAAACAGGATCCGGGAATTGCGATCCTGAATGTCCATGGAAAAGGATATAAGTTAATGGAAATGTAAAAATTCTCTTCTTTTTTTCTACTGGTAAACGAGTATAAAAGAGAGAATTCTTTTATTCTGTATGATATGTTTTTCAACAATGGATATTTGCAATCCACGATAATTAATCCTACCTTTGCACCGCTTTTTGACCCAGCATCGTGTGATGGGAAATTAGGAAGCAAACTAATTTTGAGTAACACAAAAAAATTAAACAAATGAAAACGTTTCAATTAGAAGGCACTCCGAGAGCCGAAGTCGGAAAAAAAGCTGTTAAAGCTATTCGTAAAGAGGGTAAAATCCCTGCAGTATTATATGGTAGTGAACCAGTAGCTCTTCCATACACAGGCACATTAAATGCTGGTGATAAATTAGTGGATTTAGGAGATAATAAAGGAGTGATCGTAACTGATTTTCTTGTTACTATCGAATCTGTTCGTGGTTTGATCTATACTCCGGAAGTATTTCTGGTAGAACTGGACCTGAAAGACAACAAAAAAGTAATGGCTATCGTAAAAGATATCCAGTTCCACCCGGTAACAGATGCGATCCTTCACATTGACTTCCAGGAAATCTTTGCTGAGAAACCAATCGTAATCGAAGTTCCCGTTGCACTGACAGGACACGCGGAAGGGGTGAAATCAGGGGGTAAATTAAGCCTGGAAATGAGAAAACTGAAAGTAAAAGCTTTATATAAAGATGTGCCTGAAAAATTAAATATCGATATTACAAACTTAGGATTAGGTAAAACCATCCAGGTAGGTTCTTTGCACTTCGATAATCTGGAATTGGTAAATGCCAAGAATGCCGTAGTATGTGCTGTTAAGCTGACACGTGCTGCCCGTGGTGCCATGGCTGCCAATGCAAACAAATAAGAATAGATAAAAGATTTATCTTTCAAACATACAGAAGGGAAAGAGTGTTCTACCGAATACGTCTTTCCCTTTTTTATATAATAGTAGTTAGTAGAAGGTGGTTGGTAGTTAGTAGTACTTCATTCGCACAGTGAACAAGAAGACTATTATCTACCAACTACCAACTACCAACTACCAACTACTTAAAAACATGAAATATCTGATCGTTGGATTAGGAAATATAGGATCTGAATATCTGGGGACCCGTCATAATGTGGGATTCCGGGTAGTAAATGCAGTGGCGGAAGATATGGGTGCCCCTTTTACAGAGGCCCGTTACGGAGCTGTTTCCAAATTTTGCCTGAAAAATAAGGAAGTGGTATTATTAAAACCTAACACATTTATGAACCTGAGTGGTCTTGCTATCCGTTACTGGCTGCAAAAAGAGAATATTCCGGTGGAGAATCTGTTAGTGGTAGTAGACGACCTGGCCCTTCCATTCGGAACTTTACGTTTAAAGCCAAAAGGAAGTAATGCCGGGCACAATGGATTACGAAATATACAGGAAATTCTCGGAACACAGGCATATGCACGCCTAAGGTTTGGGATTGGCAATGATTTTCCCCGGGGTGGCCAGGTGGACTATGTATTAGGTTCTTTCCAACCGGAAGAATTATCTGGGATGCAGGAAAAGATGAAACAGGCCACTGATATAGTGAAAAGTTTTTGCTTAGCCGGTATACAAATTACGATGAATCAGTTTAATAATAAGTAGTTAAGGAGTTAAAAGAGTTATCATTTGCTCCGCTCATTAGGAGTCAAGGAGAAATTCTACTTAACTCCTCTAACTACTTAACTACTTTAACTATTTAAAAACATGAACGAAGTCCGTATAGATAAATGGATGTGGGCGACCCGCATATTTAAAACCCGGACGATTGCAGCGGAAGCCTGCAAAAAAAACCGGGTAATGGTGGGAGGTGTAAATGTAAAGCCTTCCCGGATGATTAAATTAGGGGATATTATACAGGTTCGTAAACCTCCGATTACCTATTCTTTTAAGGTATTAGGACTTACAGAACGACGTATGGGTGCCAAATTAGTGCCGGAATATATGGAAAATGTAACGACACCGGATCAATACGAAATCCTGGAGATGAACCGTATTTCCAGTTTTGTGAACCGTTCCAAAGGATTGGGACGTCCTACGAAAAAAGATCGCCGCGAATTAGAGCATTTCACCGATCCTGAATTTACGGATGGGTTTGACTTTGAATTCGATTTTGACTCGGAAGAAGAATAATAGTCAGTAGTTTAGCACACAGACGACCCAGATTAGACAGATCCTTATTTTATAAGGAGAATCACGATTTATGCAGATTTTTGATGCATACAGAGCTGGCTACTTTATCTGTTAAGAGAATGGATCTACCCGGACAGGAAAGACCCGGCAAAGTATCTACAAAAAATAAAAAGGTGCAGTATCACTACTACACCTTCTCAAAACTTAAAGTAAACTCTATTTTTGTTCCTGTTCCGTCAACAGATTTCCATTTTCGTCCCAGGTACGCCAGATACCAGATCTTCTGCCTCTGGTATAATACATTTCATACAGCAAAATTCCTTTGTCATTCCATATCTTCCAGGGACCATCTTTCTGTCCGTCTTTGTAGCTTGCAATCCCTGTCAGATTACCTTCTTCATTGTACGTACGCCATTCTTCGTGGAATATACCCTTATAATAGGCCCGCACTTCCGCAGTCTTTCCATTCGGATAATAAATCACATACGTACCTTACGGGCGGCCATCCTGAAGAAATAGTTCCATTTTAAGCATTCCGTCATTATAAAACTCCGTGTAGCGTCCGGTATATAATTGAGTCTGTGTTTCATCGGTATAATACTGACCTTCATTCAACACCAGATCCTGTGCCTGGATAGTAAGTCCGGCACCCACTGCCAGAAGAGAGGTAAGCAGAAATTTATTTTTCATAATGTCGTGAGATAATCTTTTCCCTTAAAGAAAAGTGTGTATAATGAATGCACAGACTACAGAGGATATATCCTCTGTAAGTGCTGTGCATGCTATTTAATTCATTAAAAGATCTCTTTCAAATCAATAATCTGTGTTCTGAGGATCGAAATTAGCCCAACCTTCTGTCCAGTCGTTGGTTCCGTCAAAAGCACCTTTATAATCTACTTTAGTAAAAAAGCTGTCATTCAGAGAAGCATCGGAGAAATCAGCACCGGCAACAGCAGAAGTCACTACGGAAGAATAATCAGCATTTGTTGCAATCACTTCATTTGTAGATGCATAAATAGTATTATTCAGGCTGGAGGTGGTGAAATATTCTTCGCTTGTTTCATCATAGAAATCTTTCCACATACCTGCAAGAATGACATTTTTGATCACTGCTCCTTCATTTGCATTCTGGAAGTACAGACCATAGGGCCATCCTGTAAATACAGAGTTATAGACTTCCAGTGAAGAGTTACGGCAGATATGCATAGCAGCCTGGAATTGTCCACCTTTTGCTCCGTTAGCAGCATCTTCTGTGGTATATAGAATTTCACTATCTGCTTTACCATAAGATTCGCCATAGAATGGACCAATAATAGTTACATTGGAGAAAACAGGATTAGTCAGAGGAGTATTTCCTGAACCTTCCCCATCGTTATCTGATTCAAATCCGTTTGATTTGGATGTATCAGCATGTTGAGGATCCCGAATACTTAACAGGAACTGTAATTTACCACTATATCCGTTATCCGTATCAAAATCATTATCCCATCCTTTATAAGCGATCAGATATTTACAGTTTACATTGCCGCCAAACCATTCATAAGAGTCATCTCCACAATAAGAAACCTGTACATATTCAATCGTAGTTCCACGTCCTACTCCACCACAGGTCAAACCGTTAATCTCTTTATCCGGTTGGAACGGATAACCGGCAAATTCAATACGTACATATTTCACAATACCAGAACTATCATCCGGATCATTTCCTCCATAAAAACTGGTAGGACCGCCTTCAATCTGAGCTTCACCGTCACTTGCGTTGATAGGAGCTTTTCCACACAGGATCAATCCACCCCAGTCACCAAACGAACGTTCTCCTTTTGCTTTCTCTGAAGTAAAGACGATCGGTTTTTCTTTGGTTCCTTCGGCTATGATTTTAGCTCCGCGTTCCATGATCAAAGCACCCATACTGGCTGTTTCACCTTTGATAATAGTTCCCGGTTCAATAGTCAGGGTAGCTCCCTCCCGTACGTAGATGAAACCTCTTAAAATATATATGTTTTTTTCTTCGAAAGTCACATCAGCAGTAATGGCCTCGTCAATGTAAATCGTCTCTCCCGGAGTTTCCGCACCATCCTCTACAGTTACCGTACAGGTTGCTGTGTAACCACCTTCTGCTGTAGTTACAGTAATAGTTGCTGTTCCTTCTTCCACAGCCGTTACAGTACCATCATTGGCTACTGTTGCCACACTTTCATCTGAAGAACTCCAGCTAACCGATTGATTAGTTGCACTGGTAGGTTGTACGGTAGCTGTTAATTGATACGAGTTACCCGGTGCAATGGAAAACGCACCACGATCCAACGTAACACCTGTTACACTTACTGATTGATTTGTGTCATCGTCGTCATCACTACAGGACACTGTAAAAAATGCAGTGGTCAGGCATAATAAAGCTGCCACTCCTTTTAATAAAAACTTGTTCATAATAAAACTAATTTAATGAATGTATTTTTCAATTAAAACTTTACTGAAACACCTATATTGATCGCTACCCCTGGGCGGTAACTACTGATCAATTGCTCAACAGTCCTTTTTTCTCCTGAATCTTCTGTCAGTTCGAGAAACTGTTTATACTCTATCTTAGAGTTTAACAGGTCTTTGATCCCTCCTTTAATCTCTACATATCTCCCTACCCGTTTAGCAAATGTGATATCTAATGAATTTCTTGGCATTTCATAGATATTCGGGATATCATCATTGGGATTCTGCTTGGGAACTCCCACAGTCTCTATACGTTTTCCAATCCGGTTATAAAGAACGGATCCGGAAATGCCTTTATCGTCATGCTGATAGAAAAGACCGGTATTAACCAGATAAGGAGACTGTCCATGCATAGGCCGGTCACGCTCAAAGGTTTCTTCCGGGAAAAAGACTTTACTATCGATTAAGGCTCCGTTAAATACAAGGCTTAAATTTTTTAATCCGATAAAATCCAATTGCTTTTTTATATCCACTTCTATACCCATGGCACGGGCACGGTCCGCATTGTGGAACGTATACTGTAATCCGGAACCGGTTTCCGCATAGGTTTGCTCGATAGGATCATTAAAATTTTTATAGAATAATCCGAAAGAAAGGGTTTCTCCCGGAGACGGATAAAATTCATAACGGAAATCAAAACTATTGATATAGGAATTTTTCAATTCCGCATTTCCGGTAATATTGGCCTCTAATCCAAAATCATAATAAACATAAGGCACTATTTCACGAAACTTCGCCCGGTTAATAGAACGACCATAGGCTACACGAAGCTGGTGGTATTCATTTAAACTATAAGCCACATTGACAGAAGGAAATAAATCTGTAAAATCCTGATCCACAGAAACAGGTTTTACGCCATCCGATTCATATCCATCCAGAGTAATTTTATAGTACTCCATCCGTACTCCTATATTCGCATTCAGCCTTTCTCCGTAGTTCAGTTTAGCGGCTACATACGCTGCACCCAGCAAACTATTGGAAGTATACGAGTCACTATTATTGGTACTTTCTCTCATATAGATCCTGTCTGCTGAAATATTTTCATCCGAAAACACATGGGTATAATCCCAGTCGGCAAAACGGTCATAGCCACTTCCCAGGAGATTATAGAGAAAACGACGAGCTGAGAAATCACGATCTTTATATTCTCCATAGATGCCTCCGTTAAAAACCAGCGTAAAGAGATCTGATACGGTAAATTTGTGTTCATAATTGGAAGCCAGAGAAAAACTATGATCCTTTAATTGTTGATAATACCGGGTAGGTTCCGATACATAGAAGCGTAGCTCTTCGCTTAATTCATCCTGCATGGATTTCACCACTTTCCGGTTCAGTTCATTATATCCGGCATATCCATATCCTACAATCCAATCTACTTTATTTTTATCTTCTTTCAGCGTATGATCTCCACTCAACTGCCCGGAATAAGTAGTCCGGGAGGTATAAATAGACTCCCATTTACGGATATATTCTTCCGAATAATAATCTGTTCCTTCCCGTTTGGAAAATGCAGATGATCCCCGCTGGTTAAAAAGTTCCGGAACTCGTATTTATTTTGTCCTTTCATCAAAGACCAGTTGAACATAGCCCCTAACTTCGTTGTATTTTTATATTGGATATCATCATAACTGAACCGGTAGTTGGACTGGTCGTTTTTCATATCATAGGATACAAAGTTGTTGGTTATCTTTTCGTAATAATCATAGCCTGTACTATAATTAATCGTTGAAATATTTCCGATCTTTATATCTCCAATGGTAAAGGTCCGCTGGTACATCATATTTAATTTCTGCTCCGGAATAGCCGTGAAATTTTTTACCTTCCAACCTGTATTCACTTTTCGGGTAAATTCAGCCGCTTCCTGCGCTGTTACATCCCGCAGATTAGCCGGTGTGTTATCGGGTAACATACGGGCTTTCGCACCGAAGCCAAAATAATCGCCTGCAGTACCTTCTGTTAATTCGAACTTACGGAAAGAAGCATTGGTATTAAATCCCGCCTGGTAATAGATACTAAAATGGTTACCTTCCGGAATATTTTTCATCAGCACCTTTACGAAACCTCCGGTAAAATCTGCAGGCAGTTCCGGAGAAGGACTTTTATATACCATCATATTATCGATCAGTGATGAAGGCAGCACATCAAAAGAGAAAGCACGGCTGTCTGTTTCACTGGAAGGAGTAGTAGCATTGTTTAACCATACCCCATTATACCGTTGGGCCAACCCGCGTACTACAATAAAATGGTCGTCTACAATAGTAATACCGGGAATACGTCGAAGGACTTCCGCCGCATCCGTATCCTGGGTTTTACTGATCTGTTGGGAGGAAATACCATTGACTACGGGTAAACTTTTCCGTACTGTATTTAATACAGCCATTTCTGTTCCCAGTCTTCTTTGGGCAATGACTACCACATTCTGTAATTGCAGGTCTGCATCCGAAAGTTCAATATGGATCACAGCTTCCTGACGGGCAACAACCGGTACATCCAGAATCGTACGTGTCTTACCAGACACGTACGAAGCGGAAAGCGTATAGGTTCCGGGAGCCACTCCTTCAATACGAAAATTTCCGTCTATATCCGTGATTGCACCTACTGTGGTTCCTTCGATCACGACTGACGCCCCGATCAAAGGTTCATTATATTTTGCGTCGATAACTGTTCCGCAGATAACGCCTGTCTGAGCAGCAAGGGAAAGGGGAAAAGAGTACTTATAAATAATATAAGTAGTTTTTTGCTTCTAATAGGCAGATTTTTCTTTGTCATTCCTGTTTTTAGCTTCTTACTTTTAATCGGAAGCAAAAATAGGAGTAGCATATTTCATTTGGATGTCGAACGTATCACATTTCAGGTAATAGATATGACAAGTTTATTTCATAACCCAGCAAAAAACTTCTTAAACAGTTAAGAATCAAAATATTGGTTGATGAGAAGTTATATTCTGAATCTTATTTCAATCTTTGTGATACTTCTTACTCATGAAAATCTTTTAATCCGGATACCACAGCTACCTATTAAAAGAGCATGCAAAGTATTGAAAACACAACTACTTATAAACCGGTAAAACAAAAAGTGAAAAGCCAGAGAGAACTGTATATTATCTTTTTAATCTACTTTTCCAGTTATTTTTTATCTGCCGAATATACAATGCCTAACTGGCGGCGTACTTCATCTATGATCTCCAAGGTGATCAGGGAATTTTCCCAGCTATTAATATCAGACTGTTTTTTACCGGACTGGACCAGATTGATAAATTCCGCTACTTCATAGAAGTATTCATCTTTATCTGTTACTGCACTTATATCTTCCGGTAGTGGTTCCGGACCTTTACCGGATGCTGCCTGTAAACGGGGAATATAAGAAACAGTGCGAATAACATTGATCTTATCCAGAGTTATATTTCCATCTTCTCCCTGAATCTCAGTGGGTAACGAAGAATTGGCTATTTTAGAATAAAGCACGGTGGCATTCAGTCCGTCATATTCCAGATTAACAGCTCCCTGGCCATCTGCTCCTGATGATAAAACCACTCCTGAAGCATTTATCTTCGCAGGTCTCCCAAACAGAACTACCATAGGATATACCGTATAAATACCGATATCCATCATGGCCCCATTAGACAACTCCGGCTTAAAAGCATTCAGGACGATCCCTTCCTTAAATTTGTCATACCGGGAAGAATACTGGCAATAACAGGCAAAGTACCGACGGACAACCCCTACCCTTGCCAGATTATTTTTTACGGCTAAAAAATTCGGTGTCAAAGTAGGCTTCATCGCCTCCATCAGCGTTACCTGGTATTTTTTAGCCGCCTCAATTATTTCCTGTACCTCACGGGCATTGGAAGCAAAAGGTTTTTCACACAGGACATGTTTCCCGTATTGCATACAAAGTATACTCTGGGAAGCATGCAGGAAATTAGGAGACGCTATGTATACGGCATCAATCAAAGGACTGGCAGCCATTGCTTCCAGAGAAGTAAAGGCATAGGGAATCTGATGTTTTGCAGCAAACGCATCAGCCGTTTCCTGTGTACGTGAATACACCGCTACCAGTTCAAACCGGGGATCCTGTCTGGCTCCTGCTATGACCCAATCCGTAATAAAATTCGTACCGACTACCCCAAAACGTACTTTTCCTGTATTCATATTGAACGTTATTTATTGCACTATTAAATTATTTTCTCTGAGCCTAAGTTCAGGAATCACGCTACTTTCCGGATCCGGGCAGATTGGATATAAAAGTAGTCAAAGGAGTTATCGCTTCGCTGGTAGTTAAAGGAGTAAATAAAGAAGAGTAAAATATATAAATCCATTTATTCACTACTTGCTACTAAGAAACGGAGTTTCTGATAACTCCTTTGACTACTAAAGAGTGTCCCAAAAGACACTCTCGCTATCTTATTTACGGAAAGGAGGTTTGGCTACCTGCGCTTTCAGATCCTTATTACGGATCCGGATAAAGATCTCCGTACCCACTTTGGCATACGCTGGTTTTACATATCCCATCCCAATTCCTTTTTTGGTAGTGGGAGACATCGTTCCGGAGGTAACTTCTCCTATGACATTTCCTTCTGTATCCACAATCTCATAACCATGCCGGGGAATCCCTCTGTCCTGTAACTCAAACGCACATAATTTACGGGTTACTCCCTCCTTTTTCTGACGTTCCAGTTCTACACGGTTAGTAAAGTTTTTTCCATCCGTAAACTTAGTGATCCATCCTAAACCAGCTTCAATCGGAGAAGTGGTATCATCCAGATCATTGCCATAGAGGCAGAATCCCATTTCCAGACGTAACGTATCACGTGCCCCCAGACCGATCGGTTTAATTCCTTCCGGTTTACCTGCTTCAAAAATAGCATTCCAGATCGTCATGCCATCTTCCGGATAGAAATAAAGTTCGAACCCACCTGCCCCTGTATATCCGGTATTGGAAATAATGACATGCTTACAACCGGCAAACTCACCGGTAACAAACGAATAATAGGGAATCGCTGAAAGATCTACCGGAGTTAACCGCTGTAAAACGGCTGTTGCCTTAGGACCCTGCACAGCTAACTGCCCTGTACGATCAGAGGAATTTTCCAGTTCAGCACCGACTGTATTATGACTTACACACCAGTTCCAGTCTTTCTCTATATTGCTGGCATTGACTACCAGTAAATATTTTTCAGCTTCATAGTAATAGACCAATAAGTCGTCTACTATTCCTCCTTCCTCATTAGGGAAACAGGTATATTGTGCCTTACCGACTGTCAGTGCCGAGACATCATTAGAAGTAATGCTCTGGAGAAAAGGCAGCGCATTTGGGCCCTTCACCCAGAATTCTCCCATATGGGATACATCAAATACACCTACACCATGACAGACTGTATTGTGCTCATCTATGATTCCGGAATATTCTATCGGCATATTATAGCCTGCAAACTCATGCATCTTAGCACCTAAAGCAATATGCACATCAGTAAAAGGGGTTGTTTTCATGTTATATTTTTTAGTAGTCAAAGGAATCAAAGGAGTTAAGTAGCTAAATATTTTTTCTTTCTACCTGACTCCTTAACTCCTGTAACTCCTCTAACTACTGATTCCACATATCCATCAACAATTCTGAGATCTTTACGATAGTCTCCATACTTTTCCGGAGGGATTCAACCGGCAGGAATTCATACCGTCCATGGAAATTATGGCCTCCGGCAAAAATATTGGGACAAGGTAATCCCATAAAAGAGAGACGTGCCCCATCCGTACCACCACGAATCGGCTTGACGATAGGAGTCACGCCTACGGCAGTCATGGCCTCAAATGCCAGGTCAATAATAAACTTCTTGGGTTCCACAATCTCACGCATATTATAATACTGGTCCCTGATTTCCAGACGGGTGCTATTGGGATAAAGCTCATTCATGGTAGCCACCAGGGTAGCCAACAACTGTTTTTTCTGTTCAAACAATGCCCGGTCATGGTCCCGGATGATATAAGATAAGGAAGCCTCTTCCACAGAACCGGACATAGCGATCAGATGGAAAAAGCCCTCATACCCGGCAGTGTGTTCTGGACGTTGACTGGCAGGTAACCAGGCAGCAAACTGAGTAGCCAGTAAAGAGGCATTGACCATCTTATTCTTCGCAGTTCCCGGATGAACATTCAATCCCTTAAAAAGTACTTTGGCAGCTGCAGCATTAAAGTTTTCATACTCCAGCTCGCCGATCTGGCCACCGTCGATAGTATAGCCCCACTCAGCACCGAATTTCTCTACATCAAAGAAATCAGCACCCTGTCCGATCTCCTCATCCGGAGTAAAAGCAATCCGTATCTTTCCATGAGGGATCTCCGGATGTTCTTTCAGATATTCCATAGCTGAAATTATCGCCGCAATCCCGCCTTTATCATCCGCACCCAACAGTGTTGTGCCATCCGTTACGATTAACTCCTGGCCAATATAATCATTCAGTTCCGGAAACATTTTCGGAGACAAAACAATCTGTTCTTTATCCGATAACAGAATATCACCACCCGCATAAGAAATCCTGCGGGGCTTGACATCTTTACCACACAGATCCGGACTGGTATCCAGATGCGCAATAAAGCCGATCACCGGAACCTTTTTATCCGTATTAGCCGGTAAAGTAGTCATCAGGTAACACTTATCATCCAGTGTGATATCTTCCAGTCCCAACTCCTGCAATTCTTTCACTAACTCCTCCGCAAAAACCCGTTGTCCCGGTGTACTGGGAGCTGCTCCGGATGCCTCATCAGACTCCGTATCAAAAGTCACATATTTCAGAAATCGTTCTGTTAATCTCATACTATCTCATTTAAACGAACTATCGACATTCAACTGTCAAAGAAAGACCGGTTTAGCCTCTAATCAATCGTTTCCCGTTCCGTCGTAACAATGCGTACATACACATGCTTTCGGCAGACCGATGGAAGCCACCAGATCCTCTACGGTATTAAAACGCAAAGTAGTGATATTAAGTTTACGGCGAATACAATCCACCATTTTAGTATACTGCTCCGAATCTGTCATAGCATATTTATCCAGCGCCACCGAATCATTTCCTTCCAGTTCTTTAATAATCCGTCTGGTAATCAGCTCCAGGGATGATTTAGAGGCTGAAAATCCCAAATAAGGACAGGAGTGCATAATCGGAGGACAGGCAATACGCATATGCACCTCTTTCGCATCATATCGATATAAAATATTTACATTATCTCTTAACTGGGTACCCCTGACAATAGAGTCATCACAGAAAACCACCCGTTTCCCTTTCAGCAGATGACGGTTAGGGATCAGTTTCATTTTAGCCACCAGATCCCGGATATCCTAATTGGATGGTGTAAAACTACGGGGCCAGGTAGGCGTATATTTAACAATAGCCCGGCGATAAGGGATCTGTTTTCCTTCCGCATACCCTAACGCCATTCCAATACCGGAATCCGGTATACCGAAAACAAAATCAGCATCCACCTGGTCCTTCTGTGCCATCCGGACCCCACTTTCCCGGCGTACGGCATCCACATTGACTCCTTCGTATTCGGAAACCGGATACCCGTAATATACCCATAAGAAAGAACACACCTTCATCTTTTCATTGGGTTTCCTCAACTGGGTCATCTTATCCGCAGTCAGCATTACGATCTCTCCGGGTCCTACATCGTAATAAGGTTCATAGCCCAGATTAGGAAAGCTACAGGGTTCACTGGAGGCGGCAAACGCATCCTCTTTCCGGCCGATCAGGATCGGTGTGCGTCCGTACTTATCTCTGGCAGCAATAATTCCCTGCTCAGTAAGAATAAGCATGGAGCAGGAACCTTCTATCTGGTTGTATACATTTTCGATCCCTTCCACAAAGTTCTTTCCCTGCGAGATCAGCAGGGCGATTAATTCCGTCTGATTGATCTGGCCGGAACTTAGTTCGGTAAAGTGACAACCCTTTGCGATCAGACCTCTTTCCAGCGCCTCAATATTATTGATCCGGGCCACTGTAACAATCGCATGTTTCCCTAAATGGGAATGGAGGAAGATCGGCTGGGGATCCGTATCACTGATCACACCAATCCCCGAGTTTCCTTCAAACTTATCCAACTGACTTTCAAAACAAGTCTGGAAATAAGAGTTTTCAAGATTATGAATCGATCGTTTAAATGTACCATTATGAAGGGTTGCCATCCCACCCCTCCGGGTGCCTAAGTGAGAGTTGCAATCTGTTCCGTAGAATAAATCGGTTTTACAAGCCGAATGAGAAATAGTTCCAAAAAAACCGCCCATTATTTATGTCTATTTTGATTTTAATGAGGTACAAAGATATAATATTATTTGCATTCCAAAGAGCATATACCGGATTCCTTTTCCAACTTTTTTAAAGGTCATTTCCCCAATAAATTCCCTTCGGATCCTAAGCAAATCCGGTGCACCGTTTTTATGAAAACGGTGCACCCGTTGGCTAAAACCGGTGCACCCTTTCTAAAGCAGCCACTCCGTTTGCCATTAGTAAAATTACCGTTAAAACAGCAAGGAAGCCAGTAAATTAGCGGAAAGCAGACATTTTTTTGAAAAAAACATTTGGAGATATGGAAAATATATCTACCTTTGCACCCGGGTAAGTCCTATACGGCATGCTCCCTCGGAACTCCCCCAGGGCTTGACCGCAGCAAGGGTACTTGGTTGTAGCGGCGCGATGTAGTCAGCTTACCCACCTGCCTCTTTAGCTCAGTTAGCCAGAGCACGTGATTTGTAATTTCGGGGTCGTTGGTTCGAATCCGACAAGAGGCTTAACATAAATGGATACAGGACAATTGACAATTGACAATTATTTATTCTAAAGATTGTCGGTTGTCAATTGTCTTTTTTGTATAATCCGGATACGCTATATGGAAGAAAACAAAAATTCAGTCATCAAAAGTGCCATGTCCTACGGGCTCCTGTTAGGGCTCTTCTGGGCCTTTAAATATGTTTTCTTTATCCTGGGTTATACCTCTTCCTCGTTCTTCCTTCTCTTCCACCAGGCATTGGCTCCGGTAACCCTTATACTGGCCTACATCTTTACCAGACGGTACCGGATGGATATAGGCGGGAAGATCAGCTTTTTCCATGCCTGGCAATTCGGCATTCTGTTGTATCTGTTTGCCGGAATCATTGTCTCCTTAGAGCAATTTGTCTTTTACCGGTTTCTGGCTCCCCCGGACTTTATCGCTAATTCTTTACAGGCTACGGTCAAAATGCTCAAACAGGCAGACCTGGGGCCTAAAATGGTGGAAACCATTGAACGGATGGATGTTCCTACCCCTATCAGCATGGCGATGATGGGGATATTGAATAATACTTTTTACGGAATCATTTTTTCTATACCTGTGGCAGCTTTGCTCTGCAGGAACAATGCGACCGGTAACATAAATGAAAACAACCATCTGGAAAATTAACAAACCATGGATATTTCTGTAGTTATTCCCTTATACAATGAAGCAGAGTCTCTTCCGGAACTTTATGAATGGATTGAGCGGGTAATGAATGAAAACCACTTCACCTATGAAGTGATCTTTGTAGATGATGGTAGCACGGATGATTCCTGGAAGATTATTGAAGGCTTACGGGAACGGTCTTCTTGCATAAAAGCAATTAAATTCCGCCGGAATTATGGCAAATCGCCGGGATTGCATTGTGGCTTTGAACGGGCGGAAGGAGACGTCGTGATCACGATGGATGCGGATCTGCAGGACAGCCCGGATGAGATACCGGAATTATACCGGATGATCACGGAAGAGGGATATGATTTAGTATCCGGATGGAAGAAAAAAAGGTACGATCCCCTTTCCAAAACCCTTCCGACCAAACTGTTTAACGCTACGGCACGGAAGTTTTCCGGTATCCGGAACCTGCATGATTTCAATTGTGGATTAAAAGCCTATAAAAACATCGTTATCAAAAATATTGAGGTGTATAATGATATGCACCGGTATATTCCCTATTTAGCCAAAATTGCCGGATTCAATAAAATCGGTGAAAAAGTGGTACAACACCAGGCACGTAAATATGGGACTACCAAATTCGGACTGGACCGGTTTGTGAACGGATATCTGGATCTGATCACCCTGTGGTTTACATCCAAATTTGGCAAAAAGCCGATGCACTTTTTCGGACTGTTGGGAAGTGCAATGTTTTTCATAGGATTCATTGCTTTGATTGTGGTTTTGTCGGCTAAATTAGCCTCTATGATATCAGGAGGAGACCTGCGGCCCTTAGTCACCAGTTCGCCCTATTTTTACATTGCCCTGACTGGAATGATCATGGGGACGCAGCTATTTCTGGCCGGATTTATCGGTGAATTGATTTGCCGGAATACTCCTAAAAGAAATAAATATAAAATAGAATCAGAATTATGAAACCCGGTAAGACAGTTTCAGCAGATAACCAATAGCACTGTTTTACACACTCATAATCAACCAATAGTACTTTATTCCGTATAAGACAGGCCAGGTCAACCGGGAAGCAAGACCGGAAAGGCTGACAGGCAGGTAGTATACTATTAACTTTTTACTCGAATGAAACTGCTTGATATTATTCAAAAGCGTTGTTCCATCCGACAATACTCACCCACTCCGGTTGAAAAGGAAAAGGTGGAGTATATCCTGGAGGCTGCCCGGTTAGCCCCTTCGGCAGTGAATTATCAACCCTGGTATTTTTTAGTGATCGAAGAGGAAGAAAACCGGAAAAAAGTAGTGGAATGCTATCCCCGGGAATGGATCCGCACCGCACCGCTTTTCATAGTGGTCTGTGGAGACCATGACCAATCCTGGAAACGGGCTTCCGACAGGAAAGACCATCTGGATATAGATGCGGGGATTGTCACGGAACATATTTGTCTGGCAGCCACCGAAGAAGGATTAGGGACTTGTATTGTCTGTAATTTTGATGTTCCTTTATTCCGGAACTATTTCCGGTTACCGGAACAGATAGAGCCGCTGGCCATTATTCCTATCGGCTATCCTACTTCCCCCGACCTGTTTACAAAAACCCCTAAAAAACGGAAGCCTTTAGCGGAAACCATCTGGAAGGAAACATTCTGACTATGTCATTTATAGAGATCATACTATTAGCCATCAGCTTATCCATGGATAGCATGGCTGTTTCTGTTACCGGCGGAGCTGTTATTAACAAATGTACAGCCGGGAATATTTTCAAGATAGCTGCTGTCATGGGAGCCTTTCAGGGAGGTATGACGCTCCTGGGCTACCTGGCGGGGATGGGGTTTGCCAGTTATATAGAAGCATTTGACCACTGGATCGCTTTTTTCCTGTTACTCTATTTAGGAGGTAAAATGGTCTATGACAGCTTTTGCAAAGAAGAAGAAGCATGTAAGGCTGATCCTCTTCATAACAAAGTGTTAGTGGGTCTGGCCGTAGCCACCAGTATTGATGCACTTGCCGTAGGAGTTTCCCTGGCCTTGCTGGATTCCTCTATTTTCCTACAGGCAACTACGATCGGTATTATTACCTTCGGATTATCCGGTCTGGGTGTCTATTTTGGGAACCGGGTTGGCGGAAAAGTCAACCTGAGACTGGATCTGATCGGAGGTATTATCCTGATTGCCATCAGTTGTAAAATATTACTGGAACATACACTGCTTAGTTAATGAAGAACAGATCGAGGGAATGAAGGCGTATGTTTGGTGAATCCAAAAAAATACTCTAACTTGTGAATGTTCTATTATTCACGATTAATTAGTATATATGAAAAGCCAGCAGTTACGTAAAGTCGCCCCTGAATTGGACGCTCTCCGGTTAGGAAGCGGATGGAGTATAGAAGATCTGGAAAAACCTCAGATCATTGTTGAAAGTAGTTATGGCCATAGCCATCCGGGAAGTGCCCATCTGAACCGATTGGTAGAAGAGGCCGACAAAGGAGTGAGTGATGGCGGTGGAAAAGCTGCAAATTATTATGTAACTGATATTTGTGACGGAGAAGCCCAGGGTCATGACGGGATGAATTATTCCTTAGTTTCCCGGGACATCATGGCAGCCATGATGGAGATCCATGTCAAAGCCACCCCTTTTGATGCCGGTGTATTTATTACCAGTTGCGACAAATCCGTTCCTGCCCACCTGATGGCTATCGCACGGCTGAATATGCCTGCAGTATTCGTTCCGGGAGGCATTATGAAAGCCGGTCCTGGTTTACTTACTTTAGAGCAGATTGGTAAATACAACGCTCAGTTTGTAAGAAAAGAGATCACAGAAGAACAACTGATACTTTATAAAAAAGATGCCTGTCCGGATTGCGGGGCCTGCTCATTTATGGGTACCGCTTCCACGATGCAGGTCATGGCGGAAGCCTTAGGAATAGCCATGCCGGGTTCTGCGCTGATCCCTACGCATATACGTTCCCTGAAAGATATGACTCGCCGTGCAGGAGCCAGGGCAGTTGCCTTAGCTACAGAACAGTTACTACCTTCGGAGATCATGACACCTGAAGCGTTTGAAAATGTCATTATGGTACATGCAGCTATTGCCGGGTCCAGTAACAGTTTATTACATCTTCCGGCAATTGCCCACGAATTAGGGATTCACCTCCCACCCGAACTATTTGACGAGATCCATAGAAAAATACCTTTCCTTTTGAATATCTGCCCCAGTGGATTCTGGCCCGGAGAGTATTTCTGGTATGCCGGAGGAGTACCTGCGATTATGGAAGAAATTAAAGAATTTCTTCACCTGCATGTACGTACCGTAACCGGAAAAACAGTAGGTAAAAATTTAGAGGTCATGCGTCAGACCGGATTCTACGAAGGAACCAGAAAGTATTTGAATGCTTTAGGAGTAAAAGTATCAGATATTATCAAACCATTAGAAGAACCTATCCGCCCACAGGGAGCCATTGCAATCCTGAAAGGGAATCTGGCCCCGGAGGGAGCTGTCGTAAAACATGCGGCTGTTTCCACTAAACTGATGCAGGTGACACTCCGGGCACGTGTATTTGACAACGAAGAAACTGCCCTAGAAGCTGTATTACATAAAAACATACAACCCGGTGAAGCTGTATTTATCCAGTATGAAGGTCCGAAAGGCAATGGTATGCCGGAAATGTTTTACACTACGGAAGCCATTGCATCCGATCCTGAACTGATTGAAACGATTGCACTGATCACAGACGGACGTTTTTCAGGAGCTACAAGGGGTCCGGCTATCGGGCATGTTTCTCCGGAAGCCTGTGAGGGTGGCCCTATTGCCTTAGTAGAAGAAGGTGACCTGATCCATATTGATATTCCTGCCAGAAAACTGGAAATCACCGGGATACAGGGGATTCCGAAAACGCCGGAGGAGATCGAAGCGGTTCTCCGGGTACGCCGGAAAAACTGGATCAAACCCAATCCCCCTTACACACAGGGCATTTTAAGTGTATACACTAAAAACAGTGTTTCACCGATAAAAGGTGGGTACATGGAAAGCAAGGATTAAGAGTTATTTTATATCTTTGTCCCTGTTATTCCAACCCAACAACTAACAGACAATATGCGTATAAGCCCATATAAAAAAACCGGATGGGTTCTTATGATCTTCTGTATCTGCCTGCTAACAGGTTGTACAGAACAAAAACAGTATTATGAGGAAAGCGGTACGGTTTTCCGGACGCTCTATCGTATTAAATACGAATCTCCGGTACTCCTGACCGAAAAAATAGATGCGGAGCTCCAGGCATTCAACCTGTCATTAAATCCATTTAATCCGAATTCAATCATAGCCAAAGTAAACAACAATGAACCGGTTGAAGTAGACGACTGGTTCATAGATGTTTTCAATAAGTCCCGGGAAGTGTATGAAAACTCAAACGGAGTCTTTGATCCTACTGCTGCCCCTATGATTAACCTGTGGGGGTTCGGTTTCAGTAAGATGGACAGCATTACTCCCCAGATGGTAGATAGCATCAAAGAATTTGTAGGATATGATAAAGTCCGTCTGGAAGGAAGAACCATCCTCAAGGAAGATCCCCGGATCATGTTTAACTTTTCAGCTATTGCCAAAGGCTACGCCTCTGATGTGATCGCCCGGCTACTGGAACGGGAAGGGGTAAAGAATTACATGGTAGATATAGGAGGTGAAATAGCTATGAAAGGAGTGAATCAGCATGGGGATTGCTGGCGTATTGGCATTAATAAGCCGGAAGATGATAATTCAGCAGTCTCTCATGGCATAGAAGAGATTGTACAACCCTGCAAAGCCTGCGGCGTAGCCACCTCCGGAGATTACCGGAATTACTATATCAAAGACGGCAGGAAATATGCCCATACGATTGACCCGAGAACCGGATATCCTGCCGGGCAAAGTATATTAAGTGCCACGATTCTGGCAGAAGACTGTATGACTGCAGATGCCTATGCCACCGCTTGTATGGCTATGGGCCTTTCCGAAGCGAAAGAAATGGCAGAGAAACTATCTACCATAGAATACTTTATCATTTATGCTGACGAAGACGGCAGGCAACAGGTGGCTTACTCTCCCGGCATGCTCTCTTTTCTTCCCAACCGGCAAACGTTAGGGATTCTGGAAAATCCCTGACCGGTTGCGCTGTATCTAAAGATTCTCAAACGTATTGCCCTGCGTAATATCTCCGGTACGGTATCCTTTATAAAACCAGTCATGGCGTTGTTGCGAGGTACCATGTGTAAAAGAATCCGGTACGCTATATCCCTGTGCTTCTTCCTGCAGGCGATCATCTCCAATAGCTGAAGCCGCACGCAAAGCCTCATCTATATCCCCGGAATCCAGACTCTGAAACAAACGTTCCGTCTGATTGGCCCAGACACCGGCATAAAAGTCAGCCTGCAACTCCAGCCGGACCGACAGATCATTACCCGTCCGCTGATTGGAACGGGCCATTAAAGTGTGTACCTGGTCCAATGTACCTAACAATTTCTGCACATGATGTCCCACCTCATGAGCGATCACATAGGCATAGGCAAAGTCTCCTCCTGCCCGGAACTGTGTTTCCATTTGATGGAAAAAGGATAAATCCACATAAATCTTCTCATCTTTCAAACAATAAAAAGGCCCGGTAGCACTCTGAGCCGTCCCGCATGCCGAGGTAGTATATCCGGTAAAAAGCACCAGTGTATGTTTCCTGTACGTTTTCCCCATCTGTCTGAAAATCTGTGTCCAAGCCTCTTCTGTATCTGCTAAAACGACGGAAACAAACCGGGCCAGGGAATCTTCCTGGGCAGAGGGTACATAATTCTGTACATATCCGGAAGAAGGAGATTGCCCACCTTCCAATAAGCCTAACAACTGTAATGGATTCCCACCCATCAACCAAAAAGCCAACACAAGAATAATCATTCCGATCCCTCCGCCTAACGTACAACCTCCCCGGCCGGATAAACTTCCTCCCTGCCCTCTGCGGTCTTCTACATTCACACTTCCTCTTCTACCTTCCCACTGCATATAAATAAAATTAAAAATTGATTTATAAAAAACAGACAGAAAAGAAAGGATGTTTATCCGGTAAAAAAATTAGTTTGATTATTTCTGGGATACTCATGCAGTTATGAAAGGGGAAATTTGTATAAATAGCTATCCTCTACTTATAGGGATAGGTGTTTTGATATAGCTTAATGCAACTTTATCGCACTCTATTTCATCTATGCGATAGAGAACTTATAAAAAAGATTGTTTAATGTATATATTAAATCTATAGATAGATGAAGAAGATCTTATTATTAGGAATAATAAGTTTATTACTTATTTCCTGTAAGGATAACGATGCCAATAGTCCCACCCCTCTAAAACTAAAAAAAGTGAAGTAACTATAGAAGCCCAGGCTACAGAAGTAAATATCAAAGTAAATCATCCTTACTGGCGTTTTGCAGGAGTAATGATCACTGATAGTTTACATAATGGAGAAAATATATTAGATGATTTCACCTCAGAACTGGTTATTGGTGATTGGTTTGAAATTACTGAAAAAGATAATCGTAAATATTTATCTATCCGGGTAAATGAGAACAAAGAAAAACAAAGATCTATACGCATTGGACTTGACAGTGGAGGTACAGGAAGCAATTTTCTCCTTATTCAAAAAGGAGGAAAGTAAATACAAGAACAAAAATAGTTTATAGCTAAAAAAAATAAGGTTGATCTAAACAGGTCAGCCTTATTTTAATTTAATGGGAGATCTCTTTCTTTGTAACGTTTTTTACCAACCTTCTTCCTTCCGAATATAGTTAATAATATTATCAACGAGCCTATCTCTCACTAACTATATTTTATTCCTTTCTTCCATTCCTCCATATACAATCCATCATATACTCCATAGTCTGCATGATCATTTCCCGATGCAAAACTTCGCAAAGATATTTCCTAAGATTTCATCATTATTGATCTGTCCTGTAATCTCTCCTAAATAATGCATACATTCGCGGATGTCCTGGCTTAGGAAATCACCGGAAATATGTTGGTCCAGCCCCTGGATGACTCTTTTTATTGCTTCATGGGCTTTTGTCAGTGCTTCATAATGGCGGACATTGGTGACAATCACATCCGTGGAGTTTAATTCCGGTAGGGCTGCTGCCTGGATCAGATACGTTCGTAATTGTTCCGTATTGGATTTCTGTTTGGCGGAAATAGCCAGCCGGTCAGCATCTATGTCAGCAAGGATCTGTTGTTTTTCTTCCAGTTCCCGGGTGGAAAGAAGATCCATTTTATTAAATACCAGGATGACTTTTTTGTCTGCCGTTTCCGGTAAGATCTTCTCAGACAGGGCTTTCACCTGTTCTTCCGGACTGGTAACATCTATGACCCAAAGCACGATCGCTGCCTGGCGCAATTTCTGGTAGGTTCTTTCAATCCCCATACTCTCTATGATATTACTTGTTTCCCGGATACCTGCCGTATCTATAAACCGGAACATTACCCCATTCAGATGGATGGTATCTTCAATCACATCCCGGGTAGTTCCATGAATATCGGAAACAATGGCCCGTTCTTCTCCTACCAGCAGGTTTAGCAAAGTGGATTTTCCGGCATTGGTCTCTCCGATAATAGCCACAGGAATACCATTCTTAACAGCATTTCCCACACTAAACGAATCGGCCAGCCGTTTGATCAGCTTTTCTATACCGGAAGCTAATTCTTTCAGGTTAGTCCGGTCTGCAAACTCCACATCTTCTTCACTGAAATCCAATTCCAATTCAATTAATGAAGTGAAGTCCAGCAGTTGCATCCGTAACTGAGTCAACTCATTGCTGAATCCACCCCGCATCTGGTTCAAAGCCAGTTTATGCATACTGGCAGAAGTGGAAGCGATCAGGTCAGCCACAGCTTCTGCCTGGCTCAGATCCATCTTTCCATTCAGAAAAGCACGCTGGGTATATTCACCGGGTAAAGCAGAACGACATCCTTTTTGTATCAATAACTGCATGATCTGCTGTTGGATATAGACAGACCCATGGCAGGTGATCTCTACAGTATCTTCACCGGTAAAAGAATGAGGGGCCCGGAAAAGGGAAACCAGTACATCATCTATGACCTCTTCCCCATCTTTCACACTGCCATAACACAGGGTATAGGCGGGTTGATCCCGTAAGGTTTTCCCGGCTTTACGGGGTTGAAAAACAACATCCGTAACAGCTATGGCCTGAGGACCTGAAACACGGATCACCGCTATTCCCCCGGCTCCCGGAGCTGTCGATATGGCGCAAATGGTATCCTCATTCATCATGCAAATCATTTTTATAAAAGAAACCGGCTAAAAAATGTCATCACACAGATAATCCGGATAAGATCCAATCACCACTGATCTGTGTACATCTGCCTAATCCGTGTCACCTGTGTGCTAACAGGAGTCCGGCTCTGTTTTTTATACAGTAATTAACTCATAATTCATCGTTCCGATACCAATCTTTTCGGCATGTTCCAAACCGGCTTTCCAATTGGTTTCTGGGTGGATCAGGTGGAACTTATCACAGCCTTCCAGGTGTTCGTGCGGGTGTTCGTCTGCGATCCAGTTTCCACCTAATACCGGAGCCTGAGTGACCAGGTCTGCACATGCCTGATCCAAAGCAACAGGATCAAAAGAAGCGGCGATTCCTATATCCGGAACAAGGGCGGCATCGTTATGGTTCCAGCAATCACATTCCGGAGAGACATTCATAATAAAACTGATATGGAAATGCGGTTTATCTAATAAGACAGCTTTGGTATATTCAGCGATCTTATAATTAAGCCGTTCGGACGTATCCCCGTCTCCCATGATAGCTGCACTATACTGGCAGAGTGCAACACATTGTCCACAACCCACACAGGCATCATAATTAATTACCGCTTTTCTGTCTTCTCCCAAATGGATCGCATCATGGGCACAATATTTAACACAGATATTACAACTGACACAATTGCTTTTAGCCACTACCGGCTGGGAAGCGGAGTGAAGTTCCAGTTTTCCTCCGACACTGGCACAACCCATACCTAAGTTTTTCAGCGCACCGCCAAAACCAGATTGTTCGTGACCTTTAAAATGGTTCATGGAAATGATAATATCCGCATCCACTACGGCCGTACCGATCTTAGGGGCCTGACAATATTCTCCGTCAATAGGAACTTCCCGGTAATCCGTGCCTTTCAGTCCATCAGCAATGATGACATCACATTTAGCTGAAATAGGGTTAAATCCATTTTCCATCGCACTTTGTAAATGGTCTACGGCATTCGACCGGCGACCGGAATAAAGGGTATTACTATCCGTCAGAAAAGGTTTAGCCCCCAGCCCACGCAAGAAAGTAGCCAGACGGGCAGCATAATTAGGACGGATATATGCCAGGTTCCCCGGCTCACCAAAATGAAGTTTAATCGCTACAAACTGATCTTTAAAATCAATAGTCGTAATCCCGGCTCTTTTCATCACACGCTCCATTTTATCTAACAGATTGCTGGTTGGCGTAGTCCGGAGATTCGTAAAGTAAACTTTAGATGTATTCATTCTCTTATTGGTTATTATCCCACAAAGATACGAAACTATTCGTCAACTTTTACATATCCGGAAGAGACTCCCTGAAGAGTAAGGAAGCCATCCATCATTCTGTTTTTTCCGGCCAGGTGATTATCTTTGCATATAAATTCTAAAAACAACACGGCTATGTTAGAAAAGATGACATCCAGAAGAACCATCCGGCAATATACCGATCAGGATATTCCAGACTCCCTGTTACATGAGTTACTGGAAATAGCAGCTCGTGCCTCCAATACCGGGAACATGCAATTATACAGTGTAGTGATCACCCGTGAGCAGGAAAAGAAAGAGCAGTTAGCGCCTGCCCATTTCAACCAGCCGATGACTACACAGGCACCTGTGGTCTTGACTTTTTGTGCGGATGCCAACCGGTTCGTACAATGGGCTGAGCAACGAAAGGCAGCTCCGGGATTCGACAATTTCCAGACCTTTATAGCTGCTATGATTGACTCTATGCTTTTTGCCCAGACATTTTGTGTGGCTGCAGAGGAAAAGGGCTTAGGAATCTGTTATCTGGGAACTACTACTTATAATGCGGACAAAATTATCAAGACACTACAATTACCTTCGTTAGTAGTCCCTATTACTACGATCACTGTTGGTTATCCTGCCTGCCAGCCGGAGCAAGTAGAACGGTTGCCTTTACAAGCCATTATCCACCCAGAAACCTATCAGAATTATACTGAAAGCGCTATCAACGAACTATATAAGGCAAAAGAAGAGCTGGAAGCCAATATACAATATGTAAAAGAAAATAAGAAAGAAACACTGGCGCAGGTCTTTACTGATATCCGCTATACGAAGAAAAATAATGAATATTTCTCGGACGTATTTATAGAAGTACTAAAAAAACAGGGATTTCTGTCCGGATCCGACCCGGAGAATTAAAATCAGCCATAGTGAAAAGATGGCCAGAGTTCCGTACGAAATATAGAACAGGTTAACTTATCCCAGGGGGATTCATATGGAATCCCCCTGGAAGGCACATTCAATGGTGGTCGAAGGATTTTATTTAATTGACAAACAGCTTATTGGATGTGAGGATTTATAATCCGAACTTATGTAAGTATGAGGATCTCCGATCAGTTGTGGTCAGAAGATTCAAATATTTAACAACACAGTGAATCTTCTGACTGCCACAGGATATACATCCCGTGGTTAAGCACATATTACCCCTTTCGGATACAGAACAACCACTCTTCTTTTCCCTCCCCCCTGTATTTTTATGCAATTTTACCTTTATCTCCGGCAAAGCCATATAAACAACTAATAG
>JAJQFE010000061.1 GCA_021201295.1 Tannerellaceae bacterium | reverse complement strand
AGAGTAGCTGACTACGGATCAGCCGGTTACAGGTTTGAATCCTGTCGCGGTCACAAATAGCTTACAACGGTCGCGTAGCTCAACTGAATAGAGTAGCTGACTACGGATCAGCCGGTTACAGGTTTGAATCCTGTCGCGGTCACCAGGCGTTAAAGAGTATTCTTTAGCGCTTTTTTATGGATAGCATACCACTCTCATCCATATTACCAGTCCTTATGATTTTTATCCATACCTTATAAACAAAGTGATTTATCTAAGTGTTTCAACAGTAATTAATGCTTTAATTATTAATTAAAAAAGATTAGTATGAATTCATGTAAAGGTGGAACACAGCATCCGGATCAGTTAAAGAATACAAATCTGGAAAATACTCACAAAAACAATTTACAGGCTCCGGACTATCTGCAGGATGAACATTTGAGTGTAGGTATCAAAAAATACCTGAAAGTATTAAATGCCAGTGATACTCCTGTAGAATCCCTATCTCCGGTAGATGCACGGAATGTGTTGGTAAATGCACAGAAAAGTGTACAGGTGGACCTCTCGGGGATCGATGAGTCTGAAAAAATGATCGATACTGATCAGGGTTCTATCAAATTAAATATTGTACGTCCCGAAGGAGTCACAGAAAAACTACCAGCCTTTATGTTTGTTCATGGTGGCGGATGGGTATTAGGCAATTATCCTACCCATAAACGTCTGGTTCGTGACATTGTAGTAGAGTCAGGACTGGCTGCCGTATTTGTAAACTACACGCCTTCTCCGGATGCCCACTATCCTGTAGCAATCAAACAAATCTATGCAGCCACTAAATGGGTAGCAGAAAATGGAGATGAGATCAATGTGGACGGAAAAAATTTAGGCATTATCGGTAATAGTGTGGGTGGTAATATGTCCCTTGTTACCAGTTTAATGGCCAAAGAGAAGAATGGCCCGAAACTAAAAGTGCAGGTACTTATGTGGCCGGTAACAGACGCTACATTTGACTGGGAATCATGGAAAGAATATGGACAACAACGTTTCCTTACTTCCAGCCTGATGAAATGGATGTTTGACAATTATACAACCAATCCGGATGAACGGATCAGTATTTATGTTTCTCCTTTTAATGCCACGCTTGACCAGTTAAAAGGATTACCTCCTACCCTGATTGAAGTAGCAGAAAATGATATTCTGAGAGACGAAGGCGAAGCCATGGGACGCAGACTGGATGAGGCAGGGGTGGAAGTGACCACTATCCGTTTCAATGGTGTAACGCATGACTGGGATTATTAAACGGATTTGCAGAAATATCTCCTGTAAAATCACTGGCTATGTTCACAGCCGCCACCTTAAGAAAATACCTGACTAAGGATGGTAAGATCTATGATGATAAAAAACAAAAAGAATATAAAGATCAAATTGTGGATCCGGTAAACAGTGTCAATCATGTAAATAAAATAGAAAACATAGACGCTGATGAAAGACCTCATCTGGATGATTGCGTATAAGTAACATACAAGCCAATATAATTACTTCTGGAACTATTCCGGGAATATACTAAAAGAGATGGACATCCTATGATAAGAAAACCGTCTCTTTTATTTCAATCAGGATTAACAAATTAAAAATTACAGCCATTTCATAACCCGGTCAAGAGGAAACCATAGTTACAAATAGTTTAATTTATCTGCGAAAATCTTTCTCATCCGTGTCATTGGCGTGCTATGTCTGCACTTTTTAGTAGCCCTTTACTTACGGATACAAAAGTAATCATTTTGCTAAATCCTGATACAATTCATATCCTTGTTCTGCGGTGATTCCGGTGTGTACTACCGCATGTACGGCCTGGATCATAGCCTGAGTGGACGGACTCTGAAACACATTTCGTCCCATATCCACTCCGGCAGCTCCATCCTGGATAGCTTTATAACACAATTCCAACGCCTCTTTTTCTGGTAATTTTTTACCTCCTGCAATCACGACCGGGACAGGACAGGCGGCCGCTACTTTGTCAAATCCTTCACAATAATAAGTCTTTACTATATGAGCACCATTCTCCGCACAGATACGGGAAGCAAGTCCAAAATAACGGGCATCCCGGGCCATCTGTTTACCAACAGCAGTTACACCCATAACAGGAATACCGTACCGACTTCCCAGGTCTACCATTTTATAAAGATTGGCAATCGTTTTTGCTTCATAGGACGTATCGCCTATTGCCAGCATCACAGCCATAGCAGATACATTCAGACGAATTGCATCTTCTATATCAATAATTACATTATCATTTAATTCCGTCAGAATAGAAGTGCCGGCGTCCGAACGTAAACAAACCGGTTTATTTACTGTAGGAGGCACCACCGACTGGAGAATACCTCGTGTACACATCAGGCAATCCGCATACTCCACCAGCGGAAGAATGTTCAGGTCTATCCGCTCCAGACCGGAAGTAGGTCCCATAATAAATCCGTGGTCAAACGCCAGCATCACTGCTTTACCGGTTGCAGGATTGAAAATACGGGATAACTGGTCTTTCATTCCCCAGGGTAAATTTGCAGCTCCTTTTACATGAAAACGTTGTTCTCCGGAAGTTACTCCTATTGCAAAGTTATTCCCTTTCCTTAAATCATCTAAATCTGCCATTATTTATTATTTTTTTAATTAAATCCCATAAAAAAATTATGCCAGTGCCTGTAAAAAGGCGGCGAACATGCAACTCCAGGAAGTAGCTCCGCTATCTGCATACCCAATTGAACGGTCTCCATAATTCCGGGCACGTCCGAAATTAACTTTCATTTGTACGGTCTCTTCTGCTCCCTGCCGGGCTGCCTGGGCTGCAACCTGCAGCAGTTCTTTTATATCCTCCAATGCAGAAGCCTGCATAGCTTCTATAGCAGGGATCAACGCATCCATCATGGTTTTATCCCCTTTCTTTGCCTGTGTCTGTTTCTGCACATTCCCCAGACCTCCGGCAAACATCAGCTTAACAGCTTTGGCATCTAACTCCGTACCGGATGCATGGTCACTCATGCCCAAAAAGAAAGCTCCTAAAAGAGTACTGGTAGAACCACTCGTTTCCAGCATAATTCTAAATCCCATTTCATTTAGCATCGACTTAAACTCTGTCCCGTTTGCAGCTGCTTTAATAGCCGCATTCATGGCTGTTACCATAGCCGTCCCGTGGTCTCCGTCTCCAATCACAGCATCCAACTGAGAGAATTCGTCCTCCCTGGCTTTTATACAAGTCAATGCCTGATTCAGCATGGCCTTAAAAGTTTCAATAGTCAGTAGTTTCATATCATTTGTGTATGACTAAAATATTTATTTACCAATCGTAGTCCAGTAAGGAGTATCCGCCCGTTTGTTTTTCAGGTAATCCAAATGGTCTTCATCCAGCTTAGCCAGAATCATCTGAAAACTGGCCTGTTCCTGCACAGTAAGTAGTTCCTGGATCCGTCCCATACCAACTTTGAATCCTTTTGCTTCCAGTTCTTTATAGGCTTTCCGGAAAATAATATTCAATTCCATCTGGGTGGTGGACCCTACTTTATTGATAATAAGCATCACCTGGTCGCCAGCTACAGGTTTAATCTGTTGGCACAAGAGGTCCACCATTTCAGTGGCCGTGTCATCTGCTGATACCAAAGGTTTTCTTCCTCCTCCTTCACCATGCTGTCCCATACCAATCTCCATAATTCCTTCAGGCAGATCACTAATCATCGCATTATTCTGAGGATGTGTACAGGAACGCATCGCAACAGCCAAAGTAGCCACCTGCTTATTGAAACGTTCTCCTATCTCAGTTAATTCATCGATCGTTTTTCCTTCCTCAGCCGCCGCACCTAATATTTTAAACAAAGGTACACATCCGGCAAGCCCCCGGCGGTCGTTTAACGGAGCATCTATCCCGGCACTGATATCATCATGTGTCAATAATTGTTTCACTTTAATACCCACACGCTCTGCTAACTGACAAGCCATATTCGCACTCATTACATCTCCGGAATGATTCAAAACGACTAACAGAATACCGGCTTCCCGCTTCATTAACTGCAGCGCCTGGAATACCCGTTGTGCTCCTGGAGCGGCAAATACATCTCCCACTACCGAACAATCCAGCATACCTTCGCCGACAAATCCACTTAATGCCGGTTCATGGCCGGAGCCTCCTAACGTGACAATAGCCACCTTACTTTCATCTTTCGGATGAGTCCGTAGCACTATATTTTCTCCTCCTAACGTAACAAGATCCGGATAAGCCAGGACATACCCTTCCAGTAATTCAGGAGTTACCTGTTCAGGATCATTTATAAATTTTGTTTTGATTTGTGTCATGGTTGTAAATGGTTGGTTATAATTATTTATTTGATTTCCATTAATTCAATAGCGATTCCTTCTTCTTCTACAAAAGCAATGGTCAGATGTTCATCACACACATAAGGTCCAAAAATTACATTTGCACCTTCCAGTGCAGTTGCCAGGCAAGGTACCTGATAGGTGATATGAGCCGTGTTTCGAATCAATTCCGGAAGGCAGGTAGAATCTTCAAACTTCAGGAACTCAATCTTATTGGGACTACTATCCAGATCGGTGATCCATACCCCCAGCCCTTCATTATAACCGGCACCCTCTTTCTTTTCTGAAGTGGGAATGCCTACATGACGAAATGTTCTCATAACTATTAGTTTTTAAAGTTTGTAAATTTCAGGATCGAAAACGATCCTGAAAAGTAGTTAGTAGTTGGTAGAATTTATTTTTTCTACTAACTGCCAACTACTATCTACTTTTTTTATAAGATAATATACCCAGCACAGCTACAATAGCAATTGCCAGATACATAATCCTCAGGATATTACCTGCATTGTCATTCTGACCATAGGAATGCATGCCACTAAGAAAATAGTTTACTCCAAAGAAGGTCATAATAACCGAAGCAAAAGCAATTACGGAGCTTAAGTTAAAGAGCCAGGCGCTATATAGTTTTTTCACCAGGCGTAAATGAATAACAATTCCATAAACGATTACAGTAACTAACGCCCAGGTCTCTTTCGGATCCCATCCCCAATATCTGCCCCATGATTCATTTGCCCAGACAGCTCCTAAAAAAGTTCCGATTGTCATCAGAGCCAGACCTACGATCAGGGACATTTCATTTACAATGGTCAGTTCCTTCACACGGAAAGAAATAACCGGCGTATGTTGTGGTTTACCCATAATCATCAGGATCATATGGGTAATCCCTATCAGGAAACTGATCCCGAAAAAGCCATAAGCCGCTACAATGACAGCCACATGAAACATAAGCCAGGGAGATTTCAGTACAGGTACCAGCGTATTGATCTGTGGATCCATCCAGTTCAGGCCGGAAACAAACAGAATAATACCGGCAAACAAAGTAGCCAGTGCAAAAGTGATCATACTACGCCGTCCAAACAAAATACCTCCGGCCACTGTCGCCCAGGCTACATACACCATCGTTTCATACGAATTACTCCAGGGAGCATACCCTCCAATATACCAACGCATACCCATACCTACCATCTGGAAACAGAAACAAGCCAGTACACCTACTCCAAGCAAACGAAGTCCCCAGGTAAGCCAGATACGCTCCTTAAATAACGAGACAAATGAAAGGATCAACAGAAAACTACCTAAGATCAGGTATATGATTTTACAATACCAGAATATCTCTAATTGATTATACCGGATTTCCATTTCCAGCCTCTTCAGATCAATCGCAAGTGTTTTATTTTTTCCCTGCTGATATGTTTCTATCATTCCTAATACTTCATCCGCCTGTGACCAGTCACCGGTTTTCATTCCATTCTGGATCTCTGTTACATACCATTCCATAATACGGGACATAAAAAGAGAATCCTGGCCTGCAAAGCCGGAAAGATCTTCTCCCGGAGCATACCACTTATCATTTGGATCTCCTTCCAGGGGGAAAAGATTCAGCATACCTTCATTAAAAAGCTGGAATAGAATATTAACTTTTTCATCCAGTTTAATGATCTCCTTATCAAACGAATTACGTTGAGCCGGCATTTTATTATAGGCAGATTCTAACCGTTCATGCAGCTTATAGTTACCATTACTGTCAAACATCTCAACATAAGCACATTCTTTAGCAGTCAGGTCATAATAGAGTTCAATCTCTTTTCCGGAATATGTAATAAAAGGAACACGCATCCACATATCCGACAGGGAAATCAGACTTAACAGGAACTGGTCGGAATTCATATTTCCGATTTTGTCTGCTTTATGAAGTTTACGCAGGATCTCAGAGGAAAAAGTATTCACAGGCATCATACGCCCTCTGCCTGACTGAACAGGTAAAGCGCCGAATTTAGCCGCATGAACAGGATCCACTGTATAACGTTGGATAGCTTCCAGCATTGGCATATTCTCCGGATGGGCATACATAGTTCCGCTTATCAGTAATCCACAAAAACCGATCATCATTTTTCCCGAATGCCTTATCTCCTTCAACTGACGGGCCAGTTGCCGGAAACGGGAGTGCTTACCTATTAAACAAAGAATAAACCCAAGTACCAGTAAAACATACCCGGTATAGGTAATATTTCGACCTGCCACATCCCGGTTCACAGAAAGGATTGTCCCCATTTCATCCCGGTCATAGGAAGCCTGGAAAAAGCGATATCCTTTCATATCCACCACATTATTCATAAAGACTAAATGACGCTGAGTTTCTCCTTCCACATGGAACAACAGGTCACTCTCATATGAAGAAGGACTGGAAGATCCCGGATAGCGGGTCATCGTAAATTGAATCAGTTCCACATCAAAAGGCAGAGCATGTATGTGCGTGCCTTTAGAAGTCTGGACCACCAACTGGTTACTGGTTTCTCCTTCCCTGAGATGAAGAATCCCTTCCTCTCCAAAAATATGGGAGACCAAAGCACCTAAAAGAATAATGATAAAAGCAACATGCAAAACCAGAAATCCCCACTTACGTTTTTTCAATAACTGATGCCGTAAGAGAATTACTATAAAATTGATGATCATCAGGAATTGAAGGAGAAAAAATACAGGAGAATAATATACCAGTGTTTTGGCCATGACAGTTCCCTGATACTTTTCAATAAAAGTAGCTGTACCCAGTAAAACGGCATACAGGATCAGTAAAACAATCATGGTTACATAAGAAGAGAAAAACTTTTCAATAGTTGCTTTCATTTTTACATTCGTTAAATATAAAACCGGTACTTACGGCAATGATCCCGGAGTACCAATTTATGGGATTAGTCTTCTATTATCACTCTAAATCCTACATTATGAACCCGTTACCAGGGATAATATGCCTTCCGGGCATACGCTGTAGCGAATTTCGGGCGATCAATATACGAAACTCCACGCACAACTTTATACTCTGAAGAAGTTTTAACTTTCTCTGAATAGGGACAAGGCCGATAATCGGAACGGGTCCACTCCGCTATATTGCCATGCATACTATGCAGTCCGAAAGGATTCGCTGGATAACTTTTCGAAGCCACCTGGATCATATTTCCATCATCCACACTTTCTTCTTTTGGAAGAAAACTATAGTAAGAATACCAGGAATTATCCGGACTCATAGGCTGGGGATCAATTCCACTCACCGCCATTTCCAATAACCGGGCATCCGCCAGATTCTCATAGGCCCCGAAATCCGTATTCATATGTCCAAACCAGAAATCACTGTCACTTCCTGCCCGACAGGCCCATTCCCATTGTGCTTCTGTAGGTAAGGTAATATTCAGTCCGGTCTGTTCACTCAGTTTGCTGCAATAAGCCATTGCATCCTCATAACTTACCCGGATCACAGGTTGTTCCGGAAGGTTGGCCTCATATCCCGGACGGGTATGGTCTTTCCAGTGCTGATCGACATACCGGCTGTCATGCTCAGGGAAGATGACAGTATACTGTTCATTCGTCACCTCAATCTCAGCCATCCAGAACGGTTTACTGATCACAGTTTTAAAAGCAGGACGATTATCCGGAGCACCCTGGAAGCTACCCATCATAAACTGTCCGGCAGGAATACGCACAAAAGTCATTGTAATCCCCGGAGCAATAGCTATCTCCTTCCGGTTTTCTTTTTCATTTGCCAACAGCCCACGAATGGCTTCCTGATCCATCGGCCAGCCTTTTAGTTTGACTTCTTTCTCTCTGACAGGAGGTAATTTCTCCGGATACTCAGCCTGGATTTCTCCTTTTCCTTTTAGATAAGCTGCATAATCTGCAATTTCTTTCTTCCAGTCTACACCAGTCCCATTGGCATATTTGTCCGTCAGTTCCTTACGGCGGGCAATCTGGTCATACCCTTTATAAGGGAATCCATCATATGGATTGGCATCAAAATATCCTTTATCAGGCACATTATAATCAATCCAGTTATACAACACTTTCCATTCATCATCCGTCAGTTTAACGTTGTAATGCCCGGTCTTCAGGATACGGACCAGCTCACTGGTATTTGCATGATATTCATAGGGCTGAAGTACGATCATATCTGCTTCCGGTCCCTGACGATGTACATATGGATGCAAATTCAGGTAAGCAGTACCAAACCCTTTTTCATCCTTCATGCCTCCGCGCAGATCAAAAGCCTTGCCTTCTCCGGTATGACAGGCCACACAAGCCCGGTCTAATACAGGCTGCACTTCCAGATCAAAAGTGAACGAGCGAACACCTCCTTCGGGAGGAGTGAGTTTAACTGGCGCTTTTTGAGAGGCGATTACACGTTTAGGTATAGGAATCTGGTTCTGGTCTTCATGACATCCCACACAGGAGACTATCTCTCCGGGCATACCGGTAAACCAGCTTCTCATCCACTGTACAGCTGCTCCATCCTTGTCCAAAGGCTGAATAGAAACAGGCGTATTAGACGGAATCTTAAAGATCACAGAACCATCTTCTTCCACTGGAACTGTACCTAACAAACGTTTAATATCCCATCCACTCTGAATACCCTGTGCTGTATGATCTGAGGGAGTTTTCAGGTAAGCATATTCATAGGCATAGATACGAAGCTCATGGATTGTTCCACGAGGTACACCCCGCAGCCCTTCTCCCTCATAAATATCCTGTATGAATACAGTAGATTCTTTTTCATCCAGTTTCACCCGGTCAGGAATAGCCGGAGGCGTATCTCTTTTTATCAGAGCAATCGGACTTATAAAGCCTTCTCCCTCTTCTTTTATCAGGCAGGTCACATTATCAAATACATCTACTAGATAAATCCCCCAAAGATCCCTGGGATGCAACTTGGCAGCCACTAAGAAATATTTGTCATTCAACGGAGTCGGCTTCACAAACTGTGGCCATACACCATCCACCAACTCATCTTTAATTTCCGGAATGATCGGACGGTTACGGAACGGGATTTCCTGAATCATTCCTTCCACCCCCTTACGGGATTTGGTGGGATCAAACAGGATCAGGCGACCGGAACGGGCAATCCCGTGATGGCCGGAAATAACTCCGATAAATGCAGAGGAATGACCCGGCAACGGCTGGATATCAAACGTACTGTTCGGAAACATCGAACCACTGCCAAACAGGGATTTATTCTCTGTTCCATCCGGATTCATATGCATCACAATACGGGAAAAATAGTGGGTCAGGTCCGTATATTCCCAACGGGTATACATGACACGCCCATTATGCATGATCACCGGATTCCAGTTCGCATCCTGGTCAAAAGTCAGGCGACGCATGTTCTTATTCTGCGGATTATATAACACCATATTTCCTACCGGATCATCCCCACTTACACAAGGAACTCCCTGATACCCAATATTAGAATTAGCAATGACCCGTCCGTCCGGCAACCAGGTTCCATCATAGAACTCCAGATCCGGTTCCACAGTCTCCACCAAAGGTCTATACCCACTTCCATCTACCTGCACTTCAAATACATTCCAGCGTCGATCCGGCATCAGTGAAGTAAACATCAGTTTATCCGCACCCCAGTGCAGTTTCAGATCGGCCACAGAAGCCGTCCCTTCCGGTTTGAAGATAGTCCGTTCCCGGATCTGGTCTCTGAGGTTACTTAATTCAATAATATCCGCATCAAAACCTGTACGGAAAGTGGATTGCTGGTTACTCCAGTTATTTGCCTGGGTTCCCAGTTCCGGAGCCATTGCCTTCCGCGCCTAAATTCCTAATTTAAAACGGGTGGCTACTACTTTATCTACATCCAGATAAGGATTAGCCAACAGGATCGTACGTTTCAAATTTAGTGCTTCTTCCGCACGGGTAAGCGCTTCCTCATTCCATTGATAGATTCCGGAAAAACCAGTCTGCACTAACTGTGACAAAGTCTCCAGCAAAGGTCCATAGCGTTCCGCATCAAATCCCCGGATAGTCTTCATATCTTCAAAAGCAAGAAAAACAGATTCCACATGCAACCAGTCCAGTTGCATCTGCAAATCATATACCAGATAAGCTTTTTCATACAGTTCCAGATAACTCCGGATCTGTACGTCCACGTCTGTTTCCTTTTCAATTTCTTTGATGGCGTTTACAAAATAGCGGCTATCCTTTAATTCTTCCGTGAGTGCCAGCAGACTTTCTTTCTCAACAGAAGTATCCGGAGTAGACAACCAGGTTTCCAGGGCATCCACATAAGTAGAAAAAGCTCCGGTCTCTTTCGGATAAGCAGCAGTCAACCGGGCAGCCTCCTCTTTAGGAAACAGATTCTGAACCCGGAAGTAAACACTTCCGACCGTTGACTGGTCAGCCAATCCCACTTCCGCTTCAAAACGGATAAACTCCTCATCTAGTGCATACACCATAACTCCGTCAGCATGACACAAAACACTGTGCTCATAATTTTTCCCTCCAATAGTCAGCGGATTCCCATATAAGTCCGCATTTTTTTGTATACTGCCTGAACCGGAAAACCAGTAATAAGGATCCAGTTCATCCAGCCAGATAAAACTTCCATCAGCTTTGATCAGCCGGGCATTCGCCCAGGTTCCCCAATTCCAATCATTTCCATCAGGACCCGCAGAAGTAATCAGCACCAGTTCATCCAGTTCGGTCAGATCTGCAGAAATAGGTTCCGCCTGCTGCCCGGCCTTTACAAAAGAAGAGGCGATAGGCATACCAGACGCCGCCAACCGGGTCTGCAGTTCCGATTTTGTTTAACAGAAGCATCAATCCAATTTTCTTCCTTCTTCGATGGTTGTGCTGTAGCCTGCCATACGAAAAAAACACACAGGAAAGATACCCAAATGAATAATTTGTTCATGTATTAATCAGATTATAAGATAATAAAAGTCTTATAAAGAAGCATCCGGATGAGTAAAACGCAAGCCATCATTATCATGATAAGAAGCCCATTCATCAACAATAGCACCTTCAGGGCCTGCCAACAGGAAGTGAAACGATTCCTCTTTCTTTAAATGAATCACCTCACCGACTTTCTGAACAACAAAGTTTTTACTTTTTACCGGACCATAGGAAGCAGGAATAACCGGAGCACCCGGAGTCTCATCTCCAATTTCCGAGAAATTATATGCCCATCCCTTAGTGACCATCCATGACTCAAATTTAGGAGCAAACTGAGTTCTTACATGCGCATGTTCCGGGATCATCTGGTCAGGCAGTAAATAGATCGCATGTGCAAAATAATTATGTTCCTGGTCATTTACCCAGAAAATACCACCCATACCCACATTTTCAAAATCACCCAGTCCAAAATCAGTGACCCACATATCCTGTACCATCAACGGAGTGAAAGGTATATCATAAAACTTAAACATGTCTTTAAAAGCATTCATTGCTACTTCTTCATCAAATTTCCCATCTTTGTAGAAATCTGCATTGGTGTACTTTTTAGAATAAGCCATCTCTTTTTTATTCTGACAATTAGACTGTTCATCATAACATGGCTGACTGGAAGAAGAGGTACCTGTACAAGCCGTGGCACAGACAACCAGTACCACCCAAATCCATAGTTTTGCGTAAAATTCTTTTTTCATAATAATATAAAGATGATATGGCTAAAAAGCAACCGGACCTGACTTTTGAAGAGATAAAAAAGATA
>JAJQFE010000052.1 GCA_021201295.1 Tannerellaceae bacterium | reverse complement strand
CCAAAGGATTAGAGTTCAGCATCAATGAGTTATCATCGATTCCTCCTTTTGGAGTTGAATAAGTATTTATATCAGTGTAATTAGTAGTATAATCCACTAATGCATAATACAAATTACCATCTTTGATATTATTGGTTTTCAGGTAGAAACGAACAGGAGTTTTCGGTTCTGCCCATCTTTTCCAGTCCGTGAAATTTGATGTAGCGTATCTGCCTTCATCGTCAAGAACAACATATGTATCTTCTTTAGCACCTTTCACCTTCAAAGAATAGAAACGTCTTTCTAATTCACTCCAGCCGGTTAATGGTTTCTCTTTATCTCCTGAACCTGTTGTAGGAGTATAACCATAATTAAATGTTTCTCTATTTATTTCACCATTACCATATCCTAAATATTCAGAAGGAATTGTATCTAAAGCAAATACTACTTTATTAGTATTAGCATATAATACACTATCACTTTCCAGGCCACCAATAGTTAAGAAAAGATCTTCACTGCTTGCTTCACTTAAATATCTGAATGTATAACCAGCAATCAATAAAGAATCTTTATTAAATGTTTTATATCCTACATATGGATCCTTTTTAACATTCTTGGTATCTACTTCAAAGTTTTCTTTCATTAATTTAACACCTGCAATTTCTGTTCCTTCTTTATCGACATACAATTGATAACCCGAGACAATAGTGACACCATATTCACGGTTGGTAATTTTGATCGGAGAAGTTTCCTTCAAAATAGCTGCCGTTTGGGTTTGTTCTACTACCCACTGGAAGGCAGGCATAGTCCATGGATCCATATTTCTTTCAATAGTTGCCCACTCAGCATTTCTTATTGTAGTCTCATTGGAAAGAGTCTGGAAAATAGGCATAGCCAAATATTTACCATGCCCATCCGTGATAACATATAAATCAGTAGATAGAGAAGTCTTATCAGCCGATACAGTACATCCTTCAAAACCCTCAAAACCAATAGTTACATTCTGATCTTTCACAGAAGTTCAAAGATCAATACTGGCAACTGTCAACTGAGAACTACCATCATAACTTTGCTTATATACATACACCTCTATATCATATACAGAATATCCGGTTGGGAAATCCAATGAAGAGTTAGCAGCCAGGTAGTTCTCTATTGCAGTTCTGGTATCATTTTTGTCTATTGGCCAGTATGCAAACACTTCATTTCCCTGTAAATTTGTAATTACATTAGCATAGATCAGACCCGCCACATTAATTTTCAGATTATTAGGAGTAGGTTCATATTCGAATCTAAACATATAATGTCCACGGTAAGGATCAATATTTAAACGAGTAACACTATAATTTACTATATCTTCATCTGTCGTATAACCAGCTTCTCTTGCGTCTTTAGTAAAGTCTACCCATGTATATCTCAGATATCTGGTTTCATTAGGTTTATTGTAGTTAGCAGTATCCACCATTAAAAACAGATTATCCTCCGTACGAAGATATAAATAAGCATCGTTGTCTGAAGTTGAGACTGATCCATAAGGATTATAGATAGCCGCTGTTTCTGCAAATACTTTTTTACCTGTAAAAGGATTCACACTCATATCTTCCTCAAACACTAAAGCAACACCTTCATCTTCTTCCTGGTTACCGATTACTGTATTAAACTCTTCTGCTGATAGATATTTAAGAGTTCTGGATGTTTGCAAAGTAAACTAAGAAAGAGTACCATTTATACCAGGAACATCAGAAGGGACACTATTGTCCGAATTTACAGGGGTCTTTACAACACGGACCTCTCCGTTACTATTGATATTCAAACCCACCACATTGGATGCCTTATAAAATGCATACAAAGGAATCTCCTTATTCAAATAATCATTATTATATGCATCAGAGAATTTCCATTGATAGATTTCCCCACCCACTTTTACAGGAGAAGAAGAACTGGTGTTATCCGCCAGACTACTAAAGTCCTGCATAGTAATAGACAAATACTCTCCGGTTGCTTTATTCAGAAATTTATATACAGGATTAATTCCCTGGTCTTCTGATTCAATTTCCACACACCAAAGGTATGAGCCAGACTCACATCTGTGGGCAAACTGGTAGCATCTACTGAGACCAGTTCACCATCTTCATTAATAGCAAGAACATAATCAGTCTGTGTACCTAAAGCTATCTGATACAAATTTTCCAACTCAGTCTTATTCAGTTTAATAGAACTTGACTGTGCATTACCAACAAACACAGCACCCAACAGGAATGCTATGGCCGTCAAAAAAGTAGTAAACTTTTTCTTCATAATTACTTAATTTAATATTAATAATAGTATTTAAAAGTCTGAATATTTGGATTTTAAACCCAATAAAACGAACGCCTAAATAAAATGTTCCTTTTATTTAGCCATAGTTGACATAAAAACATAAGTTAGTTGGGTAAAGAGGGGGATTGGTACTAAATAATCTATTCTATTGATAAGAAAGAGGATAGAAAAGAAAAAAACAATAAAAAAGAATTGCCATTATAAAACTTATACTTATTTTTACTAAATAAATAAAAGGAACGATTTATTTATCACTCCTTATATTTTCTTATATATTAGATATATAATTTTACTATACTTACTTCTACTGGTATTTATAAGCCTTCTACTGTAAATTTATATTTAGTAAATAAATGCAAATAAACCAGATAAAACTACCAGCTACTTCTTTTATTCTTTCAGTAAAATAACTTAAATAAATTCCAACGGCTAAATACGGAAAGACTATCCATGATAAAGTATAATATATCAAAAAGACTTTGGGTTGATCTCAAAGTCCATATATTCTCCGATAAAACTATAATTAGAAAAAACTTACCCTGAAGGGACGACCGATGAATAACCTCCGGTATCACTAGGGAGAAAAACATATCAACTCCAAAGCGGGTTGCATCACCTGTGCAACACCTATTGACGTTAAAAAGAGGGAATATATACATCTCCCGGTCACGATATTTTACTGGAAGTTATGCATAGGATGCCATTCCAAGGTAAAGACTGATAATTGGTAATTAATCCCTCTTACATATAAAAAATCAATATAAGTTTAGCTCTTATATTTTAATTAAAGATTAAGTGTAGATTTAAGGGAAGAAGGAATCGCATCTTTATGCACCATAATATAGATAGTTTTAGCACGGACATAACTTTCTGACATATTCAGATAACCGTCAGCAGCATTACGGTCAGTACCCCATGAATTCTTAGTGATATAATATTTTGTCCCATGCTGGTCTTTAGCAATTCCTGTGACATGCATCAGACGGTCATCTGTAGTAACAAATGTCTCAAAACCCTGTTGCCGTACCTCCGGAGTCACGACAATTTCCGGGTAAGGACGCTCAAACTTATAGACTTCCTCCAGACGTTCTTTTCCATCCATATTTTCAAAACGGGCACGATCCGTTGTAGAATAATCTTCCACTTTAGTTACCCCCGGATTAATGGCGACCCCATTTACAAAAGAAAACCCTTTTTCGCTTACATCTCCATCCCAGCAAACAGTATGCCCGTTTTCCAGGGCATAATCCATAACTGCCATTATTTCATCCAAAGGTAAATTATACATTTCCTGGTGTTCCCAATTATCCGGGACTTCCACTTCAAATTTTTTGTAATAAGGATGATGAGTAAAACTGGTTAATTCAATATAATCATCCATATCCAGTCCCAGCGATACGGCAAAAGATTGGGGAGTATACTCTTTCCCCTGATAAGTGAATTTACCAGGTACTTCACCTAAATAAATATCAAACAGGCTATTTACCAGTTTAAAATATTCCGGACTTCTCTTCTTTAAAGTAATAGGAACTCCGGCAATAGTTTCCACATATTTAACCAGTTCGCTATGATTGTGCCGGTCAGAATCGTATTTGATACCTTCATATACCTCTTCCGGTACAATTCCCATCTGATTAAATGCATTTTTAAAAGTATGGGCCAGACTTCCCTGGCTGATATTTCCTTTTCCTCGGCGGAGATAATTATCCTGCAATTGGTTCATATATTTCTGACGGACAATAAACATCTCTGACAGGTCATACTCTCCTTTTCCCATTCTTAGGAGTTCGGATTCCATAAAAGACACCGTAGCAAAACACCAGCAAGTGCCGGTAGAAGCCTGGTTTTTAACTGGAGTAGCAGGAAGCCTGCACACATCCGTAAACTGATGCCCCTGTCCAAACAGAGTAGTCAGGCTGAACACAAGCGCACAAGTAATAAAAAATGATCTCATGATATTTATTTTTAGTAGTTAGTAGTTAAAGGAGTTAAGGAGTTAAGGAGCAATAAAAATAAATTATCTACTGACTACTTAACTTCTAAGGAGCATCGCGACTGATTACTCCTTTAACTCCTAATTTATTACTTTTAAAATCCCCTGGCAAACATTTTCCAGAAAGTATCTCCCAGTTCTTTCCATCGAAGCATAGAAGCTCCTACAAAATCAGCAGTATATCCTGTCAGGAAGTCATTAGCTTTTTCAGATCCTTCAATCTTTAAAAGTTCCTGGTAACGGTTTTCTATAAAAGGAAGTTCAATTTGTCCTTTCTGCTCATAATGAAGAATAGCCTAATTCATCTGATCCCGGGTAAGTCCCCAGCGAACAGTCGCCAGCTTGTTTGCTCTTCTATAGGTCCATAAAGCAGCATCTTCCCGGTAACGGTGCTGCCCGCAAATATCGAAACTAGCAGGCAAAGCAGTCGTTCCGGCAAATACAGGAAAACGGGGACTTTGACCGGGATTATCAAAAGACATCCAGGCCACTCCTCCAACTGCATCCGGCAACCAGTCTCTTAATTGGATCACATGTGAATAAGAACATTGAGGCACAGCAACCAAACGATGCCGTTCTACAGTGCCTGCCTGGATTCCATTCAGCATCTGTGCCATATCAGGCACCATCCAGGGATTTGCAAACGGGCTTATGATAGTGTCCACCTGCTCACTGTCCTTATGTTTAACAGCTACTTTCAAATTCTGTGTCATATCCCATTGAGTACCTTCATATGTTTGTCTCAACAGTGCCATCACATCCGTAACAGAGACTTTCTGATCAGGTTTGACTGAGATAGGCAGGGCTTCCGCATCATAGGCAAGCTTCAAAGAAGAAGCCAACGTACTCAGGATAAAATATTCACGGACGGAAAAGGCTTTTTCACCTCCTCCATAGGCTTTCCAGAAACAAAAGGGTTTGGTTCCATCCCAATATCCCAATTCTTTAGCAGCAGTAAATACGTTTTCAGAAGCCATATAATTCTCTTTATCCCGGATATCCACATAAGAGATCCGGGGTATATTAGCAGAAACGCCCACATGATCATCCGGAATACGTACTGCAGCCCATACTCCACCTAATTGGTCAGGGCCTATCCCGAAAATTTCAAAATGCCACACCTCTTTCGGGTCAGCAATGGTAAGGCATTCCCCACTGTCTGCATATCCATAGGTAGCCACTAACTCCCCTATCAGTTGGATAGCCTCCCGGGCAGTTGTACAACGTTGAAGCACTATTTTCTGTAGTTCTTCAATCATAAACATTCCATTCTTATTCACTAATTCTTTTCTGCCGGTAATAGTGGTTTCCCCAATGCCTAACTATTTTTCATTCAGGCAGGGATAAGCCGTATTCAGGTATTGATAAGTAGCTTTCACTTCAGGAATGGACCCTACTTGTTTCATTCGGCTCTGATCTGTAGAAAACTCCGTGTGCATACGGCCGGTATAAATATCCACAATAGTATCCTTCTCAAATTGTTGAGCCGGCACAATATCCATCCAGGTCCGGTAATTCCCATCACAGGTATGGCTGGTTATTACGGATCCATCCACAGTTGCCAGTCTGCCAACCATAATACTGGTACAACTTTCCGGATGATTTACCGGCTCAGTAAAGTCTATCTGTTGAGCAAAGAGTTGGGCTACTGTTCCTATGTATATAAGTAGGCCGGTCAGATAAGAGTTTCAAATCATATAATCAGATTTTATTTTTTGTTGCCATTGGGTCTATTACACCTTTTTACTGTTATCTGGCAAACTAAGTACCCAACCTATATCTGCTAAGACAAAAGTCTATCCGGAAATTCAGAAGTTAAATATACGGATTATCAGAACATGTGGCTGACAATCTTTTTAATTCTTTCATTTTACAAAAAAGAATTATTTGGGGGAAGCCTCTATTTTTTCCACATTACCCATATCCATCATAGTTCGTGTCAATAGTTTCACACAATCTCTTACGATATCAAACTCGATTAGTTCCATCACGTCTCCCGGATGATGGTAGGGCGTGCGGTAAGCAGCACCAAAAGAGAAAAGACTGATAGTAGGAACTCCTTTGACAAAGAAGTTGGCATCATCCGTACGGGGACGGGTAATGATCTCATTATTTCCTAAACGGGTGGTAAACGGCCGTTTCAGGACAGCCTCATTGGCACCTTCCACATAATCCAGAAGAGAAGCATATTTCTGTGCAGCCCGGGCTCCCAGCCCATAGCCTGTTCCCAAACAGTCAATATTAAATACTACTTTCAGATTTTCTAACGGTGAAATAGGGTGATCTACCAAATATTTACTTCCAATCAATCCGGTTTCTTCACCCCCATATAATACAAAAACCAATGTCCGCTTAGGAGTATAGCCGGAAGTGGACAAGGCTTTCGCTGCTCCCATAATAATGACAGACCCGGAAGCATTATCCATAGCTCCGGGCATCAGGACCGGCATCATACCTACATGGTCCAGATGGGCTCCGGCCATAATCATCTCCGGTTCCAGAGTAGGATCCGTACCTCTTAATATACCAATCACATTACAGCCGATTTCATCCGGATGAAACTGAGTAACGGCTTTGATATCCGCTTTTTTCTCAATGACAAAGGAGTAAGGTTTCATAGATTGGTTGATTCCTTCCTTTACGGCATCATAATTTCCCCCGGTTCCGGCAAATATATCCCGTGCCACACTATCACTGATGCAGGCATAAATAAATCCCGGATTCCATCCCGGATTCGGATTGGCAGTAGTAGTAATATATAACATTCCGGCAGCTCCATGGGCAACTGCATTGGTCATCTTCAGGTTATGATACTGATAGGGAGTCCATTTTTTCTGGAGTTCCGGATCTCTACCCTGATAAGGGATATCCCGGTCACAAACTACGATTTTTCCTTTCACATCTATCCCTTTATAGTCATCATAGTTTAACTCCGGAGCGGTAATTCCATAGCCTACATAGGCCAGTTCCAATCTATGCAGTTCCCCGGAATCAGAAGTGCCACCGACCATATAATGATCCGGGTAAGGATATTCTTTGGCTATCCAATCTTTACCCACAGGAAAATACAGGCTAAACTGTCCCATTTCCTGAACTTCCGTATAGGGATGGGGAAAATGCTGGAAATAACCGCCCTGGTCTCCGCCCAGTTCCAGTCCCCATTCCTGAAAAAGATCAGCAACATATTGTGCGGCTTTCTGAAAACCTATATCTCCGGTCAGCCGTCCCCGGCATTCCGGCGAAACCAGATAAGCCATCCATTCCTGTAAATCAGTTTCTGTAGTCAAAAATAACGCCCTGGTTTCCGGAGATACTTCCTCTGTGGCCTGTGCTTTTAAAGAAAAATGTACTGAACATATAGCCAGTAAAAAATAACAGATCTTTTTCATTGATATTATCTTTTTATTATTAATTCCTCAGAATAACACGCACAATATCATTATTTCAAACCCAACCATATCATAAACAAAGATATAAAAAGAAAATACGAACAATAGGATATAATCCAATTATCTGGTTTTTTATATTTCCGGTTACATTTTAAAAGAGAAAGGAACAAAAATATAAATAATCAGAAGGATAGAAGAAAGTAAGATGAAAAGATTGTAGTTTTTCTATAGGAGTATTCTTTGCAGGTAGAAACAAAAGAGCCTGCTTAGAAAAAGCAGGCTCTTTATACAGTAATTAAATAGCTTTTCGTTGACGATCCGAACGCCGTTTCCGGTCCGGAGCAGTACGTCTCCAGGGTTTATCATTATTCCGGTCCCGTTTTTCAAAACGATCAGAAGATCGGTAACTGTACCGTTTGCCTTTTGGACTGCGGCTACTACGGCCACCTTCTCCTTTTTTCCCTTGTGCAGGTTCTACGGAAAGACGTCTGCCGTCAATTTCGTATCCATTTATACGATCCATTACACGGTTCGCTTCATTTTCCTCTACTTCAAAAAAGGAGAAATTTTCACGTAGATCAATCTTTCTGATCCGTACCTTGCCCGGTACACATTTATTGACCAGCTCAATCAACTGGTTGGGATATAAACCATCCGCTTTACCAAAGTTCAGAAAGAAATGGGAGAAACCTTCTTCTGCGACAGGAACTCTCCGGTCACCTCTGGATTGCGAACGTTCTTTTTTGGTCGAACGCTCATCCACGATCTGTATTTCATCCGCATCTTTATAATAATCAATCATCCGGTTGAACTCCAGAGAGACCACTCGTTTAATAATATCCTCTTTATCCAGCCATTCCAGTTTACGGAAGATAGACGGCATCAATTCAGCAATTTCTTCTTCATTCACCTTTACCTTTTCAATCTGGTCTACCAGGTTAAATAATTGCTTCTGACATATATCCTGTCCGCTTGGCATCTCTCCTTTTTCAAAGGTCTTATTCAGGATCCGTTCAAGTTCACGGATTTTACCTTTTTCTTTAATATGGCAGATAGAAATAGAGATACCAGTTCTGCTGGCACGGCCGGTACGACCGCTACGGTGGGTATAAGACTCGATTTCATCAGGTAATCCGTAATTAATGACATGAGTCAGATTATCCACATCCAATCCCCTGGCAGCTACATCAGTCGCGACTAATAACTGGAGATTTTTAATGCGGAACTTCTGCATGACATAATCCCGTTGTGCCTGGCTGAGCTCACCATGCAAAGAATCTGCATTATATCCGCCCTGGATCAGTTTATCGGCAATTTCCTGTGTTTCCTTACGGGTACGGCAGAAAATAATACCGTAAATATTCGGATAATAATCTGCAATACGTTTCAGGGCCAGATATTTATCCCGTGCCTAAACCATATAATACACATGCTTGATGTTTTTATTTCCTTCATTTTTATTACCTATTACAATCTCTTTCGGATTGTTCATATACTTTTTGGTAATAGAAGCAATACCCTGCGGCATGGTGGCAGAGAACAGAAGCATATTACGAGAGGCAGGAACTTCTGCCAGGATTGCATTAATACTTTCCGTAAATCCCATATTCAGCATCTCATCCGCCTCATCCAGAATAACACTACGAACCCTGCTCAAATCTACCGTCTTACGGTTCATCAGATCCAGCAATCGTCCCGGAGTAGCCACAACCACATGTACTCCCCGTTTCAACATCTTGATCTGGCTCTCAATACTGGATCCTCCATATACAGGAAGAACTTTTAGGTTCTCTATATATTTGGAATAATCATTCAGGTCATCCACTATCTGTAAACATAATTCCCGGGTAGGACACAAAATCAGTGCCTGAGGATGATATTGATTTACTTCTATTTTTTGTAGTAGGGGTAATCCGAAAGCAGCAGTTTTACCGGTTCCAGTCTGGGCCAATGCAATTACGTCGTTATCTTCTCCTAATAAAAAAGGAATCACTTCCTCTTGTACAGGCATGGGCGCTTCGTAGTCCATTTCTTGAATTGCCCTCAGTATTGGTGCGGCAACTCCTAATTCTTCAAATGTTTTCAAAATGCGATAGTTGTATAATATAATTTTTGCAGTGCAAAGGTAGGCAAATAATTCGGATTCAGCTTATAAAAGCAATACTTCTTTCAATTCAGTAATCTCCTTTTCTGTTAAATTTAGTTCTTTCAGGAGATATTTCTCTACTGACCCATATTCTTTCCGGATTTTCCGGAATGCCAGGTCCAGATAAGCCTCATTGGTCTGGAGCATGACAGTCAGGGCCTCCTGGGCATCAGGAGTCAACGTACGGGCAAACCCCTGCATCCGTCTGGTATTATCAGCATACCATTCCTGGGAAAGACTGTAATCACTATAGATCAGGTCTTCCGGAACCTGTAAGACCGATAAGATCAAAGCAGCTAAAAAACCTACTTTATCTTTACCAAAGGTAGAAGTAATCAACAAAGGATAATTTTCTTCATCCAAAAGAAGCCGAAAAGCTTCGGAAAAACCGGAGGTATTATCTGTCACATATTGCAGATAAAGATCCTGCATATACAGCACTCCATCTCCTTTACGGATGCATCCATCTTTCAGGCGACTCATAATATCTTCTACATTTCCCATGGAAACCGGAATAGAAACCAGGTTGGCCTCCTGATAAGTTACCGGGAATTCTGCCATTTCTTCCTCTGTCCGCAGATCCAGGATGGTCCGAATTCCTAATCTGGATAATCGGATAGAGTCCCTTTCTGAGAGATTTACCAGATCCCCTGACCGGTAAATCTTCCCCCAACGGACCATTTGACCGTGCATATTGGTATACCCACCAATATCCCGGAAATTAGAGATCTGATCCATGGCATCCCTGCGGGAGCTGACAATGCGGGTGTACCGATCATTAAAGGAAAGCAGGAAATACTGCCGGGTAATATTATCATTCGTAATATAGGTCGTAATATTATCACTGATATTGACTACTCCTACCAGACGGGTTCTGTCAAAAGTCTCCGGATTATCGGACACATAGATCTTCACAGTTCCTTTCATGGCAGGGTCTGTCTCCCATTTAATAATATAATTTCCGATATCCTGCCGGGAACACACCGCCCGGATTTCCAGTTCCCGGGATTGGCAGTTTGTTAGTACAATTATACTTGTTAATAAAAGAAATATCTTTTCTAACATCATATCCTATTTAAGCATCTACACAAAGATAAATAAAACACATACGATACGTACTCCAGTTAATGATATTTAAGATTGGGAAGCATTCCTATACCGTTCGGCAAACTCTTTGGGTATATAATTTTCATAATTCTGGCATACTTCCGTAGCAAAATCTACCCCACAAGAAATGAGCTTTCCCCATTGCTCCCGGTTCAGCAGAGGCAGATCTTTATGCCGGATGTCATATTTCAACAATCCATACAAAATTCCCGCATTAAAATTATCTCCTGCACCGATCGTACTCACCGGTTTAAAAGAAGTAGTCGGGAAATGTCGACTCCCGTCTCTTGTAAAGAGTTGGACTCCATCTGCGCCGTGGGTCGTAATAAAACGGTCACAATAGAACCGGATATGTTCCTGATAGACATGTTCCATATCTGTTTTACCGAATATATTCAGAAAGTCTTCATCCGAGCCCCTGATAATATCTGCATATTCAAAGTTATCCAGAATAGTAGGAGTCAGAAAGATCGCTTCATGGGCATGGGCTTTCCGGAAATTCAGATCATAATAGATAATCGCTTTCCGGTCGCGGGCATATTCCAGGAATTCCACCATTCGTTCCCGCAAAACAGGATTCAGAGAATAGTAAGAACCAAAAATGAAAATATCATCTTCCCGGATCGGAGGCAGGGGTACTTCCAGCCGCTGGTTCGGGTAATCTTTATAAAACGTATAATCAGCATTCTGGTGCTCATCTAAGAAAGCCAGGGACACAGGACTTTTTCCGTCCGGAAAACAATCGACATAATCAGTAGAAATATTATTTTCCGTCATAAAATTCCGGATCACTTGGCCGACCCTATCATTTCCCAGTTCACTGATAAAAGAGATGGGAACGCCTAAACGGCCCAGAGAGACCAACCCGTTAAATACAGACCCACCGGGTACTGCCTGATAAGGCTGATCATTTTTAAAAATGATATCCAGGACCGTTTCACCTACACCTATTACTTTTCTCATATGTTTGAGTGTCTATTCTTGACTGCTTTGCTGGCGGCTTTTCGAGCCTAAATACCCGCCATGATGCCGTTTGGCATACTCCTTATTCGTAAATCCGATCCGTTTCATCGTATGGACAACCAGAATATCTCCTATAACTGTCATTACAGTGGTAGAGGTAGTAGGAGTTAACCCCAGCGTACACACCTCTTTCGGATTCCCGGTTAACAGGCAGGCATTTGCCTCTTTGGCCAGAGGGCTTTCCGGATTACTGGTGATCACTATAAACTTCATATCCGGCACCAGTCCGCGTGTAAGTTCCAGCAAATCCATAATTTCATTAGTTTTTCCGGAATTGGAAATAAGTAGCATCAGATCATTCTCACGTACAATGCCCAGATCCCCGTGTTGGGCTTCACTGGGATGCAGAAAGAAAGCCGGGGTTCCTGTGGAACTGAAAGTGGTAGCGATATTCATAGCTATCTGACCGGCTTTTCCCATCCCCGAAGTAATGAGCTTTCCTTTTTTCTCATGGACATATTCCAGAATGTAATCTACTGCTTTTACATACTCTCCACTGACCGGGATCTGTAATACAGCTTCTGCTTCCTGGCGGAGTATAGAGGTTATCTCTTCGTTCATTATGGGGTATTCTTCTTTAATCATCATGCATTCACCAAAATTGATTACAAAAGTATCCATTTTAATGATTTCTACCTGCATATAAACTATTTTTTAATTGGGGGGGAAACAGATTTAATTATACTTTTGCGCGTTCCATTCAAAACAGATTGATCAAAAGAATGTATATGCAATATCACACCTATACCTTATCCAACGGTCTTCGCATGATCCATCTGCCGGTAAATTCTCCGGTAGCGTATGGTGGATTTGCCATTCATGCGGGAACCCGGGATGAGTCTCCGGAGGAATATGGCTTAGCCCACTTTGTAGAACATATGCTTTTTAAAGGCACGGAAAAACGAAAAGCCTGGCATATCTTAAACCGTATGGAGAATGTAGGTGGTGAACTGAATGCCTACACGACCAAAGAGGATACGTTTGTTTACTCGGTTTTTATGGAAGAGCATTTTAACCGGGCTTTTGAATTACTGACAGACCTGATTTTCCATTCCCGGTTTCCGGAACAGGAAATAGAAAAAGAAATAGATGTGATCCTGGATGAAATTAATTCGTATAAAGACAGTCCTTCCGAACTGATCTTTGATGAATTTGAGAATATGCTTTTCCAGGGACATGCACTGGGACATAATATTCTGGGAGATGAAAAAACGATCACTACTTTCAACTCCTTTTCCGGACGCTCTTTCACGAATTGTTTTTATACACCGGGAAACATGGTCTTTTTTTCTATGGGAAAAACAGATTTCAAACGGATCATCCGGTTAGCGGAAAACACGTTATCTGCCATTTCTATGCCCTCGCATACTCCGGACAGGAAAGCACCGGACCCTATTCTACCCCGGAATAAAAGAGAACATAAAGATACGCATCAGGCCCATGTACTGATAGGTGGGAGAGCATTCAGCATGTATGATGAAAAAAGAATACCCCTTTTTCTTTTAAATAACCTGTTAGGAGGACCCGGGATGAATAACCGGCTGAATGTCTCTCTGCGGGAAAAGCATGGACTCGTATATAATGTGGAATCTTCTGTTACTTCTTATACGGATACCGGATTTACCAGTATCTATTTCGGGACTGACCCTAAACACCTCCATAAAGCAATCCGGCTGGTACAAAAGGAGCTTACTAAAATCCGGGAAAATAAACTGTCTCCTGCGCAATTGGCTGCCGCTAAGAAGCAGGTGATCGGACAACTGGGTATATCCGGAGATAACCGGGAAAGCCTTTTCCTGGGATTAGGGAAGAGTTTTCTCCACTATGACCGGTATGATATGTTACCGGAAGTCTTTAAAAAAATAGAAGAACTGACGTCGGAAGAGATCTTAGAGGTTGCGAATCAGGTGTTTGATCCTCAGAACCTATCCAGCCTGATCTATGAGTAAGAAGAAGAACCGGGTACCACCGGATTTTTTTCTTTCTTTTTTGTAACCTTTTACGAACCTTAGTCGTCTTATCATTAAACGCAGGAAAAGAGCCCTCCTGCCAGATGTGACAAGATAAAAATAAACGAAGAACGTATGAAAAGGATAATAACGATGATCATACTGCTAAGCAGTGTGGTACTGACAGGTATTGCCCAAACTGTAGAAATCAGAGGGACAGTCAAAGAGGCGAAAAATGAAGAAGTGCTGGAATTTGTCAATGTAATGCTACAAACCGCAGACTCGGTGTTTATTTCAGGGATAACTACCGATGAAAAAGGAAAGTTCAGGCTATCCTCTATCCATCCGGGGAATTATATACTGGTTATTTCCAGTATGGGCTATACCACCCACTATGTAACTTTAGACGGATTATCCCAAAGTATTAGTTTAGATGATATTTTACTGGAAGACAGTTCCCTGTCATTAGAGGGAATAACCGTTACCGCTTCCAATCTGACCAGCCGTTCAGATAAAAAGATCGTTTTTCCTTCTGAACGACAGATCGAACTCTCTACCAACGGAGTGAATCTACTGCAGCAGCTAATGTTACCGAAACTTCAGATTAATCCCCTATTCAATGAGCTCTCTCTTCCGGGAGGAGGAGAACTCCAGCTCCGGATCAATGGGGCAAAAGTGGAATTACAGGATATCTTAGCTTTGCAACCTGCTGAAATTATCCGCATCGAATATCACGACAATCCGGGTTTACGTTACGGGAACGCCGGAGTGGTACTGGATTATATTGTCCGCCGTCCGGAAACAGGGGGTAGTTTTGGAATTGACCTGAACGATAGCCCCGTCACAGCCTGGGGAAATAATTTCATCAACGGTAAGATCAATCATAAGAAATCAGAGTTGTCCATGAATTATGGAATCAGCCACCGGGATTTCTACCGGGTATACCGGAATAATGAAGAAAAGTTTATGTTTGAAGATGGCTCTACCCTACAAAGGAAAGAAGAGGGAGGCCATGGACATGCACAAATGAGCTGGCAACACCTGAATGCCACCTATAGTTTTAATGAACCGGATAAAATGTTGTTTAACGCGACGGTTCGTTATTATAATAACAACCAGCCCCACTTTGATTATAAAGGGACTTTATATAACATAGCCAATCCGGATGACCAGGTCTATATGATTGATAATTCAGCAGAGAAATGGCATCGGCCTGCCCTCGACCTGTATTACAAGCAAAGCTTACCCCATGACCAGACCATCGTATTGAATGCCGTAGGTACTTATAATTATACCAATTCTGAACATTTTTATCAGGAAAGCAGGGAGAATATACTCCTGACGGATGTAAATAATTTAGTGATCGGGAAAAAATATTCCATTATCGGAGAAGGGATCTATGAGAAAAAATTAGAATCAAACCGGGTAAGTGGGGGAATCCGCTACACTCACTCATTTTCTGATAATGAATACAGGAACGGACATAATTATATAACTAAAATGGATCAATCGGAGATTTTTATTTACGGAGAATTTACCGGAAAGATCAAAAAAACTGGATTATACGCTGGGAGTGGGTATGACACGTTCCTGGTTCGGACAGGAAAATGAAGAGGGATATCAATATTATACATTTAATCCCCGCCTGGTATTACAATATAATATCCGAAATGGGTCCCATATACGCCTGAATGCAAACATCAGTAATTCAGACCCCTCCCTCTCCAATTTGAGTTCAGTAGAACAGGTAGTGGATTCTTTGCAGATCCAGCGAGGAAATCCGAATTTAAATCCCTATCTGCGGTATCGGACAGAACTAACGTATGAACTTCAAAAAAAGATATTTTATATGAATCTGTGGGGTACCTATGAATACCATCTGAAAGCGATTATGGATGAAAAATTCCTGGAAAATGATAAAATCATCCAGACCTTGGACAACCAGAAAGACTGGCAGCGTCTGGCCAGCAGGTTAACCGTACGGGTAGGTCCTATAAAAGAGATGTTTCAGGCTTCCCTGACAGGGGGTGTGAATCATTACATCAGTCACGGGAATACCTATTCCCACACTTACACCAATTGGTTTTCCAACATAAATTTATCAGCCAATTACAAAAAGTTTATGCTCGCCTTCGGGTTGGAAACGAACTGGAACTGGTTCTATGGAGAAACAATGAGCGGAGGAGAAAACATCCACTACCTGATGTTAAGATATACACATAACAACTTAGCATTTACAGTAGGTGCATTCAATCCCTTTGTCAACAATTTCAAACAGGAAACAGAGAACTGGTCCCAATATGCCAGTTACAAAAGAGCCATGCACCTGGAAGAAAGTTCCCGGATGTTGTTATTCTAGTTCTCTTATAATTTCTCCTTTGGCCGTAGTTTCAAAGGTGGCCAGAAACGGGTGAATAATAGCGATGATGACTCGGGTGTTATGAGCACAGGAAAATAACTAACCTTTCAGACTATAACCGATTTGTAGCCTGTCCTTCATATTCCTGTAATCTCTGGTATATTCTTTTGTGGTCTGAAAAACGGATTAACAGAGTAATAAACAAATAACACACGTACTTATGAGAGAGCTCAGGAATGTTCCGGACAGGAACAAAAAGAACTATTACTACAAAACAGCATCTTTTCTTTTACTGCTGATACTGGCAGGATGGCAAACGCTTCCGGCGCAGCAAAACTCTATTATCAAAGGTACCATAACAGACACTTACGGAGAAACTATTATTGGTGCCAATATAATAGAAAAAAGAACTATCAACGGAACCGTTACGGACTGGGACGGGAATTTTACTCTTTCCCTTAGCCATCCCAACAGTGTATTGACAGTTAGTTACATAGGATACCATTCACAGGAGATAGATCCGGCAGGAAAAGAATTCCTTACTATCCGGTTGACAGAAGATACGCAGAAATTAGACGAAGTAGTCGTAATCGGATATGGGGTTCAGAAAAAGAAAGATCTTACCGGAGCAGTTTCCATCCTGGAAATCGGAGACTTGAAGGATACGCCGGTTTCCAGTGTGGACCAGATGATGCAGGGGAAATTATCCGGTGTAAACGTCATTCCCGATAATATGCCCGGAGGAGGAGTTGCCGTTCGCGTCCGCGGATTCAGTACTATCCGAAACAATGATCCGCTTTACATTATTGACGGGGTTCCAGTAGAAGGAGGTATCAATTTTCTTAATCCGAATGACATTGAAAGTATGCAGGTATTGAAAGATGCCTCTTCCGCATCCATTTACGGCGCACGTGCTGCAAATGGAGTTGTCATTATCAGTACGAAGAAAGGGAAAGAAGGAGTGTTCAACGTCACGCTGGATGCCTATGTAGGAGTACAGACTTCAGCCAGACAGCTTTGCATGCTGAATGCACAGGAATATGGAGACCTGCTATGGGAAGCACAGAAAAATGATGAAAAAACACCTGTCAGTGATATTTACGGGACAGGGGACAAAGCAGTAATCCCGGCATTTTTAGACGTTGCCCAACGGGTTCCCTCTGCAGATGTGGATTGGGTAGATGCCATCATGCAGAATGCACTGGTACAGTCCTATAACGTTTCTTTCTCTAAAGCGGACCAGGTAAGTAACCAACTGTTCTCTGTGGGTTATTTTGACCAGGAAGGTTTAATGAAGTACACCGGATTTGAACGGGTGACCGAAAGGTTTAATTCTGAATATAAACTATTCAACAACCGGGTAAAAATCGGCGAAAATCTCTCCCTTTCCCATTCCTGGGGAACCACAGTATCCAATAATGCTGCCCTGGGAGGTATGCTCTATAATGCCTATAAAACGGTTTCCATTACGCCTGTATATGATCTGGACGGTAATTTTGCGGGAAATCCTATTGCAGATATACAAAATCCTTTAGGCCAGCTCTACAGAAATAAAGACAACTCCAGAAAATCCAGCCGTGCCTTTGGAAATGTATATGGAGAAGTAGACATCCTGGACGGATTGACTTTTAAGACTACATTCGGGATGGATTACCAGAACCAATACTATCGCAGATTCAGTCCCAAATTCATAGAAACACAGACTCAGCAGCCTACCAGTAACTTGAATACATCTAACACCTGGGTATTTAACTGGGTATTTACTAACACTATTCATTACGTCAAAAGTCTGGACATGCATACCATCGGTTTACTGGCTGGTATTGAAGCCAACCGGAGTATCTCGGAATGGTTCGCCGCATCCAGGGAAGGATTTGCTTCAGATGACGACAACTTTCATTATCTGGATGCCGGGGACAGCAGTTCCCAGAAGAATTCAGGGGGAGCTTCCCAATCCTCTTTAATGTCTTATTTCAGAAAAGTAGACTATAATTTTGATAACCGCTATCTGGTAGGTGTTACCTTACGCCGGGACGGCTCTTCCAAACTGGGAGATAATAAATGGGGAAACTTTCCGGCAGTATCAGCCGGATGGCGTATCAGCAGTGAACCCTTTTATACATTTGACTGGATGAGCAATCTTAAAATACGTGCCGGATGGGGACAAAACGGGAATTCCGATATTCCACCCTACTCGACTATTGATTCCTATGCCAGTGACCTGGACCATTCCAATTACCCGATTGATGGAAGCCAGAATTCCGTAACCACAGGTTATACCCAGACCCGGAACGGCAATCCGAACCTGAAATGGGAAACGACCACACAAACCAATATCGGTGTGGATATAGGGTTACTCAACAATGACCTAGGAATTGTAATTGACTGGTTTAATAAAAACACCAAAGACCTGTTATGGGAACGCTCCATCATCGGCACCATCGGTGGTACCAATGAGAAAGTATGGGGCAACGTAGGAAAAATGAACAATAAAGGGATTGAGATGGAAATAAACTACAAGAAATCTCTCAACAAGGATTTTGGATTTAGTGTAGCCCTGAACCTGTCCCGGATCAAAAATAAAATGGCTGAACTGAATGAAGATGTTTCTTATATCGGATTACCTTCCAGTGTCATCCACTCACTGAACTTTGACCAGGAGGTGTCCCGTTCAGCCGTGGGTCACCCGATCGGTTCATTCTATGTCTACAGAGAAGCCGGATTATTCCAGAGTGAAGAAGAGATCCGGAATTATACCAATTCCAAAGGTGAACTTCTGCAACCGGATGCACAACCCGGAGATATTAAATTTGTCGATGTAAACGGAGATGGTGTGATTGATGGGAATGACCGGGATTTTGTAGGGGACCCCATGCCTGATATTACCACCGGACTCACCTTAGGGGTTACATATAAGAACTTTGATATCAGTCTCTTCTTCCAGGGGATGTTTGGGAATGAAGTCTATGATATGACCAGCTACATAGGAGAGTTTTTCAACCAGTCCCAGTATAATAAGAGTGAACGGATCAAAAATGCCTGGCGACCGGATCATACGAACACAACTATTCCCCGCCTGACCATGGATGATCCTAATAATAATATATGGCCCTCTTCGTACTATGTACATGATGCCTCTTTTGTACGTCTGAAGAATATCAAGATCGGATATACTTTCCCACAGGCAGTTTTATCCAAGATCAGATTCAGTAATCTATACCTGTATGTACAGGCGACGAATCTGTTTACTATCACAGGTTACCAGGGGATTGATCCGGAAGTGGGACTGCAAAGTTATTCCACAGACTACCGGAACCTGGATATGGGTGTAGACCGGGGTATTTATCCGCTATCACGTACGTTCACATTGGGACTGAATGCCAGTTTTTAAATTCAATTAAAAGAAATAGTTATGAAAAATACAATCTATATTTTACTCACAGCTTTCTGCCTGACTGCATGTAGTGATTTCCTAAGTGAAACCCCTATTGGTGAGCTGACTCCGGAACAGGCAGAACATCTGGATAATATTGAAGGAATCATCATTTCCGCCTATGCAGTGTTAGATGGCCAGTTTGATGATGCCAGCAGCGGACTGAATTCCGGTTGTTCCAACTGGCAGTTCGGGGATGTAGTTTCCGATGACGCCTATAAAGGAGGAGGAGGAACCGGAGACCAGAACCAGATCCACTTGATAGAAATATTTAATGTCAACTCCACGATTTTAGACTTCAACCAGAAATGGTTAGCACTCTACGAAGGAGTGAAAAGAACTAACCAGGCCATCCGGGTACTGGAAAACAGTGATTACGGGAAGAAAGCCGAACGGATCGCTGAAATAAAATTTCTACGTGGGCACTATTATTTCACCCTGAAATTATTTACAACCGGATCCCTTATATAGATGAAACCGTGGAGGATGCATCGGAATATGCTTATATCTCTAATAATGAATATACTTCAGACCAGCTTTGGGAGAAGATATTAGCCGATTTCAAAGCCGCCTATGATGTATTACCGGATTCACAGGCAGATGTGGCCCGTCCCTGTAAAATGACTGCCCGGGCTTACATGGCCAAAGTCTATCTCTACCAACAACGATGGCAGGAATGTGCAGCCGTTTGCGATGAAGTGATCAATTCCGGTAAATACAGGATGCTCCCCCATTTCCGGGATGTATTCCTTCCGAAAAATGACAATTGCGAAGAAATTATTTTCTCCGTACAGGCTTCTATCAATGATGGATCACCCAACAATTACAATGGTAATCCCAGTGACCGTCTCCTACCTCCAGGAGGTCCTTACCCCTCCTATGGTTTTCTCCGTCCCTCCCAGGATCTGGTGAATGCTTACAAACCAATAGCCAGGGACTTCCGTTAGCAGATGGAAAAGATATTTCCGATACGGATTATGTAGACCCCCGTCTGGATCATACGGTAGCCCGCCCGGGGCTTACTTTCCTGGATATGCAGTTGTATGACTGGACACCCCGTGAAGCAACCGTGTATGGATCCTATAGCCCTAAAAAGCGGATAGTATCAATGAACTCTCCCTATTATCTGCAGATATGGCCGTATGTAAATGCACTGAATTTCTATCTGATCTGCTATCCGGATGTATTGCTATGGAGAGCAGAAGCAGCTATAGAAACCGGAGAGCTGAATACGGTGCTGAACTATATTAACCAGGTCCGGGAAAGGGTAAAAGGCAGCCAGGTAGTCCGGACGATGGACGATACAGCCGATGCAGCCAATTACGCCATCGATACCTATGCCGGTTTCTCTTCCAAAGAGGAAGCCATGGCAGCCTTACGGTTGGAAAGAAGACTTGAATTTGCTCTGGAAGGACAACGTTTCTTTGACCTGGTACGCTGGGGAATTGCAGACCAGGTGATCAATACCTACTTTGAGAAGGAAAAACCTTCCGCTCTCACCTACAGAATGCCCGTTTTATCAAAGGTGCGCATGAATATTTCCCCATTCCCCAAAGTGTACTGGATCTGAGTAAAGACCAGGCAATCACCCAGAATGACGGATATTAACGAGAGAGGATGTTATCCATGTAAGGAAAAAGGATAACCTGGCAGAATAATCATCCAGCCTTTTACTACCGGCTATAAAATAGCAGTAGTAAAAGGCTGGTTTATATGTACGGGTATATTTCCTGCAACCCCTGTATCCATCCGGGAACAGGATTTTTTCTACGAACCACCAACAGACAGAGGACTATTCAAACGACACATAGTAGGTTAATCTCTCAAGATCCTGTGAAGAAAACTCTTCCAGTAAAACCAACTCCTCCCAGCCGGAAAGAGATCCCTGCAGCCTTAATTTCCTATGGATCACCCGCTGTTGCTGATAACTGAAATAAGGATGTTTGATCAGCGTATCCGGAGATAACCCATTGATCTGGAAAGGACGGATATGTCCCGTATCTATCCTGAAAAAAGGATAAATCTGCCGGAACCGTTCCTCATCCATTCCATACACTTCCCGTAACTGGTCCACTGTATAAAAACCACCCAACAGGGTACGATATCCGACAATACGGCGGGCAAAAGCACTTCCGATTCCAGGGACTTTCTTCAAAAGCGTAGTATCCGCCGTATTCAATTCAACCTTTTCACCGGGTTTTAGTTTATTTGCCCGGGGATAAGAAGCGGGTGGATATTTAGCAAAGTTTTTCTTCTTGGGTACCGGAGTAACCGTTCACTTTACTGCCACATGGTTTTCTTCTCCGGTCAGGGAGGAAGGAATCCGGTCTTCCTTACTCTCCGGTAAAGGTCCGGAAGCTATCCCGTCAGAAATTTCCTCCGGTTCTATCGTAAAATGATCCGTCAGAACAAGCAAAATAAAAGCGACCAGGATGAATGACAATAAGAAAGTCAAAGCGCGCCGCTCGCCGGAAGAGAAATACAACAAATCCCGCCAATTCATACAAGTTAAGGGTTAAGGTTATTAAAAACAGCGTCCTTTTAAAAGGACATTATATTACTGATAAAAGTATATGATTTTCTTTTTCCCGGGAAAGAAAATCATATAATTCATTCTTCATGCTGTTTTAAAACATGCGTCTGATCCATTCTATCAGGCCCAATTCATTTAAAAAGACAATGCTGATAGCCACCGGAGCAATATATTTAATAAAGAAAGCATAGGTATTGAAAAAGTAAAAAGGAACAGTACCCTGGTTGGTCAGTTCGGCTTTCAGTATTTTCCGGTCAATCTGGGTACCCACAAAAATGCAGATCAGCATGCCTCCGAAAGGCAACATGATCTTGGTAGTGACATAATCCAGAAAATCAAAGAAAGTCAAACCGAAAATCGTATAGTCTTTCAGCACACCTAAAGAGAGGGAACTGAGGGTAGCAAAAACAAGGACTCCGGCAGAAACTACTAAGGCAGCCCTGGAACGGGTCATTTGATATTCTTCGTGCACATAGGCAGTGGCCACTTCATGCAGGGAAATAGTGGACGTTAAAGCAGCTAAGGCCAGTAATACATAAAAAATCAGTGACCACAACGTACCCAACGGCATCTGGCTAAACACATTCGGTAGCGTAATAAACACCAGTTCCGGTCCGACTGTCGGTTCTATACCAAAACTAAATACGGCCGGAAAAATCATGATTCCCGCCAGGATAGCCACTAAAGAATCCAGGATAGTTACCTGCACAGCCGTTTTTTGCAAATGAGTTTCTTTTCCAAAATACGAAGAATAGGTGATCAGGCAACCCATTCCTACACTCAGGGAGAAAAAGGCCTGTCCCATCCCACTTAAAATAACTGAAGAATCTATTTTACTGAAATCCGGATTAAATAAGAAAGAAAGCCCGGCTCCCGCGTTGGGAAGCGTCGCCGAACGTATACATAACACGATCAGGATAAAGAACAGGACCGGCATCAGGATCTTGGAAGCCCTTTCAATCCCTTTTTTAACCCCTGGGACAATAACAATATGGGTCAGGGCGGTAAAAACAACTGTCCAGAAAATCGGCCGGAATATACCGGAAGAAAACCGGGTAAAATCCGAAGCAAACTCTACCGCCGTTTTACCCGTCAGCGATCCGGTTACTACCTGCAAAATGTATTCCAACGTCCAGCCGGCCACCACAAAATAGAATCCTAAGATCAAAAAAGCAGCTAAGACTCCATTATATCCGATCACAATCCACTTGGTTCCGGGAGCCAGCACCTTAAATGCACCGGCCGCATTTTTCCGGGAGTGCCGTCCGATAAAAAACTCGGTAATCATTACGGGAAGTCCCAGCACCACAATACAGATAGCATATACCAACAAAAAGGCTGCCCCTCCATTTACACCTAACATATAAGGGAAACGCCAGATATTTCCCAGACCGACCGCACAACCGACCGTCGCCAGGATTACCCCCAACCTGCTCCCGAATGTTACTCTTTTTTTATTAGTCATAATTAAAAATTCAAATAGGTTTTTATATACTCACAACGCCATCTTTCATGTGAATAACCCGGTCTGTATTTCCGGCTAACTGTTCGTCATGGGTTACAATGACAAACGTCTGTTTTATCTGATCCCGCAGTTCAAAGAAAAGGGTATGCAATTCCTCCTTGTTTTTAGTGTCCAGGCTACCTGAAGGTTCATCCGCGAGAATCACTGCCGGACCATTGATGAGCGCCCGGGCCACTGCCACCCGCTGTTTTTCTCCTCCAGAAAGTTCAGCCGGCTTATGACTCACCCGGTCCGCTAACCCCATAAAATCCAGTAAGTCTTTGGCTTTTTGTTCCGCCACCTGCGGTTTTTCTTTAGCGATCAACGCCGGGATCATTACATTCTCCAGTGCGGTAAACTCCGGTAAAAGCTGATGAAACTGAAACACAAACCCGATATTTTTATTCCGGAAAGCAGCCAGTTCTTTTTCTTTCAACTGGCTGGTATCCGTCTGATTAATCCAAAGCTGACCACTATCCGGAGTATCCAGTGTACCCAGGATCTGCAACAAAGTGGTTTTTCCTGCGCCACTGGGGCCTACAATGGCTACGATTTCACCGTTCCGGATGGACAGATCAATTCCTTTCAGCACTTGTAATGTTCCAAAACTTTTCGTGATCCCTTTTGTCTGTATCATCATGTTGTCCGATTTTAAATATGACGGATGACATATGAAGCTAAAAAACAGCCAAACGTAGCAGGCATATAAGACATAGCCCCTACGGTTGTCCGCTTATTCCGTTCATTCTCTACTTCAATAATGGCATCCGGATTGGCCGGTTCTGTTGAAAAAACAACCGGTATTCCTTTTTTAATTCCTTTACTTCTCAACCGTTTACGTACCACTTTAGCCAGAGCACACTCAGATGTTTTAGCAATATCTGCCAGTTTGACCCGGGTCGGATCTATTTTCCCTCCGGCTCCCATAGAAGAGACGACAGGTAAACCCAGATGCACCGCATGATACAAAAGAAAGACTTTGGGGCTGAGTGAATCAATAGCATCTACTACGTAATCATACTTTTCCGCACTTAATACTTCCAGTATCCGTTCATCTTTCAGGAATTCAGCGATCACCGTCAACTCTATCTCCGGATTAATATCTTTCAGCCGCTCTGCCATGACTTCCGCTTTTAATTTTCCCAACGAAGAATGAAGGGCCGGCAACTGCCGGTTTATGTTACTTTCATTCACCGTATCAGCATCTACAAGGGTCATTTTTCCGACCCCTGCCCGGCAGATCTGTTCCGCAGCATAGGCTCCGACGCCACCGACTCCCACCACTAAGACATGGCAGGACTTCAAATAATTCAACCGCTCTTTGCCTAACAATAGTTCTGTGCGCGTATTCCACTGAAAACTCATTCCTAATTTTTTGACCACAAAAGTAATAAATAGGTATTGATTATTAACAACATCTTACTAATTATTAATGATATTAATAAAACATAAACTTTTTGATTCCGGAGATTACAGGCGGCCTGTGGGTTTTAGTTTTTTTAATTTGTGCATACCACACAGAATCCATATCTTTGCTCAGATTTAGAAGAAAAAGAACTATGCGGTATTCATCAGACAAGGTTCAATGTATTATTATATCCAGTACACACTCCGGGTATGACCTTTTTTCTTTCTTTTCTACGAAAATATAAAATCTGTATATCAAACGCGTTGGTCATTTACTAACGCATTTTTTTGTATTTTCGGCTGCCATAATACAGCAACGGTATAACATGCTATATAATCATTTTAATAAACAAGAAATAACCCTATTTATCTATGTCTAAAAGTGGAATTAAGAAGGTCATTGTGCTGGGTTCAGGCGCCCTGAAAATCGGACAGGCCGGAGAATTTGACTATTCAGGATCGCAGGCCCTGAAAGCACTCAAGGAAGAAGGTATCAGTACGGTACTTTTAAATTCGAATATCGCAACCATCCAGACTTCGGAAGGGATTGCCGATAAAGTTTATTTTTTACCGATTACTCCCTATTTTGTAGAGGAGGTCATTAAAAAAGAACAACCTGATGAAATTCTGCTTGCATTCGGAGGCCAGACTGCCCTGAATTGCGGTACTCAGTTATATACAGACGGGACACTGGCTACCTATAGGGTGAAAGTATTAGGGACTTCCGTAGAAGCCATTATGTACACTGAAGACCGGGATTTATTCGTGAAAAAGCTCGATGAAATCGGCATAAAGACTCCGGTCAGCCAGGCGGTAGAGACTATGGAAGATGCACTGGCAGCCGCCAACCGTATTGGGTATCCCGTAATGATCCGGTCTGCCTATACACTGGGAGGACTGGGAAGCGGGATCTGTAAAGATGAAACTGAATTAAAAATACTGGCAGAAAATGCATTTGCCTATTCTTCCCAGATCTTGGTGGAAGAATCTCTAAAGGGCTGGAAAGAGATTGAGTTTGAAGTGATCCGGGATAAGAATGACCATTGCTTTACTGTGGTGAGCATGGAAAATGTCGACCCGTTAGGAGTGCATACCGGAGAAAGTATTGTGGTCGCTCCCACCTGTTCCCTGAATGATCAAGAACTGAAGATGTTACAGGATCTGTCTACTACCACTATCCGCCATTTAGGGATCGTAGGGGAATGTAACATCCAGTATGCTTTTAATTCAGAGACGAACGATTACCGGGTCATCGAAGTGAATGCCCGTCTAAGCTGCTCCTCGGCACTGGCATCCAAAGCCAGTGGTTACCCGTTAGCCTTTGTAGCTGCCAAACTGGCATTAAACTATGGACTGGATGAAATCGGCGAAATGGGTACGCCCAACTCCGCCTATAAAGCTCCGGAAGTCGATTACATGATTGTAAAGATTCCCCGCTGGGATTTGACTAAATTTGTTGGGGTAAGCCGCCAGATCGGATCCAGTATGAAATCCGTAGGTAAAATCATGTCCATCGGTAAAAGTTTTGAAGAGATCATGCAAAAAGGTCTCCGGATGATCGACCAGGGAATGCACAGATTCGTCGGCAATAAAGACATTCAGTTTGATAACTTAGACGAAGAACTGTCCAACCCGACTGACCTGCGTATTTTTGCAGTAGCAGAAGCCCTGGAGAAAGGATATACCGTAGAACGTATCCACGAACTGACCAAGATCAGCCACTGGTTCCTGAACAGTTTAAAGAATATCGTAGACTACAGCGAAAAATTAAAAGAATACAATCAGATTGAAGAGTTGCCGGAAGAGGTCCTGCGGGAAGCCAAACAGTTAGGTTTTTCAGACTTCCAGATCGCCCGTTTGGTAACGAAACCAGATGGAAACATGGAAAAAGAAAACCTCCGTGTCCGCAACCTGCGGAAAAAGATGGGTATCCTGCCAAGCGTGAAAAGGATCAACACGATTGCTTCTGAACATCCGGAATTGACCAACTACCTCTATTTAACCTATGACGGCAGTGAACATGATATTCCCTATTACCCGAATGATAAAAGTGTGATTATCTTAGGTTCAGGAGCCTACCGGATCGGATCTTCCGTTGAATTTGACTGGTGCTCGGTCAATGCAGCACAGACCGCACGTAAACTGGGCTATAAATCGATTATGATCAATTATAACCCGGAGACTGTTTCCACGGACTATGATATGTGCGACCGTCTCTACTTCGATGAGCTCTCCTTTGAACGTGTATTAGACGTGATTGACCTAGAAACTCCGAAAGGAGTGATCGTCTCCGTAGGAGGACAGATCCCGAATAATCTGGCCATGAAACTGCACCGCCAGCAGGTACCAATCCTCGGAACCTCTCCTCTGTCTATTGACCGGGCTGAAAACCGTCATAAATTCTCTGCCATGCTGGATACGTTAGGAATTGACCAGCCCCGCTGGGCAGAATTAAGCAGCATGGATGAAATTGACGCATTCATCGCTAAAGTAGGATTCCCGATCCTGATCCGTCCGTCCTATGTGTTGAGCGGAGCGGCCATGAATGTTTGTTACAGTAAAGAACAGATGATCGAATTCCTGGATCTGGCAGCCAAAGTATCGAAAGAACATCCGGTGGTTGCATCTGAATTCTTACAGGGAGCCAAGGAGATCGAGTTCGATGCAGTGGCGATGAATGGTGAAGTCGTGGAATATGCAATCTCTGAGCATATTGAGTTTGCCGATGTACACTCCAGAGATGCTACGCTGGTTTTCTCGGCCCAGAAAATATATATTGAGACTGCCAACCGTGTCAAAAAGATCAGTAAAAAGATCGCAAAAGAATTAAATATCAGCGGACCGTTTAACATTCAGTTCCTGGCTAAAAATAATGATGTCAAAGTAATTGAATGTAACCTGAGGGCCTTCCGTAGTTTCCCGTTCGTGTCCAAAGTACTGAAACGGAACTTTATTGAAACATCGACCCGCATTATGCTGGATGCCCCTTACAGCAAACCGGACAAGAGTGCTTTCGATATCGACTGGATCGGGGTAAAAGCCTCCCAGTTCTCTTTTGCCCGGTTACACAAAGCAGACCCGGTGCTGGGCGTGGATATGAGCTCCACAGGAGAAGTAGGTTGTATAGGCGATGACTTCAACGAAGCGCTTTTATCTTCCATGATTGCCGTTGGGAATACCATCCCTGCCAAGAATATCCTCGTCTCTTCAGGAGCAGCCAAAAGCAAAGTGGAATTACCGGAATCCTGCCGTTTATTAAGCCGGAAAGGCTATATACTTTACGGGACAGCCGGGACAGCCCAGTTCCTGAACAGCAATGGAATTGAAACGGTGACTGTCTCCTGGCCGGATGAAGAAGGGGAACTGAACATTATGGATCTGTTCAGTAACCATACCTTTGACCTGGTAGTCAATATTCCCAAAGACCATAGCAAACGGGAACTTACCAACGGATATAAAATCCGCCGGGCAGCGATTGACCATAACATTCCTTTAATTACAAACGCCCGTTTAGCCAGCGCCTTTATCGATGCCTTCTGTACCCTTACAGAAGAAGACATCCGGATCAAGAGCTGGCAGGAATATAAGTTTGTGTAAAGAGAGAGTAAAGAGAGAGTAGTTAAAGTAGGTAAGGAGTTAAAGGAGTCAAGGAGAAATCTATTTTCTGCTTAACTCCTGGCCTACTTAACTACTTTGACTACTTAATTCCTTTGACTCCTTAACTTATTCACTCCCTCTCAAACGTAAAACAATTCATGAAGAAAACTTTCAAAAATTTCCCTTTTAACCGCTTATTCGCTTGTATTTTATTCTTTCTGATCACTTTCCGGCTTTTGGTGGCTGACTCTACTCAACAGAAGTTAGCTCCGGCTTTTTTATGAATTATAATGTGGATGATTATCATGCCAGCAGCCTGAACTGGGATCTGACTGTGGCTCCTAAAGGGACTTTGTTAGTCACCAACAGTTCCGGGTTACTGACCTATGACGGGAATAACTGGCATCTCTATCAGCTACCGGATCAATCGGAAGTCTCCCACCTGGTATATCATCAGGACACCATATTTACCCAGGGGAAAGCCATGTCGGCTACTGGATAAAAAACGAATGGGGTCTTCTCTCGTATGTTCCATTAGAAAAACAACCTGCCCATATTCAGTTTAAACAACAGCCGGATTCCCTACCCACCTATCTCCCGGAAACGATCTTACAAGCCATCCCTTCCGCCTTTATCACGGTGGACAGCTTTCATTACATCGGCACCCTGACCAACGGACTTTTTGTGACGGATCAGCAGGGTACGATTGTAGCCCATGCCACAGAAGATTTCCAGTTACAGGATAATATGATGCATGCCATTACTAATGATCATTCGGACCAGGTGTGGATGGCTTTCGATAACGGGATCACCTCCCTTACCCTCCATCCGGCGATTCAACTGCTGGGAAAAAGAAACCAACTCGGAAAACTGACAGATGCGTTTCTCCGGGATGACCATCTCTACATTCACACCCATACCGGTTATTATGTACGGCCCATGGGAGTATGCCGCTACTTCCGGGATATTCCGGAAGAGCAGGGAGCTCCTTTATTTGCCGAAAAACCCCATAGGCCCGTATTCAACTCCATAGAGGAACTCTTTACGAATCCCACCCAACTGGATGTATTTGCCCGGGCGGACCAGATCTACCAGGTTTCAGAAGAACTCTACTGGCTGACCTATGAAAACGAAGCCGGACTATTTGCCGTCAACGGGGGGAACGGTACGTTAAAATGCCGGATCCTGTTTGACAACTACAAACTGAACCTGGTGACCCGGGGAAACTGGATCATTCCTCTCAATGATTCCCTGCATATATTCTCTACCCTACAGGGAGTAGTCATGGTAAATACGGACATATTGATCCGGAAAGGAACTACCCAAGGCATGCCCCACCGGTTTGCAGCGATCACCTATATTCAGGAAGACAGCCTGAAGTTTTTACCGCCGGAAATGAAAGAGATCTCTCTGCCCTACAATTTCCAGCAACTCAACCTATACGTAGGTTCCACGACATTAACTCCCAATAACCAGATCAGTTATAAAATAGAACATATGTCTTCCGGATGGTCTGACTGGCAGAAAAGTGGGCACATCTCGCTGCTGCAACTGCCGGAAGGCACCTATGCATTGAAAGTCAGGAAATATGTCCCTACCGGGGAGTTCCCGGAGCTATCCCTACAGATCCATGTCCTGCTACCCTGGTATAATACCATCTGGGCTCACATTATTTATGTCATGATCATTTTCGGCATGGTCCAGCTTTTCGCTTCTCTTTATTTCAGCCATCAACGGAAAGAAGAAAAAAGGCAGCAGGAGATCCTGAGACAGCAGGAATTAAAGAAAGTGCAGGAATTAAAAAATGAGATATTAGAGACGGAGTTACAGAACAAAAACAATGAACTGATGTTACAGACCTCCGCACTGGCAAGGAAAAGCCAGTTGATCCACACGTTAACGGAAGAGGTAGAGGCACAGAAGGAGACGTTAGGAGACCGCTATCCGAACCGCTTGTACAACCGGCTGAAAACCTTACTCCAGAAAGCGGCTGAAGATCAAAGCGACTGGGATGCCTTTGAAAATTATTTCAATGGTGCACACCAGAATTTTATCGAACGGCTACGGCAGACCTATCCGGACATGACGACCGGTGACCTGAGGATGTGCTGCCTCTTACGGATGAATCTTTCCACCAAAGAAATCGCCTCCATATTAAATATTTCCATACGGGCTGTTGAACTACGGCGCTACCGGATGAGAAAGCGGATGGATCTGAACGGAGATACTAACCTGGTAAATTTCCTGATGAATTTCTGAGATTAATTCTCAGAAAAAAGATTTTATAATACTTTTGTATATCAATTATATAGACCTGGATTTCTAAACCATGAGAAAGTGTTGTAGTAGTTTCTGACCCACCTCTTGATTCATGTGAGCAAATAGTGTAGTAGGAGATCATTTAGGGGTAACTTCCTATTTTATTTTTCTTTGCACCATCGGCTTTATGAAAGGAAATCATAAAACATCGATAAAAAAATGGTAACTGGACAACGAAAAGATTCCGGAAATAATTCATTTTCGCGACGAAACTTTTTAAAAATAGTCGCTGCGGCTGGCGTAGCAACCGCAGCAGGCAGTGCGGCTTACTATCACGCTTTTTCCAGTAAAGCAAAAGGGAAAATCCTGATTGTAGGCGGTGGAGCAGCCGGAATCAGTATGGCAGCCCGGCTGTCTCGTTGGTTGGATGATCCGGATATTACCCTGATCGATCCCAGTGACCGGCAGTATTACCAGCCCGGTTTTACGCTGATTGCCTCCGGGGTTTACCAACTGGAAGAGGTCTGGAAAAGGCAGGAGAGTTGTATTCCGAAAGGAGTCCGGTGGATCCAGGACGAGGTCCTGCTACTCAACCCGGATCAACAGCTCTTAGAGACTGCCCGGAACGGCAGGATAACCTATGACTTTCTGGTGTTGACACCGGGATTACAGATCAACTGGGAACAGGTGGAAGGCATCTCCCGGGATAGATTAGGAGAAGGAAATGCCCACTGTATATACGACTTTGAAGGAGCCCAAAAGACGTGGAAAGCGTTGCAGGAGTTTTCAAAGAACGGTGGAAAGGGTATTTTTACGGACACCTACACCAAACATAAATGTGGAGGAGCTCCTAAAAAGATCTGTCTTCTGACAGATGCCTATACCCGGAAAAACAGCAGCAGGGAACAGGTGGCGTTAGATTTTTTCACAGCCTCCCAAAAGCTGTATGATGTGCCGCACTACACTCCCCGTTTACTGGAGATCTATCAGGAGCGGGATATTCCTATCCATACGGAGGTACGGGTAAAAGGAATAGACACGTTAAACAGGCAGGTCTATCTGGAAAAGGCAGAAATGAAAGGAGAAGAACTGATCCGGACCCCTTTTACAGAGGGGTATGATTTCCTGCATTTTACTCCTCCGATGTCAGCGCCGGACTTTGTCCGGGAAGCAGGTCTGGACAAGCGAGAAAAGAAACCGGGGGGGGTGAAGGTTGGGTAACGGTAGACAAAGAGACCCTTATTCATACCCGTTACCCCAATATAGTCTCTTTAGGAGATTGTGCAAATATGCCTACCAGTAAAACTTCCGCCGCGATCCGGGTGCAGGTTCCCGTAGCCGCCAGGAACCTGATTGCCCTGATGGAAGAAAAAGAGCCGGTGAAAAGATATAACGGATACGCGGCTTGTCCGATCATAACAGATTATAAACACGTACTCCTGTGCGAGTTCGACTATGATAAAAAGCCTGCCGGTTCTTTTCCATTCAGTTGGATGGATCAATCGAAAGAACTGAGAGCAGCCTGGTTTCTGAAAGTTCATATTCTAAAACCGTTATACTTCCATGGGATGTTAAACGGATATGCCTGAAAACCCACACACCTTCCCTTTCTTTAAACGCAAATAGTCAAAATCCCACTTTTCATCTCCTGAAAAGTGGGATTTTTATGTTCCACAACCGATCTTTCTCCCCTATAAAAACAGGCAAATTGACTTTTATCTCTTGCAAACCTTCTCCATCCCTCTCTACATACGGGTTTGGAGTGCTTGAGAGGTCTGATTTTTATCTCCTGTGGTTTTTTATCTCCAGCTGCACAAACAAAGATAATCATCTGATTCAAAAGAATTAAAGGTTTAAGCCCACCTATAAACTGTTTTCAGGAAAGGCCTTTCCTTTGATAAATACCTTATGGCTTCCTCTGCCATAGATATCCAGAAATCCTTCTTTCACCCATGCATGTAACTCTGCCAGTGCTTTGTTCTTCAGGAGGCCGGTCAGACTGGTATAGGCTGTCCGGCTGATAAACGGATGGGTGTGCAGATAGTGTTCCAACAATTTTTTCCGGTGGTCCAGACGGGAAGAAACGGAGGAGCGATAGCCCTCCGGTGCCTGGGCAAAAGATAATCCTTTAAACTGCTCCTTAAACCAGGCAGAGGGATGGAAGTTGACATTTTTAAAAGCGATGGATTGCGCATGGATGGTCTGTTTATCCGTAACCGGACGGGAAGTGATCTTTAAGGAAAAATAGCCTAATTTTCCCAATTCCACGACCCGGTCGTTTTTCAATTCAAAGATCATCTGCTCAATGAGTCCATCCAACATGCCTTCGATCTCTCCCTGCCGGAAGGTCGTGGCCTGTTCAAGCTGTTCATACAATTTCCGGGCGGGAACAGTTCCGGAAGATACTACATGGGGAGTCAGGACAGTTTCCTGATCGGTGGACCGGAGGTCCAGTTTTTTCCTGAAATCATAATAAATAGTCATAAGGCACAAGCGTTTAAATTAACAATTGAACGGTTCTTTTTTCACTCTTTTCCTATCTTTTCCGGTTTTCTCCGGACAGATTCTCCGGCCCTCCGCGGAGGGCTCTGCATCCCACGGCGGAGGGACCACGGGCCCACGGCGGGAGGCCCGAAAGCCCACCGCCAGAGGCCCCACATACCATCCTATAAAAATAGGAAAAATCCATGGAAAACCGGCTATTTTCTGCCATATTTTTTATCTCTTGTCTACCCATAGTTAACCTCGTATAAACGCCTAAATGAAAAAAGTATGCCAGTAAGCCTCTACCGCAAAGAGGGAAATCGGGAGAGATGACAACCGGACAGGAAAGTTTTCTTCTTTTCGTCTATCCGGTTTTATGAATTGTCCTGCATGGGTTTATAGTAGCGTAGTTCATGATCTGGGAGAAGTTGCGGATGGAAGATACGGATCAGGTCTTTCAGGAGCAGATCCGGGTGAATGGGAAATTCTTCATAATAGGGGACCTTTCCGGTATTGCAGCCATACACATTCCGTTTTCTATAGGCATCAAAATTTTCATACGGATTATATTCCCCACGCAGGTCTTTATAGGTCATATCTTCTGCCATGTTATATTTTATCAGCCAGAAATCTGCATGGATACCCTCATCCAGCACCGTTTCAAAGGAAAGAGGATGACTTCCGGCTCCCGGTATATCTTTAAAAATATAATCGGCTCCGGCATCTTCGAAAAAATGAGCCGTGTAACTATCCACGGCCGGTATATACCAGAAAGAGCCGTATTTCTTTTCAGAAATCACCGTTGGCCGGTCGGTTTCGGTAGCCGCTAATTCTTTCAGTGCCAGATACCGTTGCTCAGTACCCCGGAAGATAGAATCCGCTTCGTAAGACCTTCCTAATAATAAGCCATAGAAACGTCCCCATTCGGCCCGTCCCAGTGGGTGGGATTCCATATAATCAGCTCCTTCAATAATAGGAATACCTATCTTTTCTGCTGCTCCATAGCCGGCATTCTGAAAAGGAGAGGCTATGATAATTTCTGCTTCTATGTCTATGATCTTTTCTATATTGGGCGCCATCGATTCTCCCAGATCAGCGATACGGCCGGAACGCAATCCTTCCCGAACCGAAGGCGTATCCATATATTGCGGTTCACAGACACCCACAATTTTATCCGCTTCGCCTAACTGGTCTATGATGGAAGCATGGACGGAGGTATAGACTACGATATTTTGTATAGGAACAGGCACGATCGTCCCTTTAGGCAGATTGGCAGGAATTGCCTGCTGACGGTCTACTAACAGATAACGTTGCAAAATACGGGTACTATCCCAGGGATCGTGGATCTCTACCTGGGTGTATTTTTCAAAGGACTGCACAGTATAGCCTGTGGCATAACGAATCTCTCCGGTCCCGGAAGTTACGGGAACAGGTTGTGTTCCTGTTTGTGAACAAGCCACAAACAGGAGACAGAGCCCTATGGAAATTATATATTTCATCGATTAATCCAGAAAACAGATACTGGCCGGACTGGGGCCTGCTGTGTCAATGACTTCCCCGATCTGTGCACCGGCAGAAGAATAGATGTATAACGAGCCTGTTTCTCCATATACGGCATCACCGATATAGATCTGGCCGGTAGACGGATGCACGGCAAAAAGAGTCGGATAGACAAAATCAGGCGCGGAAGAAAGGAAAGTGACTACATCCAGTTCTTTGGTTTCCGGATCAAAACTTTGGGTATCATATTTTTTAAACAACATTTCCGGTTCACCATATTGTGCGTAGATCGTGTAGAGCTCATCATTCACCAGCGTCATTTTAGTAGCGTTGGCAATGATATCTACCTCTCCGGTTTCCGCATCGATGCGTTGAAGCGTATTTTTAATATCCCCATAATTACCCATGGAGATCACATAGATATTATTCCGGCTATCGGCAGTTACTTCTGTCGGGTTGATCAGTACTTCAATCTCTTTTTCCACTTCCAGGGTTTCCAGGTCGACCACAGAAAGAGTGGTTCCGTAATTACCATCATCCATTCCACCGGAATTTGCCACATACAGTTTACCATCTGCAACAACTAACTGTTCCGGATAGCGTCCGACTTCTGTCACCCTGGAAACCGATAAAGAGGTGGTGTCCATAACGGCTACGGCATGTCCGTAATAGTAGCTGATATATACTTTCCCATCATGGGTTGCCATATAACGAGGATGCATCGGCTGTCCGTCTTCCAGAGGTTCAATTTTTTGCAACAGGTTTCCGTCCAGATCCAGCACGACCAACCGGTTAGAATTGGTGACTGTCACATACAATTTAGTCCCGTACAGGATCATTTGTTGTCCGGAATCTCCTAAGCCAGTGCCATTGGCAGTGGAATAAATATCCGAATTGGCTAATTTCCCTTCCTCATCAAAGAAGCTGATAGAGGCATTATTAGCCCCATAGTCTCCCCCGTTCAGGATATAAAATCCTTTGACCTCTCCGGTAGGGTTTACCGGATCCGGAGTGCCCGGCCCATTCTCGTCATCACTACAGGAAAAAAGGGTTCCGCTTACCAGCAGGGCGCACATCAGTGCATACACATGTTTTTTCATCTCTTTTTATTTTTATATGATTTATATTTAATAAACGATCATTATACCTATCCGCCAGGATCTACCCGGCATCGGATAATACCGGATCACGTCGTACGTCACATTCCCCAGATTGATGATTTCCGCACTCAATCGCGCAGAAACCCTGCCGAGCCGGCAGGTCCGGTTGAAAGAGATTTGCTGTTCCACATAGGAATCCATCCGGTTAGCTTCTATATTCTGGGCCAGGGAATAACGCTCTCCCATGATGGTCATTAACCAGCTGACATTTACCCAGGGATTTTCCAGTGAAACAGCCATATTGCCGGAATGCAGGGGTGTATAAGGGAGCTGGTGGCCATACACTTTGGACGTTTGATCAGTGGCATCTGTGGCATCCTGCCAACTGTAGAATCCGTCTATCTGCAGGAACATATCAGCGGGAAGGCACCAACGAGAGGAAAGATTCACATCGACTCCTTTTATATCCACTCTTCCCATATTCATCATTTTCCAGATAAACATCGTAGGGAGAGCCACGATCTTGTCTTTTACCCGGTTATAATATCCATCTGCCGTTACGCTCAGATAATCCAGCCTGAGACCCGGAACGGTTCCGCTCCAGGTCAGACCGAGATTATATTGTGTAGCTTTTTCTGAGTCTAATTCTTTATTTCCCAACCGGTCATAATACAGATCATTGAAGGTGGGGGTTCTGAAAATATCTTGATAAGAAGCCCGTATGCGCAGATTCTGATCCGGAAAAAGCCGATAGGAGACACTCAGGGCCGGAGAAAGACGCTTCCGGTCATCCGCCGCGTCTCCAATCTCCAGTTCTTCAGTCAGATAGGTATACAGCAAACTCCCGGTAAGGGTCAGATGGGATGTCTGATACTGTCCGGAAAAGGCCGTCAGGGAGGTATAGCGGGTGGGGAAAGGACATTTCGGAGTCGTGGCATCTAAGGTGTTGACAAAGAAGTCTTCTGCCAGGGAAAACGAAAGAGTTTGCAAAGGACGATACAGCAGGGCTGCTGAACCGTAATACTCCCGTTGGGTATAGACATCGGTCTGTTTCCCGTCTATATATTTACTATGAAAATCCTGGTAACGGGTCCAGGCATAATCAAATTTAGCCTGTCCTTTCCAAGAGAAGCGGTCATTCAGTTCCCTTTCATAGAGAGCCTGTGTAAAACCATTCCGGTTTTGTAGCCGTTCCTTATGATAGTCATTATATAAAATGACAGAGCCAGGTAATCCTCTCTCAGAATCAAACCAATAGCCTTTTACCCGAAGGGTTCCTTTTGTTTTCCAATCCGCATACAGATTGACTTCTGTGCGGAAATTAGTGATATCGCTGTTTTTCCTTTTTTCTTCAGTAATAACAGTCCCGTTGGTAAATGTGTAGGGATACTGCCCATCGGCACGCATCCAGTCCGTATGCAGGGAAAAGGAATAGGTCTCGGTTATTTTCTGATCATACCGGAAGGATGGATTTACAAACCCAAAAGAGCCGGTCTTTACTCTACCAGTCAGCCGGAAGGGCCGGTCCCGGAAATCAGGCATTTCGGTTTGTATGCTCAGGGCTCCGGCAGAAGCATACAGACGGGCTGTCTGAAAAATGTCATCTGTCTGACCGATGGATAAGACTAAGGATTCTATGTTGTCTAAAGAAAAACGGCTGATATCCACCTGACCACTCTGTGTATCGGAAATAGTGATCCCGTCATAACTGACCGCTGTGTGCTGAGCCCCCAGACTACGGACTGAAATAGTTTTTAAGCCGCCTATACCGCCATAATCTTTTACGGTTACTCCCGAAAAACGCCGCACCGCATCCGAGAGGTCCTGAAGGCCAAGCCGATCCATACTACCACGATCCATCAGTTGCCAGGGAGATCCCTGGCGGGTAACGGCAGGACGTATCTTTTCCACCACTTCTACATTGGAAAGTTGCTGGTGTAGAGTGCTGTCTTTCTCCTGTGCAGATACCTGTCCTGCAGAGAATAAATACAGAAGGAGCACTATCGATGCTCTACCTATAAAAAATCGTTGCATATGGTTCCGTTTCCACACCCTATACCCGAGGGTATGCACTAAAAGAATGATGGCAGGTTTTCTGGCTTGTTCTCCTTCAACCGGTGGCCTTCCCAACTTTTTAAATGGAAAAACTGATACATATCCGCTAATCAATTTTCAACTTTCCATTCAATTAATCGTCAGTGGCAATGAAGATTACCGAGGATTACGGAACTTACAGCTACGGGCACAGCTCCGGACTTTCACCGGATTCCCTTTTACTAACCGGTCATGGATATGAACCGGTTACACCATTATCCGGCTGCAAAGATATATATTATTTGATTTACCAAACAAAAAGTTTCCGTTTTATTTATGTCCGCCTGAGATTATTCGGGTGTGAAATAGCTTTTGAGAGCTTCTACATAGTCTGCAAAGGCCTGCTGGCCTTTGGCTGTTACTTTACAGGCCGTACGGGGTCTTTTGCCCATAAAGCTTTTCTCCACTTCAATATATTCGGCTTCGCTCAGTTTTTCAATCTGAACACTCAGGTTGCCGGAAGTGGCTTTTCTCTCTTTTTTATATATACAAAGTCCGCCTCTTCCATCATCATCAGTAATGACATGACAGCCAGCCGTAATTCTGAGTGCAGAAGCGGATCTAATGGTTTAAACATAGCGCTGGTTTTAATACGATCCTGCTTGTCACAGGAACTGATCGGATGATTTTATGCAAAGATAAATAAGTTTACGCTATAGACTTCGCTTATGATACACTTTTACCCAAAAGGACCGGATCTTTCCGGACATAAATCAAGGGAAGTACGCTTCACAGTGTACTTCCCTCAAAAACCCGAATTAGTTATAAATGAAAAATAACAGTGTTGTACTAAAGTTCGCGTCCTCCGCCCAAAGCATGATATAAATTGACCACACCCTGTATCTCACTGAATTTATCCGCTACCTGACTTAGCTGAGCGGATAATAAGGATTGCCGGGCTGTAAGAATATCCAGGTACGTAACAGAGCCGTGATTCATGAGTAGCTCCGTACTTTCTACCGCTGTTTCTAAGGAAGTGATCTGCTGCTCACGAAGTTGTTGTTTGTCACGTGCCACCTGATACTGGGTCAGGGCATTATTCACTTCCGCACCTGCGTTCAATAAGGTTTGCTGGAAATTCAGGATGGCTTCCTGACGCTGTGCCTCAGCAATCTTCACCTGTGCCCGGCGAATTTCTTTATTGAAAAGAGGCTGGGTCAGGGAAGCTGCCGCACTCCATAATAGTTTACCCGGATTAACGATATATCCTCCGGTACTGTTGGTCCAGCCGGCACTCCCGGCCAGGGTAATGGAGGGATACAGGGAAGCCCGCACTTCGTTGGTAGCATAATGGGCTTGCATAAGGGATAATTCCGCACTTTTCACATCTGGACGATGGGTCAGTAACTGCAGAGGCACACCCACAGCCAGATCCGTCGGGAAAGACTGTCCTGCCAGTTTACCTCTGAACACTTCCTGCGGAGTCTCTCCCAGTAAAACAGCCAGATTATTCTCCAGTTCATTGATTTGCTGATACAGATCATGCACGGAGGTTTCAATCGCAAAATAACTGGCTTCCATCTGAGCTACTCCCGCCTCATTGGTCATCCCGGCTTCTTTCATGGCCCGCATGATCTCTACGCTTTTATACCAGCTGGCAGCAGTCTGAACAGAGATTTCATACTGGGCATCCAACATCAACAGTGTATAGTAATAATTGGCTATGGAGGCAATTAACCGGGTACGGACAACCTGCACATATTCATGGCTCTGGAGATAAGCCGCTTTGGTACGTTTATTGGCATTTTGCAATTTACCGAATACATCAATTTCCCAGCTGGCCACTACCGGAATACTATACACTTTGTTAGGGCTTGCCCCGTCAAAACTACTCAGGCTACCTTCCGGGGTCAGATGCAGGGAAGGGAGAAAGGCCAGCCGTGATGTGCTCAGGGCCGCTTCCGCCTGACGAACCCGCCAGTGAGCAATCTGCAAATCCGTATTATTCTCTATTCCATATTCGATCAGTGCCTGCAAATCCGGATCCGTAAACAATTCCCGCCATCCCAGGTCAGCGATAGTAACCGTATCCCCGGTTTCATATTCCGTACCAAACAATCCATCTACCTGTATATCGGCCGGACGATGATAGGGTTTATATAATCCGCAGCCGGATAAACAGGCTACGGTAAGGATCAAAATTATTTTTTTCATTCGTTTACTTTTTTGGATGTGCTTTTTTCTTTTTTCATTTTCCTCGATTTCTGCCTGTATAGCCCAATCCGGATGCGGATTATATTCTACAGGTTTTACCTTTTCCTGGAGATACTGGAATATGATAAACAGCGATGGAACCAGGAATAACAGGGCCAATGTACCGATCAGCATTCCCCCTACGACCCCTGTTCCCAGGGAACTGTTCCCGTTTGCTCCTACTCCGGTAGAGAACACCAGAGGTAGCATACCAAAAATCATGGTTAACGCAGTCATCAGGATCGGACGCAGACGGGCTTTTGCCGCAGAGATGGCTGCACTGGCCAGCGACATACCACTGGCCCGACGTTCGGAAGCATACTCAGTCAGCAGGATCGCCGTTTTGGCCAATAACCCGATCAACATAATAAGTCCCGTTTGTAAATAAATATTGTTTTTCAAGCCCATCGCTTTGGCAAACAGGAAGCTACCCATCAATCCACAGGGAACGGAAAGGATCACGGCAAAGGGGATCAGGAAACTTTCATAGAGCGCACTTAAAATCAGGTAAATGAATACCAGGCAGATAATGAAAATAACCACGGTGCTACTGGTATTCTGGCTCTCTTCCCGGCTGATCCCTGCGAACTCATACCCATATCCCTGAGGCAGATGAGTAGCGGCTACTTCCTGGATGGCACGGATGGCATCACCGGAACTATATCCATCTGCAGAGGTTCCGTTAATCCCTATGGAATTATACATATTAAATCGCTTTAGGGCATCTGCTCCATATACTTTGGTCAGGGTGACAAACTGACTGATCGGAGCCATTTCATCTCCTATACGCACAAACACTTTATCTAAGGAGGCAGGATCCAACTGGTATTCCGGAGAAGCCTGGATCATCACATAATAGATCTTTGAAAAACGGTTGAAGTTAGAGACATACTACCCGCCATAATATCCGGAAAGTGTATTCAGCACTTCGCCCGGACTGATACCTGCCCGTTTGCACCTCACGGCATCGACATCTACCAGCCACTGAGGGTTTGAAATATTAAACGAGGTATAAGCCAAAGCAATTTTCGGACGTTTATTCAGTTCGGCAATAAATTCCTGGGCATACCCATAAAAAGTAGCCAGATCCACACCCCGGCGATCCTGCAGGTGCAGGTCAAACCCGTTACCGGTTCCATATCCGGTAATCATCGGGGGAGCCATAACAAAAACAGAAGCATCTTTTACGTCCGCTGTCCGTCTGTAAATATCTGCAATTACAGCCTTTACATTATCCTCTTTCCCTGGGCGCTGATCCCACGGTTTGAGTTTGATCGTCATCATTCCATACGTCGGTCCCTGTCCGGCAATCTGGCCGTAGCCGGCTACTTTCGAATAGGTCTTGAGCTAAGGAATGGTGGAAACCCGGCTTTCTATTTCATCCATGACCTCCAGCGTATGTTGCAGCGAACTACCGGGTGTAGTATTCACATTAATAAAAGCCACACCCATATCTTCGTCCGGAACCAATCCGGTTTTTGTATTTTGCATCAAAAAGACTAAGATAACAAAAGACAGGATCAGGGTGCCCCAGGTAAGCCAGGGACGTTTAATAAACAGAAAGACTCCATGCTGATATTTTTGAATAATCGTGTCGAAAGCCGTATTGAAAGCTTTATGGAAACGGGAAGCGAAATTATTTCTCTCTTCTCCGTTCTCATCTACGTACGGAGTCAGTAGTAATGCACAAAGAGCAGGCGAAAGAGTTAATGCGTTCAACGCAGAGATACCTACTGCCACTGCCATAGTGATACCAAACTGTGTATAAAAGGTTCTGGATGTTCCTCCCATCATGGATACCGGAATAAATACGGCCATAAATACCAGGGTGGAAGTAATAATCGCAGACGTTACCCCTTTCATGGCATCATTCGCTGCCATATAGGAAGAACGATACCCGACATCAAACCTGGCCTGCACGGCCTCGACGACAATAATGGCATCATCCACCACCGTCCCGATAGCCAGTACAAGCGCAAACAGCGTAAGCAGGTTAATACTAAAACCGGCAAAAGAGAGGAAGACAAATGTACCTACTAAGGAAACAATAATACCGATCAAGGGAATCACAGTGGAGCGCAGATCCTGTAAAAAGAGATAAACGATCAGAATAACCAGAATAACCGCTTCAATTAAAGTTTTAATTACTTCACCAATGTAAGCGAACAGGAAATCATTGGTACTCATTAACTCTACGATATCTACTCCTTCCGGTAGATCTTTCCGGGCTTCTTCCAGCAGCGCGTCTATTTCCTGAATAACTTCTGTCGCATTGGATCCTGCGGTCTGGAAAACCATACAGGAAATACCGGGTTGACCATTGGTGGTACCTGCATAGGCATATTCCTGTTCTCCAATTTCCACCATGGCTATATCTTTTAGCTTCAGCACCTCACCGTCCGGTAACGCACGGATCACAATTTCATCAAATTCTTCGGGAGTCACCAGACGGCCCCGGTATTTCATCGTATACTGATAGGTGTGGTCGGAATTCTCTCCGAAGGCTCCTGTCGCAGACTCTATATTCTGTTCTGCCAAAGCTTCTGTTACATCTGCAGGAACTAAGCCATATTGTGCCATCACATCCGGTTTCATCCAGATCCGCATACTATAATTACCACCCATGACCACCAGTTCTCCTACTCCGGTAATATGAAGGATCTGGGGTTGTAGGTTAATCTTCAGATAATTACTCAGGAATTTATTGTCATAGGATCCATCCAGACTATATAGTGAAAAGATCTTTAACATACTGGTCTGCCGCTTGAAGGTCTGAACCCCTACTTTGGTTACCTCCGAAGGTAGGGAACCGGTCGCCCTGGATACCTTATTCTGCACGTTGACAGCTGCCATATCCGGGTCTGTACCCTGTTTAAAATAGACATTGATACTGACAGTTCCGGAGTTTGTGGCCGAAGAAGTCATATAGGTCATATTCTCTACCCCGTTGATGGCCTCTTCCAGGGGAGCGATTACACTGTTTTGCAGGGTTTCCGCACTGGCTCCTGTGTAAGAGGTCGTTACCATAACAGTAGGCGGCGCGATGTCCGGATACTGTTCTACCGGTAAGCTTACCAGACCGATAATTCCCCCTAATACGATCGTAATAGAGATGACCGCCGAAAGCACAGGACGGTCTATAAAATATTTAAGTGTCATATTCAATTAGTGTTGTGTTGCTGGTTTAGTTTGTATAGGAGTTCCCGGACGGATCAGGCCAACCCCTTCCGCAACAATGATATCTCCATCATTCAGGCCTGCTTCTACAATATATTCCCTGCCATCTCCTGTGGGAACCGCCTGCACCATTTTACGTTCGGCTGTTCCATCTACTACCTGGTAAACAAAGACTTTATCCTGTATTTCCATAGTAGCAATCTGAGGAATAACCAGGCAGTCGGATTTATGGTAAGGGAGCACTACATTTCCGGATCCGCCACTATGCAGCAAACGGTTTTCATTAGGAAAAACAGCCCGCAGGGATACACTTCCTGTTGCCAGGTCAATCACTCCGCTGATGGTTTCAATCCGTCCCGGTTGAGGATACAAAGACCCGTCACTCAGAAGCAGTTGGATATCCGGCATAGACCGGAGTGCTTCCTCTACGGAACCATATTGCCGGGTGAGGGAAAGCAGTTGATTTTCTGTCATGGAAAAATATACATACATATCTGAATTATCCGAAATAGTAGTCAGGGGTTTGGGAACAGAAGCACTTACCAGCGCACCGACCCGGTAAGGCAGAGTTCCTACCACCCCATTTGCCGGACTTTTTACGACGGTATAGGAAAGGTCATTTCTGGCATAGGTTTCCTGTGCTTCCGCCTGTGCCAGCTGTGCTTTAGCAGTCAACAGGTTATTTTCGGCGGTTGACAAATCAAACTGGGAGATCACATTGCGCTCAAATAATACTTTTTTACTGTCATAGGTCAACTGAGCGGTAGCCACACCGGCTTTCGCAGCTGCCACATTAGCTTCTGCTGTCTGCAAAGCCGCTTTGTAAGGTACCTGGTCAATAATGAACAAAGGTTGTCCTTGGGTTACTTTCTGTCCCTCTTTTACACAAACTTCAGAAATAAATCCGCCTACCTGCGGAAAAATATCAATATCCTGCCGTCCACGGATTGTGGCCGGATAAGAGTCGGATAGTTCCCGGTCAGCTTTACTGATGCGGAGAGTGGCATACGTTGCTTCCGGGGCTACTGATGGAGTACTATTACACCCAATCATAGCCATCATGCATACAAACAAACAAGTTGCTTTTACTGTCTTCTTTTTCATTTTTTCACTTAGATCATATATTTTACGGGGGACAAAAGTACTTTTTGATTACCCGTTGTTCATTTTCAGAATGGATGCAAAATTGTTCATTTTTGGAGATACATCTTGTCAAATTCATGGGAAGTCCTATTTTTGTCTCCCAAATAAACTATTGATGAATCAGCTTTTTTCATTAACGAAAGAACCTTTCTTAGTGGGAGAAACCAATTTCTCCGCTTTTCTGAACCGGCCTCAGCGGTTACAGGGTGGACTTCTTTTCTTATGTTTACAGAGCCATGCTGTCCTGTCAACCGAACTGATAAGCCGGGAAATAACCCGTAGTACTAAAGTTACTCTGTTACCGGGAACCATCCTGACCCTGCATGAAGCCACTCCGGACTTTAAAGGTAGATTTGTGGTTTTTCCCGGGAATTATTTGATGAAGTGAACTTTCGCCTGGAAGGACCGTTTTTTCGTTTCCTGAAAGAAAACCCGGTCTATGTATTACCTCCGGAAAGATGCTGTTAATGGAAAGTTCCTTACGATTCATTTTTTCTGTGTATTATGACCAGGAAAACCAGTTCCGCTATAATATCATCAAAAACCAACTCCAGTGCATGTTCTGGGAAACCTATGATAAAACACGGCGGATCTTTATGAATACACAAAAGAGCAGTACCCTACGAAACAGGGAGTTATTTCATGGTTTTATTGCCCTGGTCCAGGAATTCTGTACACAGGAAAGGGAGGTGTCTTTCTATGCGGATAAACTCTGTATTCCCCCCCCGGTATCTGTCTGCCATTACCCGGCAGGCAACCACCAACAAATCTGCCAAAGATATTATTGACAGTCATTTAATCCTGGAAATTAAAGTATTACTAACATCTACCAACTTACCTATACAGGAAATTGCCCACCGTCTGCATTTTCCGGATCAATCCTATTTAGGGCGTTATTTCAAACGGTACACCCAGGAATCTCTTACAGAATACTGGCAGCGGATGGGAATTCATACGAATCATGAACTAACCTGACGGGTTAAAACAGAAGCATTGCCGTAGACAAAATGGTCACTATAATGATAAACAGACGGTAAGATTTTTCCGGTACTTTCTTTACAAACCATATTCCCAGAAAAGCCCCTGCAATCATAAAAGGGATAGAGTAAATATTTAATACCAAAGAAGTACAGGAAATGTTATCCCAAACAAATATTTATAACGGAAGTTTCAGGTAATTCACAACCAGAAAGAACCAGGCACTGGCTCCAACAAAGCTATATTTAGGTAAACGCATGGACAACAGATAGACCGCCATCACCGGCCCGGCAGCATTTCCGATCATCGTAGTAAAACCGCCCATTAAACCGAATATCGGAGCATACCACCACGCTTTAAACATCTTACTTTCCAGATCTTTTTTCTCTGTCCAGCACATCACCCCAATCCCAATAAAAATACAAAAGGCCATCAGGCGGCGGAATTCATCCGGAGGAATAAGTTTGTCTACCGCTAATGCCAGAAAAAACCGGCTATCGCAGAAGGAAGTAATTTGAATATATAGCTCCATTCTGCTGTACGCCGATAATAAAAAACAGCGATCAGGTCTGAGAAACAGAGCATGGGCAGAATCAGTCCGGTGGAAGGTTTAGCTCCGAAATTAATTGCCATTAAGGGAATAACCAGCGTAGTAATACCCTGTATCCCTGTTTTTGACATACCTATCAATAACGCACAACCGAATAATAATATCCAATCGTACGGGGTATTCATCCAGACTGATACATCAGGCATATTATCCGTTATTTATGTTATAATACATCTATCACTTTTTCCAGCGCCATGCTGCGTGATCCTTTAATAAGAATCTGATGTTCTTTTAAAGGCTCTGCCTGTAAACAACGACACAATTCGTCTACCAGCAAAAAATGAGGGAATTCCTCTGCCACTTTAGCAAAACAGTCTCCACAAAGAAATACTTTCTCAAACTGACAGGAACGTAGCAGGTCTATGATCTGACGATGTAAGGATTCACTGGCTGCACCCAGTTCTTTCATATCTCCCAGAATAACAGCCTTCGGTTTTCCACTTTTCAGAGCGGCAAAATTTTTCAGAGCCACTTCCATACTGCCCGGATTGGCATTGTAGGCATCAATAATCAACTGATTGGTTTCTGTTTCTTTCAGTTGGGAACGATTATTGGCTGGCTCATAAGCAGCGATTGCACGGCTGATCCGCTCTGCCGGTATTTTAAAATAACGACCTACAGTTACAGCCACTAATAAATTATCCAGATTATAGTCTCCTATCAAATGGGTATCTACTGTATGTAACTTACCCTGCTGTTTCCAGTTAACAGTCACAAAGGGGGTACAGGTCTGAATATAGCCGGAAGCAAACGCCTCTTCACTGTATCCATAAGTGATCTGAGGGATGCCTTTACCCATAGCCTGCAGATACGGGTCTTCCTGTTTAATAAAAATCGTTCCTTTAGTGCGACGAAGGTAATTATATAACTCTCCTTTGGTGCTCACTACTCCTTCAAAAGATTCGAACCCCTCCAGATGGGCATTTCCCACATTGGTAATAATGCCATAATTAGGCATAGCGATTTTTGCCAGTTCCTTAATATCTCCCGGTTTACTGGCTCCCATCTCTATAACGGCCATTTCATGCTCATGATTCAGCCGGAGCAGGGTTAAAGGGACTCCTATATGATTATTCAGGTTTCCTTCCGTATATAAAAGATTAAATTTAGAAGATAAAACAGAAGCCAACAATTCTTTAGTAGTAGTTTTTCCATTCGTTCCCGTAATCCCGATCACAGGAATCCCGATCACTTTCCGGTGGCGTTGAGCCAACTGTTGCAGGGTTTTCAACACATTCTTCACCATGATTGTACGTTCTCCCGTATAATAGGCCGGATTATCAATAACCGCATAAGAGGAACCTACGGAAAGTGCTTTGGCCGCATATTCATTTCCATCAAACGTCTTACCCTTCAACGCAAAAAAGATAGATCCTTTCGGACAATTCCGGCTGTCTGTGGTCACTTTCGGATGATGGATAAACAATTCATATAATTCAGTAATACTCATAAGCCTTTTTCAATAGCGTTTTTATTCAACTACAAATGTAACGATATTATATTATTTCTTTACTTTTGTAGGAAATTGTTTATTCATTAAATGGATCGCAAAGCAATCAATATAAAAGATGAGCTCTTCTCCCTGGAAACCCCACAGGTGATGGGTATCCTGAATATTACTCCCGATTCTTTTTATGCCGGAAGCCGTAAACAAACGGAGGCAGAAATTGAAGAGAGAACCCAAACTATTCTGGAAGAAGGAGGGAATATCATTGATATAGGAGGATATTCCTCCCGTCCGGGAGCCCTGAATATTTCTTCTGAAGAAGAAATGGAGCGATTGTCCTTCGCACTATCTATCATTAATAAGCAATTTCCTGGTGCCCTCCTTTCTGTGGATACCTTCCGGGCAGACATTGCCCGCCGGTGTGTAGAAAAATACGGAGTAGCCATGATCAACGATATTTCAGGAGGAGAGCTGGATAAGGAAATGTTCCCTACGGTAGCGGATTTACAGGTTCCTTATATTATGATGCATATGCGGGGAACTCCGCAAACTATGCAGCAACACACCCAGTACTCCCATCTGATTGTAGAGATCCGTCAGTATTTTGCTGAAAAGATTAGTCAGCTACGCCTGTTAGGGGTCAATGATATCATTCTGGATCCGGGTTTCGGTTTCAGTAAAACAGTAGACCAGAATTATCAGATGATGCGACAGTTAAACGAATTTCAGATATTTGATCTTCCTTTATTAGTTGGTATATCCCGGAAAGGCATGATTTACAGATTTTTGGGAAATACTCCGGCAGAAAGCCTGAATGGGACTACTGTTCTGAACACCATGGCATTATTGAACGGAGCGACTATTTTACGCGTACATGATGTAAAAGCAGCGGTGGAAACGATTAAAATAGTACAGAAAACCATCCTGTCCTGACAGAGGGAAAAATAGCAACCTGAAGTTGTCAGATAACCATTTAAAAGAAAGCTTATGTGGATACAAATTGGAATAAAAGACATCATTGACATATTGCTTGTGGCTTTTTTCCTGTATCAGACGTATAAACTGATGAAAAGTTCAGGAACAATTGCCATTTTCAGTGGTGTTGTTTCTTTTATCGTTGTCTGGATTCTGGTATCCCAGGTGCTGGAAATGCGCCTGATGGGTGCGATCCTGGATAAGATTATCAGTGTTGGTTTTGTTGTCTTAGTGATCCTATTCCAGGATGAGATCCGCCGGTTTCTGTTAGTTATGGGATCACACCGGGGATGGAAATTCGTTTCCAAACTATTTTCCAAAAAAGGGGAGGGTGATCATGAAAATAAATTTGTTACTCCTGTGGTACTGGCCTGTATGAACATGGCCCGTAAAAAAACCGGTGCTTTGATCGTTATTCAGCAGGATGTTGACCTGACAGTTTATGAACACACCGGAGAAATGTTTAATGCTGATGTGAATGCCCGTCTGATCGAAAATATATTTTTTAAAAACAGTCCCCTGCATGACGGCGCTATGATCATTGCAGACAACCGGATCAAAGCAGCCGGTTGTATTCTCCCGGTTGCGCAAAATGCAGACATTCCGAAAGAATTAGGACTAAGACACCGTTCGGGATTAGGAATGTCTCTGGAAACGGATGCCCTGATTATCATTGTCTCGGAAGAAAGAGGAAAGATCTCCGTAGCTTCTAAAGGAAAATTAGCCATCAACATTACGGCAGAGGATTTACAACAAATTCTCTCCGGAGAAAAGGAAGTAACATTTTTCTGTTAAATCTTCTAAAATTGCCAGTTCGGCTTATAAATCTTTTGTTGATTTTGCAAACCCGATATTACATTATTACTACTTTTGTAGACAAAAGGCGAAAAGATTTATTAAATAATATAAAAACACTTCCATTATGGATTTGATGCAGGACATTATTAACCGCGCTAAAGCTAACCTACAGCGCATTGTTCTTCCGGAAGGGACAGACGAAAGAACGTTAAGAGCTGCCGACCGTCTACTAACCGACAAAGTTGCTCACATTATTTTAATCGGAGATCCGAATGAGATCTCCCAACTGACAACACAATACGGGTTAAGCCATATTCAGGAGGCGACTATTATCAATCCTGTACACCATGAGAAAAAAGAAGTTTATATTCATTTACTTCTTGAGCTACGCCAGAAAAAAGGAATGACTCCGAAACAGGCGGCCACACTGGTAGAAAATCCGCTTTATCTGGCCTGTCTGATGATCAAAGCGGGAGATGCGGATGGCGAGATTGCCGGAGCAGATAATACAACCGGTGACGTACTTCGTCCGGCCTTACAAATTATAAAAACCGTTCCTGGCATTAGTAGTGTATCGGGAGCGTTCATTATGTTTATCAAAGATAAAAGTTATGGGGATGACGGGATTATGGTATTTGCGGATTGTGCTGTCATTCCGGACCCTACCGCAGATGAGCTTACCCAGATCGCTGTATCCACAGCACAAACGACCCGTAATATTGTAGGGGTTGAACCCCGTATTGCCATGCTTAGTTTCTCAACCAAAGGAAGTACGTCTCATCCAAGAGTGGATAAAGTGGCAGAAGCAACCCGGTTAGCTAAAAAAATGGCTCCGGATCTGAAAATTGACGGAGAATTACAGGCAGATGCAGCTTTAGTGGAAGCCATCGGTCTGAAAAAAGCACCAGGTAGTGAAATCGCAGGAAAAGCGAATGTATTAGTCTTTCCTTCTTTAGAAGTAGGAAATATTGCTTACAAACTGGTTCAGCGATTAGGGGGCGCGGAAGCAGTCGGTCCGATCCTGCAGGGAATGGCTGCTCCGGTAAATGATCTTTCCCGCGGATGTTCTTCCGATGATATTTATAAAATGGTAGCCATTGCAGCCAATCAGGCCATTGGTATGAAATCGGCTAAATAAAGAAATTATATATAACCAATAAGAATGAAGATTTTAGTACTTAATTGCGGAAGTTCTTCCGTCAAGTATAAACTGTTCGATATGGACAGTCAGGCTGTTATGGCACAAGGTGGTGTAGAGAAATTAGGTTTACCGGGTTCTTTTTTGAAACTTACCTTGCCGGATGGTGAAAAGGTGATCCTAGAGAAAGATCTGGAAGAACATACAGCCGCAATTGAATTTATTTTAAAAGTACTTACGGATGCTCCCTATGGGTGTATCCAGTCATACGAAGAGATTGATGCGGTAGGTCACCGGGTAGTTCACGGTGCAGAGAAATTCAGCAGTAGCGTAGAGATCACTCCTGAAGTAATCGGGAAATTAGTGGAATGTATTGATCTGGCACCTCTTCATAATCCACCCAATCTGAAAGGGATCCGTGCCATGAGCGCCCTGATCCCCGGTATCCGGCAGGTAGGTGTATTTGACACAGCTTTCCACCAGACCATGCCTGATTATGCTTATATGTATGGTTTGCCTTATTCATTATATAAAAAATATGGTATACGTCGTTATGGCTTCCATGGGACCAGTCACCGGTATGTATCCAAACGTGCCTGTGAAATATTAGGTGTTCCGTATGAAGACCAGAAAATTATTACGACACACATCGGAAACGGAGGTTCTCTGGCAGCTATTAAAGAAGGTAAGTCCATTGATACCTCTATGGGATTAACGCCGGTGGAAGGCTTACTGATGGGGACCCGCTGCGGTGATGTGGATGCCGGAGCCTTAGCCTTTCTGATGGACAGGGAGCATCTGGATGGGAAAGGAATTTCCGACCTGATCAACAAACAGAGTGGTGTATTAGGTTTATCCGGAGCTTCTTCTGATATGCGTGAAATTGAGGCTGCTGTGGCAGAAGGAGATAAACGGGCTACGATGGCGCTCAATGTTTACAACTACCGGATTAAGAAATATATAGGGTCTTACGCTGCGGCTTTAGGAGGTCTGGACATTTTAGTATTTACCGGAGGCGTAGGAGAAAACCAATGGGCCACCCGTAAAGCGGTTTGTGAAAATATGGAATTTATGGGGATCAAACTGGATGCCGAACGAAATGACTATATGCGGGGAGAAGAGATGGTGATCAGTACACCGGACAGTCCTGTAACAGTGATGGTAGTTCCTACAGATGAAGAATTTATGATTGCCTCTGATACGATGGAGATATTATCTTAATAAATTAATTATAACTAGTCCTCACAGCTTACAAAACACAAAGGATTAGTGTTTAGACTGCCCTGACACCGGTTAGGGCAGTTTTTTATACTTACTTTACTCTTCCACCTCAAACTGATTCAGGGATAGTTCTTTTCCATCCCACTCTATATAAGAAAACAATTTCATCCAATCCCCTGCTATCAGGAGACGTGAAGTTTTGGTTAACATTAAATCCAGCATAATATGATGATGCCCAAAAATAAAAAAATTGATATCTGGATGCGTCCGGAGATAGTCTTTGGCAAACTCTACCATATATTCTGCGGCTTCTCCTGCATAGGTTAATTCCTGGTTTTTCTTTAATCTGCTTTTCCGGCTATTGAGTGACCAGCTTAAAGCAAATCCAAAACTCCACCGGGGATGAATACCCGCATATAACCACTGACAAAACCTATTTCGGAATAATTTCCGAAGCAACCGGAAAGAGCGGCTCCGGTAATCTATTTCATCTCCATGTCCCAGAAAAAAACGCTGTCCCAACAGCTCTACTGTAAGGACATCCTGATGAATAATGGCCCCTACTTCTTCTGGAAGATAGTTGAATAGCCACACATCATGATTTCCAATAAAAATATGGATTTCTACTCCAGAATCCGAAAGTTCTGCCAGTTTTCCCAGAAAACGTATAAAACCTTTAGGTACTACATATTTATATTCATACCAATAATCGAACATATCTCCCAGCATAAAAATAGCAGAAGCTGTTTCCTTCACACTATCCAACCAACGAACAAGTTTTTTTTCGATGGCACGGTGATCGGTATGGAAGCGGGCACCCAAATGGGCATCAGAAATGAAATATATCTTTTTCCCGTTAATATCCATTTGTTTACAACTCATAGGAAACCCAGCTCCAGCTTAGCTTCTTCCGACATCATATCTTTATTCCATTCCGGTTCAAATACAAGATTTACTAATACACTTTTTACCCCCTTTACAGATTCTACTTTCATGCGAACATCTTCTATAATAAAATCTGCAGCCGGACAGTTCGGTGCTGTCAGAGTCATCTCTATAATTACGTTTTTCTCATCGTCCACATCTACTTTATAAATGAGTCCCAGGTCATATACATTTACCGGAATCTCCAGGTCAAAAACGGTTTTAAGTACCTCTACGATCGCCTCTTCAGTCTGAAGAAATTCATTATCCATATACTTATACTATTTTCATACAAAGATACATGAATATCTTTTATAAAACCAACGGAAAAGAATGTCATATAATCCGTCCTTCATCTGCGTAACTATAATATTTGGTATCCGAAATAATAATATGATCCAGTAATTGTAAATCGATTAAGAGGGCGGCTTCTTTTAACCGTAGGGTCAGTCGGCCATCCTAAGGACTTGGTTTCAGGTTTCCGGAAGGATAGTTATGGCAAAGAATAATACCAGAAGCCAGAAAATCCACTGCAGCTTTCAGGATCAACCGGATATCCACCGCCGTATTGGTTATACCTCCCTGACTGACTTTTAGTTTTTCTTTCACAGTACCGGCCTGATTGACAAAAGCCACCCACACTTCTTCATGCGGAAGATCACTCATCCAGGGATAAAAATAATGAAAAGCTTCACCACTGGTTTTAATTTTGTTTTTCGGCAAAGCTTCACTCCTGATATGTCGTTTACCCAACTCCAACGCAGCCAGAATCGTGATTGCTTTGACCGTACCAATTCCCATAAAGTCCTTTTTCAGTTCTTTTACGGATAGTTTACCTAATGTATTCAGATTATTCTTGACAGAAGCCAGTATACGTTGGGCTAAATGCACAGCAGATTCTTTAGTAGTTCCACAACCTATCAGGATGGCTAACAGTTCTGCATCAGTCAGGACACCCGGCCCTCTTTTAAGCAGTTTTTCACGTGGACGGTCATCTTCCGGCCATTGCTTGATCGTAAATTTTTTCATAATAAGGTATTAGTTTAAAAAAGAATAATAATTGACAATTAAGAGAAAATTGTCAATTATTAAATGGTATTTTTTACGAGCGAACCCGTCCTACATACGAACCATTCCGGGTATCGATTTCTATTTTTTCACCGGCGTTAATAAATAAGGGTACCCTTACTTCCGCACCTGTCTCCACAGTCGCCGGTTTTAAGGTATTAGTAGCCGTATCCCCTTTGACACCCGGTTCCGTATAAGTTACCTCTAATACAACATGTGCCGGCAATTCGCAAGTCAGGATAGTTTCACTGGCTGCATGTACCATAGCTTCAACCATATCTCCTTCTTTCAGGAATTGTACCCCGTCAATCGCTTCTCCCGGGATAGAGATCTGTTCAAAACTTTCCGGATGCATAAAGTTATAGCCCATATCATCCTGATATAAAAACTGATACGGACGGCGTTCAATACGAACTTCTTCTACCTTAACACCTGAATTCCAGGTTTTATCAATTACACGACCAGTAGTTACATTTTTCAGCTTGGTACGAACAAAAGCTGGTCCTTTCCCTGGTTTAACATGAAGAAATTCAACGATAAAATAATAAGTGCCATCTATATCCAGACACATCCCATTTCTAAAATCAGCAGTTGTTGCCATAAATATCGTATTCTATAATTTTGATTAATAATTCGTTAGAATTGACCGCAAAAATACGATTTCCCTTCTAAAGACACAATATGTTTTTCTTTTTTTATCAGGTCAGGCTAAAGCTGATAAGATAAACATATAAATCATCATCCCAATAATATCATTGGTTATCGTTATAAAAGGTCCGGTAGCCAGCGCAGGGTCTATTTTCAGTTTTTCCAGTGTAATAGGTACCACCGTACCAAATATACTGGCAAACATGACCGCGGCAAACAGGCTGAGAGACACCGACGCTGTAATGCCACGGTCTCCCAGCATAAAAAAATTATAAACAAATACGATCAGACTAATCATACTGGCATTGATTAAAGCAACAACAGATTCTTTCAGGATCTGAGGAAGAATATTTTCCGGTTTCAGAGAATTATTGGCCAATCCCTGTACCACAATCGCTGATGACTGGATCCCGACATTACCGCCTGTACCTCCTATCAGAGGAATAAACAAAGCCATCTTGGGGTTATTGGCAAAATTACCTTCAAAGTTTCCTAAGATAAGGGAATTACCAATCCCTCCGATCATCCCGATCAATAACCAGGGTAACCAGGCGGCTGTCTGCAGGAAAACATTATCTGAAGTTTCAATATCCTGGGAGATACCCGATGCCAACTGATAGTCCCGTTCATGTTGTTCCTGTACTTCATCCATTACGTCATCGATCGTAATACGCCCGACTAAACGTCCGATACTATCTACTACTGGAATGGCAACAAGGTCATATTTACCAATGATTTGTGCTACTTCTTCAATACTATCATCATCCCGGACCGAGATCGGATCCTTCTTCATCACATGTTTTATTTTGGAAACAGAAGGATTGGTGATCATCCGTTTTAAGGGGAGCACTCCTTTTAAACGTTCATCATCATCTATCACATACACATAATAGATCTCATCCATTTCTTCAGCCTGAACACGCATTTCATCAATACAACGGGGCATACTCCAGTTCTCGTTCACCACGATCATTTCAGTACCCATCAATCCCCCGGCTGTATCTTCATCATACTTTAGCAGATCCACAATATCTCCGGCCTGTTCAACGTCTTCAATATGCGACAGGATCTCCTCCTGTGTATCTTCATCCAGACCACGCATCAGATCTACCGCATCATCCGTGTCCATATTATCCACGAACCTTTTGGCGATTAATTCATTGGGCAATTCTTTCAGTAATTTCCCACGATCTTCTTCATCCAGTTCCATCAGGACATCTGCCGCTTTCTCTCCATCCATCAACAAATAGAGATAAATAGCCTCCTGCAGATCCAATTTCTGGTACAATTCGGCAATATCCGCCGGATGCAGGTCTTTTAATAATGCTTTTGCTTGTATATCATCCTGGTCGTCGATGATATGCATCAGGTTTTCAATATATTCTTTTGTAAATTCAACCATATTTTTCCGGAATAACAAGGGTTAGGAGCCTGTTTTCTGTACTCTCAGATAACGTTCGGTAAGTAACGTTAATTCGACAAACTGTTCCACGGAAAGTTGTTCCGGCCGTTTGTCAAAAATGGGTAAAGCATAATCCGGACAATCTTTTCCCAATACAGGCTTCATTGAATTCCGGAGGGTTTTCCGGCGTTGATTAAACGAGGTTTTGACTACTGTCTTAAATAAACTTTCGTCACAACCCAGCTCCGTCCTTTTATTCCTTACTACCCGGATTACTCCGCTTTTTACTTTTGGAGGAGGATCGAAGACCTTTTTACTAACAGTAAAAAGATATTCCACATCATACCAGGCTTGTAGTAATACACTTAATATACCATAGGTTTTACTGCCAGGTCCTGCAGCCAGACGTTCAGCCACTTCTTTCTGTAACATACCGGAACAACAGGGAATCCTGTTTCTATAATCCAATACCTTGAAAAAAATCTGACTGGAAATATTATAAGGATAATTACCAATGACACAAAATTCACCGGAAAAAAGCGTGTTTAAATCTAATTTCAGAAAATCCTCCGCAATGATTCTTCCATGTAAAACAGAAAAGTGCTTTTCCAGATAGGCAACCGACTCCATATCCAGTTCTACGACTGATAGGTCATAGCCTTTATCCAATAAAAAAGAGGTGAGAACTCCCGTGCCGGGACCAATTTCCAACACAGGGAATTGTTTATAATCAGAAAGCATATTCGCTATGCGTTCGGCGATCTGTAAATCTTTCAGAAAGTGTTGCCCTAAAGCTTTCTTCGGTCTTACTATTCTCATCCACTTCTTATGAGTTCAGAATGTTTGTATTAAAATAATATGCTTATTTTTGCAGATGTGCAAAAGTACAATAAATAATTTAAAGTCTCCTATTTGTAATGGATTTTAAGAAACTCCTGAGTAATACTGTCAAAATTATATTACCCTTAGCCCTGGGATGGCTCCTCCTTTGGTTTTTATACCGGGAAACTAATTTCAGTGAAATATGGCAGCTTATCCGGAGAGGTGTTCATTATGACATTCTACTTTTTTCCCTTCTATTCGGTCTTGCCGCCAATATTGTCCGGGGATTTCGATGGGGTCTTCTGATCAGTTCATTAGGAGAACGCTTTAAAATGAGCAATCTTGTATTTGCAGTTTTAGGGAATTATGCTATCAATTTTGTCTTGCCCCGTGTAGGAGAAGTCTGGCGATGTGGGATCATTTCCAAATATGAAAAAATTTCTTTTTCCAAATTATTAGGTACTCTCCTGATTGACCGTGTCAGTGATACTATTACCGTAGGACTGATCACATTAATGATCTTCATTTTTAATTTCAACTTTTTTGTGAGCTTTTTTGCCCGTAATCCGGCCTTACTGGAAGGTATCCAAAGTAACTTTTTATCCGTATGGATATTTGGGATTGTGGTAGTCACAGCAGTATTGATCTGGTTTATTTTTACCTATCTGGGGCATTACTCCCTGGTACAGAAAGTGAAAGAAATGTTATGGAATGTCTGGGAGGGGATGAAAAGTGTATGGTTGATGGAACATAAGATCAAATTCCTTATCTATACAGCTATGATTTGGGCCGGATACTTCTGCTATTTTTATATCACCTTTTATGCCTTTGATTTCACCCGGGATTTAGGGATTGGTGTAGGACTGATAGCCTTTACTATGAGTAGTATTGGTGTGGCAGTACCTGTCCAGGGAGGGATCGGAGCGTGGCATTTTATGGTATCTGCCACTCTGCTGTGTTATGGCGTAAAAGAGACGAATGCTCTGGCATTTGCATTAGTAGTACATACGATACAATCCGCGTGGACTGCCTTAACAGGACTGGTCGGAATCATTGCTTTACCTCTGACAAATAAAAGTGAAAAGGTAGTAGCGGTTGTAGAATAAATACAAGGGTATTAAAATAAGAATTCAACTTAAATTGTTAGTTTATGTCAGCCAGTATTAAAGATCTTTTCCCAAAACAAATATGGGGATATTTCTACGATCTAACACAGATTCCCCGTCCGACAGGGCATATGAAAGAAGTTACGGAATATATCCTTTCATTCGGGAAAAGTTTAGATTTAGAAACTTTGCAAGACGAAACAGGAAATGTCCTGATCCGCAAACCAGCAACTGCGGGTATGGAGGATCGCAAAGGAGTGATCCTGCAATCCCATCTCGATATGGTTCCACAGAAAAATTCTTCTGTAAGCCATGATTTTCTGAAAGATCCTATAGAAGCCTATATAGAAGGAGACTGGGTAACAGCCCGGGATACCACACTGGGAGCAGATAATGGTATCGGAGCCGCTCTGGCGATGGCTATACTTGCTGATAAGACATTAAAACATGGCCTGTTAGAAGCCCTTTTTACGGTTGATGAAGAGGTGGGTATGGATGGAGCATTCGGTCTGAAACCCGGTTTCTGTAAAGGAGAAATTCTTATCAACTGTGATTCGGAAAAAGAAGGGGAACTATTTGTAGGATGTGCAGGAGGTGCAGATCTGAATATTACTTTTCAGTTTAAAGAAGATGAATATATTCCGGAAGGAGATATTGCCTTTAAATTAAGCCTGACAGGGCTAAAAGGTGGGCATTCCGGTGTAGATATCCACTTAGGCCGTGCCAATGCCAATAAACTTATGTTCCGTTTCCTTAAAGAAGCGGTTGCAGGGTGTGGAGCCCGGTTATCTTCCGTAGAGGGAGGTTCTTTACGGAATGCCATCCCACGCGAAGCATTTGCAGTGGTTACTATTCCTGATGAAAATGCGGAAGTCCTGTGGGAAATGGTTGCAGACTACCAGGACCTCTACCGCGAAGAATATAAAGGTATAGAAGAAAATATATCTTTTACTGCTGAAATAGCAGAATTGCCTACCTCTCTTATTCCAGAAGAGATCCAGGACGACCTGATTAATGCAATTGAAGGTTGTCAGAATGGAGTGATCAGTATGTTGGCCTCCTTCCCGGGAACAGTTGAATCTTCCAGCAATCTGGCAGTTGTAAAATCTGCAAATGGCTTAATCGAAGTAAAAATATTAATTAGGAGTTCATCCGAAAGCCGGAAAGCCTCTATCTATTCCAGTCTGGAAAGTATATTTGCACTAGCCGGAGCCAAAGTAGAATATGGAGGTGCTTACAACGGATGGCAACCGGACATCGACTCTCCGGTGCTGAAACTGATGAAACAGGTCTATGAAGAGATGCATCATAAAACACCGGAAGTGAAAGTGATGCATGCCGGTCTGGAATGTGGCATCATTCAGGGAGCCTATCCAAATATGGATATGATTTCTATTGGACCGGACCTCGAATATCCTCACTCACCGGATGAAAGAATCAACATTCCGTCCGTAGCCAAGATCTGGGATTTCCTGAAAGCAACCTTGGAAAGAATTTAAAGAAAAAGAAATTTCAATAAGCAAGAATTCTCAAAATAGTGAGTTTCATTCCGGACTTGATATAGGATTATAAATGATTTACCCGCCAGCTCCTAATTGATTTATTATTAAATAATAGGGTTGACCATTACATATGAATTCCATACTCCAAACAACAGGAGATCTCGATATATTTTCAGGAACAGTCACACGATATGTCAAGTATCTACCATATATCGAAGACCAGTTAACAATTCCAGTACAATATATTGATAACCAATCATCTGGATTATTTATAGTTACCGGCAATGAATTGTCGCAGAAAATAAATTCTAATGTTGATGTCCGCGACGAAACGTTATAAAAACTAAGGATATTCCCTTGTGTTCCTGAATAAGTTGGCGACCAACCTATATAATTAGATTCTGCAATGATTTCAAAGTCTTTACTTTCATCAGGAAAAAGGCCAAATGTAATTCTGAAACAGACAATTCATTTTTAATAAATACATTCTCCATTTCATATACAATTTCACAATTTTCGGCGAAACTTACTAAGATAGTTATAGAAGCTAACAAACTAAATAAAAATTTTCGCATAATAGTATTAATTTGATGTTTATTTAGCAAATATAATAAAAAATTATTTTCTCCTAAAAACACGCAAAATATGATAAAAAATAGTCAGAAAGTTTTCTTCATAGAATAAGAAAGTTTCATTTTATGGAGTATATTTACTTTTTCAACATAGCAACCATAGTGAAATCGATTATAAACCTTAAATTTTATTTATATACGGCTTTATACCATTCTAAATTTTCATAATCTCCATTAAGTATATAATTATAGGAATAATAAGGGTAAATAGTCAATCCACAGTGCCGGTTAATACGATAATTAATAAACATATCCGTATGTCTTTCAAAAGGAATAACCTCTTTTAATATAGATTGAAAAACTTCATACTCAGAAGTGGCTACAATACTTTCTATATATTGATCCAAATCGAACATAACAGGAATAGAATTTGAGAAAGTGGGAATGTAACGGGAAAAATTCTGGATTTTTAACAAATCAACATTTTCAGCAATATCTATATTATGTTCAATCATCTCCTTAACAACAGAAGCTAAAACAACCATTCGATCTAACCGGGTCCAGGAAATAGTAGCGGATTGATATTGTCCAGACATACTATTATAATAATCATAATATTCCTGGCAGATCATCTGGTAATCCCTATCCGAACCACTTCCCAGTAAATAATCCATGACACGGTTATATGGGAAACCATATGAAATAATTTCACTGGCTGCAGCAATAAAATTTTTAGCCTTATTCCTTAATTCATAAGCAACCTCTACACTACCCATATAACAGGCATCAAAGAGAATCATATCAAACAAATTATCCGGTATGGCTTCCGCTAATTCAGCAATTTCTAAAAATCTTCCACTATCATCTCCATATGCATACAGTTCCAAGCCAGGACTATTAGTTGCTTCTACCACCTGATTCCTTTGCTCACTACTTTGAACACGAAATTTCGAAGCATAATCTGTTGGTAACCAGTTTGTAGCATGTCCCCATAAAATAAGATCGTAACTATCTGATTCATATGCAGCCATTAAGTTAATTATTCTATTCATGACTTCTATGGACGCAGAATTCTGATCATCAAAACGCTGAATAGTATCTAAAACAATCTCTGAGTGATTATTTAATCTCATTTGCAGAAACATAGGATCATCATCCGCAGGATCAAAATAAACCAGGACATGATTGTCTTTCAGGTTGCTACTGGTAGCCCCTTTCAGCATATTGGTAATATTACTATAACCTGCAGAGCTCAGATTATTTTCCGCAACCATATAGAGAAGCACGGTTTTCTTAAAAGGTTCATCCGGATTATCCGGACCTATATGGTCCTTATCATCAGAACAACTACTAAAACCGTAAAGAAGAAGGGTCAGGAAAGTAATTATTTTTAGTTTCATGAGATTTTTCTTTTTGTTTCCTATTCAGACCGGAGTCCTCGGGGAGATTTACCAAAATTAGCTTTACAAAAATGCGAAAAATTTGCCAAAGATTCAAATCCATACTTAGTAGAAATCTGGAAAATAGACATATCAGAAGTGATAAGGTCATTCCGTATATCCTGACAACGGTGCTTCAACATCCATTGATAAACCGGTTCATCAAACGTTTCTTTAAAAATATGCCGGAATGTCGGCACTGTATATCCACTCAGTTCAGCAAACTCCTCCACATCTCTTACTTTATGATAATTATTCAAAACAAAATAGCGGAAACTCTTGGTATAGCTATAAATAGAGGAATAAAACTCTGTAAGTTTCCTGATAGGATAATAACAATTTAACAGGTAAAACAATTCAGGTCGTTTGGCTTGTAAAAAACCGGCACACAAAAGGTCATCTGCTAGATACATCTTCATACTATCCAAAACGTGCGTAAAGCCGAACAGGCAGTCATTACTTTAGGAGCAGGAAAGGCCCCTTCCAGACATCCTAAGCCACTCTTTACCCTTTCTTCACAGACATTCTGAATTCGGTCAAAAGAATATAGAATACTTTCTGTGGGAGTGTGTACCCGGTATTCAATACGGGAACCCACAGGTTGGAGAATAAACTGGCCGGCACGTAAAATAGTATCCGGATGTTCATCACTATTGACCCAGACCTCCCCTTCCAAAACAAAATAGATCCTGTTTTGCGGGCATTTTTCACGAGGAACAAATACTCCACGCGGGAAGCTGCGATATGCAAACACATGTTTCTGATACTGATTACATGAAACACAATTTGTATATATGCTGCCTCTTTCCTGACACATAGTAATTAGTTTATAGTTTAACTTTTTTCCTTTTTCCTTTTGTACTCTCATTGTGGAAACGGTCTACTGCCGTTACTACATAACGGTATTTTACTTTACCCTGTTCATAAGGTAACTGATACATAGTTCTTCTTGTAGTCCCTACTATTTTTGAAGGATCATCCAGATTCACCTCTTCCTTTTCCTCAAAACGATAAATCACAAAATAATGGGCTAACTCCGGATTGGTTTTACTTTGCCGTGCTTTCCACTGTAATATATACCCCTCAGCAGTCCATTCAGCCTTTAATCCATGAACCTCTTCCGGACTCCGGTCATGCATATGGGTATAAGCAGGAAGTAAAGCCGGATAACGGTGATAATTTCCTTTCAGACTATCTGCTATCCCTCCGTTATTCCATAAAATTTCATTTGCAGGCCAAAAACAATTACCTTTTATATGAGGTAAGGATCTTTCATATTTCATTTTTTCTGTCAGTTGCCCGGCCTGCATAGTGCGGGCCACATCCTGGCCAATATATAAATGCCCTCCATTTGCATGTGTATCCCACCACTGGACCAATGTGGTATAATCCGCTGCTCTATGCCCAATTTCCCAGTAAATCTGTGGAATATTATAATCGATCCAGCCCTGCTTTACCCAGTGAGTAATATCTGCATACAGATCATCATAATTCTGCAATCCGTTCGTGTCACTTCCGGAACCATCCGGCGTATTTCTTTTATTACGGTAAATTCCAAACGGACTAATTCCAAAACGGACCCATGGTTTGACCAGTAAAATTGTACGTTTTAAATCACTGATCAACACATTGACATTATTTCGTCTCCAATCATTTCGCTGAGCTTCCGTATATCCATTAGTCAAACCATATGCACGAAAACTGCTATCATCCGGAAAAGAGAGGCCCGGAACCGAATAAGGATAGAAATAATCGTCCATATGAATGGCATCTACTTCATAATGGCTTACAATATCCCGGACGACCCGGCAAATAAACTTACGACTTTCAGGCACTCCGGGATCAAATAATACCTGGTTGTTATAAGTAACAAACCACTCCGGATGCCTATGATAAATATGATCATCTGCAAAAATCGTCTTTCCGGATGTACTGGCACGATACGGATTCAACCACGCATGAAATTCCATATTCCGCTTATGGCATTCTTCAATCAGGAACGTCATTAGGTCAAACTCCTCCTCCGGAGCCAGCCCTTGCCTTCCTGTGAAAAAACGACTCCAGGGTTCTATATCTGATTTATAAAAGGCATCTGCTTCCGGACGTACCTGAAATATAATCGCATTAATTCCACAGTCCTGAAGAAAATCCAGTTTTCGTATAAAATCCCTTTTCATCTGCGTTGGTTTCATATCCTTATATTCTTCCTGAAAAGCTGTCTGTATCCATGCTCCCCGGAATTCTCTTTTAGGAGAAGTTTCATTTACAGGAACAGAAGTTTCACGTAGGGTTGAGCAGGAAATAGCCAGACAAGGCAACATCACAATGAACAAACGAATATATTTAATAAACATGGGAGTTGTCAATTTGTTAAAAGATTAGTATTCTTCTACAAATTTATAGGTTTATCATGAGAATGACTCTTAATAAACTCAAAAACGACACTCCGGTTATCTGCATAATCCATCTTCTACGGAAGTACTTTCCGTAACATTTACACAAGGCTTGTGTAGAATGTAGTATATTCAATAATTCACATTAATACTACATGAAGAACAATAGTTATCAACAATATGTTCAACAGATGTTCAAAAAATAAGGTTAAAATTAAAAATTTAACAATTAATATTTATAATATATTGATTAACAACTATATAACAATTATATAAAATACTATTTTTCCAATGATTATTTATCTCATTTTTACAACCTATCAACAGGTTTATTAATAAACATAAAAAAGTTATCAACAGATTTATCAACAGGCTTATTAACAGATTTTCCACTCTTCCCCAAGGGAGATATAATAAACATATTTATCTTTTAGCAATCAGAAACTTAATAGTCGTTAGTAATACTCAAAGAGCGTTGAAAACTAAAAAATAAGGGCATTTTCGTATCTTTGTTTGTTTTTGTAAAAAGGCAGACCAATTATGACTGAAGAAAAAAATATATGGATTAAAGGCGCACGCGTCAACAATCTAAAAAATATTGATATCGAAATTCCACGGGATAAATTAGTAGTCATTACCGGACTTTCCGGTAGTGGAAAATCTTCCCTGGCATTTGACACCCTTTATGCAGAAGGCCAACGCAGATATGTGGAAAGTCTTTTCGCCTATGCCCGGCAATTTCTCGGACGTATGAGTAAACCGGAATGTGATTATATAAAAGGAATACCCCCGGCTATTGCGATCGAACAAAAGGTAAATACACGGAATCCCCGTTCCACAGTAGGTACTTCAACAGAACTCTATGAGTATTTACGACTTTTATTTGCACGTATTGGTAAAACAATCTCTCCGGTTTCCGGAGAAGAGGTAAAAAAACACCAGGCCAGCGATATCGTCAAATGGGTATTATCTTTTCCTACCGGAAGTAAGTTTGCCGTATTTACACCAGTTATTGTTCCGGAAGGACGAAATATAAAAGATCAATTAGAAATTCTGTTAAAGGAAGGGTATAGCCGTTTGTCTATTGCAGATAAAGTCTACCGGATCCAGGAAGTGATAGAGAATGAATCCCTTTGGAATGCACCGGACATAGAACTATTAATCGACCGGCTAACCGTATCAGAAGATAAAATATTAAAAAGCCGTTTAGCCGATTCCGTAGAAACCGCTTTCTTTGAAGGACACGGTACCTGTCTGATTCGTATCTATTTGCCGGAAGAGACTATTACCCGTGATTTTTCCAAAAAGTTTGAAGCAGATGGAATTCAGTTTGAAGAACCGTCCGACATGATGTTCAGCTTTAATAATCCGGTTGGCGCCTGTCCGGTATGTGAAGGATTCGGGAAAATTTTAGGCATTGATGAAAACTTAGTTATTCCGGATAAAAGCCGTTCAGTGTATGACGGAGCAGTAGTCTGCTGGAAAGGGGAAGTCATGGGCGAATGGCGCCAGCGGTTTATCCGGGATAGTGAAAAATACCATTTCCCTATTCACCGTCCCTACTTTGAACTAACAGATAAGGAAAAAGAACTGTTATGGCAGGGTGCAAAAGGATTACATGGCATAAATGATTTCTTCGCATTTGTAGAAGAAAACCTGTATAAAATCCAATACCGGGTTATGCAGGCACGCTACCGGGGAAAAACGACCTGCCCAGCCTGCAAAGGGGGACGCCTGAAACCGGAAGCCTTATATATAAGAGTAGGAGGAAAAAATATTGCCGAACTGGTAAGTCTGCCCATTACAGAAGCAAAAACATTTTTTGATCATCTTCAGTTGGATGAAACAGATGCCCGGATAGCCAAAAGATTATTAACCGAAATTAATAACCGACTCCAGTTCCTGTTAGATGTAGGGTTAGGCTATCTTACATTAGACCGTTTATCTTCCTCTCTTTCAGGAGGGGAAAGTCAGCGGATTAATCTGGCAACTTCACTGGGAAGCAGTCTGGTAGGTTCATTATATATATTAGATGAACCCAGCATAGGACTTCATTCCCGGGATACGGATCTGTTAATAAAAGTATTACGGCAACTCCAGGAGTTAGGAAACACCGTGGTGGTAGTGGAACATGATGAAGAGATCATCCGGGCAGCCGACTATATTATAGATATCGGACCGGAAGCCGGACGATTAGGTGGAACAGTCGTATACCAGGGTGATATTAACAATCTGGAGAAAAACACGAATAGCCACACCGTTCGTTATCTGACCGGAGAAGACCAAATTGAAGTTCCCTCTTTCCGAAGACCGTGGAATAATTATATAGAAGTAAAAGGAGCACGGAAAAATAATCTGAAAGGGGTAGATGTCAAATTTCCGTTAAACGTAATGACGGTCGTATCCGGAGTCAGTGGTTCCGGAAAAAGTTCTCTGGTCAGAGACATTTTTTATCAGGGAGTAAAACATCTGCTGGATAATGCTGCCCGTTTCTCTGTAGATTGTTCTTCCATCGAGGGAGATATACAATTAGTAAAAGGAATCGAATTTGTAGATCAGAACTCGATCGGCAAAAGTTCCCGTTCCAATCCGGTCACTTATATCGGAGCTTATGATGAAATCCGTAGATTATATGCCGAACAACCTTTATCCAAACAGATGGGATTCAGCGCAGCTTATTTTTCCTTCAATAAAGAAGGAGGACGATGCGAAGAATGTAAAGGAGAAGGAACTATTACAGTAGAAATGCAGTTCATGGCAGACATTACTCTGGAATGTGAAGCTTGTCACGGGAAACGTTTTAAGTCCGAAATCCTGGAGGTAGAGTATCATGGAGTAACCATTCATGATCTGTTAGACATGACAGTCAATCAGGCAATCGAATTTTTTGAAAAACATCCGGGAAACCAGGAAAAAAAGATCATAAAAAAATTAAGGCCCCTGCAGGATGTAGGGATTGGCTATATTAAATTAGGCCAGACCTCTTCTACCCTATCCAGAGGAGAGAATCAACGGGTCAAACTGGCTTATTACCTGGCACAGGAAAAAACGGACCCCACCCTGTTTATCTTTGATGAACCCACTACCGGGCTGCATTTCCATGACATCAAAACCCTGTTAAAAGCCTTTAATGCACTGATTGAAAAGGGACATTCCGTAGTGATTATCGAACATAATATGAATGTGATCAAATGTGCGGACTACCTGATCGATTTAGGTCCCGAAGGAGGAAAAGACGGTGGCCAGTTAGTATGTGCAGGAACACCCGAAGAGGTGGTCATGTGTCCGGAATCCTACACAGGACAATTCCTGAAAGACAAACTGTCGGATTAATATTTAAAGGTTCCTCCACCCAGAAATTCCCTTAACAGAGAGGTTCCGGGTAATTCAGTATCCGAAATATAATTAAAATAACGAAGGAAACGTATCAGGCGATAAGCTTCTGCGTTTTCTTCATCTGATTCCCGGACCTCTGTTAAAATAGGTTCCGCAAATTTCCGGAGGGCGGCCAGTTCATATAACATAGCACTGTTGAACATCGCATCTGCATTTTCCTGATAAGGGAAAATCCACTGATCCTCCCCTTTTCTCACACTATTCCAGCGGGAAATGGTATCTTTCGCAGAATATCCCCGGAAACGGTAATCCCGGACAATACGTCTTAACAAACGGTTATCCGTAGTAGGAATCCAGTTATGATGATCCAGTGAGATAGTAGTCAAAGCTGAGACATACACACGGTATTTATATTTTTCCTCAATAAAAGAAGTCAGTTCAGGATTCAGGCCATGAATACCTTCGATGACCAATACAGAGTTCTCCTTCAGCTTCAATTTTTTACCTTTATATACACGGGTACCTGTTTCAAAACTAAAAGAAGGAAGATGGATTTCCTCCCCAGCCAGAATTCGTTTCAAATCACTATTCAGGTAAGGAAGATCCAGCGCATATAAAGACTCAAAATCATACTCCCCGTTTTCATCCTTCGGCGTATCTACACGGTTTAAAAAATAATTATCTAAAGAAATACTGACTGGATGAAGCAGATTAGTGATCAGTTGAATCTCCAGTTTTTTACTAAGAGTCGTTTTTCCGGAAGACGAAGGACCAGCGATTAACACGATCCGTACACCTTCTTGATAAGCTTCTGCTATATCCTGTGCAATATGGGCAATCTGTTTCTCCTGCATCGCTTCAGAGACCATAATAATTTCTGAGGAAAGACCTTTTTCTATCGCTTTATTCAGATCACCAACCGTATCCACGCCTACTGTACGCTGTAAAGTCAGATGCTCCTTATAGACCTCAAACATTTTATTCTGGCAGGTAACAGGAGCCAGTTCATGGATATGGTCTCTTTGAGGAACCCGTAACAACAGTCCATCAAAATAAGGTTCAATATCAAAAAGATGAATATATCCTGTAGACGGAGTCAGGCAACCATAAAAAAAGTCAATATATCCATCCAGTTCATAATAAGTAGTATATAATAATCCGGCCGTTTCCACCAGATCCGCTTTATCATCCATTCCTCTTTCCCGGAAAAGGATCGCAGCTTCCTCCGTACGAATATCTTTACGCACAAACGGAATATCTTCAGCAATGATCTTATGCATCCGGGCTTTGATCTTACCAATCATCGCCTGATCCACCTTCTTTCCATTCTTAATAATACAGTAATATCCTTTCGAAACCGGATGTTCCAGATACAAAGTGGCATTCGGTAACATATCATTAATCGCCTTGGCAAATATATGGCAGAGAGAACGCACATAGGCCCGCATACCAGACATCCGGCTATAATCCATAAATTCCACATCTTTGGGATTCCAGCACCGGTACATCAAACCCTCTACTTTATTATTCACATATGCATTCATAGGGCGGGAAGCCAGCGGAGATCCTGCAGCTTCATAAATTTCCAGCAAAGAAGCACCCATCGGAACTTCCACATAGGTCTTGTTATTTTTGCAATAAATTGTAATCGTTGCAGGCATAATTTATCAGTTATTATTTATATTTTTGCCGAATAAATTTAGGAATATAAATTGGATAATCCTATCCGCACAGATATTTTTTTAAATGAACTATTCATTTTTTGACTTTCTGGCCCTGGTCGGCTCGTTAGGAATGTTCCTTTACGGAATGAAAGTAATGAGCGAAGGCCTGCAGAAAGTTGCAGGGGATAAACTCCGGAATATCCTCTCGGTCATGACAACCAACCGGTTTACCGGTGTCCTGACCGGCGTTCTTATCACAGCCCTTGTCCAATCTTCGAGTGCTACTACTGTGATGGTAGTAAGTTTCGTAAATGCCAGACTCCTGACATTAGCACAATCCATCAGTATGATCATGGGTGCCAACGTCGGTACTACAGTAACAGCCTGGATCATCTCTTTGTTTGGATTTAAAGTAGACATCAGTGTGTTTGCCCTGCCTCTGATCAGCTTATCCTTACCTCTTATATTCTCCGAAAAAAGTAGACGGAAATCCTGGGGGGAGTTTATAATCGGATTTGCTTTCCTCTTTATGGGATTAGCCTACCTGAAAGCATCCGTTCCTGATCTCCAGTCCAACCCACAGGTATTAGCATTCCTGCAAAGTTACACAACCTTAGGATATGGCTCTTTATTCATATTCCTGATGTTGGGTGCCATATTAACAATCATTGTTCAATCTTCCAGTGCCACATTAGCCATTACATTAATTATGTGTAGTAAAGGGTGGATTCCTTTTGAAATGGCAGCAGCTATGGTATTAGGAGAAAACATAGGCACCACTATTACTGCAAACCTGGCAGCAATCTCAGCGAATGTATCAGCACGTCGTGCGGCATTAGCCCACCTAATGTTCAATATATTTGGTGTACTGTGGGTTATGATCCTGTTTTATCCTTTTATCAACCTGATCTCATGGATTGTTACTAATTATGGCCCGGGAGACCCGAATGCGATGTCCCAGTTCCTGAGTACGCTGGACCCTGCCACTATCACGTTGATCACTTCCAATGCAAAACTGGCAGATCCCGAACTGGCAGCTTTACAAAAAGAACTACTACCCCTGCAGGTATCCGTATCCTACGGATTATCCTTATTCCATACCCTTTTCAACATCACCAATATCTGTCTGATGGTCTGGTTTGTCAATCTGTATGTAAAAATCTGTTCAGCACTGATCAAACCGAAAAGTGTACAGGACGAAGAAGAATTCCAGTTGAAATTTATTACCTCTGGAATGCTTTCCACTTCTGAACTGTCCTTAGTACAGGCAAAAAACGAGATATCCGTATTCGGAGAACGTACGTACAGGATGTTTGGTATGATCCAGGAGCTATACCATGAAAAAAATGAAGAGAAATTCCTGAAACTTTACAGCCGGATTGAAAAATACGAAAGTATCAGTGACCGGATGGAAATTGAAATAGCCAACTATCTCACCTATGTAGCAGAAGGCCATCTGAGTTCAGAAGGGAAAGAAGAGATCCGTAGTATGCTACGTGCGGTTACGGAAATAGAAAGTATTGCAGATTCCTGTTATAATCTTGCCCGGGCAATCCAGAGAAGAAATGAAGGGAAATCCGTTTTCACGGAAGACCAGAACCACCGGATGGACATGATGTTCAATTTACTGGAAAAAGCGCTGGTTCATATGAACGAAACCTTAGCCAAACCGGAAGTGGTACATGATGATATCAACCCATCCTACAATCTGGAAACTGAGATCAATAACTACCGGAATCAATTGAAACTCCACAACCTGGAAGATGTAAATAACAAAGAGTATCAATACCAGGATGGTGTCTACTTTATGGATATGGTGAGTGAATGCGAAAAACTGGGAGATTATATTATCAATGTGATGCAGGCTATTGTGGAAAAGAAATTCTAAAGAACTTACATACAACGGAAAAAACCTTCTTCCTATCGGGCAGAAGGTTTTTTAATAAAATATCCTCCATAAAATATTTCTTTTTTATCTTCGTGCCTGTTATATACAATTAAATAAAGAATTTACACAAATGAAAAATTATACTTTTTATTCACTTTTATATATCCTCCTTCTGTCTGCTATCAGTTGTACAGACGATAAGGATAAGATAGGGATCGATCCGGATCAATCTGTTAATGAATGGATCTATGAGACTATGGAAGAGAACTATCTATGGAACACAGAAATACCTGCCACTTCACAGGTAAATTTCAGTGCAGATCCGGAAGATTTTTTTATCTCCCTGCTTTCTTCCAACGATGGGAAAGAAGGATATTATTACTCTACTATCAAATCCAAAAGTAGCAGTACAAAATCCTATCATGGAGACGGACTTACCCTGGGATTTGAATACCAGGCTTATTATACGGATAACCAAAGAACAAAGATTCAACTAAAAATCCTATATATTTTACCTAATTCCCCTGCAGCAAATTCGGATCTCCAACGGGGTGAGTGGGTACATACCATTAATAACCAAACCATACCTACCACTATGGATATTTCATCCACTTTATACTCAGGAACAGAAGTCACCTTAGGAATAGGAGATGTAGAGGGAGAAGAATTAAGAAGTATAAAATTAACCGCACAGATGGTAGAAGATCATCCGGTGTTTTTAGATACTATTTATTCTATCCAAAACAGACAAATAGGATATCTGGTATATAACCACTTCACTTCCGACCCAGACAACAACGGATATGGAGACGGATTTGATCAGGACCTGAAAGCAGCCTTTGCCAGATTTAAAAATACCAACCTGAACGATTTTATTTTAGACCTGAGATATAACAACGGAGGATTGGTTTCCTGTGCGCAACTATTAGGAACGATGTTAGCACCGGCTGAAGCCCTCGGAGATATATTTTGCCAGATGATCTATAACCAGGACCAGCAAAATAAAAACAGCAGTCTGCCTTTTGATCAAAGCCTTTCCGGCTACAATATAGATACAAAAAGATTATATGTACTTACCAGTAGCCGTACAGCCTCAGCCTCCGAAGTAGTAATCAACGGGCTGAAACCTTTCCTGGGAAATAACCTTACACTGGTAGGGACACAAACAGAAGGAAAAAACGTAGGTTCAGTCACTTATACAGACGACCGGTTTGAGTGGGAACTTTATCCGATTGTCTGTTACATAAGCAATAAAAATCCGTTGGAAGAAGCAGACTATTCGGAAGGCTTTTCTCCTGATGTTCCCTTATCAGAGCCAAATAGTTCTTTATATGAGTTAGGAGATACACGGGAATATATGTTGGCTACCGTATTAAACCTGCTAGCGGGATCAGGAGCCAACTTCCGCAGTGAATCCATCGAAAAGGAATTAATCCCGGCTTACAGTTCCTTAGATCAGAAAACAAACCGGGGCATGCTCCTGCCCGGACAATAAACCTAATGAGCGCTGATATGATGAATCAACCCACTATTCAAATCATAAACGGAACCATTCTTCTTCCTGATAAACTTATAGAAAACGGGACCATTCTTATTTCAGGAGATACGATCGCAGAGATTACTACCCGGACCACAGAGATACCGGGAACAACCGTAATAGATGCCCGGGGAAACTATGTAGCCCCTGGCTGCATAGATATCCACATCCACGGAGGAGGTGGATGCAACTTTACAGAAGGGACCGTCAAAGCATTTCAAACAATATCCCAGGTACATGCAGCCCATGGGATGACCGGAATATATCCGACCCTCGAAGCGACCTCCATGGAAAACATACAGGCCGCTATACATACCTGCGAAACCTTACAGGGAAAACCCATCCAGGGTGCCACTATATTAGGACTGCATCTGGAAGGGAATTACCTGAATAGGCAGATGAAAGGAGGACAACCAGCCCAATATATCACTCTCCCTAACCCCGCAGAGTATAGAGAACTGTTAGCCAACACCACCTGTATTAAACGCTGGAGCATCTCACCGGAACTGGAAGGAGCACTGGAACTCGGCAGATATGCCTCAGACAGAGGCGTTCTCGTCTCCTTAGCTCATACGACTGCACGCTATCCTTTAGTCAAACAGGCATTCGAGGCCGGTTATACGCATGCCACTCATTTCTATAATGCCATGACCGGTGTTCACCGGGAAGGAGAATTTAAAAGAGAAGGCACCATTGAAAGTATTTACCTGATCGATGAAATGACAGTAGAAGTCATAGCCAACGGAATCCACGTACCTCCTGTCATTCTCGCCTTAGTACATAAAATCAAAGGAGCTGCCCAAACAGCCTTAATAACAGATGCGATGTCTGCGGCAGCCTATCCAGACCCATCCCGGATCAGTGAAACCCGGATGATTATAGAAGACGGAGTCTGTAAGCTGGCAGACCGTTCCGCCATAGCCGGAAGTATTGCCACCGCTGACCGCCTGATCCGTACGATGGTTAAACAGGCCGGGATACCCCTCACAGAGACTATACGAATGGCGTCGGAGGCACCGGCCCGCATTATGAATATTTTTAATAAAAAAGGTTCCTTAGCCGAAGGAAAAGATGCGGATATTATTATCTTTGATCCTGAGATAAATGCACAAACGACTATTATTGGAGGCCGTATCGTCTATCAACAGTCGTAAGCAGGACCATCCGGCAGAAAAAGTATATTAAAAACCATAAAAACATGAGTAACAAACTTCAAGTATTTTTTGCAGTGATGTGCTGTTGTGTGACCTTATCAGCACAACCTACCCGCGATTATTTCCCTAAAAAAGACCTGACCACCGTAGGAGCTTACTACTACCCGGAACACTGGGATGAAAGTCAATGGGAAAGAGATCTGAAAAAGATGTCCGAAATGGGCTTCGAATTTACCCATTTTGCAGAATTTGCCTGGGCACAACTGGAGCCGGAATCAGGAAAATATGAATTCGGCTGGTTAGACAGGGCCATTGAATTAGCCGGTAAGTATAACCTGAAAGTTATTTTATGTACACCCACCGCCACTCCTCCGGTCTGGCTCAGCCGGGCACATCCGGAAATCCTGATCCGGAAAGAAAACGGTACGATCTTGGATCACGGAGCCCGTCAGCAGGGATCTTTTTCCAATACCTTCTACCGGGAATATTCCCTGAAAATAATCGGAGAATTAGGCAAAAGATATGGAAATGACAAACGGGTGATCGGCTGGCAACTGGATAATGAACCGGGAGTTTTTGAAGACTTCAATGAAGATGCGAAGATAAGGTTCCGGAATTTCCTCAGAAATAAATATAATAATGACATCCGGCAACTGAACCAGGCATGGGGAACCAGTTTCTGGAGCCAGGTGTACAGTGATTTTGACCAGATCAATTTTCCCCGTCCTTCCAACTGGGGACAAAACCCTCATCAGACAGTAGACTGGAAAAGATTTATCGCCCACGAAACAGCCTCCTTCCTGGATGAACAGGCTGCCGAATTACGGGAACATTGTTCTCCGGACCAATGGATTACCTCCAACTATATACCGAATTATGAAGACGGACACATTGGGCAGTCCCATCTATTGGATTTTTATTGCTACACCCGCTATATGGTATATGGAGATCTGGGCATAGGCCCGTTAGGATTTCGTATAGGAGATCCTATGCGCATCCCTTTTGCCAACGATTTCTTCCGTCCCTTCAGTGGCACATACGGAGTAATGGAATTACAGCCGGGCCAGGTAAACTGGGGAACTGTGAACTCCCATCCCTATCCGGGAGCTGTCCGTCTGTGGTTATGGTCCGTATTTGCCGGAGGCAGTGATTTCACCTGTACCTACCGCTTCCGCCAGCCCTTGTTCGGAGATGAACAATTCCATCAGGCTATTCTCAAGACCGACGGAGTCACTCCCTCTATAGGAGGAACAGAATTTATGCAATTCATAGAAGAGATCAAAGAACTGAGAACATTATATTCCCCAACCAAAACAGTCCCGGCAGATTATGCCGCTCGTAAAACAGGGATTCTGTATACCCATGAAAATAGCTGGGCCCGGTCCCGGCGCATCCTGACCCAACACTGGAATTCAGAACGACACATCATGCATTACTACCAGGCGCTGAAAAGTTTCGGAGCCCCCGTAGATATTATCTATGAAGGAAAAGACTGGTCTGAATATCCGGTACTGATCGCACCTGCTTATGAAATGGTAGACGATGAATTAATTGAAGCCTGGAAACAATATGCAGAACAGGGAGGAAACCTGGTACTGACCTGCCGGACCGCGATGAAAGACCGGAATGGCCATCTGTTTGAACTGCCGGTAGGAGGCAAACTGTTCCCCCTGATCGGAGGAGAAATCGATTTCTACGACCTGCTACCGCCCAACCGTCCCGGCGGAGTAACTATGAATGGACAGGAATATCCCTGGACAGTATGGGGTGATCACCTGACACCGGACAAGCAGACAGAAGTATGGGCCACCTACACAAACGATTATTATGCCGGAAATGCAGCCGTTATCCATCACCAATTAGGAAAAGGAACCGTCACTTATGTAGGTGTGGAAAGTGATCAAGGTGCTCTGGAAAAAGAAGTACTGAAACGTATTTACGAAGCACAGAATATTCCGTTAATGGATCTGCCGGAAGGCGTATGGATGGAATACCGGGATGGTTTTGGTGTAGCAGTCAACTATTCCAGTGACAACTATTCATTCCCACTGCCAGCCCATGCTAAAATTGTAATCGGAGAACAAACCATCCGGCCCGCACAAGTCTTAGTCTGGCAATTCTAACGCTGCTACCTGACAAAAAAATATCTCTCATCCTGGCTGACTAACACGTTCCGTGCCCCGTATGGCCATAGAGGAGAAATATTTTTTAATCCTCTATGCTTATTTATAGCCTAACTCCCTGTTATAAGCCTCCCGGTCATTAATGAGTTGCAACGCCTTCTGATAAGCGGCATTATCTTCATTGATTACCTGGTAGTATTCACCCACATCATATATATCCCTCGCAATAAGGGCCTTGATCTGAAGTTTGATCAACGCTTTCGAACGTTCATATTCCTCCTCCTTAAACTCGATATTCTCCTCCTGCGCCAGTGTCTTCATCTCCTCAATCATTTCCGGAGACACTTCAAACTGCTGGCTGAACTGAACAAATTTAGGATATTTAGCAGACAGCTCTGTCCGGTGCTGATCCACATAATTCATAGCCACCCGGTAGACCACCCCTTTCGCCACCAGGCTGCGGTGATAATCCGTATAACGGGTCGTATCCACCGGGATAAACACATCCGGCATAATGCCACCTCCACCATATACCGTACGTCCGGTGACCAGCGTATTAAACTTCATTGAATCCGGGAAATGAATACTATCCGCACTCATCAGTTCACCCCGGTTATACCGGTCAATCAGGTCATGCCTGTACTCCGCAGTATTTTCATTTTCATAAGGTTTCTGGATAGTCCGCCCCGTAGGGGTATAATAACGGGCCACCGTCAGACGGATCATAGATCCATCCAGCAGCGGAATCGGTTTCTGTACCAGTCCTTTTCCAAACGTCCGTCGTCCGACAATCACTCCCCGGTCCCAGTCCTGGATAGCACCGGCTAAGATTTCACTGGCAGAAGCAGACGATTCATCTACTAAAACCACCAGACGGCCCTCCTCAAAATCCCCGCGGCCGGTAGAACGGGCCTCTTCCCGGGGTTGTTTACTCCCTTCCGTATAGACGATCAGCCGGTCTTTATCCAGAAATTCATCTGCCAGGTCAATCGCAATATTCAGGTAACCACCCCCATTTCCCTGTAAATCCAAGATCAGGTGCTTCATTCCCTGCTTTTTTAGCTTAGCCAACGCTTCCCGGAATTCATCCGCAGAGGAAGCCGCAAACCGGTTCAGTTTCACATACCCGGTTGTCTTATCTGCCATATAAGCAGCATCTAAGCTATATACCGGGATCTTTCCCCGGATAATCTTAAATTCAATCAGCCCCGGTGTTCCTGCACGGCGCACTTTGACCCGGACCTCCGTCCCTTTTTTGCCCCGTAACATTTTCATAATGTCATTCGTCTTCATCTTCACACCCGCAATCAGGGTATCATTCACCATAATGATCCGGTCTCCTGCCTGCAGCCCCACCTTCTCCGAAGGTCCCCCGGCTATTACCTGGATCACATACAAAGTATCCGTAATCATATTAAACTGGATACCAATCCCGTCAAAATTACCCTGCAACGGCTCAGTCATTTCCTTCGTCTCTTCCGGATCCATATAATCCGAATGAGGGTCTAATTTCTCCAGCATGCCGGTAATGGCATCCTCCACCAACTTATCCGTATTCGTGGAATCTACATATAAATTCGTAATGGCATACAGGGCCAGAGACAATTTACGAGCTTCCTGATTATTATTATTTTGAGCACTTACCTGGAAAACAAAGGCGGCTAACAACAGGAACAACAAATTTTTTTTCATTATTTTTTATTATTCCATCAATACAACTCAATTTCTTTCGGAACGAACTGAGAAACATCCTTTCCGTAACGCAATAATTCACGCACTATACTTGAACTAATATGAGTGTGTTCGGGTTCAGTGAAAAGAATAAAAGTTTCAATACCGGCTAACTTTCGGCTAACATCTGCTATTGTCTTTTCATATTCAAAGTCATTTACCGTACGAATTCCCCGCAAGATAAACCGGGTGTTCATCTCACGGGCAAAATCTACAGTCAGGGTGTTATAGGTCTTCACCCGTACTCTTGGGTTAGTCTTATATAGTTGCTTAATATGGTTCAGCCTCTTGTCTATGGAAAAATAGGTAGACTTTTCATCATTGACTCCGATAGCAATAATAATTTCATCTACCAATTCCAGTCCACGGGCCACCAACGACTGGTGGCCGATCGTGAACGGATCAAAAGTGCCGGGAAACAAAGCGGTTCTTTTCATGCGATCTCTTCTTCAATAACTAAGTTTTCAATAATAAAGGACTGGCGTTCCATCGTATTCTTACCCATATAGAATTCCAGCATATCCTTCACCAGATCCTCCTTTTTCATTTTTACCCGGTCTAAGCGCATATCCTTCCCGATAAAGTTCTTGAACTCATTCGGAGAGATCTCACCCAATCCTTTAAAGCGGGTAATTTCTGGATTTTTTCCGGCCGCCTGCATGGCAGCCAAGCGTTCCTCTTCCGAGTAACAGTACCAGGTTTGCTGTTTATTCCTTACCCGGAACAAAGGAGTCTGCAAAATATAGACATGATTTCCTTTGATCAGGTCCGGGAAAAACTGAAGGAAGAACGTGATCAGCAATAAACGGATATGCATCCCATCCACATCCGCATCCGTAGCAATGATCACTTTATTATAACGCAACCCTTCCAGGCCATCTTCAATATTAAGCGCAGCCTGCAACAGGTTAAACTCTTCATTCTCATAGACAATCTTTTTAGTCAGCCCATAACTGTTCAGCGGCTTTCCACGCAAACTGAACACAGCCTGCAGATTCGGATCACGGCTTTTGGTAATGGAACCACTTGCAGAATCCCCCTCTGTAATGAAAATACAACTATCCTCCTTCTGGCTACCTTTCGCATCATTGAGATGAATCCGGCAATCCCGCAGCTTTTTATTATGCAGATTCGCTTTTTTAGCTCTTTCACGGGCCAGCTTAGTCACACCGGCAATCGCTTTCCGCTCCTTTTCCGATTCCAGGATCTTACGCAGCATCGCATCCGAAGTGTCCGTATGTTTATGGAGGTAGTTATCCAACTCCTTCTTAATAAAATCACCAATGAACTTGCCCACCGTAGGTCCTCCCGGCCCCATATCTTTAGATCCCAGCTTGGTTTTTGTCTGGCTCTCAAAGACAGGTTCTTCCACCTTGATACTGATGGCAGCCACAATCCCCGCACGGATATCCGAATATTCGAAATTCTTACCATAGTACTCCTTGATCACCCGACCTAACGTCTCCCGGAACGCAGAAAGATGGGTTCCTCCCTGCGTCGTATGCTGGCCGTTCACAAAGGAGTAATATTCCTCCCCGTACTGGTTACTATGCGTGATCACCACTTCAATATCCTCACCCTGTAAATGAATGATCGGATACAGAGGATCGGTGGTCATATTCTCATTCAACAGATCCACTAACCCGTGACGGGAATAAAACTTTTTCCCATTATACAGGATCGTCAGCCCTGAGTTAAGAAACACATAGTTTTTAAGGAGATTCTCAATAAATTCATCCTTATACTGACACTCCTTAAAAATCTCTTTATCCGGGATAAAATAGATCAACGTACCATTCGCCTCATCTGTCTTTTTGATTTTACTCTCTTCCGTGATGACCGCCCGGCTATACTCCACCTGCTTACATTCTCCGTCACGGCAACTACGGATCAGGAAGTAACTGCTCAACGCATTGACCGCCTTAATACCGACTCCATTCAGACCAACAGATTTCTTGAAAGCCTTACTGTCATATTTCGCTCCCGTATTCATTTTACTGGAAACGTCCACCACTTTACCCAAAGGAACCCCACGGCCGTAATCCCGTACCGTAACCATTCCCTCTTCCACCGTCACTTCAATCGTTTTACCATACCCCATCATATATTCATCGATGGAGTTATCCAGTACCTCTTTCAGCAACACATATATACCGTCATCCGCATACGTGCCATCCCCCAGTTTCCCGATATACATACCCGGGCGCCGGCGGATGTGCTCCATCCATTCAAGCGTTTTTATATCTTCATCATTATACGCTGTAGGTCCTTGCATATTCATATAATTGATAAGGGATAATTGACAATGGACAATTATCCGTTCTATTAGTGATTGATAATATTTATTTTACATACCGGACAGCCAACAATCCATTGTCAGTTGTCAATCCGTTTAGAGAAAGCTCTTCTCGTTTTATGATGCCCCCTTTCGAAATAATTCCACTGAGCCTGTACCGCACTGTTTACCTCCAGTTCCGGATTACTTTCCGCATACACCACACCCAGATTTCTGTAAACAGGGATCAGGTCATTAAATAAAAGTGCATTCACTCCTTTATTCTGGTATTCCGGCAATACCCCCATTAAATAAAGATCCACCACTTTCGGTTTAGCTTTCAGGGCTTTCAGTAAATGAATAAACCCGAAAGGAAACAGACGGCCTTTTACTTTTTTCAGGGCCCTGGAAAAACTCGGGAGAGAAATCCCGAAACCTACCACTGCATCATCCTCTTCCCGAATGATCACCGTTACCATATCCAGACGGATCATAGGAATATATTGGTTGACATAATAGTCGATCTGTTTCTGGGTAAGCGGAGCAAACCCATACAACGGAGCAAAAGCCACATTCATGGTTTCAAATATACGCTGGGCATACGACCAGATCTCTTTTCTGGATGTAAACTTCAGCACCTTCAATCCATATTTTTTCTTCACGATCTCCCCTACCCGCTGATGCTTTTTAGGAATACCCTCCGGAATATAGATCTTAAACTCATGCCAGTCCTGGTCCTTCACATATCCCATCCGTTCCATATGCTGCGGATAATAGGGATAATTATAAATAGTAGCCATAGTCCCCAACTGGTCAAATCCTTCAACCAGCATCCCTTCATGATCCAGGTCCGTAAAACCCAATGGCCCGTGTAAAACTTTCATGCCATATCCCTTCGCCCACTTTTCCACCGCAGCAAACAAAGCATCCACCACCTGCTCGTCATCTATAAAATCAACAAATCCGAAACGGGCATGCTTCTGGCCCCAGGCTTCATTACTGGGATGATTGATGATCCCGGCAATCCTTCCTACGATCTCCTTCCTCCTGTAAGCCAGGAACAGGACAGCATCGCAGACTTCAAATGCCGGATTCTTTTTAGGATCCAGCGTAACCATTTCTTCTTCTATCAGACCAGGAATATGATAAGGATTGTCTTTATATAAATCGATATTAAACTTAACGAACTTCTTCAGCTTCTTTTTATCAGTAACCTCTTTTACAACGATATCCATTGGTAATTTTCATTTGATCTGCAAATTTACTAAATAATTTGTTACACAGGCTGTTTGTACAGGAAAGAAACCACGATTATTTAGTTAATAAATACAGGATTATCCTAAAGAGATTTTATCCGGAAAAACCGGGGATTATCCGGACAGGAATATGTCAAATCCGGTGCTGCCGGATGACAATCGGAGATCGGCCTTAACCAAATCCGGCAGGTCCGGATAACCCCAATTAAACAGGAAATTAAATTTATCAGAAACTTATCAGGAAAAATGCAGCCGGATTATCTCAAATTCTTTACCTTTGAAAGGGAAAAACACAAAGATTAAACCTGGATTGATATAGAACAACCATCCTGAAACACAACAAAAGATATCTAATAACATGAAAAACGAAAAATATGGTAATACGTAGAAATTTCCTTAAACAAGGAAGCCTGATGACGGCAGGATTAGCTGTCAGCCAATGGGGTTCCGCAACCGCCCTGAGCGCCGAAAGCTACCAAAGAGTAGCGGGTGCCAACCGTAAAATCAACCTGGCCTGTATCGGCATCGGATTCCGGGGAGGAGAAATAATCCGGGAATTTGAGAAAACCGGCTTAGCCAATATTGTCGCACTCTGCGACGTAGATATGGGAGCAGAACATACCCTGGAGATTATGGGTAAATTTTCCAAAGCCAAACAGTTCCGGGACTTCCGGCAGATGTTCGATCAAATGGGTAACGAGATCGAGGCTGTCACCGTAGGAGTTCCCGACCACGCCCATTTCCCGGTTTGTATGATGGCCATGGCCTTAGGCAAACACGTATATGTGGAAAAACCGATGTGCCGCACCTTCCTGGAAGGGGAATTAATGATCCAGGCCGCTAAAAAACATACAAACGTAGTGACCCAGATGGGAAACCAGGGACATTCCGAAGCCAACTATTTCCAGTTCAAAGCCTGGCAGGAAGCAGGGATCATCAAAGATGTCACCGAAGTAACCGCCCATATGAACTCTTCCCGCAGATGACATGGATGGGATACAAACATCCGTAAATTCACGGAAGGACAGCCTATCCCTCCCGGCATGAACTGGGACACCTGGCTGATGGCTACCCACCATCACGATTACCACGAAAGATATCATCACGGGAACTGGTGCTGCTGGTACGATTTCGGTATGGGTGCCTTAGGAGACTGGGGAGCACACATTCTGGATACGGTCCATGAATTCCTGGACCTGGGTCTTCCCTACGAAGTGACCCCACTCAAACTGGAAGGGCACAATGACTATTTCTTCCCCATGTCCTCCACCCTGTTATTCCGTTTCCCCCGCAGAGGAGATATGCCGGCCGTAGATATTACCTGGTATGACGGAGTGGATAATGTGCCACCGGTTCCCGCCGGATACGGAACCTCAGATATAGATCCGAACATCCCTACCGTGGCAGGAGGTAAGCTACAACCCACCCGGCTCAACCCGGGAAAGATCATCTACAGTAAAGACCTGATATTTAAAGGAGGCAGCCACGGCAGCACCTTATCTATCATCCCGGAAGAGCTCGCAAAAGAGATGGAACCCAGACTCCCGGAAGTACCGGAAAGTACCTCCAACCACTATGCCAACTTCCTGTTAGCCTGTCGTGGAGATGAGAAAGCTCATTCACCGTTTGAAATTGCCGGCCCACTGAGCCAGGTATTCTGTTTAGGAGTGATGGCCCAACGTCTTAACACACCGATCCTGTTTGACAGGAACACCAAAGAGGTAACCAATAATCCGTTTGCCAATGCTATGCTGACCGGCATACCTCCGCGCAAAGGATGGGAAGAATATTATAAAATCTAAATGCCACAGGCATCAGGGAAGAAACGAAAAAGCATATGTATAAAAAATTATTACTGACCGCATGTATCCTGTGTTACACAGGAGGACTATTTGCCGGACAACCCGTTAAAAGGAATCCCGGACATGAACAGCCCACCCGGACAGAAACCCCGAACCAGTTATCCGAAGGAGAGATCCGGGAGGGATGGAAACTGTTATGGGATGGGCAAACCACCGAAGGCTGGCGAGGGGCTAAAATCCATACCTTTCCTTCCGAAGGATGGAAGATTGAAAACGGGATCCTGAAAGTATTGAAAAGTGACGAAGGAGAATCCACCAACGGAGGAGATATTATCACCACCCGGAAATACAAAAACTTTGTCTTGAAAGCCGACTTCAAAATAACCCAGGGAGCCAACAGCGGTATTAAATATTTCGTTGATCCGGAACTGAACAAAGGAGACGGATCAGCCATTGGCTGTGAATTCCAGATCTTAGATGACGACAACCATCCGGATGCGAAATTAGGAGTGAACGGAAACCGCACATTAGGTTCTTTATATGACCTGATCCCATCCGACCGGAGCGGTACTTTCAATTTCAGTTTTGACGATTTCAATACGGCCATGGTGATCGTCAACGGCAACCATGTAGAACACTAGCTGAACGGGGTAAAGATCGTGGAATACGAACGCAACACCCAGATGTTCAATGCACTGGTAGCTTACAGTAAATATCGTGACTGGCCCAACTTCGGAAATCTGTCCGAAGGACATATTCTCCTGCAGGATCATGGAGATGAAGTCTGGTTCAAAAACATTAAGATCAAAGAATTAGATTAACGACAGAGTAGTCCGTTAGTATGGACACACAGATGACGCAGATCAGAGAGATGGATGCAGATTTTATTTAATATATAAAAACTCTGTGGTCATCCTCTCTGATCTGCGTCATCTGTGTGTCCATCTCTTCCGTTATACAAACCAGCCCCTGATTGATTACATTTTGTCCCCGGCCTTAACGATCTTCCCCTTTGACGGTAACAAATCCCCCGGAGGAATAACTGGCGGCCCCCTATCTTTGTTATAAGAGTAAACAATCATTATTACATACCTTTCTAAATTAATTGTATATGAAAAAATGGGTGGGCTGTCTACTGGTTTTACTTGTGTTCACAGGTAACGGTTTATATGCACAGAACTTTTATGAAAAAGATCCGAAAGTGGAAAAACGTATTGAAAATTTAATCAAACGCATGACCCTGAAAGAAAAAGTGGGTATGCTGCATGGAAATTCCAAATTTTATGTCTCCGGTGTTCCCCGCCTCGGCATTCCGGAATGGAGCCTTTCCGACGGGCCTCACGGAGTACGGGCTGAGATCAACCGCCACGATTGGGCCTATGCCGGGTGGACCAACGACTCCGCCACCTATTTCCCTACCGGAACCGCCTTTGCGGCAGCGTGGAACCCGGAACTGGCATATCGCAGGGGAGAAGTCCTGGGAGAAGAAGCCCGTGCCAGAGAGAAAGATGTCCTGTTAGGACCCGGAGTGAATATTATCCGTAGCCCGTTAAACGGACGGAACTTCGAATACATGAGTGAAGACCCGTTCCTTTCTGCCCGGCTGGCGGTCCCGTATATCCAGGGATTGCAGTCCAGAGACGTGGCTGCCAGTGTGAAACACTATGCATTAAACAACCAGGAAACAGAACGTACTACCATCGATGTATATGCCTCGGAACGTGCCCTAAGGGAAATTTATCTGCCCGCATTCAAAGCAGCCGTGGAAGAAAGCGGAGCCCTAACGGTCATGGCAGCCTATAACAAATTCCGGGGCGAATGGTGTGCGGAAAATACCTACCTGGTCCGTGATATCCTGAAAGGGGAATATGGCTTTGACGGAGTCTACCTGACAGACTGGAATGCGGCCCATAGCACCGTCAAATCAGCATTCGCCGGATTAGACCTGGAAATGGGAACGGATATACCCAATTATGATGACTGGTATTTTGCCAACCCACTGATCGAAGCAGTAGAAAGAGGAGAAATCCCGGAAAGCCTGGTAGACGAGAAAGTGGCGAATGTCCTCCGGGTCATGATCCGCACCAACGTATTGGATCCTAAAAAACGATTTAACCAGGGTAGTATCAATACACCGGAGCACCAACAGGAAGCCTATCAATCCGCCATTGAAGCGGTGGTGCTGTTGAAAAATGAAAACAGCCTGCTGCCACTGGATCTGAATAAAATAAATTCGGTAGCAGTGATCGGGGATAATGCAACCCGTAAACATTCCGACGGAGGACTGAGCTCGGAAATTAAGGCACTCTATGAGATCACCCCACTGGAAGGAATCCGGAACAGATGGGGAGATAAGGTGCAGGTGAATTTTGCCCAGGGTTACGAAAAGACCTCTACTTTTATTGAAGGAGCGAATAACGGACAGAGTGCCGGTTACTTTACAGATGGAGGCGGAATCAATGAACAGCTGCTGGACGAAGCAATTGAAGTAGCGAGAAACTCAGATGTTGCGTTGATCTTTTGTGGGTTAAACCATGACTACGATACGGAATCTTTTGACAAACTCTATATGGATCTACCCTATGGACAGGTAAAACTGATCCAGGAAATCTCCAAAGTGAATCCCAATACGGTAGTCATTATGATTGCCGGTTCTCCGGTAGACATGGTAGCCACTTCCATTGTAGCGCCTGCGATCCTGTGGGGTTGGTTCAATGGCATGGAAGCAGGACATGCCTTTGCGGATGTTCTGAGCGGAGTAGCCAATCCTTCCGGTAAAATGCCTTTCACCATTCCTTATTCATTGGACCAGATCCCGGCACATGCCTATAATAACTTCCCGGGACGAAAAGGGATAGTGAACTATGATGAAGATATTTTAGTGGGCTACCGGTGGTTCGACACTAAAAACCAACCGGTAGTATATCCGTTCGGACATGGTTTATCCTACACGGACTTCCTGTTTGACAATTTCATGACAGATAAAAAGGAATACGGCCAGGAGGATAGTATCCACGTCCTGTTTACACTTTCCAATACCGGTAGCCACCGGGGAGCGGAAGTAGCCCAGATCTATGTCAGTGATGTAGACGCCTCTGTCCTGCGTCCGGTCAAAGAGCTCAAAGGATTCCGGAAAGTATTCCTGAACCCGGGAGAAAGTGAAGCAGTAGAGATCACCATCCCGGTTGCAGAGTTAGGCTTCTATGACGAAACCCAAAAACGGTTCGTAACAGAACCCGGGGAATTTATTATCCATATAGCCACCTCGGCGGAAGAGATTAAGAACAGCCTCTCTATACAAGTAAAATAAAAGGTAAACCTATGTAAGGGGATCTCCAGATCAGTCGTGGTCGGGAGATCTACCATGCAGTTAAGTGTTTGAATATCCAATTCTTCTTTCCCCTCCGGAGAGCCTGTGTAAAAACTAAATTTTAAAAATGACAAAGTTACGAATCGTAAGTCCGGAGGACTTGAATGTGAATCGCAGATCGGCCTTAGCCAATAACTGCGGGTTACACCCAGTCGTGGCC